>CAXHOY010000015.1:0-86548 GCA_964018265.1 uncultured Muribaculaceae bacterium
ACCCGGTGAGGCTGCGCATGCCTCACCGGGTCGGTTGTGCGTTCCGCGTGAGCGGAAACGTATATTTAACTAAGCATCTGCCGGAGTAATGATCAACTGGCAGACGTCTGCGGCACTTTCATCCGCAACTTAACGGAGATTTCTATCCCTGACTGTCGCCCCTTCCGGCTTACATTCACTTTGTAAGAGTAACGCATCGCCGGGCGGGATTGTTCACCTGACCATACGCGCAAACGGCACCGGAACAGGCGTGGAGAAATTCATATCGACACGTGTCACAGGATGTGCGAAGCGCAAAGTCATCGCGTGAAGCGCCAGACGGTGGATCGGAGATGTGTGAGCTCCATATTTGCGGTCGCCCGCAATCGGATGACCCAAATCCTTCATATGGACGCGTATCTGGTTCTTGCGTCCGGTGGCGAGCTGAAGCTCCACGAGCGTATAACCATTGGCCGAACGCAGAGTGCGATAGCGGGTGACGGCAAGCTGTCCGGCTTCAGGATCATCTGTCGAATAGACCTGATGCTGGGCATTTTCGGCAAGATAGCTGCGGATCTCGCCTTCCGGTTCATCGAGTTTACCCTCCACGACAGCCACGTAGCGGCGTTCGAGCACCATATTGTTCCAATTGTGCTGCATTGCGAGCTTGGCCTTTTCGTTTTTGGCAAACATCATAAGCCCCGATGTGTGCTGGTCAAGACGATGGACTATGAAGAGTTTGTTGCGGGGATCGACACGTTTGAGATAGTCACGCAAGATCGAATAGGCTGTGCCCGTGCGAATGCGTTCGGTGCTGACCGACAGCAGTCCATATCCTTTGTTGACAACGATCACGTCGTCATCTTCGTAGACAATCGACAGACGAGGATTGCGCAGTGTCTGAAACTCGCGCGAAGTGTTGACCTTGACGCTGTCACCGGCCTTTAGAGGCTGGTCAAACTGGGTGGTGATACAGCCGTTGACCATCACCTGACGATATTTGAGGTAGTCTTTGACTGTCGTACGCTTGCGGTCGGGCATAGCCTCATACAGAAAGTCAAGCAGACGGCTCTCGGCCGAAGGCGAAAAATCGAGTATGATGTCGGGGCGGAACGCAGAGCGTTCGGCACCCGGTTTTGAATGCAATGGTTTTGCCATTATGAAAATTAATAGTTAAATGAAAATCAGCTCTTGGCCTTTTTGCGGGAGGCAGCAGCCCTTGTCTTCTTGGGGCGCGCTTCCTGACTGTTGACAATCTCCATGGCTTCTTCAAATGTCAGCGAAGCCGGGTCTGTGACAGTCTTGGGGATTTTGAAATTGTCTTTCTTATATGCGATATAGACACCATAACGGCCATTCAAAATCCGCAGGTCTGCATCCTGATCAAATGTCTTGACAACCTTCTTTTCATCGGCTTCACGCTTGGCATCGATCAATGCTATCGCCTCCTCAAGCGTCAGAGCCGCAGGAGCATAATCCTTGGGGATTGATATGAATTTGCCCTGATGGCGTACATATGGACCAAATCGACCGATTGCCACAGTCACTTCTCCACCTTCGTATTCACCGAGATTGCGGGGGAATTCAAACAACCGCAAAGCCTCGTCGAGCGTGATGGTCGATACAGACTGTCCTTTGAGCAATGAGGCAAACTGCGGTTTCTCGTCACCTTCGCCTGTGCCAATCTGGACAAGCGGCCCAAATCGTCCGATCTTGACACTGACAGGCTTGCCTGAAGACGGATCTACACCGAGCTGACGTTCACCGACCTTGTGTTCGAGTTTAATGTTCAAGGCTTTGTCGACCTCGGGATGGAACATTTCATAAAAATCGCTCATCTCCTTGGTCCACGGCAGTTTGCCTTCAGCGATATCGTCAAACTTCTCTTCAACACGTGCGGTAAAATTATAATCGAGTATGTCGGGGAAAAATTCGGTGAGGAAAGTATTGACCACAATGCCTATATCGGTAGGAATCAGTTTCCCTTTCTCCGAGCCGACGTTCTCGGTCTTGACTTTCTCCGCTATCCTTCCGGCCTTCAGAATCAATGTGTCAAACGAGCGGCTCACACCCTCTTTTTCGCCTTTCTCAACATATTCGCGCTGCTGTATCGTCGATATTGTCGGGGCATAGGTCGACGGACGTCCGATGCCAAGTTCTTCCATCTTCTTCACCAACGAAGCCTCGGTGTATCTAGGAGGTTGCTGTGTGAATCGTTCTGTGGCCGTAATCTCCACAGGCGACAGAATCTGGTCACGGGTGACCTTAGGCAGTGTCAGCAGACCTTCTTCGGCCTCTTCGTCATCGCGACTCTCAATATAGACACGCAGGAAGCCATCAAACTTGATTGTCTCACCGTTAGCGACAAAATGTTCCTGACGTGTTGACGGTTGAATGTCGATGCTTGTCTTTTCAACTTCGGCATCCGCCATCTGCGAAGCTATGGTTCGCTTCCAGATCAGAGAATAGAGTCGTTTTTCCTGGGCGTTGCCTTCGATCGTGGCGTGGTTGATATATGTGGGACGTATAGCCTCGTGTGCTTCCTGCGCGCCCTTCGAACTTGTGTGATAGCGGCGCACCTTGAGATATTCGGCTCCGATGTTGTCGTTTATTTCAGACGATATGGCAGCAATCGCCTCGTTTGAAAGGTTGACAGAGTCTGTACGCATATAGGTGATATGTCCTGCTTCGTAGAGACGCTGTGCGACCATCATGGTCTGAGAGACGGTGAAACCGAGTTTGCGCGAAGCTTCCTGTTGAAGAGTTGACGTAGTGAATGGAGGTGCGGGACTCTTTTTAAGAGGCCGCACGTTGATGTCACCGACCTTGAACTCCGCGTCCTTGCAGTCTTCGAGAAACTGTCTTGCCGCAGCCATATCACCGAGACGGCGACTGAGCTCAGACTTGATGTTATGACCGGCTTCGTCACTGAAAACGCCTGTCACACGGAAATAAGGTTCACTGACAAAGTTTTTGATCTCGTTCTCGCGTTCAACAATCAATCTCACCGCTACCGACTGCACACGTCCGGCCGAAAGAGCCGGCTTGATTTTCTTCCAAAGCACAGGCGACAACTCAAAACCTACGATACGGTCGAGTACACGACGCGCCTGCTGCGCATCAACACGGTTGAGGTCGATAGACCGCGGATTGGCGATGGCGTTGAGTATGGCGTTTTTGGTGATTTCATGAAAAACTATTCGACGTGTGTTTTCAGGCTGCAGTCCAAGCACCTCATAGAGATGCCAGGCGATAGCCTCTCCCTCGCGGTCCTCATCGGATGCGAGCCACACGGTTTCCGACTGGGATGCTGCTTTTTTCAATTCACTGACCAACTGTTTCTTATCGTCAGGAATTTCATATATTGGAGTAAAGCCGTTGTCGATATCAATGCTGAAATTTTTCTTCTTGAGGTCTCTTATATGGCCATAACTTGACATGACCTTATAATCTTTCCCGAGAAATTTTTCGATGGTTTTGGCTTTGGCCGGAGATTCGACTATTACGAGATTTTTCAACATAGTATCCGTTGGTTTTTATTTTCGAGCGACAAATGTAGTCAAAAAAAATCAACTACACATTATTTATATAAATTTTATATTATGTGTTTAATAGAAACGCATTGCCGCTACGCTTTGTTTTAGAGCCTGTTTTACAAGAAATGTTAACGAAAGGGCGAGGCGATGGTTATTAATAAGTATCATAAACATTCCAATTCCCGAGACAGGCTCTAAGACACACAGACGGCCGCTGCTAATCGTTTCTGCAACGGCCGTCTGTGATATGATATTTCCTGTGTGAAAGCTCTGATATTATCTCACGATGCGCAACACACGCGGGGCAACCGCAGGCCCTTCGAGGCTTACGATATAAAGCCCTTCAGAGAGCATAGACAACGAAATCTGTCCATCTGCCACAGTTTTGACCGCCGCAACGCGACCATCGGTCGTATAGACCGTCAGTCGTCCTTGAGAGGCCAAGCCTGCCACGGTAAGCATTGACGTCGCACGGTCATAGCTCATCCCGGCAGTCGTGACAACGACGTCAGAGACAGAAGCAGATGAAAAATCTGACGACAGCGTCTCGCCCATAAGCGACGCGAGCCAGACTTCGAGCGCAGTATAACCATCGGCATTCAAACGGTTGTTGTCGGCCACCGATGCATCAAGACCGACACTGCGCTCCCACTCGTCGGGCATGCCGTCGCCGTCGCTGTCAACACTGACCGTATAGTCTGTCGGCCACTCGAAGAAGCCCTCGGCATCAGTCTCGGTGTCGATAATTCCTGATTTTGCGCCCTTGGTTTTTCCGCCATATGTGGTCACACCGTCACGCGCTTCAGCCGCCACACGGCTCTCGACACGGTCGCGCCTGATGCAACCGGCCTTTGCTATAACAGATGCATAGGCATTATCAGCGCTCTCTATGTCTTCGAGCATATAATCTGACGGGCGATAATTGCCGACAGTGCCAGCAAGCGTATATCGGTAATATGGCTTATCGGGTACAATGCGGCTGTCGACAAGAACCTGAGAGGCACGATATCCCTCGGCTGTGACACCTTTGCTGTTATCGTCTGTCACCGACGCGATGCCATGGGCAACGTTGCCTGCCACATACCATTGAGCGGGAGCCCACGATGTCGCGCCGTCGCGTGCATAGCTCGAATTGACAAACACCGCGCTTGTTTTGCTTGATGCCGAACCCGGACGGTAATAATTGTTCATGAAGTTACATTCATGAGCCGAATTGAGTCCGTTATACTCGGCGATGTCTGCTGTGTTTTCACCTCCGTAGCAGCCACCTGAACCGCCATAATTGAAGTTGACGTTATTGGCATACTCCATAAACACTACATAATCCTCACCTCTGGCACCGTTGAGACGCGCCGAACGCGAATTGTTGTGGGCAAGAAGATTATGATGATATGTCGCCGGCGAACCGCCCCACTGGCAACCATATCCGCGGGCGCCCTTGCTGTGTCCGGCATTGTAGAGACCTTCATGGATCATGCAGTACTGGACGGTGATGAAGTGACAGTCGGCCGTGTTCATGTTCTCCTCGACAGACCAGCCGAACGAACAGTGGTCGAAGATATAGTTCGAACAGTTTTCAGCCGCACAGGCATTCTCAGCCTGAATCTGACCCGACACGTTCTTCTGGCCGATGCGGAAACGTACATTACGGACAATGAAATTCTGGGATCCTCCGAAATTGACTTTGTTTCTCGTGATCACAATGCCGTCGCCCGGAGCTGTCTGACCGGCAAGAGTCCAGTCAGACCTGCTGACACGCAACTCGCGGCTAAGGGCTATGTCTCCGCTGACCTCAAAGACTATGGTGATGGGTTCTCCGGGATACTGCTCAAAGGCGCTGCGCAGGGTGCCCTGCGAGCCGTCGTCGGCGAGAGACGTCACTTTGACAACCTTGCCGCCGCGTCCGCCAGTGGCATATTTACCGAAACCCTCGGCTGTAGCAAAAGCCTTAAGGCGTGAGGCCTCACGGGCTGCGACAGCAGGCGACATCACGCCATAGCGCGACACTGTCCGCACGGAGTATCCATCGGTATCTCCATCTGTCCGATATTCCGGAGAGTCAACCAATCCGACAAAATTGCCTGATTTATATACAAGATAGGCAGCTGCGAGGTCGTCGGCCTCCCATCTGATCAGAGAACCGTCGATGCTGAAATTCATAGGCAGTGTGGCACTATTGAGTATGCGGGCATAGTCAAAAGGCACATCCGATGCATGGTCAAACATGAATTCGGGCGACATATATGCCTCAACCTCGGCCTGCGAAGCCTGATGGGAGAATGACGCGCGACGCGACACATCGGCCGGTTTGCCGTCCGGTGAGAGACTGCTGTATTCATAGAAAGAAGACGTCGCTCCGCGTCCCGACCAGTCGGTCCAGCCGCTTGCAGAGATGTGATTGCCGAGTGTACATCCTATAAACATAGCTCCTGACTTTTCGCCCCATGGACGGCCGAGCGTATAGCTGCCGTTGGCCGTGCCGCTCTCGGCTGTCACACGGCAATTGCGGAAAAACAGGCCTGGATAGAAGGCATCCTGCGACAACTCCGGATTGAGCACCTTCGACATCGGGCTACCCGATGTAGCCGGTGCGGTGACATAACCACCCTTGGCCTTGAGGCAGCGTATCTCGCAATCGTCAAACCATTCGAGACCTCCGTCATAGATAAAATCAGTGCAGCCTTCAATTAGGCAACCGATGAAATAGCCCCTGGCACCGACATTAGCCTTATAAGTGTCCTGAAAGCCGCGGATGATACAGTTCTTGAACACATGTGCGTCGCCGGCTGTATAGAGAGCCTCTGCCTGACCGACATCTCCTGAAGTGTTGACAATCGTCAGGTTTTCGGCATAAAATCTGTCTACAAAGACATTGAGCGCCGCACAGTCGAGATAAGTGTTTGACTCATTTCCGGCTCCACGGCTCACCGATGACTCAAGCACCGTCGTGGATGCATCCTCACCGATCAGGCTTATAAATCTCGGGGCATCGCCTTTGCGTCCGGCATAAATATTTTCGTCATATGTGCCGGGGGAAATGTAGATTATGCCGCGGTTGCCGGCCGGCACCGCGTCGATTGCCGCCTGAACCGTAGTATAGTCACCCGAACCGTCAGGGTTGACATAGAGCAACGTCAATGGAGCGTCAGCATCAGGAGCCTTATCGGGTTCGGAGGGGAGCAATCCGCCGAGGTCCGTCAGCTCTCCGACATCTCCAATAGGATTTTTGCGGGCATAGTCAGCATCGCTCTGCGACAACTCCTCACCGAAAATCTTGATCTTGTGTACTCGTGGCGCCTGTTGCATGGCCATAGGATTGACCGGATAGCGGGAAGCGTTGGGCAATCCGGGCTGAACAGGGTTTTCGAGGTCGTCGCCGTCCCACACTCTCCATCTGAGCGAGACATCGTGAGCGTCGATGACGTTTTCCATGAAATAGCCCTGATCGCTGTAGACTGTATAACCGTTTTTCTGGCGCTCGGACGCCATCCAGACAAGGGGAGTCCAGTCGCCGTCACCGATGCGGACATCACACTTTATGCCACGTCCCCAAGCTGTCGACGACCAGGACCACTGCACACGGTCGACATAGGGGATATGGTCGATCTCCATCCATCCGTGCATGGAAGTCTGACGGCCGTCAATCTCTTTGGCCGCGTCGCGACACATCTGCACGAAGCCGGCTTCGCCATATTCGGGCACACCTTTTGAATTAAGTCTTATGTTATCTTCGAGATAGACCTTGTGACCGTTTTGTTTCCAGTCATTATAGTTGCTCACCGACGCATTGAGATAATATGCCTTTGCAAAAGCGGCCGTCGTGCCGCCATAGCCATTGTAGCTTTTGCGGTTGGCAAAGGTGCAGTTGTGGAACAGCACCGGATATTTGACCGAGCCGCCGCCGTTTGCCACAACATCGAGAATCGCATTGACATATCCTCCGTCGTCATATGAAGGACAGTCGCGGCCGGTCTCTCCGGCCCATGTCGCCGGCCAGCTCTCGTCGCTGAAGTTGATGTCGATGATCTTTGGCGATGCGGTGTAATCGCTCCAAGACTCCACCACCGATGCCGGATCAAGCGCTCCGGGTGCATCGGCTGAATAAGCCGGCAGGAAACATGCCGAAGCAAAGGAAATAGTCAGAATTTTGGCTGTGATATTCATGTGAAAAGATTTTATGTTCATGTCTATTCAGATCAGGGTATATTTGACAACGCAAAGATATATCACCGGAGCAATGCCGACGGGCATTAAATTGTCACATTATGCACCAAAACTCGTCACACGACAAAAAAGCCCGCACTTTTAAATGTACGGGCCGTATAGGGAAAGGCGGGAGCTTGCAAGCTCCCTTAAAATCAGAAGTTATAAGAGAAACCGAACATCAGATTGTTGGTGTCGAAATTAAGACCCCAGTTTTCGGGCGCTCCGTTACGCTTGGCTGCATTGTTGCCCCCCTGATATCCGAGGAAGCCGATGTGAGCTACAAGACTGAACTTATTGTTGATGTCAAGCGCGACACCCGGACGCAGACCGATGCCAAATTCGACCGCCGTGCTGCCGTCAGCTCTGCCAAGGCCGAGATCGACTCCACCATCGACAAAGAGTCTGACCTTCTCATAGCGGAAATAGTTCCAGCGGGCATATGGATTTACCTGAAAAACAGTCTTCTCCTGGTCGCCCGACTTACGGTAGGAAACGCCGACTTTAGTGCCGACACCAAATGTATCGTTGAAATTATAGCCAAGTTCAGGAAGAACAGTCACCTGAGTGCTTTTCACTCCGCTTGCAGATTCAGTGGTGCGTCCAAATGTCAATTGACCACCGGCATACCATTTCGTGGTCTGGGCGCTGACGCCAAGGCTCATTATGGCCATAACGGCCAGAAAAAGAAATTTTTTCATAATCATTGTTCGTTTTTATGAATATTGAATTTTGATTTGCTACAAATTTCAACCACTGAAACCCATAAAATGTTTGCAAGCAAGCTCGATTGTCGTAAATATTCGCTAATTTTGTGATGGCGGTGACTAATGCTGCCATAAGCCAATATTAAAAACACATCACAACTGTATATCATGAAGTTAAGAACTATCGCATTATCACTCGCGGCTTTGGGCGCGCTCAGCGCTGCCGCCGCACGACCTCAGATTGTGGCTCACCGCGGACACTGGAAACCCGAGGGTTCGGCCCAGAACTCAATCCGTGCGCTCATCAAAGCCGACTCTGTCGGTGCGGACGCCGTCGAACTCGACGTGTGGCTGTCGGCCGACAGTGTGTTATATGTCAACCACGACCCGGATTTCAAAGGCGTCAACATCGAGAAATCAGACTCACACACTCTTTCGGAGCTGAGACTCGCCAACGGAGAGCCGCTCCCTACGCTCGACAGCTATCTTGATGTCGCAAAGGGTCTGAAGCCCGACCTTGTCGTTGAGATGAAAACCCACACCGACAAGCGCCGCGAAGATGTGGCTGTGGCTATGGTCATCGACATGATAGCCCGGAAAGGACTCACCGACCGCACATCATATATCACCTTCTCCCGCAATTCATTTGACAACCTCGTCGCCATGAGCGGCCGCCCCGTGCAATTTCTTTCAGCCACCGACCCGGCGATGCTAAAACGCATAGGCGGAACAGGAGCCGACTACCACATCAGTGTCTACCGCAGCAATCCCGACTGGATACGCGAATTGCACGACATGGGACTCACTGTCAATATCTGGACCGTCGACTCTCCTGCTGACATACAATGGTGCATCGACCACAATGCCGACTATATCACCACCGACGAACCCGAACTCGCCATGCAGCTTGTTGAAAAAGCCTGCAGTCCGCGCGAGATGAAAATCATGACCTACAACCTGCGCTTCGGCGAATTGGCCGACATGGACCGTCTCGCAGCCGAAATCAAGGCTTACAATCCCGACTTTGTGGCAATTCAGGAAGTCGACGTCAACACCAACCGCGCCGCATCCAAACACAACAATGGCTTGAACTATGTAACCGAACTGGCTCAACGCACCGGACTGTTCGGCTACTACGGCCGTGCGATCGATTTCGGTCCCGGCTACTACGGCATTGGCATCTTGTCACGTTATCCGGCCGAAAAAATCGAGAAATTCGAGCTCCCCAATCCGGCCAACGAGGAACAGCGCGTGCTGCTTATGGGCACATTCGAGCTGCCGGGCCGCAAATTTGTCTTCGCTTCAACCCATTTTGACTATATCGACCACGAAACCCGTAAAAGTCAAGCCCGCTATGTCACTGACAAAGTCTGCTCAACACCCTACCCAGCCATACTTGCCGGTGATTTCAACGCCACCAACGGACAGATCTACATCGAGACCATCAAGTCACGCATGAAAGACCTGACCAACGACCGCAAGACATGGCCTGCCGACGTTCCGCAAGACAAACTCGACTTTATTTTCGCATATCCCGCATCTGATTTCACCCTCAAATCGTGCTTCGTGCCCGAACCGTCAAAGAAATCTCCGTCAGACCATCTGCCTGTCATATCTGACATAATCGTCAATTTCTAATCACTAAACATAGATGAATCAGAAAAACGAAACACCCGTACTTCTGCTCACCGGCTATCTCGGAAGCGGAAAGACCACGCTCCTCAACCACATCCTGACCAACCGCAAAGGCATACGCTTCGCCGTCATCGTCAACGACATCGGTGAAGTCAACATCGATGCATCACTGATCCAGAAAGGAGGCATCGTCGGACAGAAAGAAGGCGCCGACGACCTCGTCGCCCTCCAGAACGGATGCATATGCTGCACTCTCAAGATGGATCTCATCGAGCAGCTGCGCGACCTCATAGCCACCCACGCCTTCGACTATATCGTGATCGAAGCCAGCGGCATCTGCGAACCGGCTCCGATAGCCCAGACCATCAACTCCATGCGTCGCATGGATGAGCAGTATACCTCAGCCGGCATTCCACGCCTTGACTGCATCGTCACTGTCGTCGATGCACTGCGGATGCGCGACGAATTCGGTTGCGGCGAGCAGTTGAGCCGTCCCGGTCTCGGCGAAGACGACATCGAGAATCTGCTGGTCGAACAGATTGAATTCTGCAACATCATTCTTCTTAACAAGATTTCCGAAGTCTCACGTGACGAAGCTGACCGTGTGCGCCGCATCATCCGCGCCCTGCAGCCCAAGGCCGAAATCATCGAATGTGACTATGCCGACGTAGCTCTTGAACGCATCATCGACACCAAGCTATTCGACTTTGAGAAAGTCGCCACTTCGGCTGCCTGGATCCACGAAATCGAACGTCCGGTCAGCGACGAAGAGGAAGAAGAGGCTCACCACCATCACCATCACGCCGGTCATGATCATCATCACGAACATCATCACGAGCATCACCACGACCATGATCATGAAGACGCTCATGACCACGCGCACTGCGATGACCCTCACTGTCACTGCCACCACCATCACCACGACGAAGGCGAGGCCGAGGAATATGGCATCCAGACCTTCGTCTACTATCGCCGACAACCGTTCGACATCCACAGATTTGACCGCTATCTGGCGCAGAACTGGCCGGCGAACATCATCCGATGCAAAGGCATAGTCTACTTCAAGCACAACCGTGACATGTCGTTCCTCTTCGAACAGGCCGGCCGACAGAAAAAACTCACTGAAGCCGGTTTCTGGTATGCCACTGCACCCGAAGAAGAGCTGATAGCGTTGATGCAACGTGAGCCTGGTCTGATGCGAGACTGGGACGAGACCTACGGCGACCGCATGATAAAACTCGTCTTCATCGGCCAAAAGCTCGACAAGACTGCCATTTGCGCCTCACTCGACGCCTGTCTGGCTGAATAAGGGTCAACCTGATCTGGTTCTAGCACCTTCAACAGTAAGGTTCAACCTCTCCGAGGTAGTTTTTGTCAAATAGCTCCAGACTCCTCACGCCGGCTTGGTCTCCGACCAATCTCTGCGTGAGGCTGGTCAGGTGCATCGTCTCCGGCGAAGACCTCCACGACCTCCAATCTTAAAAGGTGCACGAGAATGTGAAGCCGGGAGCGCCATTGACCATTGAAGGCAACAGTGACGATGTTACGCGCCGAGGATTTTGTGTGCCGTCAGGACGATAGAGGTGACGCGCACGGTTATGACCGAAAAGACCTGTGACCTCATTGACGGGATCTATCAGAAAGGCCACGATATTGCCTGCCACCTGAGACCCCCACAGACGGTAGTCGTCGGCGACAATCTTACGCTTCAGTTTATAGAAGCATTCGCCGATGATGCTGCCGACCACAGGCGTTATTATAAGATCCTGATACGACGGACGTTCCATAAAAGCCTCGATGCCGAACTCCCAGCCGATATTTGACACGATCGAACAATAGAGAAACGACCTCCAGAAGTTGAAGCCGGCCGAACGCGCCGCCATAAAATAAACCGCCCCTGCATATGGATGCAGGATATAATTGAAGTAGAATTTATCATGGTCCCATTCAGGACCCAACTTCAGCACATGGTCGCGCCAGCGTTTAAATGGCGGCACACGCTGAAGAGCCGCGCGATTCCACGACGTGGCATCCTCGGGCAGACATTCAAGCACAAAGAGAGTGCCGCTGAAGGCCCCGGCGAAAACGGCTGAGTTGACCCACAGTTTATTCCAGTCCGGTGAATTTAGAGTCATCGAATATGGAAGTTCATAGATTGACGGATTACGCGGTTTTCGGGCGTGAGTGCGTGAGAAATCATAATTGGCCGTGGTGTCAATCTCTGCGGTTGAAATATCGGCAAATTCGGTCACTGTCAGGAATTCAATACCCGTCGTCGGCTGTGCCGACACTCCGACGGCTGCGACACTGACAGCTGTTGCAAGCAACATTGTATATAATCCCTTTAACATAGTACAAAAAAGTTGAAACATTTCACAAACCTACATATACAACAAGCGACACCGTGGGGTGTCGCTTGTCATACACTATAAAAAAGTATAATTTATGTTTCGTCCTTTTTTGAAATAGCCTTATAAGTTATTTCTGCTCGGGCTCTACGACGCGCAGACGAGGGCCGTCTTCGCTTTCGGCAATCGAACTGAAATACCGGTCGTTATATCCGCCGAATATCGGTGAGGCGGGTGTACCGGCTTCATTGCGCAGGAACTGACCGTCACGCTCACGCTTGATGTTTCCGTCAAGATATTTCACCAGCAGATAGTCGCCGAGGGCTTTATAATCTTTGGTTGACTTTTCGGTCCAGTAGTCGGTGATTTCAGCCAGATGTTTCTGAGCCTCATCATATGGCATGCCGGTGATATCAGCCTGAGCGTCACCGACAGCCTTGACCATCGACGACTCGAGGTCCATCTGCACACGGCGGATGTCGGGTATCATCTGGCTGTAGCGGTTATAAGCCTGATTGGCCACATAGTTGTTGACCCAGAACATCGCATCCCACGAGAGGTTATACATGTCACCGTTTCCGGCTGCGAGCTGGTGGGGTGGACGCAGTGTCGAATTGAATACCGGCACATAGACACATGTGTTGGCGTCGTCGACACCAAACCACAGAATGCCGCGCATGGCCTCGGGTCGGTTCTTATTCATCGATGACACGAACGAAAAACCGGTCTGCTGAGTGGCGATGGCACGTTCGTGTGTATACTCGACAGAGTCGACCGTGAAGCTCATCGGACGCCAGCGGTAAGGTACGTCGAACGGACCTGCACCGATGTCTTTTGTCATGTCGAGAGGTGTGCCCTCGAAGTGGTCGCGCATCATCCATTTGAGATCTTCAGCCGAAAGCTTGCGCACAGGTTTAACCCACAGCGGCATTGGTTCGCCGCTTCCTTTGAGAATCCAAGGCAGACTGTCGTCCACGCCTCCGTCGGTAAAGCGGTTGAAATAGCTCCATACACGCGCATCACAACCTCTTAAGGCTCCGGCGTCTGTCACAGCATAAGCGCGTGAGAAATCGAAGTCTTTGTCCTTGCCATTGAAATAGCCCTGCTTGCGGGCAAAGTCAATCACATCGGGCGAATATATAGTCTCGGGGTCATTGAGAGGGAAGGTGTGGATGCGGGAGTGGTTGGCATGTCCAGAGATATACCCGTCGGGCACACGGCGTGCCACCCATACAGCGCCCTTGTCTGCCTCTCCTTTGCCGATAAGCTCCATGACCCACGCCTCATCGGGGTCGGCGATGGAGAATGATTCGCCTTCAGATCCATATCCATACTCTTTGACAAGATCGGTCATCACTTTGATGGCCTCGCGGGCTGTGCGGGCGCGCTGGAGGGTGATATAGATCAGCGAGCCGTAGTCGATAAGACCCGATCCTTCAAGTTCGGGACGTCCGCCCCAGGTGCTTTCGGCTATTGTAAGGCCATGTTCGTTCATGTTGCCGATAGTAGCGAACGTATGAGCGACCTCCGGTATGGCTCCGCGTTCGACACCGCTGTCCCAGTCCACGATTTTACGCATCGCTCCTTTGGGATGGTCGGCCGCGGGCTGATTGTACAATTCGCCGTAAAGGGTGTGGCTGTCGGCGGCATAGGTAATCATGGTACTGCCGTCGGCGCTCGCACCGGCTGTGGCGATGAGGCTCGTGCAGGCCTCGGATGCAAGCGGCGACATGAGAGCGGCCGCCGCCAATGTGATAAAGATTTTTGTTTTCATATATGCTGTATTGTTATTCTTATTACGTTCAAACTTTGATTATATTGTCGAGTTCAGGATACCATAGATATCCGACCGCCTTTTCATAGCCCATCATTCGCAACAGGGACACATAGCCCTCGACCTGACGCCTGTGGGTGGGAAGCGGCTCTGTTGTGAACTTATAATCGACCACCTCCGCGCTGCCGTCATCGCCGAGAATTATCCTGTCGGGGCGCTGCGTGAGGTCTCCGTCAGGCACATAGATACTCTGCTCCTTAAGGACATTGGCATCGGGGGCAAACCACCGTGCGGCATGCCCGCGGGCGTAGTCAAACGCATGATGGATTATAGCCGAATACTCGGCCGCCGTGTCGGGCTCGAGTTTCAGTCTGTGGGCAGCCCTCTCCAAAGCCGATTCTATGTCTGCGACACTGTCGATGTCGGCCATCACCGAGTGGAGATGAATGCCTCGCAGCGCCGCTTCCTTCAGATTGTCCGGCAACACCGGTGCGGTATCCAGAGCCTTTGCCCGCCGCTCACTGTCGCTCATGATATCACCGATTTCCGATGTAGCGTCGTCGATTGTTGTGTAGCGTGATGTGTCAGGACGGAAATATACGCGGTAGTCTCCTGCGCGGGCAGTCTCCTCGGCTGTGTCGGTCTGCTTCTTGCCCGGCAGTGGCTTCGTAGGAGCACCCAATTCAAATACAGGACCGTCGGCCTCAGGCTCCCTGATAAATGACGCCAGATCAGAGCAAAAGTCCGGATTGTCGCCTGCAGCCGGAGCTTCGAGAGCCTTGAACACCTCAGCGCCCGCCTGCTTGCGTGAGCGGAAACAAACGATAAGTTCCCTCTCGGGTCGCGTATAAGCGACATAAGTTGTGTTGACATTGTCGACCAACTGTTCGGCACGGTTTCGCATGGCTTCATCATATAACGGCGATCCGGGCATTGCGCTGGCCGCATTGATGTCAACAGCGAGCAGAGGCGGCACGATATCATCATCGATAAAATCAAGCTTCGGCTTGATCCAGACATTGTCGTCTGACCTCACAAGCTCCCAGTCTCCAAATGGCACATGGACACAAGCCCACTGCAGGCCTTTAGACTTATGAACTGTCATGACCGCCACAGCATCCTGACCGGAGCCTGATGAAATCGCCAGTTTCTTTGACGCCTCGTCCCACCACTCGAGGAAGGCATGGAGCGACGGATTGAATTTAGAGCAGTAGCCGATGACTTCATCCTGGAAAGCGGCCAGATAGGCATACTCGCTGCACCGCCTCTCCGGAGACACCTTCTTGGCTATAATAGTCTCCACCAATGACACAAGACCTGAAGCGTGACCCGAACGGATATCAACCACACTGTCGCTGAGCGCCGGCGCCGACAGCCCCTCAGTAGACGGGTCAAGCGCAAGACGCAGCGCGTCGTTGCTGCTGAAACCCTCAGAGTGGAAATAATCATAACGGCTTATCATCAACCGTATATCGCCGGAATTGCCAAAGACAGGTGTGCCCGTAGTAGCATTTATACTCTCAGGCGGAGTCGAGCCATAAGACTGAGCCACAAGTTTGAGCATGCTGACAACAAGCTTCACTGCGGGCGAATTGCGCAGCAAAAGAGCTTCGTCAGAGAGCACCCTGATCTCGGGATGATGTTTGAGCAGATAGGCCACCATCTGCTCGGCCTCGTCACGACGACGCATCAGCACAGCGATGTCCGACCACTTGTAGCCGGCCTCGTGCTGTCTGATTATCTCGCGGGCCGTGATCTCATACTCGGGCGGCATGTCGTTGACCGTTTCAAACTCAGATGTGTCGTAAATTCTAACCAATCCGCTCACATCTGTCTTTTTAGGCGTCTGTATTGTGTTCTCGTAGCCTTCGAGGCGGCAATTGGCGGCTATGCGCGTGAAAAGCGCATTGTTGAATCGGACGATGTCGGCCGAACTGCGATAGTTTGTGTTTTCTGACGCATTGTTGCCCCTCAGCACACTGTCGTCGGGAAAATCCTGCTCCATGACCACATGGTGGAGCAACGACGAATCAGAGTTCCTGAACCTGTAGATGGCCTGTTTCTCATCACCGATAATGAGATTATCGCAGCCTTCTGAGAGGCTGTTCTCGACGAGCCGCTTTAGATTGTGCCACTGCATGTGTGACGTGTCCTGAAACTCATCAATCAGAAAATGGCGGAGCACCACGCCTATGCGTTCATATACAAACGGAGTCGAGCTTTCGCCGATGATGCGTTGCAGCAGGTCGTTGGTGTCAGACAGCAGGATAAGGTTGTTTTCGGTTCTGAACCGGTTGATATAGTGCCATGTGAAGCCAAGAAACTCCAGATTTGGGCATGCGGCCGCAATCTGCCTGAGAGCCACCGTCTGCACAGCGGCATCACGGCACGAGTTCACAAAAGAGCACAAGCGCGAAGTGAAGGCCTCCGGGGGATAGACCGTTTTTTTGCCACCGGGAAGATATTTCTTTACGTAAAACGAGGAATCTCCGCAATCGTTAAACGCCATGACTTTCTGAATGCCGACAGTTTTGAACGAACTGAGCGGATTGAGCGTCTCTCCAGCAATGACGGCATTTATGATTTTCCACACAGCCGAAGGCAACGCCGCATCGTTGAAACCGGATGAACGATAATCGCCGACCAAGGTCTTAGCCTCAGCCGCAAGCGGTGAAGCCAGAGAGTCGATGCGGCTGTTCAGCGCGTCGGTGAAGGCCTTCATACGCAAAGGCTCTTCGAGATATTGAAGCACTTCAGACGCATGTTTCTTGAAAACCTCACTGCCCATCTTGCGCACATATCCGGCCAAGCGTCGCAACAGAAAACCGGAGCGGTTGAAAAGACTTCCATCTTTGCCTTTCTCGACAAGGTCCATCGTATAGTTTTTTATCCACTCCATTATCCGTGCCCGCTGTGGCGGATTGCCGTAATTGAGGTCGTCAAGCATAAGCCCTATGCCTGAATTGACGGCAAACTCGTCGCTCAACTCCAGACCATAATCGCCCTGACGGTCAACCTCCCGCGCAAACGAACGGAGAACAGTCTGAAAGAACGAGTCAATCGTGCTGACGTTGAAATGATGATAGTCAAACAGCAGGCTGCGCAAGGCTCTTGCGGCCACCGCCCGCAACTCATCGCGTGTACATCCGAACTCCGGCAGGAGATCCTTCACGAAATCGCAGTCCTCGCTGCCGTCGGCATGTTCGGACGCAAGCGAGGCCAGTTCTTCAATGATGCGGCTCTTCATCTCTTCAGTGGCCTTGTTGGTGAAGGTGATGGCAAGAATATGCCGGTGGGCGGCAGTCCTCGGAGCAGCGCCAGTATAACGAGGCATGTCAAGACGATAGCATCCCGTTGCATCGTCCTTCACCCCCAAAAGCATACGCACATATTCAAGCGCGAGCCTGTAGGTCTTGCCGGAGCCGGCAGAAGCCTTATAAACAGTGAGCATTATCCTGAATTATCATTTTATTTTTACCGGTGTCAGTTTCATGAATTTCACGCCATGATAAGGCACCTCGACCTCAAAAGCACCGTCGGCAGTGTGCATGTCTGCGTTGCGCCACAAGTCCCTGACCAAGACAGGTCCATCGAGACCAAAGTCCGAGGGGTTGACGGTGAAACCATATGTGCGCAGCTGCATGGCCTCAGCATCGTCCTGATCCCACAGCACAAAATAGGGATCCATGTTGAAGCATCCTACGGCCACCGAACCATCAGCAAGCGGTTTATGCCATATCTGGCCGTTTTCGACCACTTTTTTCACTGCCGGAGCACACAATTCATCCTGATCGACGGCTATGACCTCACGATTGGTCAGCAGCGACAATGTGAAGTCATCGAGACGCTCCATGTCGCACCCGAGCAAGAGCGGCGCCGAAAGTATCGACCACAACGACACATGGGCATACTGCTCATCGGGAGTGAGCAAGGTCGGATGACGGGGCGCGCCCCACCCTCCGCCGACTTCTCCGACCACCATCATATCAGGGTCGTTGAACCGTCCGGGAGCTGTCGCGGGAGCGCACACGTCCTGACAGTTGCCGATGGCCTGTACAACATTCCAGTGGTCTGTGATATCACATGTCGTGCGCCAGTGATTGCCTCCGGCCTCAGCACCCCAGCGCCAGACGTAGGGCGCTCCATAGCCAACGCAATATACAATGTCTCTGCCTGCACTGTCGAGAGCGGCTCTCATCAAGTCGTAAGGCGCCCTTATCGACTCCTCGCTTGAGTCTTTTTCGACTTGAGTGTGGCTGCAATAGTCATATTTCAGATAGTCAACGCCCCAGTCGGCCCAGGTGCGGGCGTCGGTGAACTCATGGCCATATGAGGCTATGAAATCACCGCATGTGGTCGGACCGGGAGAAGAATAGAGCCCGAATTTCAAGCCCTTCGAATGGATATAATCAGTCAGGGCTTTCATGTCAGGCCAATTGCCATTGCCCCGGAGGACTCCGTCGTCATCGCGCTGAGGAGCTTCCCATCCATCATCGACACTGACATAGCTCCATCCTGACGGATGCAGGAGTTCATGCATTATGTCGGCCGTGCGTCGCAAAATAGAGTCGCTCGCGGCAAAGCGCCAACAATTCCAGCTGCTCCAACCCATGATGGGTGTCAGGGATATACGGTCACCGATCTTTATCGTCACATCCTTGCTGTCGGTTCCAAGTTGATTCGACGCAGTAAGCTTCACCTTATAGTCGCCACGCTCTTTCACCGCACCGGAGATGACACCTGTCAAAGCATCTATCCTCAGCCCATCGGGCAGTCCTTCGGCAGCATAAGTCATAGGTCTCTCTCCGGTGGCCATCACAGACCACAGGAAATCGGCACCGGGAGTCGCGCCGTAGACAGCCGGATTATTTATCAATGGAGTCGCCGGCGCGGCCGGAGTGAGGATATACGGATCCTTCTTCAATGGCGCAGGCCACACCGGAAGCGCCTTGACATCAGCTCCTTCAGCGGTCGTGAACCGCACGTCGACCCAGTCGGCATGGTCATACATAAATTCGTCGTCACACATATCGACCAACAACAAGAGTTTATCGATACCTGTCAAGTCGATGTCAAAATCCACCGGCTTGTCGCCCCTTCTCATCACATCGCTCGACCAGAGCTCCCGGCCGTCGCCTATGATTTTAAAGCGGAGATCCGTGGCAAACAGATTTGTATCGTCGGGTCCGGCCATGCCTTCGATGCGCGATGCTGAACTTACGTCGAAAAGCATACGGCTTATGGCATGAGCGCCTATGCCACGCTCAAACCTTTGGCCTCCCACACTCAGAGGCGTGCCGACAACAGATCGGTTGATCTCCGGTCGGCCCCAGTCCTGCACATAGCATCCCTTGGGATCGATTTCATCAAGAAAAACAGTATGTCCGCCGGCTGATGACAGCAATGACACAGCCGACAGGCAAGAGCAAAATATATATTTCAGTTTCATATTCAATAGTTTTAGTCACAAAATTAAGCAAAAAAAACACACATACGCAAAGCAATACCAAATTTTAGTCGCGGTCTTAGGCCCCGAAGACACCAGAACTTGCATCCTTGAGTCGTTTTTGCTTATTTAGAGATGAAGCATAGCTACTCTATGCGACTGAGCCAAAGGCGCAAAGGCGGCCAATGGGGGCAAGAAGCAAATTCAAAACATTGGAGTGTAGCAATCCCGTAAGTACAGGCGCGCAGCACATTGGTCGATTTTGGTCTATATTTGGCTTATATATCTATTTTTAACGATGATTGTTAGCGTAAACAAAAAATAATTATTAATTTTGTGTGTTCAAAATCACTCTCATGTAAGAGTAGCTGACTAACAACAACATAACTGAATTTAACCCAAATATTTTTAATTACAACTATGACAAAAATTGGTATTAATGGTTTTGGCCGCATCGGACGCTTCGTGTTCCGTGCTTCGACCAAACGCAACGACATCGAAGTTGTTGCAATCAACGACCTTCTTCCCGTTGACTACATGGCTTACATGCTCAAGTATGACACAATGCACGGCCAGTTCGAAGGCACTGTAGATTACGATCTCGAAAAGAGCCTTCTCATCGTTAACGGCAAAGCAATCCGCGTTACAGCATGCCGCGACCCGAAAGAAATCGCATGGGGCGAAGTTGGCGCAGAATACGTAGTTGAATCTACCGGCCTCTTCCTTACCAAAGAAAAAGCTCAGGCTCACATCGAAGCCGGCGCTAAATATGTGGTTATGTCAGCTCCTTCTAAGGACGACACCCCCATGTTTGTTTGTGGCGTAAACGACCAGACTTACGTCAAGGGCACACAGTTCGTTTCTAACGCTTCTTGCACAACAAACTGTCTCGCTCCCATCGCCAAGGTCCTCAACGACAAATTTGGCATCGTAAACGGCCTTATGACTACCGTTCACTCTACAACAGCAACCCAGAAGACTGTTGACGGTCCTTCAATGAAAGACTGGCGTGGTGGCCGTGCCGCTTCAGGCAACATCATCCCCTCTTCAACCGGCGCTGCTAAAGCTGTAGGTAAAGTTATCCCCGAACTCAACGGCAAACTCACCGGCATCTCTATGCGTGTCCCCACTCTCGACGTTTCTGTAGTTGACCTCACAGTTAACCTCGCTAAGCCCGCAACTAAAGAAGCTATCTGCAACGCTATGAAAGAAGCAGCAGAAGGCGAACTCAAGGGTGTGCTCGGTTACACTGAAGACGCAGTCGTTTCAAGCGACTTCCTCGGTGATGTCCGCACTTCAATCTTCGACGCTAACGCAGGCGTATACTTGACCGAAAACTTTGTTAAAGTCGTTTCTTGGTATGACAACGAAATCGGCTACTCTAACAAAGTGCTCGACCTCATCGCCCGCATGGTTGAAATCAACAAGTAATCTGACATTACAGACTTCAACAAGCATATCAGAGGCTATGTCATTGCGACATAGCCTCTTTTGCTATATATCAAAATGCACGTCAAAAACACATTAAAGCGCGGAAACGACCATGTCATTGCGACTCTCCATCGACCAAATCTGACATGCGGCAATTCCTTGAATTTACAAGCAAAATTTGCTGAATAAAATTCTTTTATATAACTTTGCGACGCATGCGGGTCAAGTCATGTTATGACTGGCTCGTGGGAAAGTTACACTGCCAAGGCAATACAGCCCGCAACAACAGCGGGAGGTAAGCAGTGGGACGGCTCTCTTTCCCTTAATCAACAACCACATATCTGCGTCCCGTCTTGCAGAATTCAGGTTAACACCTTGTCCTGGTCATATCATCCGGGGCAAAACGTAACTTTATTCTCAAGACAATGGATGCCATTCCATCAAAACAATTGACCAAAACTATCCTACATGCTGCCACAGGCCGCATGCGGGTCGTTGTGTCATAATCCAAAACCTTTGTCAACATACATACCACCAGAGCGGAGCCGATGTGATACCGGCTCCGTTTGTTTTATGGAGCAAGAACAGCAAATGGTGAGCCAAGAAATGATCCGGCTCACAGGTATGGCATTTATAAACTATATGAGAAGTAGAATATCAGGCGATATCAGTGACGTGAAGTGATAAGGCTGAGCACAGAGTCAAATTTGACATAGCGGTAGACAAATGTGCGCTGGAGCAAAAGATTCCAAAAAACCGACACCAAAAACGAAACCGTCAGTCGGGCGATGGTGAAACGCAGATTCCGCGAAAACCCCCAGGCTCCGAGAAGCGAACTGTCGAGGCATATATCCGTGAGAAATTCCGTGCCATAGGCATTGAGCAACATCGATCCGACCCAAACCATCAGATATTTGACGACGACGTTTGCCACCGGACATTGCGAGCCTCTGAAAGTCCATTTATAATTGAGAGTGCAGTTGACAACACCACCTGCGATAGCGCCTGCCGCCGCCGCATTACCACCGCTCATGCCGATCCATGCAAAGACCACAAACGAAGTGACGAAATCGACCCAGGCAGATGCCTGAGACGTCGCCATGGCTTTCAAAACCCATGTCTGCTGCCTTATTTTCTCTTTTATGTTAAAGCTCACAGATTATTGTTTTTCTGTAATAGTGGTTACTGCAAACGCAAAGATAGACAAAAAAAGTCAATCGCGACAAATAATTGGTGTTAAAAGACTTCTTACTTAAGGCTTAATCTTTAATGATTGCGGGCGATGATATAGTCAAAGACTGCAAGCAGCGCCGATTTGCTTTCCGAGTCTGGAAAACGGGCGAGAATTTGCGTGGCCTGCTGACGGAGACGCTCCATTTCGGCAAATGCATAATCAATGCCGCCGTTGTCGACAGCATACGACATGAGCGCGGCAATCTCCACGTCATCGAGGATCTCTTTGCGCGACAACTCGTTCATACGCTCATTGTCAGGCAGATCGTCTCGCAACAAAACGTGAAGCAGCGGCAATGTTATCTTGCCCTCGCGCAAATCATTGCCCGTCGGCTTGCCGATAGTGTCATCCGAAAAGTAATCGAACACATCGTCTCTGATCTGGAAGCAGAGGCCAAGCAGCCTTGCAAATTCGGCAAGCTCATCGACGCGGCTGTCATAGATTCCGGCCGAATAACATGCCATGCGGGCACAGGCGATGAAAAGCGAAGCTGTCTTCTTGCTGATGACGTCATAATAGACTTCCTCTGTCAGGGTATGATAGCGGGCGTTATAAATCTGGTCGATTTCTCCGAGCGAGAGCAATTTGCCAAGATGACAGAGAGCATCTATCACACGTATATCGCCGGTCGAGATAGCCTGCTGCATCGCACACGTGACGAAATAGTCTCCTACAAGCACAGCGATATGGTTGTCCCAGATTGAATTGATGGTAGGGCGGTTGCGACGTGTCTTCGAATCATCGACCACATCATCGTGGATGAGCGTGGCGTTGTGGAGCAGCTCCACTGCAGCGGCTGCCGCCATCGTATTGTCGTTGACAGGACCAAACAGACGCGCACACAATATGACAATCACAGGGCGTATCTGCTTACCCTTTGTGCTCAGCTGTGCAGAAACCACACTGTTCATCAAGTCGCTTGATGTCGAGAGCTGGTCGTGAATGCGCCTGTTGAGCTTCGAAAGCTCAGGCGCGATGGTCTGTTGTATGGCTTCGAGAGTCGTCATAGTCATGTTTACAAGGTGCAAAGGTAACAACTTTTTTTGATGGTACGGCGAAATCTTAGTAATTTTAGCCATCGAAACGGACAAAGTCGCCGCTGAAGCGCCGCTCCGAATGTCAAACCTAAAAAGAACCACCGGGACATGGAAGAAAAAAAACTGTTTTTGTTAGACGCATACGCTTTAATCTACAGGGCTTATTATGCCATGATACGCTCGCCGCGCATAACATCAAACGGACTGAACACCTCGGCCATCTTCGGCTTCTGTAACACTCTCGACGAAATACTGCGCAAAGAGAAGCCCGACTACATAGCCGTATGCTTCGACCCTGCCGGAGGAAAGACATTCAGGCATGAAGCTTATCCCGAGTACAAGGCGCAGCGCGACAAACAGCCTGAAGATATCACCCTCTCCGTGCCCTATATCAAACGCATTCTCGAAGCATATCGCATCCCGGTCGTCGAAATGCCGGGCTTTGAGGCCGACGATGTCATAGGCTCGTTGGCCCGTCTGGCCGAGAACGAAGGCTTCACCACCTACATGATGACACCTGACAAAGACTACGGGCAGCTTGTCGACACCCATACATTCATGTACAGGCCATCGTTGAAAGGCCAAGGTTTTGAGATACGCGGACCTAAGGAGGTATGCGAGAAATACGGCATATCCCACCCTTCTCAAGTCATCGACCTTCTGGCTCTCGAAGGCGACGTCTCGGACAATGTGCCGGGATGTCCCGGAGTAGGCGAGAAGACCGCCTCGAAACTCATTGCCGAATGGGGCTCGGTTGAAAATCTCCTCGACAATGCCGACAGCCTGAAAGGCGCCCTCCGCGTCAAAATCAGCGAAAACGCCGAACAGATACGCTTCTCAAAATTTCTCGTCACAATCAAGACCGACGTGCCGCTCGAAGTCGTCCCCTCAGACCTTGCCAGACGCGAGCCTGACACAGACGCTCTCGCTGCAATATACGACGAACTGGAATTCAAGACTTTCGCAGCCCGCCTAAATCCGTCGCGGCGAAACGACACACCCCGCCAGCCTGAACCCCGGATGGCATCATTGTTCGACAATCCTGAACCGGAGACACAGGAGCCGCCGGCCGCTCGCATCAGCATCTCGACAATCGAGAGCCCTGCCGATATATCGGCCGTCATAAGCCGCGCGCTTGAGTCAAGCGAGGTCGGAGTCGATCTGTTTGCCGTCGGCGAAGAAGCTATGACCGCCCGTCTCGAAGGCATATCGATCAACATCGACGACAGCTGCAGCCACTATATCGCGCTGCCCCCGGCAGGCATGGGCCGCGAAGAAACCATGGCGTTGATATCGCCCCTGTTCGCAGCCGAGCGCACCACGGTCATCAGTCGCGACATCAAGCGCGACATGCTCCTGCTGCGTAGGGAAAACGTCACGTTGACCACAAAATATTTTGACGTTGCGATAGCTCATTATATCCTCTCTCCAGAGATGAGCCATAAACTTCCGACCCTCGCTTCAGCTTACCTGAAATATAAATCGGTCGACTTCGAACTGACCCCGACCGATGCCAAAGCGGCATATGCCGCAGATCCGTCACGCCACATCACCGAAAGCGGCGAGAGCGCCTGGATTGCACGAAAGTTGCGCCCGGTGCTTCTTAAGGAAATCGAGGGTCAGGGACAACTACACCTGCTCGACGAAATAGAATTTCCATTTGCCGCCGTTCTCGCGGCCATGGAGTGGGAAGGAGTGAGGATAGACGTCAACGAGCTCAACGCCCAGTCACGCAAGCTCAGCGCCCGCGTCTCTCAACTCGAGCAAGAGGTCTATGATATGGCCGGAACAACCTTCAACATCAGCTCACCTATGCAGGTCGGCGAAATCCTGTTCGGACGCCTCCAGATCGACCCCTCAGCCAAGAAAACAAAGCGCGGCTCATGGTCTACGGCCGAGGACGTGCTCGAAAAATACCGCCGTACCCATCCCATCGTCAACCTCATACTCGAGATCAGAGGCCTCCGGAAACTGCTGGCCACCTATGTCGATGCACTGCCAAAACTGATCAACCCGACAACCGGCAAAATACACACCACCTACAACCAGACTTTGACTGCGACAGGCCGCATTTCGTCGGCCAACCCAAACCTTCAGAATATCCCCATCCGTACACCGGAAGGGCGTGAGATTAGGCGGGCGTTCATCCCCGATAGAGGCGATCTGATGCTCAGTGCCGACTACTCTCAGATCGAACTTCGTCTGATGGCCGACTTAAGCGGCGATCCTGCAATGGTAGATGCATTCGTCAACCATCAGGATATACACCGTGCAACAGCCGCCAAAATCTATCACCTCTCACCTGAAGAGGTCACCGACAATCAGCGCAGGGCTGCCAAAACGGCAAATTTCGGCATAATATATGGCATATCGGCATTCGGTCTGGCCGAAAGACTCGCCATGTCGAGAGCCGAGGCCAAAGCTCTCATCGACGGCTATATGAAGACATATCCGGGGGTGTCAGACTATATGACGGCAATTGTTGAAAAGGCACGCAACGAAGGCTTCGTGTCGACTATCATGCACCGCAAACGTTTCCTGCCCGAAATCAATTCGCGAAACGCTGTCGTGCGCGGTTATGCCGAGCGAAACGCCATTAACGCTCCCCTTCAGGGGTCGGCGGCGGACATCATCAAAATCGCAATGATCAACATCGACCGCGAAATACGGCGCCGCGGTTTACGATCCCGAATGATAATGCAGGTCCACGACGAACTTGTATTTAACGTTGCAACCGATGAGAAGGACCAGCTCAACGAACTTGTTGTCAATCTGATGGAGAGAGCCTACTCAGGGCGTGTCCCTCTCGAAGTCAGCGCGGGAACCGGTTCAAACTGGCTCGAAGCTCATTGACGCAAGCGCTTTCCTCAAAAAAAACGGCAAGCGTATTAAACCTTTTTTCACAAAAATTGTCATATTTATACAGAGCCATTGCCTTAATGCTGCGTTTTTATTAATTTTGCAAGAGCATTAGCGACAATGGCCGACAATATTTGTTATGAAAGAAGTGAAAGAAACGATAGAAAATATACAAACGGATCTCGAGAACAAAGCCCCGGGATGCCACACGAATGAGGAATTAAAGGACAGCGCTCACGGAGACACAGAAGGTCGTGAACCTCACGACCCGCGTTCGAAATACAATATCTTCTCCCTCCTTGGCATCCTGCTTGCGGTCGCCGCATGGATTATGCTGTCGTTCAAAGGCGAGATCGCCCTCGGCCTTAGCATCGCGTCATTTATCTGTGCATGTTTCGGACTGAAGGCTTCGACACGTTCGTGGCGCAACACCGCGATCACAGCCATCGTATCGTCGGCCGTGCTTATGGTCGTACTTTCGGCATTTCTGATTGTCATCTACATCGGTCTGGATTCGCTCTGACCGGGAGAGCGACCGGTCGGCCATCTGTCATTTCAGCAGATCGGGACGCAGACGGGCCGTGCGTTCGAGCGCTTGCTCATGACGCCATTCGTCGATCTTGGCCTGATGGCCGGAAAGAAGTATTTCAGGCACATCCCAGCCTTTGTAAGACGCCGGACGTGTATAGACCGGAGGTTCCAGCAGATTGTCCTGAAAAGAGTCTGAAAGCGCGCTCTGCTCGTCGCCAATGGCTCCGGGGATAAGCCGTACGATGGCGTCAGCTATAATTGCCGCCGGAAGCTCGCCACCGGTCAGCACATAGTCGCCCACCGAAATCTCCTTTGTGATAAGATGCTCGCGGATGCGATAATCGATGCCTTTGTAGTGACCGCAGAGGATGATTATATTCTCAAGCATCGACAGATTGTTGGCCATGCGCTGGTTGAACACCTCGCCGTCGGGCGCCGTGAATATCACCTCGTCATAGTCGCGCCGCTCCTTGAGCGCGGATATACAGCGGTCGACAGGCTCTACCTGCATGACCATTCCCGCGTCGCCTCCGAAGGGATAATCGTCAACCTTGCGGTGACGGTTGGTCGTATAGTCACGGAGATTGTGGACCTGAATGTCAACCAGTCCCTTGTCGCGGGCACGTTTGAGTATCGAACATCCGAGCGGAGACTCAAGCATTTCGGGAAGAACTGTGATTATGTCGATGCGCATCTTTGAGATTGTTTCAGATTATATATGCAAAGTTAGCGATTTTTACCGAAAATAATCGTAAGTTTGCATCTCTGCGACCATATTGACGTCGCCCCACGTCAACATTCGGTTACCAACGATTGTTTATTGTGTCGATAAATATGCAAAACAATGAACCGTATCACTAAACTCATCATTCCTGTAATATGTCTCCTGCTGTCATCATGCAGCCGTGGTTATGACGAAAAGACATGCAGCATGCTCGCTGACAAAATCGTCCGTGAAGACAGTCTGTCTCAGGAAGATTATGCCGCAATGCTGACACAATATGAGTCCATACTTCAATATCTCATAGACCGCGCCGACGAGGTCATCGCATGCACTGACGGTTCACGCCGAGACAAGATGCTCCGCGATATGCGCAACGAAGAGGAATACGTCGGTCGCTTCAGCTATATGTTCACCTTCAGTTCCGCTCTCTATCAGGCTCAGGTGCGCGACGGCCTCGATGACAAAAATCTCGACAGCTACCACAAACTAGAACGCTATGCCGACGAATTTGCACGCCGCACAGAACAACTTTAATTCCGCAAGTAAAAAACAATCCATTCACCCACAAAAGCAAGTATAATCATGAAAAAATCGACAGTACTTCTCGCCTCGGCCTTCATAGCCGCAGGCATAATCGTGCTCGGACTATCGATCAAAGCCGGCATCGACAACTTCAGCGACCGCGACCGTGACGTCACCGTCCGCGGACTTTGCGAGCGTCAGGTGATGGCTAATAAAGTCACCTGGCCTATCGTGACAAAGGAAATGGGCAACGACCTCGCCGCCATCTACAACACCATACAGGCCACCAACACCAAGATCCTGAGTTTTCTCAAAAGCAACGGCATTAGCGAAGATGAGATTTCGGTCAATCCGCCTGAAGTCAACGACCGCATGGCCGACAGCTACAATGCCGAAAACGTAAGGATGCGCTACAGCGTAACTAACGTCATCGTTGTCACCTCATCGCAGATCGACCTGGTCCGCAAACTCATCGACCGTCAGACCGAGCTCATGAAGCAAGGCGTGGCCGTCTCTCAATCCTACCAGTATCAGACAAGTTATGAATACACCGACCTCAACTCCATCAAACCCGAGATGATAGCCGAGGCCACCCGCAACGCACGTGAGGCAGCAGACAAGTTTGCCGCCGACTCAGACAGCCGTCTCGGCAAAATCAAGACTGCGCGCCAGGGCCAGTTCTCGATCGAGGACCGCGACCAATTCACCCCCTATATCAAAAACATCCGTGTCGTCACATCAATCGACTACTATCTCGAAGACTAAGAGCAAAACACTCTGATAACACATCTTACAAGAAAACATTCAGGTCTGCTGACTCCGGATTATTATCCGCGAAGACAAATAGTCTCCATAGCCTGATTGTTTTCTTGTTTTCTTTTGCGCTACGTTTTGCGATTTCATGCAAAACGATTATCTTTGCGCTATATGGAACACTACATCGTATCAGCCCGAAAATACCGTCCGTCGACCTTTGCCTCGGTAGTCGGACAGCCGGCGCTGACGGCAACGCTTAAGAACGCGATCTCATCCGACAGACTCGCCCACGCCTATCTGTTCTGCGGTTCGCGAGGTGTTGGCAAGACCTCCTGCGCGAGAATCTTCGCCAAAACCATCAACTGCGAGCATCCGACGGCCGACGGCGAGGCCTGCAACGAATGCGCCTCATGCCGCGCGTTCAACGAAGGCCGCTCTCTCAACATAGTCGAGCTCGACGCCGCGTCACACAACAGCATCGAGGACATACGCAGCATGATCGAACAGGTGCAGCTGCCTCCGACACAAGGACGCTACAGAGTCTTCATCATCGATGAGGTACATATGTTGTCGACCGCTGCCTTCAATGCCTTTCTCAAGACTCTTGAAGAACCGCCGTCCTATGTGATTTTTATCCTCGCCACGACAGAGAAACACAAAATCATACCGACCATACTCTCGCGCTGTCAGATCTACGATTTCAACCGCATCACCATCCGCGACATGGTCGGCCACCTCTCATATGTCGCGTCGCAGGAAGGCATCACCGCCGACCCGGCGGCTCTCGCCGTCATAGCCTCCAAAGCCGACGGCGCGATGCGCGACGCACTGTCTATCTTCGACCAGGTGGCGGCTTCGTCACGCGGAACGATCAGCTATCAATCGGCGATTGACAATCTGAACGTTCTCGACCACGCATACTACAAACGTCTTTTCGACTCATTCCTGTCAGAAAACATACCTGAAGCTCTGACGATCTATAAACAGATACGCGACAAAGGATTCGACTCCCAGTTCTTTGTCAACGGTCTTTCGCTCTATATGCGCGACATCATGCTCGCATCATCGCCCCAGACCATACAGTTGCTTGAGATACCCGACGACATGCGCCGCGAGATGGCCGAACTCGCCTCGCGATGCAAGCCCGAATTTCTCTACAAAGCGATGGATCTATGCAACACGGCCGACCTAAACTACCGGCAAGCGTCCAACAAGCAGTTCCTTGTCGAACTGTTGCTGATCAAACTGTGCCAAGCGGACGGCCCCTCTCACGGATCTGACGACGAAGGAGAGGGGCAGTTGAAACCGATTGTCGTCGCAGCCCCGCAGCAAACACAAACCATAGCAGCAGAACCGGTCAGAGAGGCAGCCAAAAGCCCTGTGACGCCACCACGGCCCCAGCAGCCGCATTCACCCGCCCCTCCGGAACCGACTCCTAATATAGCGGCCTTGAAAGGCGCGCCAAAACTAAAACTACACACACCCGAACTGTCGCTACGCAGCCGTCCTAAAGAACAGCCGGGCGAAGTGACGGCAAAGGCTGCCCAGCCGGCAAGCCGACGTGAGACTCCATATACACAGGATGCCGTAACGGAAGGATGGAAGGCTTATATGGACTCACACGGCACAGCCCGCCTGCTCATCAACGTGATGCGCAATTCGAGGCCGGCCCTCTCGGAAGGAGACCGTCACACAGTCGAGGTGGAAAATGAAATACAACTCAACCTCATCAACGAGAGCCTTTATGACATTGAGCTCTATCTGAGACAGCACCTCGACAACGACAACTTCACGCTCGTCGCCGCCATCAAAGACGGACCCTCGTCGCCCAAGACATGGACCGAACGCGAAGTGCTCGACCATATGAAGCGCACAAACCCTGTTTTTAACGATTTCTACGACGAATTCAAGCTCACGCTACTGTAAACCCATAGAAATGCAACAGAGGCCGCAGGATTAGCCCCAGCGGCCTCTGTTGGTTCATTATGTATGCACGGGGTATACCCCTGAGACTATCTCACCATCACTTTCTCAACCTTGCCGCCCATACGTCGAACATAAATACCGGACTAATTGTAAAAAAGCAGGTCTGAAACACGATTGCATCCAAAAAACCTGGCCAAACGACAAGATCGTCACAGAATACAAAAAGGTCTCAGCCAAAGACTGAGACCTTGTCGAGTAGCCCATAGGAGAATCGAACTCCTCTTTCAAGAATGAAAATCTTGCGTCCTAGCCGATAGACGAATGGGCCGTAGAGCGCTAAAAGCGTCCGATCAGGCAGCTAATTTAGCAATATGGTGAGCCAGCTTGCTCTTGAGATTAGCGGCTTTATTCTTTGAGATTGCGTTTTTAGCAGCGAGACGGTCAAGCATTGCACCAACGAGACGGAACTTAGCTTCAGCTTCAGCCTTGTTGGTCATCTTGCGCAGGTTGCGGACAGCGTTACGTGCTGTTTTAGCATAGTAACGGTTGCGAAGACGGCGAGACTCTGTCTGACGGATTCTTTTGATTGATGACTTATGGTTTGCCATTTTAAAATCTTTATTCTTTGTCGTTAATTTTTTATTTGTAGCCCATAGGAGAATCGAACTCCTCTTTCAAGAATGAAAATCTTGCGTCCTAGCCGATAGACGAATGGGCCATTGCCGCTAAAAGCGAGTGCAAATATAGAGACTTTTTTTGAACTGGACAAAATTTCCGCACAAATATCCCTTGTTTTAAGATTTTTTTAGTAATTTTATCCTCAAAAGACAGCCAAACGCTCTTTACAGACCGTTTTCTATCGCAAATCACCCCAATTACAGCCTGCTTGACATTATGTACGAAAATCTTCATTGTGTGGCACTACGCACAGTCAGATACAGCGATTCGCGCTCCATATTGTCGGCCTGGACGGCCGAACGAGGCTTCATGTCGTTCGCACTCCCCGCCGGCAACGGCCGGGAAGCCACACGGCGCAGGGCTTTGACAATGCCGCTATCGGCTTTTGAGGGCGTCTGCGACATCCGACCCGGACGCGAGATCGCTTTCATACGCGATCTCAAGCCTATGCACGTCGGCATGTCGATGATAAGCGACCCGGCCAAACTCGCCATGGCATTGTTTCTGTCGGAAGTGCTCGAACGTCTCCTGCGCAACAGTCAGCGCGACGACGCGCTGTCGTTGATGGTTTTCGATATACTCGATGCTCTCAATCACGCTGGTTCACGAGGCGTGGCCAATTTCGCACTATGGACACTTTTCAGGCTCACGGTGCCTCTCGGCATCTCACCCGACATGTCAGAGTGGCGCAAAGGGGCTTTATTTGACCTTGAGAGGGCCGGTTGGACCTCGACCGCACTGCCGTCGCACTCTGCCGCTGTGGAGCAAGAGAGCGCGGCCGTAAAACTTCTAAGCCGCATGAACCGCGACAATATCGAACGTATACGTCTCAGTCGCGACGCACGGCGACGCATGCTCGAAGGTCTGCTGCACTATTATGAGATCCATTTCATCAAGCTCACACCCCTCCATTCGCTCGACGTCGTTTCCGAACTCTTTTAGCGCTTATATACAGACGTCAGACAGAAGTCAGGTGGATGAAGGATAATCAATGTCCAATTCCCTCAACAACTCCGAAGCCGTAAGTCGAACAAGAGGGTGGCGCCATGCAGGATCAAGGATGGATATAGGTCGAAGCACAAAGTCGCGCAGGTGCATGCGGGGATGTGGCAATTGCAGACAGCCGTCATCTACAACCATATCTCCAACCGCAATCAGGTCGATGTCAATCGACCTGTCTGCATAACTTCCGTCGGAATGACGGTGGGGAGAAGCATCGATTTCCATTTCGACAGCCTGCAGATCGCTTAACAATCGATGAGGATAGACGGAGTCTGCAATGTCGATCATAAGTCCGAGATTCAAGAACGAGTTGTCAGATTCAAAGCCCCACGGCTCGCTCTCCTCAATCGGCGAGAGCGTCACCCGGGCTCTGCCCTGCGGGTCGATACGCCTGCAAAGAGCAGCGACCGCGCGCTCGATGAGAGCTGCGCGGTCGCCTTTGTTTGATCCTATGTTGATATGGATATGCGGCATCAGAGCGAACGGTTTACTTCCACTTCCTCGAAGCCTTCGATAAGGTCACCGACTTTCAGATCATTGTAACCGGCGATCGAGAGACCGCAGTCGTAGCCGGAAGTAACCTCCTTGACGTCGTCTTTGAAGCGCTTGAGCGAACCGAGGTCACCTGTATAGCGGACTATACCCTCGCGGATGAGGCGCACCTTGTTGCCACGCTTGATTTTGCCTTCGCGGACGATCGCACCGGCGATTGTGCCGACTTTCGAGATATGGAAAGTCTCCATAACTTCGGCTGTACCGGTGATTTCTTCCTTGATTTCGGGTGCAAGCATGCCCGACATGGCGTCCTTGACTTCCTCGATGGCCTGATAGATGATCGAGTAGAGACGGATCTGGACTCCATCGCGCTCGGCGGCACGTCTGGCCGCCAACGACGGACGCACCTGGAAGCCGATGATGATGGCATCTGAAGCTGCGGCAAGCGTGACATCGCTCTCGGAAATCTCACCGACAGCCTTATGAAGCACGTTGACCTGAATTTCATCGGTCGAAAGCTTGATAAGAGAGTCGGAAAGGGCTTCGATAGAACCATCAACGTCACCTTTGACGATGATATTGAGTTCCTGGAAGTTGCCGATCGCACGACGGCGACCGATATCTTCAAGTGTGAGGATTTTGGTCGTACGGAGACCTTGTTCACGCTGCAGCTGGGTGCGCTTGTTGGCAATCTCGCGGGCTTCCTGCTCGGTGTCGAGCACGTTGAAAGTATCACCTGCTGTCGGAGCACCGTTAAGGCCGAGAATCAACGCCGGCGTTGCGGGACCTGCTTCTGTGATACGCTGGTCGCGTTCGTTGAACATAGCTTTGACTTTGCCGAAATGGTTTCCGGCAAGCACAATGTCGCCAACACGAAGCGTGCCGTTCTGGACAAGTACATTCGCCACATAGCCACGACCCTTGTCGAGAGTCGACTCGATGATGGCTCCGGTCGCATTGCGGTTGGGGTTCGCCTTAAGCTCGAGGAGTTCGGCTTCGAGAAGCACCTTCTCCATCAGTTCTTCCACTCCGATACCCTTCTTGGCCGAAATGTCCTGAGACTGATATTTGCCACCCCACTCTTCGACGAGGTAGTTCATGGCCGCAAGCTCTTCCTTGATTTTGTCAGGATTTGCGTGAGGCTTGTCAATCTTGTTGATAGCGAATACGATGGGCACACCTGCGGCAGAGGCGTGGTTGATGGCCTCGACTGTCTGTGGCATGACGCTGTCGTCAGCCGCAACGATGATGATACAGATGTCGGTGATCTTCGCACCGCGGGCACGCATAGCCGTAAATGCCTCGTGACCCGGAGTGTCAAGGAAGGTGATATGACGTCCGTCGGCGAGGGTGACGCTGTAAGAGCCTATGTGCTGGGTGATGCCACCGGCTTCACCGGCGATCACGTTTGCATGGCGGATATAGTCGAGCAACGATGTCTTGCCATGGTCGACGTGACCCATGACAGTGACAATCGGCGGACGGTTGACGAGATCGGCCTCCGTGTCCTCATCCTGCTGTATAGCCTGGGCGACCTCAGCCGAAACATATTCGGTCTCGAAGCCGAATTCTTCGGCCACAATGTTGATAGTCTCGGCATCAAGACGCTGGTTGATTGAAACCATCACGCCAAGATTCATACATGTTGCGATAACGTTGTTGATGGGCACATCCATCATTATGGCGAGGTCATTGGCCGTCACAAACTCAGTGAGTTTCAATTTGCGGCTTTCGGCTGCTTCGGCCTGTGCGGCCTCGCGCTCACGGTTGGCGACCATCTCGCGTTTTTCCTTACGCCACTTCGCACCTCGCTTGAGCGCCTTGTCCTTGTTGGTCAATCTGGCAAGTGTTTCTTTCACTTGCTTTGAAACGTCTTCATCGCTGACCTCGACATGTGGAGCGGGAGCCGGTCGACGGTCTCCGCGTTTCTTGTCTTTAGGCGCGGCCGCATTTTTCTGACGCTGGCCACCTCCCTGCTGGTTGCCGCCGCCATTGCGCTGGCCACGTTCTTCACGCGCTGCCTGCTGGCCTGTTTTTTCGATATCGACCTTTTCTTTGCCACCGATGCGCTTACGTTTCTTGCGGTCGCCCTGAGCAGCGTCACCGCCAGCTCGATTGTTGCGTTCGTTGCGGCGGTCTTCCTTGCTTTTCTTTTTGGGTCGGGTCGACTGGTTGATGGCGTCAAGGTCGATTTTTCCGACTACGTTGATTGTGGGACCTGAAATTTTGCGTTCAGGCACAAAAATCTCAGGTTCAGACGGAGCGGCTGACGCCGGACTCTCTGTCTGTTTGGCGGGCTCTACTTTCGGAGCTGCAGCTTCGGGAGCTTTCATAACCGGTTGCGGCTTGGGTTGTGGTGTTTCTTTGACTTTCGGAGTCTCGGGCGCTTTGACCGTCTCGCTCTTCACCTCTTCACGGGGAGTCTCCACAGGCTCGGGTTTGGTCTCGGCCACAGGTTTGGCGACAACCTCGGGTTGAACCTTAGCAGGCTCTACCTTCTGAGGGGCGGGCGTTTCCTCCACGGGCGCGGCAGTTTCAGCAGCCGGTTCGACAACCGGCGCGGGTGCAGGTTCCGTTTTTTTAACGACCGGTTTGCCTTTTTCATCAAGTTCGAGACGACCGAGGATTTTAGGGCCTGCGGCTTCAGCCACGGGCTCTTTCGGCTCTGCTTTTTGAGCTTGCTCTGAAGCAGGTGCAGCAGGAGCCGGTTTGGGACGCCGGTTCATGCTTGGCTTTAGATCCTTGTCACTCTTGAACTCGTGCATCAACAGATCGACGACATCCTCTTCCACTCGCGTGTTAGGACTTTCGTCAATGTTGATACCTTTTTTTCGCAAAAAATCGATAACTGTGGGCAGGGCCACGTTAAGGTCTTTTGCCAATGTACTGATTTTCGTTTTCGCCATATATTTTTTTCTATCAATCGGCAGGCCTGTCGTATGAACGGGCGAGACTCGACGTCTTTGTTTTTCTGTTGATAAATATAGTTTCTAAATCTGCCGTAAGCACCGGATGTCAGTCTTCGAATTCGGCGCGGAGCACGGCGAGGACATTGTCGACGGTCGACTCTTCGAGGTCTGCCTTCTCAATGAGCATCTCGCGGGGAGCATTGAGCACGCTCTTTGCGGTTACGAAGCCGATGTTTTTGAGCGATTCGATAACCCATTCGTCGATTTCGTCCTTGAATTCCTCGAGATAGATATCTTCCTCGACAGCCGTTTCTTCGGCGTCGCGATATACGTCGATCACATATCCGGTGAGCATCGAGGCAAGCTTGATGTTGAGGCCGTTTTTACCGATCGCGAGCGACACTTCTTCGGGGCGCAGGAACACTTCGGCTTTCTTTTCCTCCTCGTCAAGGCGTATTGAAGAAATCTTTGCGGGAGAAAGCGCGCGCTGAATGAAGAGCGACGGATTGGCTGTGTAGTTGATCACGTCGATATTTTCGTTGCGTAGCTCGCGGACGATGCCATGGATACGCGAGCCGCGGACACCGACACACGCGCCGACCGGGTCGATGCGGTCGTCATAGCTTTCTACGGCAATCTTGGCACGCTCGCCCGGGATGCGGGCAACAGCACGGATATTGATCAAACCATCATGGATTTCCGGGACCTCGAGTTCGAAGAGACGACGCAGGAAATTCTCGTTGGTGCGCGATACGGTGATCTTGGGATTGTTGTTCTTGTTGTCAACATTGGCGATGACCGCACGGACAGTCTCGCCTTTGCGGAAATAGTCGCCGGGGATTGACTCGCTTTTGGGCAACAGCAATTCGTTCTTGTCATCGTCAAGGATAAGCGTCTCCTTTGACCATGTCTGATAAACCTCTCCGCTGACAAGCTCGCCTTCGAGATCTTTGAACTTGGCATAAATGGCCTCTTTCTGAAGGTCAAGGATTTTTGACTGGAGGGTCTGGCGCAGGTTGAGGATAGCACGGCGTCCGAACTTTTCAAATATGATTTCTTTGGTATGCTCCTCGCCTACCTCCGCATCGGGATCGTCATCGGCGCGGGCGTCGCTGAGCGAGATCTGCATATTGGGATCAGTAACCTCTCCGTCGGGCACAACAAGAAGATTCTGGAAAATCTGAACATCACCTTTGTCCGGATTAAGGATCACATCAAGGTTTTCATCAGTACCGAACATTTTTGCCAACACATTGCGAAACGACTCTTCGAGTACGCTTATCATTGTTGTCTTGTCGATGTTTTTGAGTTCTTTAAACTCAGCAAACTGCTCGACCATATTGGGAGTAGCCTCTTTCTTTGCCATGTCTGTTGATATGAGATGTATTTATGTTTATAATTTTTTCTGTTACGTATTATTTGAAATCAATCTTGTAGCGGACAGTCTTGCAGTCGCCATAGGCAAGTGTCTCCGGATGCTGCTCGATCACAGGGCGCTTTGCTCCGGGGTGCTTGACCTTGACCGGGAGTTCTACCGTAAAAGCCTCGTCACCGACTTCGACAAGTTTGCCGGTCAGCTTGCGGCCGTCACGAGTAAGAATTTCAACGTCATTGCCGATATTCTTCACATACTGCGCCTTGACCTTAAATGGAGAGGTGAGACCGGCCGAACCGACTTCGAGCTGATAGTCCTCGACATCGCGGTCGAAGACAGATTCGATCTTTCTGGTTATAGCCACACAACTGTCAATATCGACTCCTTCATGGGAGTCAAGCTCCACAACTATGTTGTTGTCGGCCTTAACGTCAATATCGACTATAAAAAGATTGCTACCGGCAATTGCGTTCTCGACGGTTTGTTTTAATAATTGCTTGTCTATCATTATAATGACTTGAATATTTAAACAAAGCGGAGGAAGCGTCAGCTCCCTCCGGCTCTTGATTTCTTTGCAAAGATACAACTTTTTTGCCACGCTGTCAATCTTTTATTGACCATATACCGATTATTCGCATACAAATTCACATCATTTCACAATATTTAACAAGAAACTAAACAATTCAGTCTTCGTCATCCGGCTTACTCATTTTTCCATAATTTTTTCATATCTTTGCGCAAAATGCAACCCAAACCAAACATTAAAACAACATGTCACTCATCATACCCAAGAAATACAAGAAAAAACTACTCGCCGAGACTACAGAAATAGCCATAAAGCAAATAAAGGAAGAATTTCAGGATGCACTGGCTTCGGCTCTGAGACTAAGGCGCGTGACTGCACCGCTGTTTGTCGAGTCGGGAACCGGACTAAACGACGACCTCAATGGCGTAGAACATGCCGTGGCCTTCAACATCGACGCCATGGGCGGACGACGAGCTGAAGTGGTCCATTCGCTCGCCAAGTGGAAACGCGCCAAACTCTCGGCCTACGACATAGCCCCCGGATATGGCATATATACCGACATGAATGCCATAAGGACTTTTGAAGACCTTGACAACCTCCACTCTCTCTATGTCGACCAATGGGACTGGGAGAAGTCGATCAACTCGTGTGACCGCACGCTCAATTATCTCAAAAAAACAGTCGAGGATATATTCGGCGCTATAAAAAAAATCGAGGAGAGCATCTACAGAAGTTATCCCCATATCACGCCGACCCTTCCCGACCAAATAAAATTTGTTCACAGTCAGGAACTGCTCGACAGATACCCCGACCTCGACTCACGGCAGAGGGAGGCAGAGGCCGCACGCGAATATGGAGCTGTGTTTGTCATAGGCATAGGCGATAAACTGACTGATGGAAAACCCCACGACGGACGTGCTCCTGACTATGACGACTGGAGCACTCTCAACAGCGACGGATACAAAGGGCTTAATGGAGACATTGTCGTGTGGAACCATGTCCTTGACATACCATTCGAGATATCATCGATGGGCATTCGTGTCAGCCCCGAGTCGATGAGAAGACAACTTGAAATACGAAATTGCGAAAATCGCAGCCAACTCAATTTCCATCGCGCCCTATTGGCCGGAGAATATCCGGAATCAATCGGCGGCGGAATCGGCCAAAGCCGACTGTGTATGTTCATCCTTCAGAAAGCCCACATCGGAGAAGTGCAAGCGTCGATCTGGCCCGAAAACCAGATCAAACTCTGCCGCGAAGCCGGCATAGACCTCCTCTGAAGTTTGGACTGCGTCTCACTCGCGTAGTCGTGAGTCTACGATGATGGTCACAGGGCCGTCATTGACAAGAGAGACCTTCATGTCAGCGCCAAAACGTCCCATCTCGGTCTTTCGCCCAAGCAAAGCCCCGACTGTTTTACAATAAGACTCATAAAGAGGCACTGCAAGGTCATGTCCGGCCGCCCGGATATAACTCGGACGATTGCCTTTGCGGGTTGATGCCGTCAATGTGAACTGGCTGACAGCAAGCACACTGCCACCAATATCAGAGACTGACTTGTTCATAACGCCATTGTCATCTTCAAACACTCTGAGCGCCACTGTCTTAGAGGCAAGCCATCTGACATCGTCCTCCGTATCTCCGTGTTCCACTCCGACAAGCACCATGAAACCGCATCCGATTGCGGCAATAATCTCTCCGTCGACAGAGACAGACGCTTCTGTCACGCGTTGTATGACCAATCTCATAAAATAACCGGTATTATTCTTTATTAATATTCGACTTCTGACCATCAAGAGCCGACTTCACAATTAGAGCTTTCGCACGCCCGACAACAGCCGCAACATCATCGAGAGAAGCCTCGCGGATGCGTTTTACGCTTTTAAAATGCTTAAGTAAAGCTTCGGCAGTCTTAGGGCCAATGCCTTTGACAGCATCGAGTTCACTGACGATTTGTGACTTGCTGCGGCGGTTGCGATGATGCGTTATGCCAAATCTGTGAGCCTCGTCACGCATATGCTGCACCACACGCAGCGTCTCCGAATTTTTGTCAATGTAGAGCGGCACACTGTCACCGGGAAAATATATTTCCTCAAGTCGCTTTGCAATGCCCACAACGGCAATCGTGCCTCTCAATCCAATAGCGTCCAAGGCTTCAACCGCAGCGCTCAACTGACCTTTGCCTCCATCGACGACAATCAGCTGAGGTAAACCCTGACCCTCCTCCATCAGACGCGTATAACGACGTGTCAACACCTCCCGCATGGAAGCAAAATCATCGGGTCCGACAACAGTCTTGATATTGAAATGGCGATAGTCTCGCTTTGAAGGCTTGCCGTTTCTGAACACGACACATGAAGCGACCGGATCGGAGCCCTGTATGTTTGAGTTATCGAAACATTCGATGTGACGCGGCAGCTCATTTAGCCTGAAATCAGATTTCATACGCTCCATGAGACGATCGACACGCTGCTCAGGATTCTGCTTCTCCATATGCTTCAGCACATCTATTTTATTTTGGCGGGCATTGCGCAGCGACACTTCCAACAACTTGGCTTTGTCGCCACGCTGCGGCACAGTAAAAGTCACTCCCGACATTTCAACCTCGGGTACGAGCGGGACAATCACCTCATCATACTCCACTCCGAGACTGCGCTTGATCTCATCCAGGGCATAAGCCAGCAACTGAGCCTGCGACTCGTCAAGACTCCTGCGGTAGCGCAAGGTGACACTACGCACCACCGCTCCACGGCGCACGTGCATATAATTGATATAGACGTCCTTTTCGTCATCGTCAATTGCAAATACATCTACATCATTGATCGTCTGGCTGACTATGACACTCTTAGACTGGTAACGTTCAAGCAAAATGTATTTCTCCTTCAGTTCCTGCGCCTCCTCAAACTTCATTTCGGAGGCAAGACGAGCCATTTCATCGCGCAGGTATGCCAGCAATTCCTGAGTTTCTCCCCGCAGAATCTGCTTGATGCGGTCGATATATCCGGCATACTTTTCCTCCGGAACCGCACCGGTGCAACAGCCCTCGCATTTCTTGATGTGATATTGCAGACAGAGCCGACCCTTGCCGGACGAAATAAAAGACGGCGTGAGCGGCAGACGGCACGTTCTGACCGGATACAGTTCGCGGATAAGTTCTATCACCGTACGGGCTATCTGTGTGTTGGTATACGGGCCGAAGTATTTGGAGCCATCCTTGATATACTGGCGCGTGAGAAAAACACGCGGATACAATTCGTTTGTAACGACGATCCATGGATATGATTTGTCGTCCTTGAGCAGGACATTGTAGCGCGGTTGAAACTCCTTGATCATTGAGTTTTCAAGATTGAGCGCATCCTGCTCCGTAGGGACAACGATATACGACATATCAGCGATGGCGCGCACCAGCAGATTGGTGCGCAGACAATCGTGAGTTCTGTTGAAATAAGACGAGACACGCCTCTTCAGATTCTTTGCTTTGCCTACGTATATGACCTTGCCATCAGCATCGTAATATGTATAGACGCCTGGCGTATCGGGTAGAAATGAGATTTTTTCCTTAAGTTCCGGTGACTTGTCGTGCTTTGCCATATGGTGATGAGGATTACAACAACGTTATTATAACAACACAGGGGCGCAGATTATTGCGCCCCTGCCCCATAAATATGTTCCTGTATCAATATTTGATCAGAGATGTCACCTCAACATCAGGCGGCAAAATATTGCGGCCATTGAGTCCTGACAACTCGATGATGAAATTGATGTAGATCTTTTTCGGGTTGAGGCTCTTCACCAGATTATATGCAGCAGCCATAGTGCCTCCGGTTGCAAGCACGTCATCATGAAGCACCACAATGTCATCAGGGCCGATGGCGTCACGATGGATTTCGATGACGTCTGTTCCATATTCTTTTGCATATTCCATACGGATTGTGTCAGCGGGAAGTTTGCCAGGTTTACGTGCCGGCACAAAACCTGCGCCAAGTTCAAAAGCAAGGATTGAGCCACCGATGAACCCGCGAGATTCGATGCCCACAACTTTAGTGACACCTTTGTCGCGATAGAGCTGAGAGAGATCCCAACCGATGATGTGAAGCGCACGCGGGTCCTTGAAGGCTGTAGTGAGATCCTTGAAGAGAATTCCCTTTGATGGGAAATCCTGGACGTCGCGGATTTTTGATTTGATGTATTCCATTTTTATCCGGTATTAATTGATTGATATTTTGTTTCTTGTATTGAATTTGTTCCACGTGGAACAATGATTATCTATTCATGAGTAACAACAATATATTGACATCACTCGGAGAGATTCCAGGTATGCGCGAAGCTTCACCAATTGTCTCCGGGCGCTGTCTGCTTAACTTCTGACGTGCCTCAGTAGAGAGCGAATTAATGGTCATATAATCGAACGAAACCGGTATTTTGACCGCATCAAGACGCTTCAGTTTGTCTGCAATCTGACGTTCGCGGGCGATATAGCCTTCATATTTCAAAGAAATCTCAGCAGCTTCAACAACTTCCTCCGAAATGGGAGCAGGAATTTCGTCTATGAGATCCTTAAGCGGAGCGATCATTGACTTTAATTGTTCAAAACCGAGCTGGGGCCGGAGAATGAGATCCTTGAGTTTCACACCTTGTTTAAGCGGCGCAAGTCCCGCCGACTCAAGCGACGGATTGATGATGGAGGTTTTAACAGAAAAATCATCACAGAATGAAACCAACCGATCGCGCCACATAACCTTTTCCTTAAGGACTGAATACCGCTTCTCATCAACCAGACCGATAGCATAGGCCTTTGGTGTCAAGCGTACATCAGCATCGTCCTGACGTAACAGAATCCTGTACTCTGCTCTGGAAGTAAACATACGATAAGGCTCATCCACCCCTTTTGTGACCAGATCATCAATCAAGACTCCTATATAAGCTTCGTCACGTGCGAGCGTAAATTCATCTCGTCCCAAAGCTTTCAATGCTGCATTTGCACCCGCCACGAGGCCTTGTCCTGCTGCTTCTTCATAACCTGTCGTCCCGTTTATCTGTCCGGCAAAATAGAGTCCGCTCAGAAGTTTTGTCTCAAGCGTGTGACGAAGTTGTCTCGGATCGAAGAAATCATACTCAATTGCATATCCCGGACGATAAATCTGCACATCAGCCAATGCAGGTATTGTTTCAAGCGCCTCTATCTGTATATTCATCGGCAGAGACGAAGAAAATCCGTTAAGGTAAAATTCGGTAGTTGTCTCTCCTTCGGGTTCGAGGAAAAGCTGATGCTCGGTCTTATCGGCAAAGGTCACTATCTTTGTTTCAATTGAAGGACAGTAACGCGGACCGATACTCTTGATCTGACCATTATAAAGCGGTGAATCCGGAAGACCACGACGCAACACGTCATGAGTCTTTACACTCGTATATACAATATAGCAATCGCGCTGTTTCAACTCACGACTGACATCGGGACAATATGAAAACTTATGGAAATCACTATCTCCGGCCTGAGGAGCTGTCAACTCCCACTTTATAGAACGGCCGTCAATGCGGACAGGAGTGCCGGTTTTCATTCGGTGCGCAGTAAACCCAAGTTGCTTCAATTGCTCAGTCAAACCATAAGAAGCAGGTTCTGAAATGCGACCACCTTGAAGCTGAACACGTCCGATATGCATCAGACCGTTGAGAAACGTGCCATTGGTCAAAACCACCGTCTTGGCCGTAAACTCAGCCCCGTCTGCAGTTCGTACGCCTTTTACCTCAGCGTTTTCCACAATCAGCGAGTCTACAGAACCTTGCCACATCGACAAGCCTTCTGTATGCTCCAGTATATGACGCCAAAGGGCGGAGAACTTGTTGCGGTCACACTGCGCGCGCGGACTCCACATCGCAGGACCTTTCGAACGATTGAGCATTCTGAATTGAATCGACGTACGGTCTGTGACAATCCCCATCATACCGCCAAGCGCATCTATTTCCCTGACAATCTGACCCTTGGCGATGCCACCAACGGCCGGATTACAGCTCATCTGGGCTATTTTGTTCATATCCATAGTGATCAGAAGCGTTGTAGCTCCGAGCCGCGCAGCCGCAGCCGCAGCTTCACATCCGGCGTGACCCGCACCGACCACAATAACGTCATAGACGAACTTCATATATTCAAAACACTAAATTATTGATTATCAATCATGCGAAGTGCAGCATTCTCTTCCATCTCCATAATTTCACGTTCTCCGGGTCCCTTATCATTAATACCACAAAGATGCAGAACGCCATGTATAATGACTCGCAGCAACTCTGTGCTATAACTTTGACCGACAAGCTCAGCATTGGTCCTGACCGTGTCGAGAGAAATGAACATGTCGCCCGAAATCAACTTGCCACGAGAATAATCGAAAGTGATTATATCTGTGTAATAGTCATGGTTCAAGAATTGTCTGTTGACTTCTATGATTTTGTCATCATTACAGAAAATATAGCATAGCGGACCAAGAATACGGCCATGATTTTTTGCCACTTGATCAATCCACTTCTCGACGTCGGGTACTGAAATCTCCGGCATCGCTACATTTTCACAAATCCATTGAAAGTTATCCTTCATCTAATGAATTATTAGGGTACAAATATACTAAATATTTTCGACATCGTTTCTGCGAGTTTTTCCAATGAAAGTTCGAGGCATAAAAATTCACAGCTATTACATTATAAATGTGTCATTTAAGCCATACTGTAAACCTCTGAGATTTTAATATTTCTGTCTGCTTTGATATCCGTGCGTGAATTTTTGACTCAAAACCGGACAAATTTGCCCTACCCTACCCCGGGACGATCACACGGAAATCAGAATAAGTGAAAAACAACATTTCGAGCCTAAGACATTTCTATATGAGAAAAACTGCGTAACTTTGCAATCGCAACGATGGAGCACATATCTGCAACGATAATAACCCGCAACGAAGAGTCGCAGATCGAACGCTGCTTGAGCTCTCTGCAAGGTGTCGTCGACGAGATCATAGTCGTCGACTCATTTTCCACAGACCTCACCCCGGAGATATGCCGACGATACGGCTGCAAAGTGACACAACGCGCATTTACTGGCTTTGGCTCACAACGGCAATATGCCGTCGGTCTGACAAGTCACAGCTACGTGCTCGCAATCGACGCAGACGAGGTGCTGTCTGACCAACTTCGGGAAGAACTCATCAGCATGAAGCAAGAGGGCTTCAAGCACCGGGTGTACTCAATCGACGTGATCAACTATTTCTGCGGTATAGCCGTGCGTCACTCAGGCTGGCGTCCGAAACGCGACATCAGACTGTTCAACAAACGTTACGCAAACTGGAACATCAACGAACTCGGTGAACGCGTCACGTTCGATCCTCTTCTTATACCCTGTCCCGTTAAGAAAGGCCATATCGACCATTTCCGTGTCAACTCTGACGAAGAATTTACACGGAAGGAATTACGTCGCAGTTCGCTCCTCGGAAGGATACTTGCCACATCAAACAAAAGTATCTCTCCAGTTACCCCTATCGTGCGCGCAGCAGCTGATTTTGCCTCCTGCATGATCACACAAGGTGCAATCCTCGACGGCAGTAACGGAAACAAAATCGCATTCAGGCGTTATACAACAACTTATAACGCATACTCCATAGCCCGTAAACTCCTCCTAAAACGCCGCAACAAGCATTGACCGACACTTCTATCCAATCACCCTGCGATAGAGGTCAAAATGACGCTTTGCGGCATCCTTCCAGGAGAAACTCAGCGCTCGCTTCCTTACAGACTCAGGCGTAATCGACGATTTACCGAAATCCGACATCCCTAATTCGAATTCCCTTCTCATGGCGTCGGGATCAAAATCATGGTTGAAATAATATGCCTGGTCGCCACCAACCTCCGGCAAGGATGTATGATCAGAGATAAAAACAGGCTTGCCATACTGCATGGCCTCGATAACAGGCAGACCGAAACCTTCGGCTATCGAAGGGTGCAGGAAAGCATCACAGTTCCGGAGATACCACTGCTTCTCCGACTCGGCTATGCCGCCGACCACATGCACCCTGTCCGACACCCCATGCGCGACTGCTTCGTCTTTAATCTTTCTCACATATTCGGGACTGTCAAAAATGCCGGCAATCACAAGCTCATAATCATTATGCCTGAGCAGGCAGGGCAAGACATGAAAATTCTTTTTAGGCAATACGGTGCCGACGGCAAAAAGGAATGGATGCCGCGGCACACTCTCGGGCGGCGTTACCGGGCCGTTATATAGATTACATCCGTTATAGATGACCTCAACCGGAATATCACCGAGATCAAGATGACGGAGAACATCCGAACGCGTGAACTCAGATATAGTGATAACGGCCGAGCACCGGCGGAGATTCTTCTTGACAATATCGAGTCGTCGTTTTATCTGGCCGGACGTAAGCGGTTCGTACAGGAAATTCAGATCATGGATAGTCAGAATTTTTTTTCCATTCAAAGGCTGGTATCTCGACAACTGACTTGAGGTATGCCACAGTTTGATTCGATGATCGAAGAGCAAAGCACGGTCAAACGCACCGACTTTCTTTACAGGGACGTCTGCATCAAGCAGACCGGCGGCACTCTCAGGCACATAGAAGCAAAGGTCGTCTACCCCGCGTTTGCGGGCTTCTGAAGCCATTGCATTGGCGAGATTCATCGTATAATGGTAGAGACCCGTATTGGGGTGCTTAAGTCGCTCACAGTCGAAAAATATCATTGCCTTGCATTTATATCTCATCGGCTCATGATTTCGAACCGAATATATAGTATTTCGAAAGATTGTAAATGTGCTTGACCAGAATCTCGATACGCCGTCCGAATTTACGCTTGCGCCAACTGCCATACACCCGGTGTTGGCCGATAGTCTCCGCATCAATCGGATAACGCTTTCTCGGCGCCAGAAAATGAGTGGGATATACATCGAGGACGCCAAGATGCTGAACCTTTGTGTCATCGCAAACATAACCATAGCGGTCTGCGATAGACTTCATCGTATATGGAGAAATAGTGTTATCCTGGGTTCCATCTGCATTTATATAGTGACGCGACTGATAATAGTCAAGCATCTCACGGCAGAAGCGATTTCCTTTAGATCCTATGAAAAAAGCAGCCTGCAGACCAAAATACATCTGGCGGGCCTCGATCTTCTCGTTAAAGGTCACAAAGCCCTCCTCAGGAATAAAGTCATCAAAACGCCGATAGATAAAGATGTCACTGTCCATATACACGCCACCCTCGGTATAGACGGCATAGAAACGAACCACGTCAGACGCAAAAGCCCACCGCCGTGCATCAAGCGCCTCGTTGATATACGGCATGCCGATAGCGCGAGCATCTGCCATTCGCCATATCTTCACTTCGTAATCAGGCAATATACGCTGCCATGATTCAAGACAGACCTTGATTTCGACGGGATAAGGATCATCACTGAACCAGCACAGGTGTATCTTCTTAGCGACCATCTTCAGTTTATGAGTTAAAGATACTTTTCACCGAAATTGACCTTGGCATCGTTGACCATCTGTTTGATGCGCTGTTCCTCAGACTTTGGACAAACCAGCAACACATCACCGGAGTCAGCAACAATATAATCTTCAAGTCCTTCGACCACAACCAGTTTCTCACCCCTTACCGCAAAAATGTTACCATGAGAATTGTATGCAAGCACATTGCAGTTCTGGACGACATTGGCGTCGCGGTTTTTGGGCGACATATCATAGAGAGCGCTCCATGTGCCAAGGTCATTCCACCCGAAATTAACGGTTTCGACAAAGACATTGCGGGCTTTTTCCATTACGGCAAAGTCAATCGATATGCTCATGCAGGCCGGGAACTGAACTGAGATAAATTCGTTTTCCCGCTCTGAGGCGAACACATCACCACCCTCGTCAAACTTGGCGGCGATTTCAGGAGCATACTCTCGGAGAGCGTCACATATTGTGCGCACACCCCAAAGGAATATGCCTGAATTCCAATAAAACTCTCCTGACTCAAGAAAGACTTTTGCCAGCTCGAGATTTGGCTTTTCTGTAAACGTCTTTACCTTGTTGATATCCTTGCCGATCTCTTCGCCAATCTGTATATATCCATAACCGGTTTCGGGACGGGTAGGGGTTATGCCGAGAGTCAACAGTGCAGTGTTTGACTCAACGAACTCGAAGCCCTTGACCACACATGCCTCAAACTCCTTCTCACGGGTGATAAGATGGTCGCTCGGAGTGACAATCATCGAGGCCTGCGGATCACGGGCAGCAATGTGCCATGCCGCCCAGGCGATACAGGGCGCAGTGTTACGACGGGCTGGTTCAAGAAGTATGTTGTCTTCAGAGATATCAGGCAACTGCTGCTTGACAAGCGGCGCATAAGCTGCATTTGTGACAACGACAATATTTTCCTTAGGCACGACAGGCAGAATGCGGTCATAGCTCATCTGGAGCAACGAACGGCCCGTGCCGAGGAAATCTATAAACTGTTTGGGTAAATTCGTACGGCTGTAAGGCCAGAAACGGCTTCCGATACCACCGCACATTATGACGCAATATCTATGATTTGATGACATAATAACCGAAGGATGATGTAAATTAAAATTGGTTCGCTAAATTAATATATTTCCTCATTTAAACCAAACAAAACTTCTGCACACGTCATGGACGGCAAGCACCTCTATTGACGAAAAAGCCTTTAAGCCGCCTAATGCCTTCCTTTCCGAGTATGAGTATCGCTGTATACTGTGCGGCCTTAGCCAAGCCATAGAAAACCACCCAAAGGACAGTCTTCATCCACACCGGGATCGGGAGAGCCATCTGTGCAAACGACACAATGTAGCAGCAAAGACAAACAAATGCCACCACAAGGCCGGTTCTGAAAGATAGCTTGCCGAGCCGTGTCCTCAGCAAATCCAAAAATTTCTTAACGTTCACAACACAAAAATAATGAAAATAGTTTATCTTTGCAGATAATACACAAATAAATCAGATTTAATGAGAACCAAATACAATCGGGTTTTGCTAAAACTCAGCGGCGAATCACTCGCCGGCGAACAGCACTATGGCATAGACAACAATCGTCTCGGCGACTATGCCGCTCAGATAAAGGAACTCGCAGACAGCGGTATAGAAGTCGGCATTGTCATCGGTGGAGGAAATATATTCCGCGGTTTGCAAGGCGCAGCCAAAGGCTTTGACCGTGTCAAAGGCGACCAGATGGGCATGCTTGCCACTGTAATCAATTCACTCGCGCTGTGCTCGGCTCTGGAAGCGATAGGTCAGCCGGCAAAAGTGCTGACAGCGATCGGCATGTATCCGATCGGCGAGCAGTATGGCAAAGCCCGTGCTATCGAAGCCCTTGAAAAGGGCGAAGTTGTCATAATGTCCTGCGGCACAGGCAATCCGTTTTTCACCACCGACACCGGATCTGCACTTCGCGCCATCGAGATCGAAGCCGACGTCATGCTCAAAGGCACCCGCGTCGACGGTGTCTATACTGCCGACCCCGAAAAAGATCCGACAGCCACTAAATTTGACGAAATCAGCTACGACGAAGTGCTTGCACGCGGGCTGAAAGTCATGGACCTGACCGCAACAGCTCTATGCAAGGAAAACAAAATGCCTATCATAGTCTTTGACATGGACCACAAGGGCAATCTCGCCAAGGTCATCGAAGGCGAACCTATCGGAACTCTCGTATATTAACCAAAACAATATATTATGCCAGAAGTAAGCACATATCTTGCACCCGCTGAAGAGAAAATGGAAATGGCGGTTGCCTATCTTGATGACAGCCTGTCACACATCAGAGCCGGTAAAGCCAGCGCCAAACTGATCGACGGCATTCGCGTAGAATATTACGGCAGCCTCGTACCGGTGTCTAATGTTGCAAACGTCTCTGTACCCGACGCCCGTACAATCGCCATCACTCCATGGGAAAAATCCATGTTCAAGGAGATTGAAAAAGCAATCATCAACTCCGAACTCGGCATCACACCCGAAAACAACGGTGAAGTGATCAGACTGGCCATACCGCCGCTGACCGAAGACCGCCGCAAGGCTCTTGTGAAACAATCAAAGGCAGAAGCCGAGCAAGCGAAAGTGTCCGTCAGAAATGCACGTCGCGACGCCATCGACGGCCTCAAAAAAGCCGTCAAGCAGGGCATGCCTGAGGATGTCGAGAAGGATGCGGAAGCTTCAGTACAGAAACTCCACGACAAATTTCTCAAACAGATCGACGATATTTTTGCCGCCAAGGAAAAAGAAATCCTCACTGTCTGATTGACATAACTGATACTCTCGGTTAAAGAGTAAATAAGTCGAGACAACACCAGCAAGCCGGGTTTCCCATAAACCCGGCTAAAATTATTTATCATCACCCGATATCGTTTTTTATTCCTATCTGACGCAACAGACAAGACTTCCGAAATAAGTCACTGACTTATTCGTTATATAATTATATGAAAACTCTCTGCCGACTCATAATCCTTGCCTTTGCCGCTGCTTGCGCTCTGCCGCTCACCGCCGAACGGACACTCGAAAAACCCGGATCTGCGGTGAAACGCTATATCCAGAGCGTAGATGTAAAGATTGACGAAGAAGGCGATACGGTGCCTGTGTTCAATCTGAGAGGAATCACAGTATTCAAGACATGGAAGTTCAAGAATAAAAAAGAAGAAGACTTCTACTGGCGAACTGTCAGAGACGTGAAACTGACCTTGCCTTATGCAAAACTGATAGCCGAGACTCTAATTGAAACATATGAATATATAGAGACATTTCCCACACAAAAAGAGCGCGAGAAATATCTCAAACAGATGGAATCGTCGCTGTTCGAACAGTATAAGCCTGTGCTCAAACGATTCTCCCGCCGACAGGCAAAAGTGCTTATCAAACTGATCGAACGCGAAACCCACCAGACAAGCTATGAGATTGTGAAAGCCTTTCTCGGAAGCTTCAGGGCAACCTTCTGGCAAGGGTTCGGCAAACTGTTTGGCGTCAGTCTCAAGACCCAATACAAACCGGCCAAAGACCGCGAGGACGCCTTGCTCGAAAGAGTGGCATGCGCGGTGGAGGAAGGACGCCTATGAAAAAAGATACGGCCTACGACGCCATACGCGCACACTACCATGCCTACCTGACCCTCGAACGAGGACTGTCAGACAACACCAAACTCAGTTATATGTCAGACGCCGACCGGTTACAGACATGGCTGTCTGAAAACGGCATGGACATACTCACCGCAAAGACCGAGCAACTGGAGGACTTTGTGGCCGCTCTTCATGAGATCGGCATATGTGCCCGCTCACAGGCCCGCATAATATCGGGCATAAAGTCACTCTACCGCTACCTCAAGATGGAGGACTATATAGAGACAAATCCGACCCTGCTGCTCGAATCACCCCGTATAGGGCGCAGACTGCCCGAAGTGCTGTCGGTAGAAGAGATCGACAACATGATCGACTGCATCGACATGACCAAAAACGAAGGTCAACGCAATCACGCCATCATAGAAACACTATATGGCTGCGGCCTTCGCGTCAGCGAATTATGTGAGCTCGAACTCGACAATATCAATTTCGAGGATGGGATACTGATGGTCACCGGCAAAGGTAATAAACAAAGACTCGTCCCTATGTCTCAGAGTGCGATAGACGAAATCAAGCTTTGGCTTGAGGACCGGGCAAAGCTCGACATCAAACGCGGCGAAGAGTCGAAGGTGTTTCTTAACCGCCGTGGACGGAGACTGTCGAGAATCATGATCTTCTATATCATACGTGACCTTGCACAGATGGCCGGTGTCCGCAAGCCTATCTCGCCCCATACACTACGCCACTCATTCGCGACACATTTGCTTGAGGGCGGCGCTAATCTTAGGGCCATCCAGCAGATGCTCGGCCACGAAAGCATATCGACGACCGAGCTGTATCTTCATCTTGACAAAACACATCTTCGCGAGGAAATACTGCAGTACCATCCCCGCAATGCCAGGCACGTCAATACTCGCTGAAAAACTTGGGTTTAATGACTATGCCGACACGGATCTGATTATGAAACTGTTTATAGTCGAGCAGCCCCTCGCCATAACCATTGTAATACTGCAGGAACAGATATTGGTTGTCTCGTTTAAAGATGCGATAAGACAGCTCGAGGACAGTGTTATAGTTGAAGAAATTGCCTAAACGGCGCGTCATGATTACCGAACCGGAGAAACGATAGTTAGGTGAGAATATCTGCATACCGACCTGATATATGCCGCAATAATGCAATATATCCTTATTGTTCATACCGTCGACAATAGGCAACCAGAATTTACCATGAACCATCATACACTTATCAATCAAGATATTGCCGGCAAGAGATATCTTGTTCCAAGACCGCGATTGTATGCTGTCACGGCCATTTGATTCATGTTCGACCATCAGTGTAAGTTTTCCTATATATCGGTCTTTGACATATAGCGGCTTAGTCAGACCAATACCCGGATTGAAATTGAGATCGGTCATCGGCATCGAATTCTCGAGCACGTTCCAAAAACATTTCTGAGTATAGAACAGATAGAGGTACGTGCCCCACGGAAGCACAGATTTCGTCAAGCGCTGAGCGATCGAAATCTGGAACTTTATGTTGGTATTTGTGTTGTTGGGGTGGTTGAGCGACGGGCCGAAGATAAAATAATTATCCTTATAAAGGCCAAAATAAGACTGATTTTCAAAATCATTCTTGACACTGTCTACATCAAGTGGCTCGCCCTCAAGAGCGAGAATCTGCGCTCCGGCCTCGAACCGGCCGGCAAGACAAACAGCAAGCAGCAATAATAGAACTCTTATCCTCATAATTAAAACCAGATAGTTGACGTAGGAGGATACAAAATTACGAAATATATCCATATGAAAATGTCTAAAAAGGATACGTATATGGCATGATGGTCGTTTTTAAGGCCGGAATTAAAGCAAAATCAATGTTTTTCGTTAAATTTGCTGTCTCACAATCCATATTCCGACATATGAAATATATATCAAAACATATCGGCCGAGCATTGGCTCTTGTATCTGCAGTGATAATGATGACGTCATGCGGTGATTCTGACAGTTTCACCGTCGAAGGCAAGATAGAAGACAAGGTCACAATGAACGTCCGCTACCTCTATTATGCCAACGGCCTGCTGAACAAAGGTGTCACAGCCTCGCGCGACGGCAAATTCGAACTAAAAGGAGTCTCCCAGACACCGACTATACTCGAGATCATGGATAATGATTACCGTCCGCTGGGACGTCTTTATATCGCCAACGGAGATCGCATCGAATGCTCGCTGACACGCGGCAATCCTTATGCCATCAAAGTCAAGGGAAGCGATGACAACTGCAGATGGGCCGATTTTCTCAATGAAAACTCAGTTTCACTGACCGGCAACAAGGCCAATGAGACGATAGAGAAATATGTCGGAGATCACAGCGATGACATTGTCTCAACCTTACTGATGCTCACATCTTACGACTCATCACGCAATGCACTCAGAGCCGACTCTATAATGACATCAATAAACCAGGATGTGCGGCCTGCGGTGCTTGTTGACGGCTACAATTCAATGTTGCAACGTCTTGTGATGCAGACTGTTTCGGAGGCCGTCATGCCGATCCCCTATTTCAGTCGCAAGGACTCGCTCCTGACATTCAATCCGGGTCATCGCCCGCTTTCGATAGTCATAATGTCAGACGAGACATCGGGTCGCCGCGATTCGATTGTACCCGCGCTGAAAAGGCTGAAAAAACTCAAGAACTCGGACAAACTCCAGATGATGGATTTTTCGATGGACCGCGACACCGTGAAATGGCATCGCTCCATATTGTCAGACTCCGCAAGCTGGAAACAAGGGTGGGTGGCCGGATCGATTGCTTCACCCGGCATCGACCGCCTCGGCATACCGAGACTCCCCTACTTCATCGTCACTGACTCGACCGGTAACCAGATGCTGAGAACCGCGTCGGTGAGCGAAGCCGAAAATTTTATCTCCTCACGGCTCAAAAGCCTCTAACCCCATTATGCCATGCTTGTCAAAACCTACGGCGCTGCCCTCCAGGGAATCGACGCCATCGTAATCACCATTGAAGTCGCTGTCAGCCGTGGATACACATACTCTATCGTCGGTCTGCCCGACACCGCGATAAAAGAGAGTAACGAACGTGTGCGCTCTGCAATGCGCGAATCAGGCTTTGAATTTCCACGCCGCAGTGTGGTGGTCAACCTTGCTCCGGCCGATGTACGCAAAGAAGGCTCTGCCTATGACCTGCCCATCGCTATCGGTGTGCTCAGCGCCTCAGAGGAAATCGAAGCTCCGGGGCTTGAGCGTTTCATGATGATGGGCGAACTCTCGCTCGACGGCTCTCTTCTGCCGATCAGAGGCGTGCTCCCGATGGCCATCGAAGCCCGTAATGCCGGCTTCAAAGCCATGATAGTGCCAAAGGCCAATGCGACTGAAGCCGCCGTGGTCAATGATGTCACGGTCTATGGAGCAGAAAATCTGCGCGAAGTGATCGACTTTGTGAGCGGTCGTGGCACAATAGCGCCCACAGTCGTCAACACACGCGAGGAATTTGCAGCCGAGAGACGTATATTTGACTCAGACTTTTCAGAAGTCAAGGGACAGGAGAATGTGAAACGCGCCTTTGAAGTCGCATGCGCCGGAGGCCACAACATCCTTTTGGTCGGACCTCCCGGTTCGGGCAAATCGATGATGGCAAAACGCCTGCCGACAATCATGCCACCACTGTCGCTCCGTGAGGCTCTCGACACGACCAAAATACATTCTGTCGCAGGCAAACTGCGCCGCGGCTCAAAGCTGATGTCTCACCGGCCGTTCCGCTCCCCTCACCATACCATATCACCCGTAGCTCTTGTCGGGGGCGGAAGTTCGCCTATGCCCGGCGAGATTTCGCTTGCCCACAACGGCATACTCTTTCTCGATGAGTTTCCCGAGTTTTCAAGACAAGTGCTCGAAGTGATGAGACAACCCCTCGAAGACCGACACATAACAGTGGCGCGCGCACGCTATAACATCGACTATCCCGCATCATTCATGCTCGTCGCATCGATGAACCCATGTCCATGCGGATATTACAACCATCCGACAAAGGTGTGTACCTGCCCGCCCGGACAAGTGCAACGATATCTCAACCGCATCTCTGGCCCATTGCTTGACCGAATAGATATTCAGGTAGAGATAATGCCTGTGCCGTTTAAGCGACTCTCCACCGACGAAGCATCAGAGACAAGCGACTGCATCCGTGAACGCGTCGTCGCTGCACGCGTCATTCAGGAAGCACGTTTCGCAAACGAACCTGAAGTCAACTGCAACGCCCAGATGAACTCGCGGCTGATCAAACAGTGGTGTAGACTCGACGAAGCCACCATGGCCATACTCGAACAGGCAATGACCAAATTTGACATGTCGGCCCGAGCATATGACCGCATACTTAAAGTCGCCCGCACCATCGCCGACCTCGACGCGTCACCGGACATCCGACCGTCACACATGAACGAAGCCGTATCATACCGCAACCTCGACCGTGCATCATGGGGAGCCGCCAAAGACCTACCGTTCTGAAAATATTGATTTACCATGTAAAAATAAAGCAATAATATCATGCAAAAGTTATCATTTCGTCTTCTGGTCTTATTTCTATTCTCTGCTGTCAGCTTCATAAACGCTCAATCACAAGAGTCTAAGTTCTGGACCCCTGACAGTTCTCCGTTAGCATTAAAATCATGGAATCAGCTTAAAGGTGTTCCTTTGCGACTGATTAGTTATGGATTGTGCGAAAACGGTAATTTTATAAACAATTTTGACCCGGAAGAACAAGGCTTTGTTGAAGGAGGTGTCCTTACAACAGCGTTTGGAGGTCTTAAATTCTGGAAGTCAATTACAGGCAACAAGCATATTGACATAAAATTCACCGCTCGGGTTGACGGCTTGACTCTTTATACCAGCTCTCCTGACGAAGACATTTTATGGCATAAGATATTAAAAGTTGGGAGAAAGGGTAAAAACTACATATTAGTTACAGTCGACAACAGGAATACCGGAAGATTCTGGTTGATAGACATTGACAATTACAAAAAGAAAAATAATCTGACCCTATAGCATAACCATGCTACTACAGAAATCCCGGCGAATTGAAGTCATTGCTTGCATTCATGTCCGCCAACTCCTTGTCGCGAGCGGTCGTCACTTCGATCAATGATAAAGGTTCCATGACAATGGAATGCGGCAAACTACAATTTGTGCCTACTGCCCTCTATACCTACACTAAGGGTATAGATCGTGTAAAAATAAGCTCTTAATAAGACGCTAAACGGGCTTATTCTTACAAAAATGTAAAAATAAGCATGGTTGCAGCGCGCTTATTTTTACAAAATCGATTAAAATCTGTGTTATTAGTGATTTAAGATGTCATTTACCGAGATAGCATTTGCGATATTCATGCCATTAGTGTTTTCAATCTACTGGCTCCTGTTAAGACAACGGGTGAAGGCGCAGAATGTGTTCTTGCTCGCGGCAAGCTATCTGTTCTACGGTTGGTGGGACTGGCGCTTTCTCGGATTGATAATGCTAACCACGACAACAACATATCTCTGTGCGCTCGGAGCTCATGGAAGGCATGGAAAACTTCTTACCGTGGGAAGCATCGCTGTCAATACAGGCATTCTGATTGTCTGTAAATATCTTAATTTTTTCAGTGAAAATCTCCGGCGTCTGTTTGATATTGCAGGGTGGAGTCTCGACTGGTTTACAATCGACATATTGTTGCCTGTCGGAGTATCCTTCTATACATTCCAAGCTATCGCCTACTCTGTCGATGTCTACAAAGGCAAGGTAAAAGCCTGTCCAGACTTCATCAACTTCGCCACCTTTATCGCTTATTTTCCCCAACTCGTTGCCGGCCCCATCGAACGTGCCTCACAACTGCTGCCTCAACTTGAGACACAGCGGAAATGGAACCGGGACTATGCCACTTCGGGCATGAGGATGATATTGTTTGGCGTGGTCAAAAAGGTTTGCGTCGCTGATATGTTAGCCCTCTACACCGAACAGTATTTCACATACAATCTCCATAACCCTATTGTGACGCTGACCGCCGGTCTACTGTTCACACTCGAGATATATTGCGACTTCTCGGCTTACAGTGAGATTGCAAGAGGAGTTTCAAGATTGCTTGGCATTGAACTCATGGCAAATTTCAGGATGCCTTATTTCTCGCGCAACATCATAGAGTTCTGGAAGCGATGGCACATTTCGCTTATGCTGTGGTTCAGAGACTACATATACATACCGCTGGGTGGCAATCGACGTGGCACAAGACGCACTATGATAAATATCTCTGTCGTGTTTCTGCTCTCGGGACTATGGCACGGGGCTGCATGGAACTTCATCGCATGGGGCGCATACTGGGCCATAGCATATTTATGCGGAAGATTCATTTTAAAACTCAAAGATAGAAACGAACCCATCTCACTGAAAGATATTCCGGATATGTTACTGACGATGGGGGTTGTCACGTTTGGCTTTTATATATTCCGCTGCAGCGGTTGGGAAGAGATGTATGCCGGCATTGTCAATCTATGGGTTTATGTAGTGTTTTTCGGAGTCATCCGCGCAGTGGCAAAACTATGTGTCGATTATCGCCCGGCAAGAATAATCATGGCGGGCATTGCTTTGACTGCTATAGCTATGGCTTGTTGCCATATAGTTTCACAGTGGACTGAAGAGATAAAATTGTGGTGGCTGTTGCCGATGGGCATGATGGTTGCAGTCGAATGGCATTACCGCAATATGGAATATCCCCTGCAAAGATTTGAGGCAGCATTCCCCCTACGCCTGATGTTCTATTGGCTATGCATAGCCTTTATATGCATAAGCGAACCTGTTGACATGAAATTCATCTACTTTCAATTCTGATGAACACCGTAACAAAATCCATAATCCACTTCATACTAAAAACCGCGCTCGTGATATCACCGGTGTTGGCGGCTGCATCGTTGTGGTATGTAATAGAAGACCCTTACAAAGTGTTGCGTCACTATGATTGTTATCTGCCTGATCCGGACGAAAATCCGCTCAGACTCGGTCTGAACAAAGAGATGATCACCATCAACAACCTCAACGACCGCCTGGCCGAGGGGAGGATCTATGACGCCTTTATATTCGGTTCGTCGGTGTCGTGCTACTATGACGCCCTATCATGGGTTAGTCTGGCTGACAGCACTGGCTCTGCAAAGCCATATCACTTTGACTCGTCAAATGAAAGCCTGCTGTCACTGGCCGACAAATTCGAATATCTCGACCGTAAGGACATCGCTATAAAATATGCTCTCATAGTGCTTGACCCTGTCATAATGTCAAAAGATAAGCCTGACGGACCTGCTGAGATGGAAACGCCTATGCTTGACAATAGTATCCTCAATCTGGCCAGGTTTCACTACAACTACTTTCGCGCGGCTACAAATGCCGATTTCCTGAAAAGCTGGATCCCGGCCCAAGTCAATGGCAAACCTTATTACGGCGGACGAAACATGATCTTTGAAACCCAGCCCATAGTCCATGATCCGCTGACAAATCAAGAGACAATTCCTCAATGGGATTATATGATAAGCCAATCACCGGAGAAATACTACGCCCGACATCGCCTGATAGAATCACCCGACTCTGTCACTACATCTGATTCGGCAATAGACTCCCGCAAAGCCGACGCTCTGAGACGGGTAGCCAGAATAATTAAAAAACATGGAACGGATTACCGTATAATCATAGGTCCCAACAGACTGAAAAAAGCTTTGAACCCTCTCGACCTGCAGCAGATGGAAGAGATATTTCAGGCCTGTCGCATCCATGATTTCAGCAGTTCAATGGCCGGAATGCTTGAGTGTGACACTATGCTCTATGACAATGTGCATTACCGTCCTGCGTTTGCCCTCCATATGATGCAGACAGCCTATGACTCCAACCGATAATCGGCCGAGGGCTTATTTTCGAATGGTCTCTGAAGCAAAAGTCAATATAAATTGTTAATTTAGCATCGCAATATATAACGTTTTGACATAGTCTCAGCTTTTAACACGTTTCAACATCATGAACATCCAGAATTTCAATGACATAAAAGACCGTATTGTCGGATATTTCGATCTGTCAGGATTTCTTATACCGCAGGCAGAAGCTGAAGACGCCATACGCGAGGGTGTATCGTTCCGCGGCATCAATATCCTTATTCTGATAGTGGCTATCTTCATTGCGTCACTGGGTCTTAACACCAATTCGACAGCCGTGATTATTGGTGCGATGCTCATATCACCACTGATGGGGCCAATCATAGGAATAGGTCTTGCTGTCGGAGTCCACGACTTCGACCTGATGAAACGTTCGTTCCGCAATCTTATGATGGCGACATTGTTCAGCGTCGCTACTTCCTGTCTATATTTCCTGATCTCACCCGTCAACGAAGGCCACAGCGAACTACTGGCCCGCACGTCACCGACAATCTACGACGTGTTCATAGGCTTCTTTGGCGGAGCAGCCGGCATACTTGCAATCGGCAGCAGGGTCAAAGGCAACGTCATCCCGGGCGTGGCCATAGCGACAGCCCTCATGCCGCCTCTGTGTACGGTGGGCTATGGTCTGGCCACATTTCAGATGAGCTATTTTTTCGGTGCCTTATATCTGTTCTTCATCAACTCAGTGTTCATCGCCTGTGCGACAACCTTGGGAGTGAAGTTCATGAAATATCAGGTCAGGGAGTTTTCCAATCCTGTCAGAGCACGCCGCGTGAGAAACACCGTCTACACCATCGCCATCCTGACCATGATACCGGCGTGTTATCTCACCTACCGTATGTATGAGGTCAACAATTTCAAGGCCTCTTGCGACCGGTTTGTCGACGACCTCTTTGATTTCAGCGGCACCCAGGTGCTCCATTACAACGCCCAGATGAAAGGCCGTCAAAAGACCTTGACTATCAGTCTCGTCGGCAAAATACTGCCACAGGACTCACTCACACTGGCCATGACCGACCGCCTCCCCGACTATCATCTCGGCGGCACACGCCTCCGCATCATCCAGGGCGACAGTCCGGACAATGGATTTGACGCCACACAGGCAACATCGACGATGTTGCGCGACATGTATCAGGTAACGCAAAACACCATCAACAGCCAGCGCGAGACCATCGACTCACTGCGCACCATAAATACAGAAATAGCCCGCAACGATACGGTGGGCGCCACAATCTCTCCCGAACTGAGAGTCCTCTTTCCCGAGATTGCCGACATAGCCGTGACAAGAGCAATAGTCAGCAACGTCGAGACACAACGTCTCGACACCCTCAATGTGGCTCTTGTCCATTACAATCATCAGATGAGCAAAGCGCAAAACGAAAAATTCAAGCAATATCTCGAAGCACGTCTCAAGATGAAAGACATCACCATCGTCGCCACCAGTTTCTCAACCAATCGACAAAATTAGACAAGTAAAAGCATCTGAAATTTGCGGCAATCACAAATCCGGGATTAACCGGAATGCGTTAGACTGTGGAGACTTCTATTGGGCCAAAATTTTACATTTTTTGGATATATTATATTTTTATCGTAATTTTGCTACACAGCAAAATTATGTACCATGAACTATAAATTATTCTTAGCTATTATATTCTTTTTATTATCACCTATCTGCTTCTCTCAAACTATCAATTTCAGTTACGACGCATCTGGAAATCGCGTAAAACGTGAAATTATAATGAATCGATATGATACAAAACAGAAAAAAAATATATATTTTTCAGAATTTCTTGCTAAACAGCAAATAAAAATCTATCCAAATCCAACTGAAGGCGTTATTAAAATTGAAATCTCCGGATTAAAAAAAGATGATACAGGAGTTGCTTACATACACAACCTTAAAGGAATTGAAATTTGCTCAAGCAATACGATTTTTTCGCCAATTCAATTTGATATAACTTCTCAAACTAAAGGAATTTATATCCTTACGATAAGGATAAATGAAAGCACTACCACTTGGAAAATTATCAAAAATTAAGAATTAATCTAATGCCATATGAAAAATAAACATTTTATAATACTTATCTTAATTATAATATCCTTCCTTTCTGTAAAAGCTAAATCTGATTTTAATAATAGCAATGATCTATTTACAAACTGGACAGATGAGCAATTCCAACGGCACGATGACTCGATAATTGCTGCTCTGTACGCACCGGTAATTGAGCATTCTTACGATAGCTTAATTGCAAATGTTTCTAATAATTCTGCACCAAGGACGAATGTTTCAAGAAGAAACTCGCATATACCAACAATTATCAATATAGATAAAACCAAGTCCGTCGGACAAATAACAATTAACTCAGACATTTCGTCCAATGGGGCTAAAATCTACAATGTTCCAATTAAGGTATACCCGGGGATGAGGGATTTTAATCCACAAATCTCTTTATCATATAATAGTTTGGGCGGAAATTCTATTATCGGAGTCGGGTGGTCTATTTCCGGATTGCCAACCATAACTCGCGCTGGTAAATGCATGTATTTTGATGACAATACACAAGGCATATTAATGGATAATTCCGACTCATTCTTTCTTGATGGTGTAAGAATGATTAGAATAGATACTAATTCTAATTATATATTATACGAAACAGAATACGGCAATATCAAGGTTGTTGGACATGTTTCGGGGGGCGTCATGACATATTTTGAGGTGTATTATCCAAATGGCAACAAAGGAGTATTCGGAAATGCATCTAATGCAAATAATCTGTTGCAATATCCAATATATTCGTTATCAAATATTGTCGGTAATACAATTTATTACACTTATACTCTATCTAATAATATATATCACATAAACAAAATCTCATATAATGATGCATCTATTGAGTTCCGATATACATATCGTCCAGACTCTCTGCAAACATATGCAGGAGGTCTAAAATTGATTGAACCATATCTACTGAAAAGCATCACAACAAAATTAGGCAATTCGACATTAGGTCAATATTCTTTGACTTATATAACTCAAAATTCAAACTCATTACTGTCCCAAATAGACTATTCAGCAGGAGATGAATCTCTTAATCCACTAAAATTCTATTATGGTGAAGGGATATCAGATACTTCATTTTCAAAATCGACTACACGATTGTCTCAATGGTACACATCTGATGACCCCAATATGATAAAAGTATCTATGGGTAAATTCGATTATGATTGCGGAGCTGACGGCCTGATAGTTTTACCAAATAAGAATCCTTACTTTAAATACTATCGTAATCCAACAGCTTTTCGCCATTCCCAAAACAGGTTCGATAATCTTTTTACCGGTGACGAAAAGATATTCCTTTATACAGGACTGAAAGATAATTGGTCTGATCCTATTCCAGATTTTTATACAGGAAAAGGATTTATCGATATCTTATGCGCTGATCTGCAAGGGCAGCAAGAAGAACTAGTTATAAAAATAAACAATAATGTTGTTGACGACAATGACCAAGTGACGTTTGAAATATATCAATCTAATTTACACACAGGACTTTCAAAGTTATATACACGTACATTTAGTTTCCCAACGGTATACACAGATGCTGATGGAGGGAAGAGTATACAGCCAAAATTTTATTATGTAGGAGACTTTAACGGAGATGGGAAGATGGACATTATGGCAACTTCTGTTCATCAGCCATTTGATGATGTCTCTAAACCATCCATGTGCTACATATTTGACCTAATAGGAAACCGGATATTATACGAAGGACATATTTTTGCATATAATATTGAATTTTACGGAACGAGACAAAGTAATCCTTACGAAGTAGCTAGATACTCAGATTACTTATTTGTTATGGACTATGATGGCGACGGAAAAGCTGACATTTGTCATATAGATGAAAACGAAGTCTCTATATATACTTTTGAAATAAACAATGGCACACTTTCACCACATAAAGTTTCTACATTTTCAGATCTATCACGCAGTCATCTGACCTATACAGATCTTGTGTTTGGAGACTTTAATGGAGACGGGCTTGTCGATTTTCTTAAAAGTCCTATAAAAAGAGGTCGTCCAAATTCAAATACTTGGACTATATATAATTCTTTAGGAAATGGTCAATTTAAAGCATTACCATTCGGTGAAACTTCAATGCTTAGTAACAATCATTCCGGTAGTCTTTCTCAAGACATTAATGGAGACGGCCTTACAGATGTAATTACTTATAAAGAAGATGGATTTAATCTATATTTAACTCATTCTAACAGATTTTCTACAAGTCTACATGAAGCTTACAATGATTCTAATTCCATTATTGTTCCAGTCAGACTAAACTCTCATAACTCCTTCACAAAACTATTGTGTTTAAAGGATGATATTGTCACTAAATATTCCTTCTCAAGAGATGATCAGAAGGAGAATATGATGACGGCAATGGTTAACAGTTTCGGCATTATCGAACACAATGAATATAATTACATAAATGATGAAGGAGTAATAAACTCGCTATATATCAGAGGTTATGATGCAGTTTTTCCTCATGTAAACATTCAGGAACCAATTCCAGTATTGACCTCTTCTACCTCCTTAATGAATGGAAACGAAATAGACCATCTGTCAATAACCTACAATAATGCGGTAATTAATAGACATGGTCGCGGTTTTTGTGGTTTCGAAAAAATTTCATACACAAATCATAAAGGGCAAATAAGCACACGCATATTCGACCCATACCACTTCGGTATTTTAAAAGAGGAGACAACCCCTACTCACCAAACTCTAAATACTTATAGTATAAATTTATCTAAGAATAAACTTGCAAAAATACTTCCAATTAGAACACTTGAAAAAGACTTGCTTAATAAAACGAGTCGTTCAAACTACATAATATATGATAACAAAGGTTACCCTACATCTGAAATCATAAATTATTCAAGTAACATTAATGAATACCGTACCTACACCTATTTTAACAACGATATTGTAGGCGATGGTTATTACCTTGGATTTCCCAAAAAGACACAAGTCAATAAGAGCAGGCAAGAATCAAATTATAATACAGCCACAGAGATTGAATTATTTAAGCCGGGATTGCCAAAAAAAATAACAAAGAGTATAAATAATACCCCATATGAAGAACAAGTATTTGAATATGATGCAGTAGGTAATGTAACTTCCGAAACTACAAGTATTTATGGGTCCCCAAACAGCAAGACCACAACCTATTCCTACGATAAATCAGGAAAACTGATTAAGAAAACTGACTTTATGGGCTCAGCAACAAGCTATACATACAACAGCCTGGGTCAGACTAGCAGCATCACAGATTATCGAGGAAATACTATAAATATATCTTATGATGGATTTGACCGTGTTATCAAAACATTTTATCCAGACGACACCAATGCCACCACAGTACATTCGTGGTCAAATGAAGTTTCTGATGGTCTTTACGCAATCACTCAAATGGATAGAGATGAGTCATGTGAAACCATTTATTTTGATGCACTGACTCGTGAAGTGCGGTCAAGCAAAAAACTCTTTGATGGTACTACAACAAATATTGATAAGATTTACGACACATACGGAAACTTAAGCAAGAAATCTCTACCTTATATTGGTAAATCTGCAAATTCATGGATAACATATACTTATGATACTTACGATAGATTACTTTCGGTTAATGAACTTTCCGGTAGAAAGACATTATTTACCTATGCAGCTAATTCTGTGACATCTGTTAAGGACAATATTTCTAAGACTACAGAATATGATATATTAGGTAACGTAATATCGGTTACGGATCCGGGGGGAACTATTACATATAATCTTGAAGCGGATGGACAACCATCTTCTATTGTTGCTCCCGGTGGAAATACTACACATTTTACATACGATACATTCCGGCGACGCATATCGCTCGAGGATCCAAGTCACGGATTAATCACATATGACTATGATAATGATGGGAATCTGAAAACCCAAACTAATGCTAATGGAGAATCATTACACTTTCAATATGATTCTTTTGGTCGTATTAATAAAAAAATTCAACCCGAAGCGACTTTCTCATACACTTACAATGTGTATAATGAGCCCATCGAAATCAAATCTTCCGAAGGGACTTCCAAATCATGGACTTATGATAGCTTAGGACGTATAACTACTTTTTATGAAAAAGGCTTACATTCAATCTGGCTAAAAAAACACTACACTTATTCAAAGTGCAATATTAAATCTATAACTCATGAAACAAAAAATGGCGTACTGGTTAAGGAGGAATACCATTACAAAAATGGTTATTTAAATGCACTCGTTGCAAACTACAACTTAATTTTTGAAGTAACTAAAGTAAATAGTTTTGGTCTTCCGGCAGAAATTGACGCAAATGGATTAGAACGCAAGTATGAATATAGTTCAAACGGCTTCCCGGTACGTAGGTCTGCAACAACACCTACCGGTAGAAAAATACAAAGTATCTTTAACAAATTCAATGATCCGTCCAACACTTTATATTCACGAACTGATGAAGTTCGCAATATTGAGGAGTTTTTTAAATACGATCAGCTTAACCGCTTGATATCATCGGGAAAAACAATTATTTCATATGATGAGAATGGTAATATAATTAAAAAAAGTGATGTTGGAACTTTTGGTTACAACATAGCAGACAGACCATATGCAATTTCAGATGTAGAATTATCTGGAGTAGCAATCCCATCGTTTACTCAAGAAATTGAATATACATCGTTTGGACTACCCAAAACGATAAAGGAACATAATAATCAATCCTCATTTATTTACGATGAAGAAAATCAACGTGTCTGGATGGGGCGTTCATTGGATAGCATTTTTTATTTCAATTACTACTATTTAGGAGATACTTACGAAAACTACCAGACTCCATCTTCCACAACTGAACGCATATATCTTGGGGGCGATTATTATAGCGCACCTGCTGTATATATAAGGACAAACCAAGGCAAAGAAAATATCTACCATCTTATGCGTGACCATCTTGGTAGTATTACTCATATAGTATCCGGTTTGGGAGATATTGTTCAAGAACTTAGCTATGATGCCTGGGGAAAATTGCGTGACCCTGTCACATATACAAACTATGCACCAGGGGAAGAACCTGACCTTTTTATAGGTCGTGGCTTTACCGGTCACGAGCATTTAAAGGAGTACGGATTGATAAACATGAATGCGCGATTATATGATCCTGCTTTAGGACGCTTCCTGTCACCTGACCCTTATGTTCAAATGCCGGATTTCAGTCAGAATTTCAACCGCTACACATACACCCTTAATAATCCTCTATGCTATGTTGATAAAGACGGGAAATTTTTTTGGGCCGTAGTCGGTGTTGCAGCAGGAGTCTCAGCTATAATCAATGTAGCAACACATTGGAAGGAAATTAAAGCTGCCGGAGGATGGAACGGCTTTATGAAAGGTGCAGGCTATTTTATGGCAGGAGCTGCAGCAGGAGGTATTAGTGCGGCTGTAGGAATTGGCGCGGCTGTAGGGTTCGGAAGTATGCTTACTGCCACAGCTGCAAGTTTTACAGCAGGAACTACCGGATTTTACGCCGGTGCATCAATTGGAGCTTTAGGTGGTGCAACAAGTGGACTAATAACAAATACTGCTAATGCTCTAATTGAAGGCGAATCATTTGGAAGTTCTTTAGATAAAGGATTATATGGAGCAATAACCGGTGGTGTTACTGGCGGAATATTCGGGGGAATAACCGGTGGTATTCAAGCTCTCCAAACAGGAAAAAATTTCTTTAATGGTCAAAATCCTAAAATTCAGAACAGAGCAGCTAATATAAATAATACTCTAATATCACCTCAAAATCAAAATACCTATTCAGGTTACTATGGTGTCGACAGAAAAACTGGAGAAATACGTTATGTTGGAATAACGAAAAGACCGCTTGAAATTCGATTTAATGAACATCTAAGTTCTGGTTCAATTAGAGCTGATTTGGAGTACATTCCTGCTGGTATAAATAATTTAAGTAAAATTGAAGCCCGTATTTGGGAACAAAATAAAATAAATAACTATGGTTTCTTAAAAAATGGTGGGACTCTATTCAATTTAAGAAATGAGATAAGTCCCAAATATTGGCCACAATTTCACATAACATTTTAAATTTTAAACTATGGCAAAGAGAATTGTGACAAAAATTGGTGATGTGTTTTGCGTGGAGATAGATGGAAAGTACAAGTATTATTTCCAATATATTGCCAATGATTTAACAATGCTGAACAGCTCTGTCATCAGAGCTTTTAAGACTCGCTATTCAATTGATGACAAGCCGTCTATCGAGAGTATTATAAATGATAATGTCTCATTCTACGCACATACTGTACTAAAGTTCGGTATACAGAAAAGCGTTTGGTATAAAGTAGGAAAATCAAAAGAAATCGGTTCTGAAAATTTAAAAAGAGTTATTTTTGCATATACTCAAGATGAAATATATGAACCACCCCATGTTATATCAGTAGATCCACTGAAACACTGGTATATTTGGCATGTTAACGAACCAAGCGTTAACGTGGGAGAACTACCCCTTATGTATCGCAATCGTGTTGAACTTGGTATAGTAATGGCTAATTCAAATATTGTAGCAAAATTAAAATATGGTTATTGTCAAGCCAATAGGGTTTATTACGATATAGTCAAACGAGTTCCGTTGCCGGATGTTGACAGCTATGTAAAGCGCGAAAAGGACGACACGGTGACTTACTATCACTTCAAGGGCAAGCATGCGATAAGGCAGCTTGTCATCTCAGGTGACAGGATTACAAGATTGACAGAAGACGCTCCCGAGGCTGACGGCATGACGCTACGCAAAGCCGACTTCGGTGACACTAACTGGCAGAACCAGGAATTTATCGACGCTGAGGAGTTTGAGCAGGCTTGGCTGAAGCGCTGACCTGAGGGTCAGCGCTTGATGTCGGGAGCAATCAGAGAGTAACCCTTGTCGTTAGGATGAAGGCCATCGGAGAACAGAGATTCATCGATGCGCCCGTCTTTCAAAAGCAATCGCAATCCGGGATTGATGAATAAGCAATCCTCCTCGGCGGCCATTGCTTCGATGGCCTTGTTGATATTGCTGACCCACTGCTCGGCATCGCGGCGCGGAAGTATGCCGGCTACCTTGATTTTGGCGCCAGGCTGACGCTGACGCACCGCCGAAATCAGGAAACGCAAGCCCTCGACAATATCTTTGTCAGAGTTGAGCGAATAATTGTTGGTACCGATCATGAGCACAACTTCTTCGGCATCGAAGCCATCGAGTTCGCCATGGACGACACGCCATAACACATTCTCTATGCGGTCCCATCCACATCCGAGATTGGCATATCCGGCAGGACGCATTTGTTTGTTCCAGGATTTCTCGCCGTTCTTACGGTCAGCCGCCGGTTCGCCACCCCAATAGTGGGTTATGGAGTTGCCAAGAATCACTTTCCGGGGCTTCACCCTGTGATTATAGGCCACGATGCTGTCGTGACGCACTCTCCATTCATAGCTGTCGGGCTCACGACGCTGAGTGACCGGGATTGTAGTCGAAATCTGACCCTGAGGCAGAGAAAGGGCTTCGCGCGCGCATTTTTCGATAGCTGTAGCCATGGCAGTCTGTCCGAGGTCTGAGGGATGGACATCATCGGTCCAACCATCGGCCGGAATATTCATATCCTCGCGCGATACGTAGTAAAGCTTCCCTACTCCGGCGTCTTTGAGCCGGGCGAACACAGCCTTCGAAGCTTTGTTTAGACGATCGATTATCTCAGCCTGCGCACTGTTGACCGGCACGTCACTGAATCCTGGATGCTCGACAAGAATGATCGGAGCATCGTTTTTAGCACGGAGTATCGACACGGCTGCAGCCGTGAGCGAGTCGATCTGCTCGTGAGTAGCATCAGTCAGGTTTGCGAGACAGGCGAGGATATAGAGTCTGGCATCGGTCTCGGCCATCAGATCGAGCACACCTTTCTCCAGTCGGCCGTTGCCTGAAAAGCCAAGGTTGATCAATGGATAGTCGAGCGAACGCTGCACCTGAGTCGCCCACGCCATGCCCGGACGCGAGGCCACAGCTCCATGTTCGATCGATGTTCCATAAAGCACTATAGGCTTTTCTTTTGAAACAGGAATGAAAGAAAACTCACTGTCTTGAGGAACACCTATCTCAAGTGAGCGCACACTATTGTAGAGCGGCAGATAGAGACGGAACTCATAGCCGTGATTGTGGAACTGGTTCATGCGGTCGTTGACAAAGGCAGTGACAAGCGTATCGGCCTGCGGATATCCGTTGAAGAAACCGAAGAAACGGCGGCACTTGCCATCCTGATCTATGCCATAGAGATCGAGACCCGAGACACCTGTCGCCGGCATATGATGCATCGCCTGCGGTCCGTCAACCACATAACGCACCCATATTTTAGGCGCATTTGAATAGAAATGGATTGCAAGTCCTGCGGAGTGGCGTGACAGATTCCACACCGCTCCGCGCACATTTTGCTGAGCGCGGTCAGGGAGACGATAATACGTGCCACCGGTTTCGGATGTCCATCCCTGGTTTTGAACGACAGGAAAACCCGCATCCATGGGATTGAACCATTTTAAATCGTGGGCGTGGACGAGCGACGCAAAAAAGAGACAGATGGCTAACATCAATTTTGACCGGCTGATGGACATAGCAATATAAAATTAGATTTTAACAGGTTGTTATAAATAATAAATACTCTCCAAGAGTGATAGAAGCTGTTGATTGTACAACAAAAGTAGTAAAAATATTGTAATTTTGCATCAATTCAACAAAGTGATACAATGTTCAAACTACTTGAAGACCGAATACGCCAGGACGGCAAATGCTTTGAAGGAGGCATACTGAAAGTTGACAGTTTCATCAACCATCAGATGGATCCTGACCTTATGATGTGCATAGGCGAAGAATTTTCGCGGATATTCGCAGACTGCGGAGTGAATAAGATTCTGACCATAGAGGCAAGCGGCATCGCGCCTGCCATCATGATGGGCTCAATCATGCACCTCCCTGTTGTCTTCGTAAAGAAAAAACAACCTAAGACAATGACAAACATGCTTGTCAGCGAGGTACACTCCTTTACTAAAGACCGCACCTACACAGTCTGTATCAGCTCCGACTTCCTGACCAAAGATGACACAATTGTCTTCATCGATGATTTTCTCGCTTATGGCAACGCCGCACGCGGCATCATCGATCTGTGCCAACAAGCCGGCGCACGCATTGCCGGCATGGGCTTCATCATAGAGAAAGTCTTTCAAGGCGGTGGAGAATATCTGAAATCACAGGGCATCGACGTCAGAAGTCTGGCTCGCGTGCTATCACTCGACAACTGCAAAATCACACTCGAACAATGAAAGAAAAGATAATCACCGTCTATTGTGCGTCGAGCACCTCGATTGACAAAATATATTTTGATGCGGCCCGTAGTCTGGGTCAAGAGATAGCCCGCCGCGGCATCACCCTCATCGACGGCGGAGGCTCGATGGGTCTGATGGGCGCGGTCAACGATGCCGTGATCGAAGCCGGCGGAAAAGCAATCGGTGTCATACCTTCATTTATGGTCGAGAGGGGATGGCACCACAAAGGCCTGACAAAACTTGAAGTCACCGACGGCATGCACTCACGCAAAGAAAAAATGGCATCGCTCGCCGACGGTGTCATCGCTCTGCCCGGCGGCATAGGCACATTTGAAGAACTGCTCGAAATCATAACCTGGCGTCAGCTCGGCCTCTTCAAAGGCAATGTCGTGATCTACAACATCGACGGTTATTATGACAATCTCCTTGCGATGCTTGACACAGCAGTCGAACGCAACTTCATGAAAGCAGACCATAAAACCATCTGGACCGTGACCACCGACGCTCAGGAGGCAGTAGAGGCGGCCATACGTGAACCCCTGACATCTAAATTTTCTGCAAAATTCTGATGCCCCAGATACAGGATAGCATATTGTCACAGCCCGCAGCCGGCTACAACCCGCCGGCTGATGTTACGGAAGCGCTTGCCATGTCGTCGCGTTTCACGCTCGACACCCTGCTGCTTTGTCAGCCCGATACGACAGTCAACAGTCAGGACAGCATACAGCTCGTGTCGACACTCGCCGAGATACCCGACACATGGGCCTACGGTATAGACGGCACAAGCCTGCAATCTCCATCGTCAGGCAATTCGGGCATACTTACGATCATAGTCATACTATTTGTCATCCTGTCGCTTAATTTCAAGGAGTGCAAGAAACTGTTCATTCACTTCATAAACGAGCTCCTCAACAACAAGAAACGAGAAAATGCATTTGACGAGCACAGCAATCACGAATCACGACTGACCATACTGACTATAGTGCAGTATCTTGTCTATGGAGGAATAATACTCTCAGGCATTGCGGCCACACGACAAGGCGATTCAGAAATCGTCAATTACAGTTTCACAACACTTATGATGGCCTCAGGTCTTTTCTGCATATATTATATCTTTCAGTTATGCGCCTACAGTATAACCGGATATACATTCGGAGGCAAAGAAAACAGTCTGCGATGGATACGCTCATTCAACGCCTCTCAATCGCTTGCCGGACTTGGACTGATTATACCGGCTCTGATGACACTTTTTTATCCTACAGCCACAATTTCGATGTCAATTGTAGCCTGTACGGTCTATGTTATTGCCCGTTTGTTATTTATTTCGAAGGGGTTTAGTATTTTTTATAAAAATATATTTTCGTTGGTCTATTTTATTTTGTACCTTTGCGCTCTGGAAATTATACCCATAATTTATGTTTATAAAGTCGCTGTTCTTATCCTGTAAGCATGGCGGTTTTTTCAACTATAATCTAAGAAGTATACAAGCGTGAAAGTAAAGAAAATTTTAGTTTCCCAACCTAAACCTTCCTCCGAAAAATCGCCCTACTACGAAATAGCGTCAAAATATGATGTGGACATCGTGTTTCGTCCTTTTATCAAAGTTGAAGGCTTAAGCGCTAAGGAATTCAGACAGCAAAAAGTGTCAATTTCCGAACACACAGCCGTCATTTTCACAGCAAAGACAGCTATCGACCATTTCTTCCGCCTATGTGAGGAAATGCGCATAACCATTCCCGATACCATGAAATATTTCTGCACAAGTGATTCAATTGCCAATTATCTCCAGAAGTATATCATATATCGCAAACGCAAAATATTCTCGGCCAAGACCGGCAAGCTCGCCGATCTGCTTCCTTACATGCTCAAACACAAAAACGAAAAATTTCTTTTTGCCGTTTCAGATGTCAACAACGGAGCCGACTCAGCAATTTTGAGTAACAACAATCTGAACTACACCCGCGGTGTGATGTACCGCACGGTCAGCAATGATTTCGGACCGGACGAAGTGTTTGACTACGACATGCTTGTCTTCTTCAGTCCTCAAGGCATAGAATCTCTTTCTAAAAACTTCCCCGATTTCAAGCAAGACAATGTGCGCATCGCCACATTCGGCACCACCACAGCCCAGGCTGTCAAAGATGCCGGCCTGCGTCTTGATGTGGCCGCACCTACTCCGGAAGCGCCGTCCATGACAGCTGCGCTCGACCTTTATCTCATGAAGACTAACGGTCTGGCGGATGAAAGCGAAAACGCGTGAAAAAATTTGGATTAAATAAATCTGACAAACTTTGTAGCACCACGGCTATCGACAAGCTCTTCAGCCGTGGTGCTTCTTCTGACCATGATAATGTCCCAAGGAGCGCAATAGCCTATCCACTTCGCGCCGTATGGAGAGTAAACACTTCACGCACCACAGGTTCTCCAGTCCAATTTCTGATTTCCGTTCCCAAAAAAAGACTCCGTCACGCTGTCGACAGAGTGTTGATGCGCCGGCGCATCCGTGAGTCTTACCGTCTTAACCGCCACAGCTATTTTTCGGACAGCACCACCAGGATTGATTTAGCTTTTGTCTATATAGCCGACGGACTCAAAGACTATGATGAAGTGGAAAAATCTATCCATCGTCTTCTCCTTAAAATATTATCTGATGAAAAAACTGCTGCGCAATAGTATCGTCAAATTAATGACGATGCCTATATTATTTTACCGCGCATCCATTTCTCCTCTGTTTCCGCCTTGTTGCCGCTTCACTCCTACTTGCAGCCAATATGCACTTGAAGCTATCAGAAAACATGGCCCAGTCAGAGGCGGCCTCCTCGCCATCAAACGTATCTGCCGCTGTCATCCATGGGGAGGAAGCGGCTATGATCCTGTGCCATGAAAAATATCCATGACTTCCTTGACATACACAGCCATCATCTATCGAACGCCGGAGATCGGACGATCGTCAATCTCGACTATCAGGATGATGTCCCCAAAATGGGATACTACAGCATAGGTCTTCATCCGTGGCAGACCGACATGACTGAAGAAAAACTGCAGTCAGCGATGGAAAAAGTCAGAGAAAAATCATCGTCTGACCGCATTGTAGCCATCGGCGAATGCGGCATAGACCGACTTCGCGGAGGTGAGATAGAGAAACAAGTCAGCATATTCAAAAAACACATATCAATAAGCGAAAATGTGTGCAAACCCATGATCATCCATGCCGTCAAATCGTTTGATATACTTTTACAGATAAGAAAAGAAATCAATCCGTCACAGCTTTGGATAATACACGGCTTCCGCGGAAAAGAGAATGTAGCACGCCAACTTATTGAAAAAGGATTTGCCTTGTCGTATGGCGAAAGATTCAATCCTCTCTCAGTAGCCGCAACACCCGCCGACCTTCTTTTCACAGAAACCGACGAGTCATCGGTTGACATTGAAGAAATAAGAAAAAGAATAGAAGCTTGCCGTCTCTAAACTAATATATCAAGACTACGCGCAAGCTTGCAGGCTTCAGCCGAATTCCATACTTTAAGTTTTGCGATGATATTTTGGCGGTAAGAGCTCCTTTTCAACCTGTCTCCGCAGGTTGAAACTATGTCAATAACATGTTGAAAACTGTTGATAAGCTTTCAATAAGAATTCAGCAAATAAATTTGGAAAAAACAAAGCCATCAAGCTATATAAATATTAGCCTTAAAGTAATTTGAATCATCATACTTTTTCATTTAGCTTTATCAACGTAGTTTTCAATATTTCTATCGCTGAAAATTGAAGAAATTTATTAACTTTGCACATTATAAACATAATGTTGATAACTATAAGAAAGAACTGATATTCAAAGAATAAATATGTTGATAATCCATTGACAAACATAAGCCGGATACTAATAAGCCGTAATAGCAAATTTAGAGGCAAAAACTTATTATAGATATCAACATTCCTTATTCTTCTTGATATAAATTATTTTTTAAGATTTTAATTTTACAAAATATAGAATGAATGTCGAAAACAAGCACTGTGTTGCCGCTGAAAAAACATTGGACAAGGAAACACTGGTGAAAGAAATCAATAGACTGAGGAAAGAAAAGAGAGCCGTGATTTTGGCCCACTATTATCAGCGTCCCGAAATACAGGACATCGCAGATCACATAGGAGACTCTCTCGCTCTGGCCCGTTATGCAGCTACACTGAAAGATGTCGACATCATTGTGCTCTGTGGAGTTCATTTCATGGGTGAGACCGCCAAAATATTATCTCTCGACAAAAAGGTGCTCATACCTGACATGGAGGCGGGCTGCTCTCTTGCCGACAGCTGTGATCCGGCGGAGTTTAAAAAGTTCATAGAACAATATCCCGGTCACACCGTGATTTCATATGTGAACACGTCGGTAGGTGTGAAAGCTCTCACCGATGTGCTCGTCACATCAGGAAACGCTGCCAAGATTGTTGAGACATTTCCTAAGGACTGTAAGATTATATTTGGTCCTGACCGCAATCTCGGAAACTATATAAATTCAACCACCGGACGAAATATGGTGCTTTGGGATGGAGCCTGTCATGTTCATGAGCAGTTTTCGATAGAAAAACTCATCGAGCTGAAGAAACAGCATCCTCAGGCAAAGGTTCTGGCCCATCCCGAATGTAAAAAAGCTCTGCTCATACTCGCTGACAAGGTTGGCTCTACAGCGGCTTTGCTTAAGTTTGCTCAGGAAGACGACGCCAAAGAATATATAGTAGTTACAGAAAGCGGCATCCTTCATGAGTTGCAGAAGACATGTCCTGATAAGAAATTCATAGCCGCACCTCCAGACGAAGCCGGTTGTGCTTGCAATGAATGCGGATATATGAAACTCAACACACTCGAGAAACTGTATGCGTGTCTTCGTGATGAGAAACCTGAGATCAGCATTGATGAAGAATTGGCACAAGCCGCACGCCGTCCGATCGAAAGAATGCTCGAACTTTCTTGACAAGTATAAAAATTAACAACCCATCAATATATAATAAATCTAAAATGGAATACAATCACAAAGATATAGAGAGCCGTTGGCAGGAGCGTTGGCGCGAGGACAAGACCTATCGCTGCGAGATAGACAAGAACAAAAAGAAATTTTATGTTCTTGACATGTTTCCTTATCCTTCAGGAGCGGGTCTTCATGTAGGCCATCCTCTCGGATATATAGCCAGTGACATCTATTCCCGTTACAAAAGGCTGCAAGGTTTCAACGTACTCCATCCCATGGGTTATGATGCATATGGGCTGCCTGCCGAGCAATATGCCATTCAGACAGGTCAGCATCCCGAAGTGACGACTAAAATCAATATCAACCGCTATCGCAGTCAGCTTGACAAAATAGGCTTTTCATATGATTGGAGCCGCGAAATCAAGACTTGCGATCCTGAATACTATAAGTGGACACAATGGGCGTTCATACGCATGTTCTCCTCTTACTATGACCGCAAGCTTGACAAAGCAATGCCGATATCTGAACTTGAGAAATATTTCTCATTGCACGGTAGCGAAGGAAATACAGCCGTTGGAGGAAAAGATCTTGAATTTACCGCCGATCAATGGAACAGCATGGATGAAAAGCAGAAGAGCGACACTCTGATGAACTATCGCATCGCCTACCTCGGCAACACTATGGTCAACTGGTGTCCTCAGCTTGGCACTGTGTTGGCCAACGATGAGGTAAGCGAAGGGGTGTCTATCCGCGGCGGATATCCGGTGGAGCAGAAAATGATGTATCAGTGGTGTCTCCGTGTTTCGGCTTATGCCCAGCGTCTGTTGGAAGGTCTTGATAGACTTGACTGGACAGAGTCTCTCAAAGAGACCCAGCGCAACTGGATAGGTCGCTCTGAAGGAGCGGAGATGCATTTCAAGGTAGCAGGAAGTGATGTAGACCTGGAGATATTCACCACACGTGCTGACACAGTGTTTGGCGTCACTTTCATGGTGCTCGCTCCCGAAAGCTTATATGTCAACATGGTGACTACGCCCGACCGGCGTGAGGCTGTCGACGAGTATATCAAATCAATCAAACATAAGACAGAGCGTGAGCGCATGATTGATAAGAAAGTCAGCGGAGTATTCACAGGTGCTTATGCCATCAATCCTCTCAGCGGTAAGGAAATTCCCATATGGGTGAGCGATTATGTGCTGGCAGGTTATGGCACGGGTGCCATTATGGCTGTGCCGGCTCATGACAGCCGTGACTATGCTTTTGCCCGTCACTTCAATCTGCCTGTCATACCTCTTATCGAAGGTGCTGACGTGAGCGAGGAGAGCTTTGATGCCAAAAGCGGTAAGATGATAAACTCGTCGTGCGGTGAGCTCGATCTCAACGGACTTGAGGTCAAGGATGCCATCGCTAAGACAAAACAGTTTATAGAAGCCAAAGGCATTGGCCGTGTAAAGGTCAACTATCGTCTGCGCGATGCTATATTCAGTCGTCAGCGTTATTGGGGCGAGCCTTTCCCCGTATATTATAAGGATGGAGTGGCGTGTGTGCTCGATGACAAAGACCTGCCATTGCAGTTACCGGAGATAGATGCCTATCTGCCTACTGAGACCGGCGAACCACCGCTCGGACGTGCTAAAAACTGGGTTTCAGAAGGAGGGTATCCACTCGAGCTGTGTACCATGCCGGGATTTGCAGGTTCATCCGCCTATTATCTCCGGTATATGGATCCCCGAAACAATGAAGCTCTCGTATCGAAGGAGGCTAATGACTACTGGCGCTCAGTTGATCTTTATATAGGAGGTACGGAGCATGCCACGGGTCATCTTATCTACAGCCGTTTCTGGAATAAGTTTCTTTATGATCTGGGTGAGGTGTGTGAAGACGAGCCTTTCCGCAAACTGATCAATCAGGGCATGATACAGGGACGAAGCAATTTCGTCTACCGTATAAAGGATAGCAACACATTTGTCAGCTATGGATTGAAAGATAACTATGATGTCACGCCTATCCATGTTGATGTCAATATAGTGTCAAACGATGTGCTTGACACTGAGGCATTCAGAAACTGGCGTCCTGAATTCAATGATGCTGAGTTCATACTTGAAGACGGTAAATATGTTTGCGGGTATGCCGTTGAGAAGATGTCAAAATCGATGTTCAATGTTGTCAATCCCGACGATATAGTTGAAAAATATGGAGCAGATACATTGCGTCTGTATGAAATGTTCCTTGGTCCGCTCGAACAGAGCAAGCCATGGGATACGAACGGTATCGACGGTGTGAACAGATTTATAAAGAAACTGTGGAACTTGTTCTATCGTGGAGACAATCTTCTTGTAGATGACAGCAAAGCGACTCCGGAAAATCTCAAGTCACTGCATAAGCTTATCAAGAAAGTAACGGCCGATATAGAGAATTTCTCTTTCAACACTTCTATCGCCGCATTCATGATATGTGTCAACGAACTTTCGGCTCAGAAATGCACGTCACGCGAAGTGCTTGCTGAACTTCTTGTCGTTTTGGCTCCGTTTGCGCCGCATGTCACTGAAGAACTCTGGCACTCAGCTATCGGAAACAACTCTTCTGTCTGTGATGCTCAATGGCCCGAATACAAGGAGGAGTATCTCAAAGAGTCTACGGTCAATTATGCGGTGTCGTTTAATGGCAAGACCCGTTATAACATCACAGCTGCCGCTGATGCATCGAAAGAAGAGGTAGAGGCAATGGCAATGGCTCACGAAGGAGCGGCCCGCTGGCTCGAAGGTAAGACTGTGCGCAAAGTGATCGTTGTGCCGGGTAAGATTGTCAATATAGTCGCTAATTGATTTTCATAATAAAATAATCTTTATTGCGTTAAGTGAGTGAGCGGAATTATTAAACACACTTTCTAATTCTATTCACTCACTTATATATTTGAATTACTCAAAAAGATCACATAACAGCAAGAGTTTGAAAAAAATAGTATTCGCAACAAATAATAAGCATAAGTTGCAAGAACTTAGACAATTGACAGAGGGTCGGATGGAGATACTCAGTCTGGCTGATATATCATGTGAAGATGATATACCAGAGACAGCCGATACTCTCGAAGGTAATGCTCTTATAAAGGCACGGTGGGTCAAGGAGCGTTATGGCTATGATTGTTTTGCCGATGATACAGGTCTTGAGGTGGATGCTCTCGGAGGACAACCGGGCGTATATTCAGCCAGATATGCAGGTCCTGACCATGACTCGAAGGCCAATATGAAACTTTTGTTGCAAAATCTCAACGGTGTCGAAAATCGTGATGCACGCTTCCGCACTGTGATAGCTCTTGTCATGAACGGAGAGGAACACCTCTTCGAGGGCATCGTCAACGGACATATTACAGAGACTGCATCCGGTATGTCGGGTTTTGGCTATGATCCTGTGTTTTGTCCGGAGGGTCATCAAGAAACCTTTGCCGAAATGACAGCTGAAGCAAAAAACAAAATAAGTCACCGTGGTCGCGCTGTGGCTTGTCTTTTAGATTATTTCTCCTCTTTAACTATTATAGGCCATGACAAATAAACTACTGAGTCTTTTTGCATTACTTTTATCTTTTACTTCTGTTTTCGCCCAGCAGTCGATAGGACAATGGAAAATATATCCGACAGTTGGAAAACAATATGATAAAATCATAGAAAGCAATAATAAAGTATATTTTCTGACGGCCTCATCACTCTATTCTTATGATAAGAAAAGTAATGAGACTTATTTCTATGACTCTTCTAATAAATTAAGCGGAAGCGAAATCCGTGATATTTATTATAACCATAATGGCAATTACATGCTTGTTGTCTATTCTGACAATAATCTTGATCTTCTCTATGATGACGGTTCCTGCTACTGTCTTCCCGAAATCAAGGATGCGAACATGAGTGACGACAAGACTATCAATGATATAGCTTTCGGCAAAGGACGCATTGTGATAGCTACCAATTTCGGTCTGGTCATTTATGATGAAAAGCGTCGTGAGGTTGTTGAATCCGGCATTTTCCGCACTCCTATCGAAAAAGTGGCCGTAGTCGACGATTATATAATAGCTTATACTCCTTATAAAATGTTATATTCCAAATTGGATGATAAACACAATTCGTTGGAAAAATTTGATTTGTTTGGAGGTGCCTATATTACGTCGATCGTCGATGTCAATGAAAGCAAGATAGCATGGATTGACGGTAATAACAATACATTGGTCATTTCAATACTTGACTTTCAAAACGGCAACCGTTATAGTACCAATACCGGAATTAAAGTCACTGGTCAGCTGAATAAATACAAAGAAGGTTTCTATTTTATATCAGGTCAGCAAGTCAGGATCTATAATAATGACGCGGAGGAAGTGGACAGTTTCACAATTCCGTCTGAGCTCGCCAACAATAGTCTTGCATTGTATGAAGGAAAATCATCTGTATGGTTTGGTGGCGAAAAAGGTTCGGCTAACTACGACTTATCATCCTCTGTACCCGTAGTGCTTTCAGACTGGTATTGTCCAGAGTCTGTGACATGTAAGGAAATCTCTTTTCTCATTCCTTCGGCCGATGGTAACCGCATCTATGTGTCAAATCTCGGGCCGTCTATTATCAGAATGTATCTTCCTAATCTACCTGACGCAACAAACCAGCGACAGTATACAAATATTATCGAGAACGGCCGCATAAGGGATGTGTCAATAATCAATGCTTCAGCGACAACCGCCGGAGCAAAAAATAATCAGCGTCTCAATAACAATCAGGCCATGTATGGCGGTACAACTCGTCTGATAGAAGATCCTGCTGATCCGGAAACCTATTATATAGGTAACGGTCAGGAAGGACTCTATGTGGTCAAAGGCAATGAAGAGGTTTGGAAATTTGATGTCAACAATGCCCCGTTCAAGTCTTACTGGAACACACGTGTGTTTGACGTCAATTTTGACCCGGCGGGCAATCTTTGGGTCGGAATGGCTCACTTTGACAAGGAGTATTCGCCATATATCATTCTTCCGGCCAAGAAACTCCGTCAAGGTTTTGATAAAATAAAGGATGAAGACTGGACCTGGGCACGTATTCCCGAGTATTACGCCGGTACGAAAGACATGACATCGCTGTTTTCGTCTGTCTCAAATATGGCTTTTTTCATAAGCGGCACTCCCGGTCTCTATGTAGTGGATACAAAAGGCACTTATGAAAAGGTTTCGGATGATGATATATATTTCTTCTCTTCATTTACAGATCAGGATGGAAGTTCATTTGACCCGCAATATCTATATTCTATAAAAGAAGATAAACTCGGACGGGTATGGATAGGCACAAACCAGGGATTGTTCTATTTCTCCAATCCTAAAGCGATAGACGGCAACACGAGCATTGTCAGACCAAAGGTGCCTCGTAATGACGGTACCAACTATGCCGATTTTCTGCTTGACTCAGATCAAATCAATGATATCGCTGTCGATCCTTCAAACAGAAAATGGATAGCTACTGATTTTTCGGGAGTTTATCTTGTAAGCGAGAATGGCGACAAGATTCTCAAGCACTTTGACTCGACCAATTCACCGTTGCCTTCAAACCGCGTGACATCAATTGCATGTGACCATAATTCGAATACTGTCTATTTCGGCACCATGACAGGTCTGCTTTCATACAAAAGTGACTCCTCTCCGGCAAAGGATGACTATTCTGAAGCATATGCCTATCCTAATCCCGTCAGACCTGACTATACCGGATGGATCACGGTGGCCGGGCTCATGGATAATTCGCTCGTCAAGATCGCTGATGCTGCCGGCAATGTGTTCTATCAGGGACGTTCTGAAGGCGGAATGATCACATGGGACGGTTGCAACAGTGCAGGTGAACGTGTCCGTTCGGGCATATATTATGTTTATGCATCGACAGGTGGTGACGGTCAGTCGTCAAGTGCTGTCGTAACAAAAATCATGGTAATAAAATAAGAATGGAATATAATTTGAAATATAACGGAGAGCGTGACCGAAGCTATGGTCTGACCGGTGTTGCCATCTCGCTGGTCGCTTTGGATGCTGAAGAGTATCTCGAAGGCATATCTCTTGATGCTCCTGTAGGCAATTCTATCGAATTTTCACACGATTTCTTTTTTGTGACAGGACCTGCCTTTTCAGCAAAATCTGCCTGGAATGAGCGTCTGAAACATTTTCAGCTTATTGCTGGCATGGTGATAGCCAATCTCATGTGCCGCAATTATGTCCAGCATCGTCGCAAACTTTCGCCGGAGATACTCGATAATCTCCGCAAGTTTGTCTATGATGAGGGTGTTGCCGTGTGTTCGCTCGACAAAGATGAGACTGACGCGGTTTTTGACCGTTCGGTCTCTTATTTTGATCGTCTTTTTTCTTATGCAAGAGTCCACGAGATTGCCAATGATTTTGCAGACAATCTTGTAGGGCAGCGTTCGTTTACGGTTCAGGAAGTGGTGGAACGTCTGCGTCAGCTTTCTATGATCTGACCATTTCAGAGAGAATCAGCGGTGCCTCAGGCCCCATATTGAATATAAGGTCAAGTATACTCAGACCGGCTCTGAATCCGAGCCGGTCTGCTCTTATCTGATAGTAGGGTATATTGGATATCAGAGTATCGCAGCCTTCACTGTAATTGATATATTCATCGTCTGCTATTGAGTCAGTATATACTACTTTATTGTCTGAGCCGAGGATTGAACGGATGATGCGGTCACAGATGATATCGGTTTCTGCAACTGTCATTTGATTGTCTGAATAGTTGTGACCGTCAAAGACTGACTGGAATTTGTCTATATAAAATTCAAAAAAAGGTGTGCGTCCATAGGCTGATTCGAGGGCGGTGAGATGGTTGTGCCACCAGTTGCCATGGGTTGAGACATGGGTCTGAGCCCATGTGTGCATGCCGTGAGGATGGCTGACAGGCATGGTCAGCATTATTTCATCGCGGGTGTCGACTATACGGCATCTGTGAGCCGATTTGAAGCGTTTGTCAGCCTTCATCCCGCAGTTGATGTATATATGTCCGTAGGCAGATGACAATGCATAATAGCCTACGGAACCGAAATATTGGGGTGCGAATATAGCACTCTTGTCCGGAAATTTGATAAGTTCGGAAGACATTCAGTTTTAGAGCACGTTACTTATTTATCAGGATTAGCGTCGCGGAATATGCGGTTCCATCTTATTCCGCCGTCAAACATGCTGCGGTCTTTGTCAAATGAAATGAGCACCATGGCCGGAGTGCCTACGATGTGGTCTTCGGGTACGAATCCCCAGAAACGTGAATCCTGTGAATTATCGCGGTTGTCGCCCATCATAAAATAGTAGTCCATCTCAAATGTGTAGTAGTCGCTTGCTTTTCCGTCGATATACACTTTGCCATCTTCGCCAAGATAAGCTTCATGATGGCCCTCATAATTGCGTATGGCACGATTATACACAGCCCATGTCGAGTCGTTGAGCTCAATGGTCATGCCTTTGGCAGGGATCAGAAGTCCTTCTTCGCCGCCGTAGTCACTGAGCGACCAGTTTCGTGCGATGCCTTTAGGGAAGAGGTATGCTCCTTGAGCTCCGGGAGCCATCAGCATTGAGGTCTTGACTTTATCAGCGAGCATATTTTTATTCTGGAGACTTTCGATCATCCGTGATGTCAGGGGCAGAGCGTAGTAATATGAGTCTACAGATGCACCGGGCATCCATGTCATCAGGTTGGCTTTGTCGATTGCCGTGAGGTTTGAAAGATTTTCGATGTCAGAAGCCGTGATGTCGAGTTCTTTTATGATATCGTCGGTGAGAGGTCTGTTGAGAGCAGCGATATAGTTGAACTGTACATGTTGTGGCATCTGCTGAGCTTTATTGTCGATATAGATTGTGTCATTGACAATTTTAATTTTTTCGCCCGGCAGACCGACAGCACGTTTTACAAAGTTCTGGCGACGGTCGACGGGCCGGTAGATTATTTCGCCAAATGTGTTTTTGTCATTGTGAAGACGTTCACGTCCGAAACGTTCGACAAGTATGTCGTAATATTCGGGACTTTCTTCGAAGCGGCTTGCCACGGTATCGCCGGCCGGAAAATTAAATACAACGATGTCTCCGGACTCAACGTCGCGCAGCCCTTTCAGACGTTTGTATTCAACTGAAGGATTGTCGAGATAGCTTTTTGTTCCGATGATGGGAAGTGTGTTGTGGACCAGCGGGAAGTGGACGGGAGTCATTGGGACGCGTGGGCCGTAGACAAATTTATTTACCCACAGATAGTCGCCCGTGAGAAGAGTTTTTTCGAGTGATGACGATGGTATCTGATAGTTTTGGCCGATGAAACTGAACACGAAATATACCAGGATAAGGGCATAGACGATGGCATCGACCCAGCTCATGACGCCTCTGACTGTTTTACTCTTGCTGTTTTTCCACCATGTGAAGGGTATGTAGCCGGTGATATAGATGTCGAAAAGAAGTATCAGAAATATAAGCGGCCACCACGAGCCGAGCCATATTGTCCATGCTATGAACAGTGAGGCCACTATGCCGAAACGTAGCCATCGGGTGGCTTTGATATCCGAAAGGCGTTTTTTCAGGTCTTCTGAAAATGTAAGTTTATTATTGTCGGTCATCTTATCTGTCATTGTATTGATTAAATATTTTAATTGATTACAAAAATAGTCATTTTATTCCAACTGCCAAATTGTCATGGATTTGAATCTTCATTTGAATTTTAATTTGAATCTTTGTTTCGGATTGGTGATTGCAGCTATCGAATCTTTCGTTCAAAACCGACTCTTTTCTATTGATACATAATCTAATTTTGTTGTTATAAATCTAAAACAAAACAGATTAAAAATAAAATATTATGACTACAGCGTTTATCACATGGGCGAGCATCGTGGTTCTGATGTTGACTCTTTTGATGGTGAGATTTATTTCTTTGGCTGTTCACAGACAGCATATCCGTAAAAATGCCTTGTTCGGACTTTTTTCAGAGCGTGAGATGCTTTTTGTGCCCGGTGATTGTTTGAAAAATGAAAAACCTGACTACGACAACACCGAAGACTACGATTTATGATTAAAAATACAGATGTTAGTTCAAAAGAACTTTGTCTGTTCCTGTCGCAATACGCCGTCCGGCTTTTAGGTTGCGGAGCGACATGCATCAGACTGGAAAAAAATGTCAGCCGTATCGCTGGTCGTTTCGGGTGTAAGGCCGATTTTACGATTATGCCCGGCCATATCAGCATGAGCGTATGCAGTGGAGATGATAACTTTACATCTGTAGATACTGTCCGTAACTCTGCCATAGATTTTGATCTAAACACCAGGTTGAGTCGTTTGAGTTGGCGCATAGCAGACTCAGACATGAGTCTTGATCAGGCACGACGCATCTTTTCGAGACTCGTCAGACAGCGTAGTGAAAATCCATATCTTGTGCTTGTTCTTGTTTCTTTGGCCAATGCGTCGTTCTGTCGTTTGTTCGGTGGAGATCTTATTGCTATGGCAGTGGTTTTTGTAGCCACGTTTGCCGGCTTCTATGTCAAACAGCTGTTGCTTGCGCGAAAGATGGACACAAGAGTCGTGGTCATTATCTGTTCTTTCATTTCATCGGTGTTGGGCGCCACAGACATGCTTTTCTCTCTGGGTTCAACCCCGGCGGTGGCCATAGGAACAAGTGTGTTATACCTTGTTCCCGGCATTCCTTTCATAAATTCCTTCAGTGATATACTTTATCGCCATTATATCTGTGCGTTCAGCCGTTTTGTGGACGCATCAGTCATCACAGCATGTCTTTCGATCGGATTATGTGCGGGAATGATGCTTATGGGTGTGGGCATGTTTTGATATTGCAGAGGGTTTACAAAAAAAATATAGAGGCTATGATACAGCAAATTTTAGAAGATGCATTGTTTTCAGCGATAGCGGCAATCGGTTTTGCAGCCATAAGTCATCCTCCGGTCAGAGCTTATTTTTATTGTGCGGTTATAGCAGCGATAGGTCATTCACTGCGTTTCATGCTTATGAATCCCTCTCTTGCCGGCATAAATATCATTCCGGCCTCGGCTTTGGCAGCGTTTGTTGTTGGCTTGCTTGCCGTCATGTTGTCTCCGCTGTCACGCACTCCGGCCGAGACATGTCTGTTCCCGGCTCTGTTGCCTATGATTCCCGGTATTTATGCCTACAAATCGTTTGGTGCTATGGCGATGTGTATCATCGGAGATGGACGGGAGGCTTTCGACTATTATTTTTATCAGTTTTCATTCAATGCCATGATGTGTGTCTTCATCATATTCGGAATGGTGCTCGGCGCTACCATACCTATATTCTTATTCAAGAAAATTTCATTCCGGGCAACACGTTCTTAAAAATAAACTATCTTTGCGCATGGAATTGAGACAACTTAAATATTTCATCAAAGTGGCCGAGCTTCTCAGCTTTTCCGAGGCCTCTAAAGTGCTTTATGTCACACAAAGCACACTATCCCAACAGATAAAACAACTTGAACTGGAATTAAATACTCTGCTTTTTGAGCGCACAAGCCATAGTGTAAGTCTGACTGAGGCCGGAAGTGAATTGCTCCCTTACGCCCGAACTGTTATCAAGGACGCTGATCTGTGTATGGAGAAAATTCACGATCTTGACCGTCTTGTCTCCGGTTCTCTTGATATTGGCGTGACATATTCTTTCAGTCCTATACTTACGGAGACTCTTATGACATTTATGAAGGCATATCCTAAGGTTAAACTAAAGGTCTTCTATCGCCCTATGGCAGAATTGATGGAATTATTGCGCAGAAGAGAAGTGGATTTTGTGCTTGCCTTCCGGCCTACATCGTCAGATACAGAAGTCGATTCCCATATTTTGTTTCAGAATTGTCTGTCTGTTGTTGTCGGCAATCATCATCCCCTTGCATCGGTCTCGCGTGTCTCCCTGAGGCAACTCGAAGCGTATGATCTTGCTTTACCTGCCCGCGGATTGCAGGCAAGGAATAAATTTGACGAGATTATTTCACATTCTTCATCTGCCTTCAACGTGCGCATCGAACTAAACGAGGTCAACATTCTTCTCAATCTTATACGGCAAAACAGGCTTGCGACCATTCTTGCCGAAGCGACAATCCACAACGAACCCGGGGTGCTGGCCATTCCTCTTGATGTGCCCAACAACGAAATGGCAGGTTGTGTCCACACTCTAAAAGGTGCTTACCGCAAGCGCGCGATGCAAGAATTTCTGCGCATGCTTACTGATTCCATAGCCGTAAGAGAGCGGCAAAATGCATGGATATAATAGGTGTTAACATTTTTTAGCACGTGCATTTTAAGCCCGGAGCAGAGTGTTTGTAGAGAGGCGGGTTAAAAATGGGCTTGGGAAGGGTGAAATTTATTCATTTGGCAGTCAGTGTGATAAGATGGGTTTGTAAAATTTATTTGAAAAAAGTTGCGATAAAATTTGGTGGATACCGGAAAAAGGTCTAACTTTGCACTCGCTTTTGAGAAACAGCGG
>CAXHOY010000016.1:0-81183 GCA_964018265.1 uncultured Muribaculaceae bacterium
TAAATCTACCATCTCGTGGTGCCCTGCTATCGGCGATTACAATAGGATAAAACGCATAGTTCTTGCGACCATGACGTTGTAATCTAATTTTTGTTGCCATTAATTGAATTAATTAAATTTGTTGGTTTTGTATTGTTTAGCGACCGCAAAGTTAGCATTATTTTTTTTCTCACGCAAATTATTTGCGAGCTAAAAAGCTCGCCATATCGTTTTCGGCCGCCGACAAAGACTCCGGCTTGCCTATATCATGCCACATGTAGCTTTCCGACGGACAGTAAGCGCCAATTTTCAACGTCCTACAAGCTTGAATGTAAAAATCCATAATTGAAAATTTGCTTGAGCAGCCATCTGCACATTTGTAATCCGCAGAAAAGTCATCAAGCATAGCGAATATACGCGGGGAAACGACATGAACACCTCCAAACGCGAGAAGCCGGTGCTCCTCTGTCACCTCAAAACCTGAAGGACGGGTTTCTCCGCTTTCGATATTTATCCAACCGCACATCTTCCCGCTGATCTTGTCTACAGCAATATAACGTTTGGTTTTGCGTGACGCCACAAGAAGAGTCACATCATTGTTACTGCAATGATGAAATTCAATCATCTTGTTCATGTCAAAATCAGTCAGGATGTCTGCGTTATGAATCACAAAATCATCGCCGCAATCCAGCAACTGTCTGGCGGCAAGTATGCCCCCCCCGGTATCAAGCAGACATCCGCTTTCGTCACTTATCTCTATTTCAACACCAAAATTATCATTCTGACGGAGATAATCACAGATTTGAGAGCCGAAATGGTGGATATTAACAACAAAGTCTGTAATTCCTGCTCTTTTGAGTTTTTCGATCACAAGTCCAAGCATCGGACGTCCACACACTTCGGCAAGTGCTTTAGGATGACTATCTGTAAAAGGCTTAAGCCTCGTGCCCAGTCCGGCAGCAAAAATCATTGCCTTCATCAGTCTTTGACAGTGAATGTTTGCTCGATATTTTGTTCGCGGTGGATAAGCTCAACCTTTACGTTAAACTTTTTAAAGATATGTTCGGCCATATGCTGTGCGCTGTAGACCGAACGGTGCTGACCTCCGGTACAACCAAAGCAAACCATAAGGTTGGTGAAGCCACGCTCTTTATACCTCGCCACTGACGCATCCACGAGACGATAACAGTTTTCAAGGAACACTCCGATTTCTCCATCATCCTCCAGAAACTTTATAACCTGCGGATCAAGTCCGGTAAAAGGCTTATAGCGTTCGTATTTACCCGGATTGTTGACCCCACGACAGTCAAAGACATAGCCTCCTCCATTGCCTGACGGGTCATTGGGAATACCCTTCTTATAAGCGAAACTCATCACTTTTACAGTCAGATTCTTCTTGTTCAATTCATCTGTGAACTGCTTGAGATTTACCAATCTCAGCAAGAGGTCATTAAGATATGGATATTCTGTGTATGGTCTGTCAAGAAGAGCACGCAGGTTGGCAATGGCAAAGGGAACACTCTGCATGAAGTGCGGTTTCTTTTCAAAATAACCACGGAAGCCATACGCACCGAGAACCTGCAGAGTCCTGAACAGGACAAAGTGGCGCAATTGCTCCATAAAATATGGCCTGTCAATATATTGATATTTACGCAATGATTCAATATAGACATCAATCAGTTCCTGTCGCAAACTTTCAGGATAATTTGCTTTGGCTTGCCATAGGAAGGAGGCGACATCATAATAAAACGGACCTTTACGACCTCCCTGAAAATCAATAAACCATGGTTCGCCATCATGCACCATTACATTTCGAGACTGAAAATCGCGATACATGAATGTTCCGGATTGCGATCTCATCAAAACATCGGCAAGCGCCTGGAAATCATCCTCGAGTCGGTCTTCCTGAAACTCTATTCCGGTGGCCTTGAGAAAACAATACTTGAAATAATTGAGATCCCACATGATCGTTCTCACATCGAACTGCGATGAGGGATAACAGTAGTTGAAATCCAAGCCCACCGCACCTGCAAACTGAATATCCGGGAGTGAGCTTATTGTCTTGACGAGCAAATCTTTTTCTTCAGTTGAGAACGAACGTGTCAACCGTCCTTTTTCAATAGCCTTGAACAAAAGCATATCTCCGAGATCCTCCTGCAGATATGACATGCGGTCTTCACTTACAGCGACGACCTCTGGAGTCTTTATACCTTGTTCACGGAAATGTCCTGACATATAAATGAAGGCTTCATTTTCTTCTTTACATGTGCCAAGCACACCAATAAGGCTGACAGCACCCTTAAGTCTGAAATACCTGCGGTTCGAACCTGAGGAAGGCAATTCCTCAACGGAACTTGCCTCACTGCCGACATAATTTATATATAGTTGTTCAAGTGCTTTCTGATTCATCATATTAGTTATGTTTTGCTTTCAGACAAATTCAATTACCCATCTCAGACAAGAAACGGATTCTGACCAATCTTATTTCATTTTCAGAATAGTCAGGACACAACTCGGCATAAGCCTCATCGAGACTGTCGCTCTCACATTCCCGCAGAAAATCCATTATCTCGTCCTGATCCTCGACATCGATAATATCGTCAAGATAGTAGCTGATGTTTAATTTTGTCCCGGAATTGACAATGGCTTCAATCTCATCTATAAGTTGCTCAAGTTGCATTTTGAGCGAACCCGCGAGTTCGCCAAGGTCAATCTTTCGATCTATAGCCTGAATAATTGATATTTTAGACTTTGATTTATTGGCCACGCTTCGTACACGCAAATCCTCGGGTCGCTCGATTTCTCTCTCGTCAACATATTTCTTTATCAAGGATACAAACTCATCGCCAAATCTTTTTGCCTTCCCTGCCCCTACTCCGGGGATATTCTGCAATTCTTCTATCGTAACAGGATAACTTGTGGCCATGGCCTCAAGCGACTGCTCCTGGAAAACAACATATGGGGGAAGCTTATGTTTGGCCGCCGTCTGCCGTCTCAAGGAATCAAGAATAGAATACAACTCGGGATCGGCAGCACATGCACCTCCGCTTTTAAGCACGTCAGTTTCTTCCTCTTCAACAAAATCATTATCCTCGACGATCTTGAATGACACAGGGTGTTTGAGATATCCCTTGCCTGCGTCAGTCATCCTGACCAATCCATAGTTTTCAATGTCGCGGGAAAGATAACCCGATAATGAAGCCTGTCGGATTACAGCGTTTAAATATCTGTGATCGCGGTCACGGGCACATCCATAAGTATCTATGCCATCATGATGATACGCCTTTATTTCATTAGTGTTCTTACCAAGCATAACATCGATGATATGCTCAGCCTTGAAGCGCTCACGCAGTATAAGCACGGTCTCAAGCAAATCGACAAGAACATCTTTTGCCTCCACGCGGTTATGCGGGGTACGGCAATTGTCGCAAGCCCCGCAATTGTCAACCGTATATTCCTCTCCAAAATAGTGCAACAACGCCTTTCGACGACATACAGACGACTCAGCATAAGCAGCTGTTTCAACAAGCAATTGACGCCCTATTTCCTGCTCGGCCACAGGTTTTCCCTGCATAAACTTCTCCATCTTCTGGAGATCTTTATATGAATAGAAAGCCAGACAATATCCTCCTCCGCCATCTCTACCGGCTCTACCAGTCTCCTGATAATATCCTTCAAGAGACTTAGGCATATCGTAATGGATCACGAAGCGAACGTCGGGCTTATCAATCCCCATACCAAATGCAATTGTAGCAACAATCACATCCACGGTCTCAAGCAAAAATGCATCTTGATTGGCTGATCTTGTCGGACCGTCAAGTCCGGCATGATATGGAAGAGCCCTTATATTATTGACAACCAATAATTCAGCCAGCTCTTCGACCTTCTTGCGACTGAGGCAATAGATAATTCCCGATTTCCCCTCCTGTTGTTTTACAAACTTTATGATTTCCCTGTCGATATTCTTGGACTTGGGCCTGACATCATAAAAGAGATTTTCTCTGTTAAATGATGATTTAAAGACAGAGACGTCGCTCATGCCGAGATTCTTCTGTATGTCATGCTGAACCTTTGGCGTGGCAGTCGCTGTCAACGCTATAACAGGCCTAACTCCGATTTCATTAATGATCGGCCGGATACGTCTGTATTCAGGGCGGAAGTCATGCCCCCACTCTGATATACAGTGCGCCTCATCTATTGCATAAAACGATATTTTGACAGTACGCAGGAAATCTATATTTTCCTCTTTGGTCAGAGATTCCGGCGCCACGTATAACAATTTGGTCAACCCTGACGTAATATCTCTCTTGACCTGATCGATGGCGGCTTTATTAAGAGATGAATTGAGGAAGTGGGCTATGTTGTCATTCTCGCTGAAATTTCTCATTGCATCAACCTGATTTTTCATCAATGCAATCAAAGGCGACACAACGATTGCCGTGCCTTCAGAAAGAAGAGCCGGCAGTTGATAGCAAAGTGATTTTCCACCGCCTGTCGGCATCAGCACAAACGTATCGTGGCCATCAAGGAGATTGCTGATTATTGCCTCCTGATTTCCTTTGAATGTATCAAAGCCGAAGTGACGTTTGAGTGCTTCATTAAGAATTTGTTTTGAAAACATAGCCTGAGAGAAAAAAGTTAAGTTATTTACTTCTCTGCGCTTTCGAAATGGGCTGCATCCATTTTTTCAGCAGCATAATCGCGTGTGACGGCAAATTTCTTCACCTTTTCCGAAGGCAACTCATACATGGCGTCAACCATGATAGATTCGACAATCGACCTAAGTCCGCGAGCTCCAAGCTTATATTCAATAGCTTTATCAACAATGAAATCAAGAGCGTCATCATCAAATGTCAACGCGATACCATCCATTTCGAAAAGCTTGACATATTGACGCGTAATCGCATTCTTAGGCTCGGTTAAAACCCTGCGGAGTGCTGCACGATCAAGAGGCTCGAGATGTGTCAGAATAGGCAATCGTCCGATTATTTCAGGTATGAGACCAAATGATTTCAAATCCTGAGGTGCCACATAACGCATAAAATCGCCCTTGTCAATGCGGTGTCGCTTGGCATCCGTAGAATATCCGACCACGTGGGTGTTCATGCGATGGGCAATCTTCTGCTCTATGCCGTCAAACGCTCCACCACAGATAAACAGTATGTTCTTAGTGTCAACCGGTATCATCCGTTGTTCCGGATGCTTGCGGCCACCTTGTGGTGGAACATTGACAATAGAACCTTCAAGAAGTTTTAGCAATCCTTGTTGAACACCTTCGCCGGAAACATCTCTTGTTATTGATGGATTGTCACCCTTGCGGGCAATCTTATCAATTTCGTCAATGAAGACTATGCCTCTCTGAGCCTTGTCGACATCATAATCAGCCGCTTGGAGCAGACGTGTCAGCAGACTTTCAATATCTTCACCTACATAGCCTGCCTGAGTGAGCACCGTTGCATCAACTATCGTAAAAGGCACATCAAGCAAACGGGCTATGGTCTTTGCGAGAAGCGTCTTACCCGTGCCGGTAGGTCCGACGAGGATGATATTGCTCTTTTCTATATCTACATCATCTGTTTCAGGCTGCAACAGGCGTTTGTAATGATTGTACACCGCAACCGAAAGATATTTCTTGGCTTCATCCTGTCCAATTACATATTGATCAAGAAATGCTTTGATTTCAGCCGGTTTAGGAACGCTTGCGAGTTTCAACCCACTTTGTGTGCCGCCTTTCTTTGACGCATTTCCTTCCGCCTGATAATTAAGGATCATGTCGTGTATCGCATTGACACAATCCGTGCAGATATATGATTTTCCGTCAGGCGATGGCACAAGCGCTTCGACTTCATCTGCGCTTCGTCCGCAATAGCTGCACGACGGTTGCTTAGATTTCGGCATGAGCGTCTGTATTTTTAGCTTTCATAAGCACATTGTCAATCATGCCATACTCCTTGGCTTCATCGGCTGTCATCCAATAATCTCTGTCAGAGTCCTTCTCAACCTTTTCGAACGGCTGTCCGGAATGGTCGGCAATGATTGTATAAAGTTCGTGTTTGAGCTTCTTTATTTCCCTGGCTGTTATTTCAATATCACTGGCTTGACCCTGTGCACCGCCCATCGGCTGATGGATCATCACTCGGGAGTGACGCAAGGCATAACGCTTGCCCTTCTCTCCTGAGACAAGGAGCACTGCCGCCATCGACGCAGCCATTCCAGTACAGATTGTCGACACGTCGCTCGAGATATACTGCATGGTATCATAGATGCCCAAGCCTGCATATACCGAACCACCGGGAGAATTAATGTAAATCGATATATCCTTACCGGGATCAGAAGAGTCCAGATACAGCAACTGTGCTTGTATGACATTGGCTGTATAATCATTCACATCTGTACCAAGGAAGATTATACGGTCCATCATAAGACGCGAGAAAACATCCATCTGAGCAACGTTGAGTTGTCGCTCTTCTATAATCGAAGGATTGATATAGCTCGACTTAATCGAAGCAGCCAGTTTGGAATTATACTGATCCAAAGCGAGGCCATTCATGCCAAGATGGTGAACGGCATAATTACGGAAATCTTTATTGTTGTCCATATTCGTTGGGGGATATTTATTCCTAGTCATTGTAAATATCTATCCAAAGTTACAAAATACTTTATGGTTTTGCAAATAATACCAAAAATATTATTGAGATCAACTATAACATAGTTTTACAAAACAGACAATCCCGAGGGGCAACATTATTATGGACATACCTGAAGAGACGGCGGCGGCCAAGGCAAAATTGCCATGGTCGCCGCCGTGTTATGACAGAATGTCGAATCTGTTTATTCGGCAGTCTCGGACGAGGGATTTACCATTTTAACAAATTCTTCCATTGACACAGTCTTTGTATCTACAGTGATAGCATCACGGATCAAAGCAAACAGTTTCAGCTCGCTAACCTCTTCTGTGATACGACGACGGTACTTTTCGTCAGAGAGGATACGCTTGGCTGTATCTGTCAGAGTCTGATCATCCATGTTGTAGATGCCATACTGTGTAAACTGCTGGTGAGCGATAAACTTGGCTCGAGCGAGCACATCTTCCTCTTCAATCTTAAGACCGAGCTTTGCTGCAATATAATCGCTGATTAACTGCCACTTGATCTGGGGTATCATGGCTTCAAATTCCTTATCCCAGTCTGTATCTGCAGCTGCATCAGGATTTGTATATTTAAGCCAACGTTTGAGGAATTCCGCGGGCAGCTTGACATCAGCGCCATATTTGTCAACGAAATACTTACGCGCCTCTACATTGAAGAAATAATCTGTGTTTCCACGGAATGATCCGGCAATCATTGCCTTGAGAGCTTCCGCATACTCTTCCTCATTATGCACTTTGTCACGGCCGAATACATTATCAAAGAACTCCTGATTATGCTCCGCAGGTTTCACAACGATAATCTCGGAAATAGCCATTTCGAAATCACCCTTGTAATCCTCAGCCTTTTCTTTGTCTATATTAAGCATCGAAGCAAGTTCTGCCGCATTTCCTTCGCATGAAGCATAGGGATTGAACACAACCTTATCGTTGACTTTCTTTCCGATGAATTTAGCTTCCTCATCCTTCGATTTGAAATAGAATGGAGCAACGATGCCGTTGATCACCTGAACTGCATCTTCGCTTTCCTTAACGGTGCCGTCAGGATTAAGCTCCATGATTGTGCCTTTCACAACGGCCTTTTCGTCAACCTCTTCGCCAGGCACCTGCGCACCGAAACGTTCGCAAAGGCTCTTGTCCTGCTCTTCAAGCATTTTATCTGTAACCTCAATCTGATAGTAAGGCAGAGTTACATTTTTATCAACCTCAACATTGAAGTCAGGAGCAAAACCAAGTTCATATGTGAAGGTATAGTCTTTATCATCGAGATTGATCTCTTTCACATTCTCAGCGAGCGGCTGACCGAGAACGTTGATTTTGTTCTCTACAATATAATTCATTGCCGCATTGGCTACCTCATGATTGAGCACATCGCTTTTAACCTGTTTGCCAAAACGTGCGCGAAGCTGTCCTACGCTGATATGTCCTTTACGGAAACCGGGGATTGAATGTGTTTTACCGATTTTCTTGAGTTCTTCATCGACTTTTGCGGTGTAGTCCGCTTCTTCAACATTGACGATAAGCTTACCGTTGCAATCGTCGATTTTTTCAAGTGTTATCTTCATTAGAAGTCTATGATTTATTTGTTATAAAATAATGTTGCTGAATTATCGAGTGCAAAATTAGCATTAAAAATTTTATTATTCAATTTTATACAACACATTTTTGCAGCACATTGCACAATGTGTCCGCTAAAAAAATACATTTATACGAGCAAAAACACACACTTGCGATAGGTCGTACGCAAAAAAAATAGTAACTTTGCCACGTATTTAATATTAATGCCTCAACTACATTATCACTCACAACATGGTAGTTTTCTTCAAAAAAGGCGCAAATACATTTTACGCCATTGAGACAGACCACAATTTCAACGATTCTGAAATCCAACGCCTTTCATGGCTATTGGACGGAGCAAAACCGCTCAGTTCAAAATCAGTCAAAGGCCGCTTCGTCGGACCACGCAAGGAAATGATAACTCCTTGGAGCACAAATGCCGTCGAGATCACACAAAACATGGGTCTTGCCGGCATTTTTCGCATCGAAGAGTTCACTCGCACCGACAGTGACGAGCCCCGCTTCGACCCAATGCTACAACGTTGCTACGACGGACTTGGATCTAAAATCTTTGACGTTGACCGAAAGCCCGAACCGGTACATCACATCAATGACATATCGGAATACAACCGTAAGGAAGGGCTTGCACTTAGCGCTGACGAAGAAGACTACCTGAGAAAACTCGCCGAAAAACTCGGCCGACCGTTGACTGACAGCGAAGTGTTCGGATTCTCGCAAGTCAACTCCGAACACTGCCGCCATAAAATCTTTAACGGCACCTTTGTGATTGATGGAGAGACTAAAGACATGTCACTCTTCAAACTTATCAAAAAGACGTCTCAAGTCAACCCCAACGGTCTTGTGTCGGCATACAAAGACAACGTTGCATTCGTAAAAGGTCCGGTTGTATCTCAGTTTTATCCTCAAAATCCCGAACGCCCTGACTACTTCACCCAACGCGATGTCCCGACTGTCATTTCCCTGAAAGCGGAAACCCACAACTTCCCGACAACTGTCGAGCCCTTCAACGGTGCGGCTACAGGAACAGGCGGCGAGATCCGCGACCGTCTCGGTGGAGGCAAGGCGAGTCTTCCGATTGCGGGCACTGCCGTATACATGACTTCATACCCGCGTCTTGACAACGAACGCTCATGGGAACGCCTATTCGATCCGAGAGCATGGCTATACCAGACTCCCGCCGAGATTCTCATCAAAGCATCTAACGGCGCCTCCGACTTCGGCAACAAATTCGGTCAACCTTTAATCTGCGGATCCCTCCTGACATTCGAACATGAGGAAAACGACCGCTTCTACGCTTACGATAAAGTCATCATGCTTGCCGGCGGTGTAGGCTTTGCGGCCAAGAAAGATGCCATCAAAGGCACTCCTGTGCCGGGTCAGAAAGTCGTGATCAGCGGTGGAGATAACTATCGCATCGGCATGGGAGGTGGTGCTGTTTCATCCGTAGCCACCGGACAATATGGCAACTCAATCGAACTCAACGCTGTCCAACGCGCCAACCCCGAGATGCAGAAACGCGTTTCGAACGTGATACGTGCATTAGCCGAAAGTGAAAACAATCCTATTATATCAGTCCATGACCATGGAGCCGGAGGCCACCTGAACGCACTCTCCGAGCTCGTTGAAGCAACAGGCGGCCGCATCGACATCTCTTCCCTGCCAATAGGCGACCCCACCCTCTCTTATAAAGAAATTGTCGGCAATGAAAGCCAGGAACGCATGGGCTTTGTCATTTCTCCCGAAAACATAGAGCGAGTGGAGCAGATAGCCCAGCGTGAGCGCGCACCCCTTTATGTCGTTGGCGAAACAACAGGTGACGATCGTTTCACATTTGACGCTCCTGACGGAAGCCGCCCCATCGACCTCGCCATGGCCGATATGTTTGGCAATTCACCCAAGACCATCATGCGCGACACAACTGTCGAAACGCCATTCTCGCCAATCAAAACCGATATCAGCAAGCTTGACAGCTACATCCGCGACGTTCTCTCACTCGAAGCCGTAGCCTGCAAAGACTGGCTCACAAACAAAGTGGACCGTTCTGTAACGGGCCGCATCGCCCGTCAGCAATGCCAAGGCGAAATCCAGTTGCCGCTCAGCGACTGCGGTGTCGTAGCGCTTGATTATCATGGACGTGCAGGCATCGCGACTTCAATCGGCCATGCGCCTCAGGTTGCTCTTGCCGATTCCGCAGCCGGCTCCCGCATGGCTGTCGCCGAAGCCCTGACCAACATCGTAGGCGCCAACCTGAAGCAAGGACTTAAGTCTGTATCTCTCAGCGCCAACTGGATGTGGCCTTGCAACAACCCCGGAGAAGACTCATCACTCTATCGCGCGGTTGAGGCCTGCAGCGATTTTGTATGCGAACTCGGCATCAATATCCCCACCGGCAAGGACAGTCTGTCGATGACTCAAAAATACCCCGGCGGCAACAAGGTTTATGCCCCCGGCACTGTCATTATATCTGCGGCAGGCGAAGTAAACGACATCCGTCGGACTGTATCTCCTGTTGTGGTCAACAAAGCAGCTTCTACATTATATTATATAGACTTCTCTGCTGACAAACTCAGACTCGGCGGTTCTGCTCTCGCCCAGACAATGGGCAAGATCGATTCGGACGCTCCCCGTGTTGACAATCCCAAAGCTTTTGCCAACGCATTCGACACAGTGCAACGCCTTGTAAGACTACGCAAGCTGCTTGCGCTTCACGACGTAAGCGCCGGTGGATTAATCACTACATTGCTTGAGATGACATTCGCCAACACTAAAGGAGGCTTAAAAGTTTATACCGATGGCTTCAAAATGTATGGAGAAGAAGACCTCGTCAAAATACTATTTGCAGAGAATCCTGCTGTTGTCATCCAGGTTGAAGACTCAAAAAAAGACAGCGTAGAAAAAATACTTGACGAAGCCGGAGTCAAATACTTCCCCGTCGGTTGCCCTGCAGAAGAGCGCGTCATCATGGTCACACATGGCGACAACGAGCATCTTTTCGGCATCGACTGGCTGCGCGACGTGTGGTTCAGACCATCCTATCTGCTCGACTCTCTTCAGAGCTCAGGAGACTGCGCTGCAACACGTTTTGAAAACTATAAACGCCAGCCTCTAAAATTCACGATTCCCGCCTCTTTCGATGGCAAGCTCGCTTCACGAGGCCTAAGCTTTGAGCACAAACAAAGCAAAGCCCGCGCTGCTATAATCCGAGAAAAAGGCGTAAACGGCGACCGAGAAATGGCATGGTCCCTCTATCTTGCGGGATTCGATGTGAAAGACGTCCATATGACAGACCTGATGTCAGGTCGCGAGACCCTCGAAGATGTCAACATGATAGTCTTCTGTGGCGGTTTCTCAAACAGCGATGTGCTCGGATCGGCCAAAGGTTGGGCCGGAGGTTTCAAATGGAATGACACAGCCCGACGAACGCTCGAAGCATATTACAAACGTCCTGACACGCTCAGTCTCGGTGTATGCAACGGTTGCCAGCTCATGATTGAGCTCAATCTACTCGGCTTGCCGGATGCTACGCGTCCGAAGATGATGCACAACCTCTCTCACAAGTTTGAATCTGAATTTGTCACAGTCAACGTTCCTCAAAACGACACCGTGATGTTCGGTTCATTATCCGGAGTGCGTACCGGCATTTGGGTTGCGCATGGCGAAGGTCGTTTTACTTTCCCCGGAAAGACATCCGACCTCAATGTCATAGCACGTTACAGCTACAGCACATATCCCGGCAATCCAAACGGCTCGAAAGGTTCCGTAGCCGGACTTGCCTCGGCAGACGGCCGTCATGTGGCTATGATGCCTCATCTTGAACGTGCGATTTACCCCTGGCAATGCGCCTACTATCCCCGCTCACGACGCAATGACGACGTGACAATATGGATTGACGCGTTTGTCAATGCGCGTCGTTGGGTTGAACAACACTCAATCAACAACAAATAAGACACATAAACATATTCAGCCCCGCAAGTCTCCATACAACACTTTCGGGGCTGAATATTTAAACACTGGATTTCTAAAGTAGAAAATAAGATTTATATGGGAGGTTTCTTTGGAGTCGTCAAACGCGACGATTGTGTCAATGACCTATTTTACGGCACAGACTATAACAGTCATCTCGGCACCAAACGCGCTGGCATTGCCACTTTTGACAACGGTCAATTCTCACGCCAGATCCACAGCATCGACAATTCATATTTCAGGACCAAATTTGAAGGAGACCTTGATGATTTCTCTGGCAACTCCGGCATTGGCGTAATCAGCGACACAGATGCTCAACCTATTATCATCAATAGCCGCATCGGAAAATTTGCAATCGTCACGGTCGCAAAGATAAACAACTTACGCGAGCTCGAAGCGGAATTACTCACGGCCGGACGTCATTTTTGCGAACACAGTTACGACACTCTCAACCCCACCGAACTGATCGGAGCCTTAATCAGCGAAGGAGAAGACTTCGTCGACGGCATATGTAATGTCTATCGCAAAGTCAAAGGCTCATGCTCAATGCTTCTACTTACAAAAGACGGCATAATTGCGGCCCGTGACAAACTCGGACGCACACCGATATCGATCGGGAAAAAGGATGGAGCACATGCCTTGTCGACTGAAGACTGTGCATTCCCCAATCTCGGATATACAAGTTGCTATAACGTGGGACCGGCCGAAATCGTACAAGTAACGGCTGATGAAATACGCAGTCTGAAAGCACCGGGCGATGAAATGCAGGTGTGCGCATTTATGTGGGTTTATTACGGCTATCCGCCTTGCTCCTACGAAAACCGCAATGTCGATGAAATTCGCTATCAGATAGGCCTCGACACTTCTGACCCTAAAGAAGCTGATGACATCGACTTCGTGAGTCCGGTTCCCGATTCCGGCACAGGAATGGCTCTGGGTTATGCCGCTGGAATCGGCAAACCATATCTTCGTGGCATGGTTAAATACACGCCTACCTGGCCTCGCAGTTTTACACCGGGAAGCCAGAAACGTCGTGAACTTGTGGCGAAAATGAAACTGATACCCAACAAGAGTCTGCTCAAAGGGAAAAGAGTCGCATTCTGCGATGATTCGATTGTCAGGGGCACACAGTTGCGCGACAATGTCAACGATATCCGCGATGCCGGCGCCGAGAAAGTTCATATCCGCATATCATGCCCGCCGCTGATCTACCCCTGCAACTTCCTTAATTTCACAGCGTCGAAAAACGAAATGGAACTGATAGCACGCCGTGTGATAGCGCGCCTCGAAGAAAGCGGCTTCCATGCATCACTTGAGGAATATGCCTCGACAGGCACTGAGGCATATAACCGCATGGTCGAAGAGATACGCAAAGAACTTGGGCTTGATTCCCTGCGTTTTTGCTCACTTGAAACACTTGTAAAAGCAATAGGTCTTCCCAAATGCCGCATCTGCACACATTGCTTTGACGGCAGCAGCCACGATTGATGCCACGATGACAAAGTTTAACATCCCGAAGATGAAAATCAAGCTTTAAATTTGGCGAAACCACATAGTTTGCGTAATTTTGCGAGAAGTAACTATTATTTAGAAAATTCTTTTAACAATTCATTTAATATCTTTATTATGAGTTTAAACATCATTGTGCTCGCAAAGCAGGTGCCTGACACCCGCAATGTTGGCAAAGATGCGATGAAGGAAGACGGCACAATCAATCGCGCCGCTCTCCCTGCAATCTTTAACCCTGAAGATCTTAATGCCCTCGAGCAGGCACTCCGCATCAAGGATGAGAATCCTGGATCAAAAGTAACTCTGCTGACAATGGGTCTTCCACGTGCCTCTGAAATCATCCGTGAAGCAATTTTCCGCGGCGCTGACGCCGGTATAGTTCTTACCGACCGCACTCTCGGTGGCGCTGACACCTTGGCGACATCTTACTCGCTGGCTCAGGCTGTAAAAAAATTCGGCAACTATGACATCATCCTCGGTGGCCGTCAGGCTATTGACGGTGACACAGCTCAGGTTGGTCCTCAGATAGCCGAAAAACTTGGAATCCCCCAGGTAACATATGCAGAAGAAATACTCGACTTAAAAGATGGCAAAGTAACCGTACGCCGCCGTCTCGAACATGGTGTTGAGACAGTTGTGTCTCCCCTGCCCTGTGTTGTGACCGTGAATGGTTCGGCCGCTGAATGCCGTCCCCGCAACGCTCGCCGTCTGATGAAATACAAATATGCTGTTTCGCCGAGCGAGAAAGCCAAACTCAGCCCGGAAGACCAGGCATTTGTTGAAGCGCGTCCTTATCTCAACATCGAGGAATGGAGCGCAGCCTTTGTCGAAGCTGATCCCGAACAGATCGGACTTGCAGGCTCTCCCACTAAAGTAAAAGCAATCGAAAACGTCGTTTTCACAGCTAAAGAGAGCCGTCGTCTTGAAAACAACGACGAGCAGATCGAAGAACTCATCAAAGAACTTATAACTAATCATACAATCGGCTAATAGCCTCTCCATCTTTTAGCATTATGGCAGAACAAAACAACCTCATAGTATACTGCGAATACGACGAAGGCAAAGTGGCAGATGTAAGCCTCGAGCTCCTCACTAAAGGTCGTGTACTTGCAGACCGTCTCGGAGTAAAGCTTGAAGCCGTGGTTATCGGCGACAATCTCGACGGTATTGAAAATCAAATCCTCCCCTATGGAGTCGACACAATCTACAAAGTAGAAGACCGCAGACTCTTCCCATACACATCAAACCCTCATGCATCAGTGCTCATCAATCTGTTCAAGGAAATCAAACCTCAGATTTGTCTTATGGGCGCCACATGCATCGGCCGTGACCTCGGTCCCCGCGTATCAAGTTGTCTGCACAGCGGTCTGACTGCCGACTGTACATCTCTTGAGATCGGAGATCACAAAGATCCCAAAACCGGTAAGGAATATACAGATCTTCTCTACCAGATCCGTCCCGCATTCGGAGGCAACATCGTTGCGACTATCGTTAACCCGGATTGTCGTCCCCAGATGGCAACAGTGCGCGAAGGCGTGATGAAAAAAGAAATACGCGATGCTAATTACAAAGGTGAGATCATAAACCTTGACCCAGCTAAGTATGTAAAGGATGAAGATTTCGTTGTTGAAATCATCGACCGACATATCGAGAAATCAAAAGTCAACATCAAGGGTGCTCCAATAGTCGTAGCCGGTGGCTATGGTGTAGGTAGCAAAGAGAACTTCCAGCTCCTGTTTGATCTTGCTGACACACTCGGAGCCGAAGTAGGCGCTTCCCGTGCAGCAGTCGACGCAGGCTTTATTGAGCACGACCGCCAGATTGGCCAGACAGGTGTGACCGTTCGTCCGAAACTCTACATCGCATGTGGCATCTCAGGCCAGATTCAGCATATCGCCGGCATGCAGGAAAGCTCTATCATAATCTCTATCAACAACGACCCTGACGCTCCCATCAACACAATCGCAGACTATGTGATAACAGGCAACATGGAAGACGTTGTGCCCAAGCTCATTAAATATTACAAAAAGAACTCCAAGTAAACAAAATGGCTAATTTCTATACAGATAATCCAGATCTCAAGCATCACCTCAATCACCCCTTGATGCAGAAGATCGTAGAGCTGAAGGAAAGAAATTTCTCTGATGCCGAAAAATTTGACTATGCTCCCCGTAATTTCGAGGATGCTATGGACAACTACGACAAAGTTCTTGAAATTGTCGGTGACCTCTGCGGTGGTCTTATTGCCGAAAATGCAGAAGGCGTCGATCATCAGGGAGCATCTTGCGCTGACGGACGTGCAATCTATGCAGACGGTACAGTTGCAAACCTCGATGCTTGCCGCAAAGCCGGCCTGATGGGCATGTCTATGCCTCGTCGCTTCGGTGGCCTCAACTTCCCCATCACACCCTATATCATGGCCGCTGATATCGTCAGCCGCGCCGATACCGGTTTCGAAAACCTCTGGGGACTTCAGGACTGCGCAGAGACTATCTACGAATTTGCTGACGAAGACCAAAAATCCCGCTTCATTCCTCGCGTGTGTGCCGGTGAAACCATGTCAATGGACCTCACCGAGCCTGATGCCGGCTCAGACCTCCAGTCTGTTATGCTCAAAGCGACTCAAGACGAGGACGGAACATGGCGTCTCAACGGCGTTAAACGCTTTATCACCAACGGTGACAGCGACATACATCTTGTTCTTGCACGTTCAGAAGAAGGCACCAAAGACGGCCGCGGTCTGTCAATGTTTATCTATGATAAGCGAGATGGAGGTGTAAATGTCCGCCGCATCGAAAACAAGATGGGTATCAAAGGTTCTCCGACATGCGAACTCGTCTATAAGAATGCAAAAGCCGAACTTTGCGGCAACCGTCGCCTCGGTCTTATCAAATATGTGATGGCTCTGATGAACGGTGCCCGTCTCGGCATCGCTGCCCAGTCTGTCGGTGTGAGCGAACTTGCATACCGTGAAGCTCTCGCATATGCAAAAGACCGCAAACAGTTTGGCAAAGCCATCATCGAATTCCCTGCCGTAGCAGAAATGATTTCAGTGATGAAAGCGAAACTTGATGCGAGCCGTACCCTGCTGTATGAATGCTCTCGCTTTGTCGATATGTACAAGCTATATGAAGACATTGCAAAAGAGCGCAGCCTGACAGCAGACGAACGTGCTGAAATGAAGCACTACAGCAAACTTGCAGATGCACTTACCCCAATGGCTAAAGGCATGGGCAGCGAATACTGCAACCAGAATGCTTATGATTGTATCCAGGTTCATGGTGGTTCCGGTTTCATGAAAGACTACGCTTGCGAACGTCTTTACCGTGATGCCCGTATCACTTCAATCTATGAAGGAACAACACAGCTTCAGGTGGTTGCGGCTATCCGCCACGTCACAACAGGCACATATAAAGCGCTCATCGACAGCTATGCCGCACAAGAAGTCAAGGCCGAACTACAAGGTCTCAAGGACAATCTCGCCGGTATGACCGAGCAATATGTCAAAGCCGTGGCTGCAGTAGCCGAAGTCAACGATACTGCATACACAGACTTCATGGCCCGTCGCATGGTAGAGATGGCAGGCAATATCATCATGGGATATCTCCTGCTCAACGATGCCAACCGCAACGAGACATTTGCCAAATCTGCCACAGTTTACAACAAACTTGCCCAGGCAGAAGTAGCGAAACACGCTGATTTCATTGCTAACTTCAACCCTGCTCAGCTCGACTTCTATAAAGCCTGAGCCAACAGTGTTCACTGAATATTTTCAGAGCATCCTGATTAAAGACCAGGATGCTCTGTTTTTTATGGGCCTCTTATTGCCAATTAGGCGAATTTTCGCTAACTTCGCAACAATGAAACAATAAAAACACGTTTTATGCTCATCATAGGTATAGCCGGCGGCACAGGTTCTGGAAAAACCACTGTCGTCAACAAAATATTGAACAGTTTTCCTGCAGGCGAAGTTGCGGTAATCCCTCAAGATTCATACTATAAAGACTCAAGCCACATACCACCTGAAGAACGTAGCAAAATCAATTTTGACGAACCGGCTGCAATTGAATGGACGTTGCTCGCCGACCATCTCCGACAATTGAAAAGCGGCAAAGCCATCGATATGCCGACCTACTCCTACCTCACCTGCACCCGTCAGGAAGAAACTGTAAGAGTAGAACCGCGTGATGTTGTCATTGTCGAAGGCATTCTTGTACTCAATGACCAGGAACTTAGAGACATGATGGATGTCAAAGTATTTGTCGATGCTGACGCAGACGACCGCCTTATCCGCGTGATTGCACGTGATTGCATTTCCCGAGGACGCACACCTCAGATGGTCATTGACCGCTATCAGGACATACTCAAACCTATGCACTGCCAATATATAGAGCCGTCAAAACGATTTGCAGACATCATCGTGCCACAAGGCGGAAGCAACACCGTTGCCATAAACCTGCTGACCGATTATATCGACAGCCGACTCAAACGCATCCGTAACTAATCACGTAAAAGCTATTCATGGGCATTAATTTCGAACTTAAACGCCGGGATGATGATCAGCTGCCTGTAGCTAAATTTGTCGAAACCGAAAACGTTGAAGCAGATGTAGCTGATGGAGTAAAGCCTACGTCTGCCGAAAACGGCAAACTGGTACTCCGCACCGACAACCTTGTCAAAAAGTACGGAAAGCGTACAGTTGTCAACCATGTGTCGATTGATGTAACTCAAGGCGAAATCGTTGGTTTGCTCGGACCTAATGGAGCAGGTAAAACCACGACATTCTACATGACCGTAGGTCTGATTCAACCTAATGAGGGGCGCATCTTTTTAAACGATCTCGACATCACTAAATTTCCAGTATATAAACGCGCCCAAAACGGCATCGGCTATCTGGCTCAAGAACCGTCAGTATTCCGCAAACTGAGCGTTGAGGACAACATTCGTGCCGTCCTTGAAATGACCAACACATCGCGAGAATATCAAAAGGACAAACTTGAAAGTCTTATTTCAGAATTCCGACTTCAAAAAGTCAGGAAGAATCTCGGAGACAGGCTTTCAGGTGGTGAACGTCGACGCACTGAGATCGCACGTTGTCTTGCCATTGACCCAAAGTTCATCATGCTCGACGAACCGTTTGCCGGTGTCGATCCTATTGCAGTCGAGGACATCCAGTCAATAGTATACAAGCTTAAGGAAAAGAACATAGGCATCCTGATAACAGACCACAACGCTCCGGAAACCCTGAGTATCACCGATCGTGCCTACCTTCTTTTCGACGGTCGTATTTTATTCCAAGGATCTTCAGAGGAACTTGCCGAGAATCCCGTGGTGCGCGAAAAATATCTCGGACGCAATTTCATCTTCCATCGAAAGAAATTTGAATAAAACATTAGCTGAACACCACGATAACGTACAAAAAAAGCCCGTTACCTATATGTCTCAACTGACGCTCTGGTAACGGACTTTATCTTATCAACCGTCGGTCAACGTAGTCTATCGTAGCTGCGGAGTTTGCGCAAATCGCTTTTCATGAAGCGATATGCGACGAGAGCGCATATAAGAGCTACAACAAGCAGAGTGACACCTCCGGCTACAATCAACTCAGCTTCGGGAAATGCCCTGTAGACAACGGCTATTCCAGTCACTATCGTCACTACAATAAGAAGCATTGACAGCAAAGTCACCGTAATCTGACGTTTCAGGTTTTTATACATAAAGATTGAGATGAAAAGCAGGACTGCCACCAACAATGTCACCGTGAGTAACACGGGTGCATCTTTTGCATATACAGCTGCGGCCTGATCGGCTCCACCATATGTTGCGATTGGTGTAAAACAGAATATTGCCATCATTACAGCCGCGAGGAGAAGGAGTACTGATTGCCAACGTTGGATTACCATAATTGTAATAGTTTTAGTTAATATTTATTTGTTGTTTCTGATTTCATATATGATGGCGTCAACAATCAATGGCAAGAGTGATATGTCAACTCCAGCAACCGAAAGCTGCCCGATGTCATCTTTTATTGACTCTATAAGTCTTTCGACCGATGTGCCGGCCGCACTTTGGCGATAACAGGAAATCGCCTTGTCAAGCCGCCCATTGGCCCACGCAAGATGTCCCATGTTGAGATAATCCGTAGCCGATGGTTCATCGGCCATTATCCGATCATAATAAGACTGGGATGCGTCAAACTGATGGTCAAGAAATAGAGCCCATGCAAGAGGTCGCCATGATTTAGAACTTGTTTCGTCGAGAAACTCAGCCTTGTGCAAGACATTGATAGCTTGAGTATAATTGCCAGCCGAAATGTACATATAACCGAGGTTTAAAGCCGTGGCAGCATCGTCAGGCTGCAGCTTTTCGAGCCTTTCGCCGACAGAGACCGCCTCTGAATATCGGCCCAGTTTACGCAACACTGCAAATAGACGGCGCAGATTCCACAGATTATTATCTTCCAGCAGATCGGACTGCTCATAATAAGATGATGCTGCGTCATAATCGCCTAATTTTTCGCAACAAAAGCCTAATTTCTGATAGCGGGAACTATCAGGCATTGAGATATCATCAAGACGGTTAAATATCATACGAGCATAGTCATACAGACCGACCTTGAAGTAAAACTCACCAAGTGACATAAGCGCTTCGTCATTATCAAAATCGTTCAGAAGAAGTGGCACACCAACCGGATTGGCCACTTTAGCGAAAGGATTATAGAAATCGCCCTTGCGACGGAATAATTTATAGAAGCGATAGATCGAAAGAACGTAATTGTTGATAGCGGCCTTTCTTTCGACCGGATGCAACGAACGATCATTCAATGCAATTGCCTCCAGGATGTCTCGTTTCTGACTACCGAGTTGATCTATCATCATCGAACGCTGAGACGATGGCATCATCGACAGAGACAAAAGCATCGAATACTTATCGCTGTCGCAGACAAACGGAAGACTTCCGATCAACGATGTGACGCTGTCGATAAGTTCACCGAGTCCAAGAGACGTAATCGCTGTGCGCTCAGGATTGAACGGCAAGAACCATGATGACACTTCGTTGAAAAACGGGAACTGTTTCAATCCGGCAAATGTTGCCATGAATACATCAGCCCCCTCTTGTTGAAGTTCACTTAATTCTTTAAGATTATTTCGCACACGCTCGTCTGAAATTATATTTTCCCATTCCGGATTTCCCTCTATGCCTGAAAGATCTGAATCAGACACAGCGTCGCGCATACGTTCGGCTATGTCCCGTCCCATCTTTTGTATACCGGGGAAGATTTCGCTCTTTAGCTTACCAGATATACGCTCTGTATCATTCGTCCGTATAAGTTCTACAAACGCCAATCTGATATCCTCACGCCACTGCGCTAACTCCCTTAGATCCTCTATGCGGTTGCTTATGTTTGAAGGAAGGTTGATATCCTTATACTTTTCAAGAGCCAACACAATACCGATCAACGCTCTTATTGACACCTCGACTGAGTCTGACTTATAGACCTCGCAGAGAATTTCGAAACGACGCTCGTCAAAACATTCGAGCAGACCGAGCATTACTGCACTCACCGAAAGAGCTCTCGTCGACACCGGAAGATCGTCATCTGTCAAAAAATCTGCAATCAAACGGCTTTCGTCGGCTTTAAGAGGAAATGCAACCCATATGCGGTTGAAAATATCCCGCTCCAACATTTCAAGACGCAACAAATCTCCTTCAGACGCCGATGTTCCGGTTGAAACCTCGTTAAACGCAGACATCTCATCACGTTTTTGTCTGAATTCGGAAAACAATCCGGCAAAACTTTCGTCCTTATGAGATAAGACAGACCTCAAGGTGCCATAGTATAGCGAAGGTGTATCTGTCAGCTTCATGGCACGCACGAGCAAATCCCTTATCACTCCTGCTTCTATGAGCAATGACGAATAAAGATCATCACGCGATGGATCCGCATGACCTTTGACCAAATATGACAGCATATAGCTATAAGCCTGTTCTGCAGCCATAACACGGTCAGAAATCTCCCAGGCTGAAAGCATTCGTGACATGTTTCGCAGTAGGTCAAATGCATCACCCAGACGCTTCTCGGTCAAATATCGGTTTATATCTTTTATAAATTGTTGTATATCTTGATCAGTCATGAATGTAATTTTATCAGATATAACGCAAAATCTATGCCAAAGTTGCCGTTTCCGACATTTCAGAAAGCTTCAAGATCATTATTATTCTTAGGCAATAATTCCGACAATTGGGCTTTAAAGGATTCTGCCAACACTTCGTCCGGGATTATCAACCGTTGATCAAGACGTTGACCATAAACGACCGACACATGAGTCTTTTTGAATTCCAATGCAAGTATGTCCTCACGCTTGATGAAGATGTCTTCAAACATTAGTCTCCGCACACCATCATCGAGAAAGGCAACAGACAGACCGGAATCAGTGATAGATATCTCCTTTGTCGCAACCCCTTTGAGCACTGATGGTGAAAAAGCATAATTAAACCATACAAAAGACATTAGCAAAGGAAATATCAGAAAAATCATGATAAGACAGACATACATCGCGCGCAAGTCATACAAAGCCCAAAAAGCAAAGGCGGCAAGCGGCATGGCAAAAAGCCACCACCACTTGCCGAACCATAATGCTGCGATTTCCCGCATATAAGATTGGGCTTTGACGCTGAAAGCCGGGGTAGTCATCAGTCCCTTTTTACAGGCGCGATTGTTGTTGTCTCAGGCTTACGGATGCCATCTCGGATAAGAAGAGCATCGATTGTAGGATCCTGACCACGGAAACGCCTGTATAGTTCAGCCGGATGTTCAGTGCCACCACGCGTCAGAATATTACGGCGGAAAGAATCTGCCGTTTTCTTATCAAATATGCCATGTTTCTTGAATTCGGCAAAAGCATCGGCATCCAAAACTTCCGCCCACTTATAGCTATAATATCCCGCGGCATAACCGCCGGCAAATATATGGCTGAATTGTGGTGAGATCATAGTGCCATCGACTGGAGCAAATATAGCGACAGAATCAGTCGCCTTTTGTTCAAAATCCGCAGCATTTTCGACCGATGACGTAATAGTATGCCAAGCCATGTCGAGGTAGCCGAAAGCCAGCTGGCGCATACATGCATAAGCTGCTCCATATTGTGATGCAGCCACGAGTCTTTCGACAAGCTCCGCCGGAATCGCTTCTCCGGTCTTATAGTGACGAGCAAAGCCGTCAAGGAACTCTTTCTCCGTCAGATAATTTTCATTGAATTGCGACGGCAATTCAACAAAATCACGATATACGGATGTGCCGCTGAGAGAACCATATCGCGTGTCTGCCAAAAGACCATGAAGGGCGTGACCGAATTCGTGGAGGAATGTCTCGACTTCATAGGGCGTCAGAAGAGAGGGTTTGTCGGCAGTGGGTTTCGTGAAGTTCATCACAATCGAAACATGCGGACGGGAATTCACTCCGGCATCAGTCACAAATTGATCCTTGAATCCGGTCATCCATGCACCGGGACGTTTTGATGAACGCGGGAAGAAATCTGTATATATCACTCCTATATACTTTCCATCCCCGTCAGTCACTTCAAATGCCTTAACATCGGGATGATAGACTTCAATATCAGGATTTTCACGGAACTGCAGGCCATAGAGTCGGGTTGCAAGTCCAAACACACCATTAATGACATTGTTAAGTTCAAAATATGGTCGCATCGTCTCCTCGTCAAAACTGTATTTCTCAGCCTTCAGTTTGTTGGAGTAATATGAATAATCCCAAGCCTGTATTTCAATCGGCTCGCCCTCGACACGTCGTGCAAACTCTGACAGTTCAGACATTTCCGCTTCAAGCGCAGGCTTATAAGCATCACGCAAACGGTCAAGAAGATCATATACGGCTTCCGGATTTTCAGCCATTGTGCGTTTAAGTGAGTGCGAAGCATAGGTATCCGCACCGAGCAGACGCGCTATTTCCAGCCTTAACTGCGCTATGCGACGGATATTTTCAATATTGCTGAATTCGCCTTTTGTGTTGCGTGAAGAGTATAGACGATACATTTTCTCCCTCAAATCGCGTCGGTCAGAGTATTTCATGAACGCCATGTAGACCGGCTGATCAAGCGTAAACATATATTTGCCATCATAACCCTTTGCCTTTGCGGCTTCAGCGGCCGCGACTACTGAACTCTCAGGAAGTCCAGAGAGGTCAGTTTCGTCAAGGACTATTTCATAGGTGTTCAGTTCACGAAGCACATTCTGGCCAAAAACCGTGGTCAGTTCCGACAATTCGGCACTGAGCTTGCGATATGTCTCGCGATCCTCGCCCTTAAGTTTCGCACCGGACAAAGCGAATGAATCATATGTTTTCTCCAGCAACATTTTATCCTCCGCATCCAGTTTGTATGCATCTCTATTTTCATAGACTGCCTCAACACGTTTCCAAAGTCCTTCATTAAGTGTTATCGCAGTTGAATAGTCGCTTAGTTTTTGTGACGCACGCATACTGATTGCCATCATCTCATCATCAGAATCGGCCGACAGCAATGGAAAAAAAACATTCAACACCCTGTCGAGATCAGCTCCGCTACGTTCAAGCGCCTTTATTGTATTGTCAAAAGTCGGAGCTTCAGGATTGGCGACAATAGCGTCGATTTCGGCTTTTGCCAGCGAAATCCCTCGGTCAATTGCCGGCTCCCACATTGAATTGTCAATTTTAGAAAAAGGAACGGTCTGATGAACCGTAGTGTCAAAAGAATTTTCAAGTGGATTGTTTGCAGAAGCCATAATGGACATAAACGTTAAAATTGTCAGTATCGTTTTTTTCATATGTTCGATTTTGAAATCATTATCTGCCTGTAATGCTAAGTTTAATGCAAAAGTACGAATTTGAAAGAGCAATATCAAATTATTTGCATCAGAAAAATACACTCATCGTGATTACATTATGGAATATCAACCGAAATATCTATAAATCTTCATATTTTGGATGTTCGATGAAAAATTCATACTTTTGTGTGATAAATAACAAGAACAATCATTAATCAACAGATCATCAATGAAACACCAGATTATCAGTGTGGCATGTGGTGCGGCTCTTATAGGTGCGGTAGCTTGCAGCGACAATGCTCGCAAGAATCCCTTCCTTGAACCGTATACAACGCCCTATGAAATCCCGCCATTTGACCAAATAGCCTATGAAGACTATCTTCCGGCTCTTGAAGCGGGTATCGCACAACATCAAACCGAAATCGACGCCATTGTCGCCAATCCTGAAACCCCGACTTTCGAGAATACAATTCTCGCACTCGACCGCTCAGGAGAGATACTCGACAAAGTCGTTGCCGTTTTCTCCAATCTCGACGAATCCAACTCTTCGCCTGAAATGGTTGAAATAGCAGAAAAATTTTATCCCATGCTTTCAAAGCATAGTGATGAAACAGCAATGAACGACAAACTCTTCGAACGTGTGAAATATCTATACGATCACCCCGAACTTGGCTATGCCAACGATCAAAGGCGAATGATCGAAGAAACCTATAAAAGTTTCACACGCAGCGGAGCACTTCTCGATGCAGACAAAAAAGAACAGCTTAAGGCCATCAACAGCGAATTAACCGACCTATACCTCCAGTTCAATAAAAATCTGCTCAATGCCACCAACGGTTTTGCAATTGTAGTTGAAGATTCAGTCCGTCTGTCAGGTCTTCCTGCTTCAAGTGTCGCTGTAGCGGCAGAAGAGGCTTCCAAACGAGGACTTGGCGAGAACAAATGGGTCTTCACACTCCATGCGCCAAGCCGTCTTCCCCTGCTTCAGTATGCCGATGACAGAGATCTCCGCAAGGAGATGTATGAAGGTTATACATCGTTGGCATCAGCCGGAGAATACAACAACAATCCTGTCATAAGTAAAATCCTTATCGCCCGTGCGAAAAAGGCCCGGCTTCTCGGATTTGAAAATTTCGGAGCCTACATGACTGACAATGTCATGGCCAAAAACGTGGAAAACGCCGAAGAGCTTCTTATGCAAATCTGGCGTCCTGCTGTAAAAAAAGTTGGCGAAGAAGTTGCTGAAATGCAAGCAGTCGTCAACGAAAACGGTGGTGATTTTAAAATCGCCCCCTGGGACTACTATTATTACGCCGAAAAGGTGCGACAGAAAAAATATGACCTTGACGAATCCAAGGTCCGCGAATATTTCGCTCTGGACTCAGTCCGCAACGGCATCTTCAACATGGCCGAAAAACTTTATGGCGTGAAGTTCACCGAAATGCCTGAAGCACCAAAATATTTTGATGAAGTCACCGTCTATGACGTAACGGATGCCACCAGCGGCGAACATATTGCCGTGTTCATGACTGACTATTTCCCGCGTGAGTCAAAACGTCAAGGAGCATGGATGAGCGAATTCAAAGGCTCTTGGGTAAACGATGATGGCACAGCCTCCCGCCCTGTTATTTTTAATGTCGGCAACTTCTCTCGTCCGACAGCAGACGCGCCTGCTCTGCTCACTCTCGACGAAGTCGAGACCATGTTCCACGAATTTGGACACGGCCTCCATGGTATGCTTTCACGTGCCCGCTACAAAGGCCAGGCCGGAACCAACGTTGACCGCGATTTTGTTGAACTTCCCTCGCAGATACACGAACACTGGGCTCTTGAACCGGAACTTCTCAAGACATATGCACGTCATTACAAGACCGGAGAAGTAATTCCTGACGAACTGATTGCCAAACTCGAAGCGGCATCAACCCACAATCAAGGCTTTGCCACGGCTGAACTCGCAGGCGCGGCTCTTCTCGACCTTGAATATGGCAAACTTAACACAACCGAAGAAGTTGACGCAGCTGAGTTTGAAAAGAACGTTGCAGAAAAACTCGGCATGCCTGAGGAACTGACATTCCGCTACCGCTCACCCTATTTCAAGCACATCTTCGGAAGCGACGGATATGCCTCCGGATACTACACCTATCTTTGGGCCGAAGTCCTCGATACAGATGGCTTTGAACTGTTCAAGGAAAAAGGAATTTTTGATCCCGCCACAGCGAAAGCATTCAAAGAAAACGTACTTGAAAAAGGCGGTTCGGAAGATCCGATGGTGCTGTATGTAAACTTCCGCGGCCACGAGCCTTCGGTTGACGCCCTGCTCCGCAACCGTGGACTTGACCCCATGCCCAAAATGGATCTTAAGTCAAAAAGCGGAAAGTAATCATACTACATACTACCAGAATCATAAAAAGCCACGTTTTTGACGTGGCTTTTTATGATTCTGGATTAATACTTCAGATGAGCGTCACGCCTATGCCCGGTCGATCGGATAGCTTTATCATGCCATCGACAATCTTGACACCATCGAATCGGTCATTTGAAATCAGCAGATTACCATCAAGATCCGCCCAGTCAACCATCGGCGACAATTGAGCTGCGGCAGATACGGCACAAGATGTTTCGGTCATGCAGCCAAGCATGACCTTCATGCCAAGTCCTCGGGCCAAAACAGCCATTTTATATGCTTCATGCATGCCTGTACTCTTCATCAGCTTTATATTAATTCCATCATACGCTTGCAATGCGCGCCTGATGTCGGTTAGCCGATGGATAAATTCGTCAGCTATAATAGGCAGCGGCGAGTGCTCCCTCAACCATGCGGACTCGTCCAACATCTCAACAGGCATCGGTTGCTCGACAAAAAGACAATCGTTCTCGTTAAGCCAGTGGCACATCTCCAAAGCCTTTTCCTTGTCAGTCCAACCCTGGTTGGCATCTACACATATTGGGGCAGATGAATGTTTTCTAATTGCTTCTACGGTCTCTTTATCGTGGCCAAGCCCCATCTTGACTTTAATAATCTTATATGGAGCGGCTTCTTTGATTTTAGCCTCCATTTCAACCGGATCCGCATCATAACTTACAGTATATGAAGTGGCCGGGGCCTTCCGAGAGTCAAGACCCCATATCTTATACCATGGCTGCCCCATCATTTTACCGGCAAGATCATGGATTGCAATGTCAACCGCGGCTTTAGCCGCTCTGTTGTCAGGCGCCACAGAGTCCATATAATCATGTATTTCCTCAATCGCAAAAGGATCTGAAAACTGATTCAGGTCGAGACGCGACAAGAACGAGCATACTGAAGCAACGGTTTCGCCGAGATATGGAGGCATAGACGCTTCGCCAAAACCGACAAGGCCATCATAAGCTATCTGCACCTGTACATCCGGAGTAACCTTACGTTGCGACCGTGCGAGGTTGAATGCATGACGCAATTTGAGTTCATATGGTTCAAAAGACATGCATAGTCTACCTGACTGGCAACTGCTTTTTGTAGCTTGCCCGAACGCTGAAAAAGAAAGCGGAGTAAATCCGGCCAAAGCCAAACCGGTGAGTCCGGTTCGGAGGAAATTTCTACGATTCATTTATGGGAGTTTGATTCGTTTTTTAAATACCAGGGATGATCTTTCACCCTGACAATTCCGTCCGAGCCAATCGCCCCGTCGATTCTGACAGAATGAAGATAGTCGATCGATTTGAAATGGCCATCTGATGGATTGACTCGATTAGTTTTGACACGCTGCGACGAATGCACATAGCGTCCGTCTGCATCATATATTGCAACATGCGTCACCTTTCCGGTCGTTGCATTGCCGAAAAACATCAGATCACCACGCTGCAATGAACCGATGTCTGATATTCGTTGGCCTGTTTGAGCCTGTTGAGACGCATCACGGCGAAGAATTATGGCGTTTGCGTAATGACATATTTTTGTGAGTCCGGAACAATCTACGCTCTTGGTTGACGTGCCGCCCCATAGATAAGGCTGTCCCATCATTGACAACGCCATATTGACAATCTTTTCTGATGAGTATGGTTGTGTGACCCATGTTTCAAACGGTTCCACTGCATCACCATCGACCCAAGCCCTGCGACCATCGGGTAAAACAATCTCGAGCCGTCCACAGACAAGGCTATCAGACACCACGTTAACTATGCATCCGTTTACCAGATCCGATACAACCGTTCTTGGACCGCTTTCACAAGGCTGAGCGTAGCAACGCACTTCATAAATACTCGTTACAACCACACGCCTTGAAACTCGCCAATCATCAAATTGCTTTGGTGTCAGCCCGGTCAATGAACTTCGGTGAATCCAGCCCAAATACCCCTCCGGAGTCTCCACATTGCGCCATGAGCCATCAGTCGCAACGACTTTAACCGGAGTGCCCATGACAACTTGAGAGGCAAGTTCTGCCGAATGAGCAGGTTTGGACCGGATGTTGGCCACGGAGACATTGACCAACGCCATATCAGCAGTATCTGCAGCAGAACTGCCTAAAATTGAAATGCATATAAATATTATACAAGATAGAAATCTAAGCATCGCAGGATAAAATATCGTTTACTTGTCAAAAATACGAATTTACAGGCATAAAGCCAAATTTATTTATGCGCTGCACAATAGGAAAACGCCAATGCGACATCATTATGGAAATTTTTCAAGAATTAATCATTTTGTATATATACTATTAAAAAATTATTGCTACTTTTGCAGTGTAAAAAGAGCTTTACGGCAATTAAAACAAAAATCATAATTTTCAATTCAAATAACATAAACTTCAACATGGTAAGTTACAAAGAATTAGGCCTCGTAAACACCCGCGAGATGTTTGCAAAGGCAATCAAGGGCGGCTATGCCATCCCCGCATTCAACTTCAACAACATGGAGCAGCTTCAGGCTATCATCAAAGCTGCAGCTGAAGAAAAATCTCCTGTTATCCTTCAGGTATCAAAAGGCGCCCGTAACTACGCTAACGCAACACTTCTCCGCTACATGGCAGAAGGCGCTGTAGAATATGCAAAAGAACTCGGCTGGGAACATCCCCAGATTGTGCTTCACCTCGACCATGGTGACTCATTCGAACTCTGCAAAAACTGCATCGACTGTGGTTTCTCTTCAGTGATGATCGACGGTTCACACCTTCCTTACGAAGAAAACGTTGCCCTCACCAAGAAAGTATGTGACTATGCTCATCAGTTCGACGTAACAGTTGAAGGTGAACTTGGTGTGCTCGCAGGTGTTGAAGACGAAGTGTCATCAGACCACCATACATATACCGATCCCGAAGAAGTAATCGACTTCGCAACACGTACAGGCTGCGACTCTCTTGCAATCTCAATCGGCACATCGCATGGCGCATATAAGTTCACTCCCGAACAGTGCACACGCAACGAAGAAGGCAAACTCGTTCCCCCGCCACTGGCATTCGATGTGCTTGACGCTGTAATGGAAAAACTCCCCGGTTTCCCCATCGTGCTCCATGGCTCATCTTCAGTTCCTCAGGAAGAAGTTGACACTATCAACATGTTCGGCGGCAAACTTCCCGATGCAATCGGTATCCCCGAAGAGCAGCTCCGCAAAGCTGCCAAGAGCGCAGTTTGCAAAATCAACATCGACTCTGACAGCCGTCTTGCCATGACAGCTGCCGTACGTCGTGTGTTTGCTGAAAAACCTGCCGAATTTGACCCCCGCAAATACCTCGGTCCGGCTCGCGACAACATGGAAAAACTCTACCGCCACAAAATCGTAAACGTGCTCGGTAGCGCTGGCAAAGCTGAATAATCAGTTTCAGGACTGACTTTACTCACATCACACATTCCGCTTATGTCATCGAATGACATAATGCGGAATGTGTGATTTTAAACCAACAGCATTTCAAATCATGAAAAAATCATTATGCACGTTAGTTTTAGCTCTTTCCGCCCTCTGCTTTTCAAATACAGCATCAGCAAGTGGAGATCTAAAAGATTTGCTCAACGCTGTGACATCCAAAAGTTCAGACTCCGGTACATCTGACGCACTCGGGAAATTAGGCAGCGTAATCTCGGGACTGACAGCGAACTCAAAGTTTGAGCTTACCGACCTTACTGGCACCTGGACTTATGAATCACCGGCTGTCACATTCCAGAGCGACAACGCACTGCAGAAAGTCGGCGGTGCAGCCGCTGCAACCGCCATTGAAGATAAACTCGCTCCCTATTACAACAAAGCGGGTATCACTGCACTGAAACTTACTGTCAACGATGATCTGACATTCTCGATGGCTCTAAAACGCGGCACACTTAAAGGCAATATCACCAAAGACGACGAAGGCAACCTGGAATTCAACTTCAGTGCATTCGGCAAAATCAATCTCGGCAAGATAAGCGCATATGCCACCAAATCAGGCAATACGCTCAATCTGACCTTCGATGTGTCAAAACTGATATCCATAATCAAGACCGTCTCATCCGTTGCCAACATTTCCAGCCTTAACACAGTCAGCTCTTTGCTGTCGTCGTATGACGGTATTTATGCAGGCTTCAAACTGAAATCAAACTAAGCCGACATCGAGTGTGTTTAAATAACCAGAGAGCAATAACACTCTCTCGTTTAGCCGCGCTCAATGTCAAGAAACATTCTTCATATTAACCTCAAAGACAAAGTGAGTCATGCCAAATTAAGGCGTGCTCACTTTTTTCATAATTTCAAGAAATTAGCAGAACATGCACGTATTGTGATGAATGCGATATCCATGCTCGCATCTGTATTCTGCCTCATTGAGCTCACGCTATATCTCGGTTTTGAGAGAACGCCACAAGAAGCCGACAACATACTGAAGCTACTCCGCATCTCACAAGGCATCTTTCTCGCAAACACCATCATATGCATGACTTCAGACTATGTGTTGAAATGCAGCAAACCTCGCTTGCTCAAACTCATCGTCGATTGGGCTATAATCGCATGCGCCCTATCATGGATTTATCCCCGGCCCGCCAGTCCATGGATGCCATGGCTCGCCGATTTCCTATATTCCAAGACCTTTCTATTGTCTGTTCTTGCGACATATGCAGTAATTGAACTTTGTCAAGGGGTAATGCTGTTGATCGGCCGCCGGACTAACCCGGCGCTGATATTGTCAGGCAGTTTCATCCTGTTCATAATCATAGGCTCATTACTGCTGATGCTACCTCGGTGTACATACACGCCGATATCCTATACCGACTCTCTCTTTATCTCTACGAGCGCAGTATGCATCACCGGACTGACGCCAGTCAATGTCGCTTCAACTTTCACAGACGGAGGACTGCTGATACTCGCAGTGCTGATGCAGATAGGCGGTTTAGGCGTAATCACATTTACCAGTTTTTTCGCCATATTCTTCAGCGGCACACAATCAATCTACAGCCAGTTGTTGATTAAAGATATCATTTACTCCAAATCAATCAACAATCTTGTGCCGACATTGCTATATATCCTGGCATTCACCCTCACTGTCGAGCTGGCAGGTGCAGTAGCGATATATTTCACCATCCCGCCGGAACTGGCCATGACGACAGGCGACAAAATCATCTTTTCGGGCTTCCATTCACTTTCCTCATTCTGTAACGCAGGATTTTCATGCATGCCGGGCGGCATGGCAAATCCAACCCTCTTAAACGGCAATCAATCCATTTATGTTGTCACGTCTATCTTGATTTTCGCCGGAGCCATCGGTTTTCCGATACTCGTCAACCTTAAAGAAATATTTGTAATGTGGGTGCGACATCTTCTCGGTCTCCGTAAGTCAACAAAAAGCGAACGGCCAATCCATATCTATGATCTCAACACCAAGCTTGTCCTGACCACAACCATAATCATACTAATCGTCGGATCTGCCGCTTTTTTAGTTTTGGAATACGACAACAGCCTTTCCGGAATGACTGCGTCTGAGAAGGTCATCCAATCGGTTTTCAATGCCCTTATACCGCGAAGCGCAGGCTTTGAAAGCGTCCCGCCCACGGGTTTTCTTCCGGCCACGCTTCTCCTTGTGGTAGTGCAGATGTGGATTGGAGGAGCGTCCCAATCATTGGCAGGCGGTATAAAAGTCAACACATTTGCTGCTATAATGCTAAATATAAGGTCCATCATACGCGGTCACAAACTTCCTACAGCGTTCGGACGGCGCATTTCAATCGGCTCAATACGACGAGCTAACGCTGTGCTCGCACTCTCAATAGGAGCCTTCCTATTTTACAGCGTATGCCTTCTCATTCTTGAACCGGGTCTTTCAACCAAGGGAATTCTCTTTGAAGCTACATCCGCACTCTTCACCGTCGGATCATCGCTTGGTGTGACAGCGGAATTGAACGACATATCCAAATGTCTTCTCATAAGCGCAATGTTCTTAGGACGTGTTGGAATATTATCATTACTTGTCGGCTTTGGAAGCGGCAAAATTGACAAATCCGCCCATTATCCGACTGACAACATAATTATCAGTTAATATGAAGTATCTAATTATCGGTTTAGGTATCTATGGCTCAAACCTCGCCCGCGACCTGACAGCTCTCGGTCACGAAGTTATCGGCGCCGACAATCGACAAGTCAATGTCGATGCCATCAAAGACTATATCTCGACAGTATATCTCATCGACTCAACAGAGCAAAGCGCACTTGGAGTGCTGCCGCTCAACAACGTTGATGTTGTAATCGTTGCTATAGGTGAAAATTTCGGAGCAAGCGTCAAAACCGTAGCCCTTCTAAAAGAAATGGGCACAAAGCACATATATGCCAGAGCGATTGACAAACTGCACGAATCTATACTCGAGGGATTTGAGATCGACCGCATTCTCACCCCGGAGCAACGGGCAGCATCAGATCTGACTCATGAGATGGAACTTGGCTGCCACGTAGAGAGTCTTAAGATAGATGCAAATACTTTCGTGCTCAAATTCACAGCGCCATCTCAAATCTCAGGAGAGAGGTATGACAGTCTCGACCTCGAACAGATCGGCCTCAGACTGATAGCCGTCGCCCGGTTGACTGATCACGTAAACCTCATGGGCATAAAGCGGAAAACTCTTGAAATCATCAATATTGACGATAAGGATATGATTGTCGAACCGAATGATGTCCTGACCGTAATCGGTTCAGCTAAATCATTCAGAAGTTTTTACCGCAAATACACCCATTAGAGCATTGCAGGCCATGAGTTATGATTGCCGATACCACTCGTATAGACGTGCGATGCCCTCATCAAGATCCACTTTATGTTTCCATCCGAGCGTATGAAGTCGAGTGACGTCACATAGCTTGCGCATCGTTCCATCAGGCTTTGTATCGTCCCATCTGATGTCCCCTTCAAATCCGACTGTACTCTTTATCTTATCTGCAAGTCCGGCGATTGAAAGCTCAATACCGGTTCCGACATTTATGTGAGTATTTCTCACATCTGCTGCGTCAGACTGCTTGCGGAGGTCTTCGAAACTTACGTTCAACAATACATGAACCGAGGCATCAGCCATATCCTCGCTCCACAGGAATTCGCGCAGTGGCCTGCCTGAGCCCCAAAGTTCTATGCGGTCGGCATAAATGCCAAATTCGGCAAGTTTCGCTGCAATGTCACCATCTGTAGCCGACTCATGATCGAAGCCTGATAGCGGACGTCGGCTGAGATCTGTCCGCACAAGATCATACCGGCCATCAGCAAGTAATTTCGCAAGATGCATCTTACGAACCATCGCGGGCAGGACATGAGAATTCTCAAGATGGAAATTGTCATTCGGACCATAAAGGTTTGTCGGCATCACCGCAAGGTAATCAGTGCCATATTGCAGATTGAATGACTCGCACATCTTCATGCCTGCTATTTTAGCGACTGCATATGGTTCGTTAGTGTATTCGAGCGACGAGGTCAGCAGGGCATCCTCACGCATCGGCTGAGGAGCTTCCCGGGGATAAATGCATGTCGAACCTAAAAACAGAAGACGTCTGACACCATGCCTGAAGGCTTCACCGATGACATTCTGCTGAATTTGGAGATTCTCATAAATGAAATCGGCCCTATAGATGGAATTGGCCATTATGCCTCCGACATGAGCAGCCGCAAGCACGACGATCTCAGGTTTTTCTTCATCAAAAAACTTCTTTACGGCCGCACCATCGAGCAGATCGAGTTCGGCATGGCTTCTGCCGACAAGGTTACGATAGCCCCTACCCTGAAGATTTTTCCATATTGCAGACCCCACAAGCCCGCGGTGACCTGCGACATATATTTTTGTTGACTTATCGATCATCAGTCCTTCAGATTATAACGTTTATCTCCGTCATTGACAAGTTTGACATCAGAATCAACCATGAGATTTACCAAAGTTTCAAAAGATGTCTTCGTCGGGTTCCAGCCGAGTTTAGTTCTCGCCTTTTCAGGATTTCCGAGCAATTGCTCGACCTCTGCCGGGCGGAAAAACCGCGGGTCAACTTCGACAAGCACTTTTCCGTTTGCGACATCGATGCCCCGTTCTTCAATGCCTTCACCTTCCCATCTGATTTCAATTCCGGCGCGTCTGAAAGCGAGCGTGGCAAACTCCCTTACCGTATGATATTCACCTGTGGCGATCACATAGTCGTCGGGGGCATCCTGCTGAAGTATGAGCCACATACACTCAACATAGTCCCGGGCATATCCCCAATCGCGGAGCGCGTTCAGATTGCCAAGATAAAGTTTATCCTGCAAGCCGGCTGCTATCCGCGCGGCCGCGAGGGTGATCTTGCGTGTAACAAATGTCTCGCCTCGACGTTCGGATTCATGATTGAAAAGAATGCCGTTGGCGGTATACATGCCATAACTTTCGCGGTAATTTTTCATCATCCAATAGCTGTAGAGTTTAGCCACGGCATAGGGCGAACGAGGATAGAAGGGCGTGGACTCAGTCTGAGGTATTTCCTGCACTTTGCCATACAGCTCCGAAGTCGAAGCCTGATATATGCGGCACGAAGTCTCCATGTGGAGGATGCGAACGGCTTCAAGGAGGCGCAAAGTGCCGACGGCATCGACATCGGCGGTGTATTCGGGCACATCAAAAGAGACCTTTACATGGCTCTGGGCCGCAAGATTATATATTTCGTCAGGCCGCACATCAGCGATGATGCGTATCAATGAAGACGAATCGGTCATGTCGCCGTAGTGCAGATGGACAAGACGGCGGCGGTGCATGTCACGCACCCATTCGTCGAGATAAAGGTGTTCGATGCGTTCGGTGTTAAACGACGAACTGCGACGTATGATGCCATGTACTTCATAGCCCTTTTCGATCAGGAATTCTGCAAGAAAAGAACCGTCCTGGCCTGTAATACCTGTAATTAGAGCGGTAGGCATATCTCAAATAATGTTGATTAGTTCGGTTAAACAATCTATAGTCAAATCGGGGAGGTAATCAGCCGGGAACCCGTCAGGATGCTGGCGATGGATATTCTCGCCGTTGTCTTTCAGCATCACAGCGGTCCAGCCCAGCTTCCTGGGATAGTGGAAATCTTTTGTCAGATTATCTCCGACGTAGAGGTAGCGGTCGGCATTTATCCTTTTCATAAGTTCCTCAAAAGGCCGTGGAGTCTGCTTGTCGTATCCTAAATCACCGCTGACAAGTATATATCTGTTGTCAATGATACGGTCAAGTCCGAGCGCATCGATTTTGTTCCACTGGGTGACATGACGGCCATCTGTTATTATTGCGAGAGCCACGCCTGATTGAATGAGGGCTTCAAGGGCTTGTCGTGTGTCAGCGGGCAAAGTCAGAACAGGCTTGTGTGCTCTGTAAATATCAAGATATGTCTCGACGGGCACGCCTGAAGCAAGTGTTGACGAAAGGAAGTCATGCAGAGCGTCGAAAGCATCGTCAGCCTCGGTCATGATTGCCATCAGCCTGTCTTCGGCCACTCCTGACAGGCGCGACATTTCATGAGCCACTGCGCGTCTTCCTGTCTCCACATAATGTCTTTCCTTAAAAAGAGTGTCATCAAGGTCGAAAGCCACACAAATCTCCGGCCGAGCGTCAATCGTTCCCATATTATGAAAAATAAGATATTATCCTGTCGGCTACCCGCCGGATGTCTGCATCACTCAATGACGAACCGCTCGGCAGGCATAGCCCCCGGTCAAAAAGCTTCTCTGAAACATCCGATCCATAATAAGGGGCATCGGCATAGACAGGCTGCATATGCATCGGGCGCCATAGCAATCTCGACTCGATATTATCCTCGGCGAGATAGAGTCTGAGATCATCAGGCGTGACTTTGCTGCCGGCATCGATCGATATGGTCGTCAGCCAGAAGTTCGAATCATAGTCCGGACCCGGATTATCCTGTACGGTCACATGCTGACACTCGGCGAGATAGTCTTTATACAGGTTGTTGATCTGCCGGCGGCGCGCCACACGGTCGGCGATGACATCCATCTGTCCGCAACCTATCGCTGCTGAAATATTGCTCAGGCGATAGTTATAGCCTATGGTCTCATGGAAATAATATGGCCGGTTCTCGCGTGCCTGTGTGGCATAGAATTTCACTCTTCCGGCAGCCTCCTCATCCGGACAGACCAGAGCTCCGCCACCTGAGGTCGTTATGATCTTGTTACCGTTGAAGCTCAGTGCGGCATAGTCACCGAATGTGCCGCACATACGCCCCTTGTAGGACGAGCCAAGGCCTTCGGCCGCATCCTCAAGGACTGGTATGCCATAAGCGCGTGCGATCTCTTTTATGCGGTCCATACATGGAGGCATGCCGTAGAGAGCGACCGGAATTATAGCCTTGGGGTAGCGGCCCGTTATGCGGTAGCGTTCCACAATCGCGCGCTCGAGCATATCGGGATCCATGTTCATTGTATGAGGCTCGCTGTCGACAAACACCGGGCGGGCGCCCTGATAGACTATCGGGTTGCATGAGGCCGCAAATGTCATGGACTGGCATATCACTTCGTCACCCTGCCCCACACCGAGCATCACGAGACCGAGATGTATGGCTGCCGTCCCCGCGCTTAGGGCGACTATATTGTCTGCGCCGATATATCGTTCAAGCCTGTGCTCGAACTCATCGACATGAGGACCGAGAGGCACAACCCAGTCGTCGGCAAAAGCCTCGTCTATATATTTTTTTTCTGTTCCACCAAGATGGACACGAGAAAGCATTATTCTCTCTGAAGCCATGATTGTCAGTTATATTATTTCTTTTCAAAATATCAGCTGCCGCAAGCATATCTCCCCCGCCATCGACATTGATTGACGGACGGTTTTGAAAACCGATCTGCAGCATCTCTCATTTCACTATGTCAATTGTTATGCAAAACTACTCTTTTTTTTCGACACAGCCTCATTGAATAATATAATTTTCAATGTCAGTCCACGTTATAATACAGAAGGAATATAATCCAATCGCAATCACGGCAAATGTCAAAAATATATAAAGTCATATCGCTATTGTTGCTGGCAATCACAGGCACCTTGGGTGCGGCTGCAGCTGTAAAAATCACAGGCATCATCACCGACGAGAAGAACGAGCCTCTCGAATTCGCCACCATCAGGATAAAGGGAACAGCCATAGGCACGACCAGCGGACTCGACGGCAAATATACGTTATCGGCGCCCGACGCCGACACCATAAGGGTCGTCTTTTCATGCATCGGTTATGAAGACGCCAACCGCAAACTGATCAAAGCTGAAGGACAGGCTACGCTCAACGTCAAGATGACGCCCACGAGCTATGCGCTCAACGGCATCGAGGTCACCGAAATCCAGAAACAGACCGGTGCCATCCAGAAAATCAACGCTTCATCCTACAAACTCGCGCCCGACGCCAGCGGCAACGGCATCGAGTCAATGATCACGACTATGGCCGGCGTCACTTCGGGCAACGAGATGTCGTCGCAGTACAACGTGCGCGGAGGCTCATATGACGAGAACAGCGTCTACATCAACGGCATCGAGGTCTACAGGCCTCAGCTCGTGAGCTCCGGCCAACAGGAAGGCCTCAGCATCATAAACCCTGACATGGTCGGCTCGGTGAATTTCTCGACCGGAGGCTTCCCCGCCCGATATGACGACCGCATGTCGAGCGTCCTCGACATCACTTACCGCGAGCCCGAAAGTTTCGAAGGAGCCGCGTCGGTCAGCCTCATGGGCGGTAGTCTGTCGATAGGCAGCGCGTCGAGACGCTTCACCCAGCTCCACGGCCTGAGATATAAAAGCAACAGCTCGCTGCTCGGCTCAATGGAAGACAAAGGCGAATACGACCCACGCTTTTTCGACTACCAGACATCCATGACCTATAGGTTCGGCGACCGTTGGCGCGCGAGCTTTCTCGGCAACATAGCCATCAACAACTACCGCTTCGTGCCCGAGTCGCGCACCACCAATTTCGGCACCACGACCGACGCCAAGCAATTCAAGGTCTACTTCGATGGACAGGAGAAAGACAAATTCGAGACCTGGTCGGGGGCTCTGGCGCTCACATTCCGCCCCAACAAAGCCAACGAGTTCACGCTGCTCGCGTCCGGCTTCCTCACCAACGAGCTTGTGACCTATGACATCAGCGGTGAATATTGGCTCGATCAGGCAGGCACCTCGGGCGACGCCTCCGGCAGCGGAGGCATTGGCGGTGAACTCGGAGTCGGACGATATCACGAACATGCCCGCAACCGTCTCAAAGCATCCGTCATCGGCATTGACCTCCGTGGTGCGACAGGCATCAGCGGCCACAATCTCAGCTATGGACTGTCGTTTAAGCATCGCACCATATTTGACCGCACCCGCGAATGGGAGCTCCGCGACTCTGCCGGTTATTCCCTGCCGACCGATCCCGACGCGCTGAAGGTCGTCTACAATCTCGACTCGCGACAAGACCTGTCGGTCAACAACGTCGCCTTCTATGCCCAGGATGCATGGCGCATGTCGACAGACGCAGGCTTCTTCAACATCAACGCCGGCCTGCGCATGTCATATGCCGACTACAACCGCGAGTTTCTCTTCAGCCCCCGCGCAAGCGTCGGCTTCGTGCCTGACAAACATCCCCGATGGGCCTTCCGCCTGGCCACCGGCCTCTACTACCAGTCTCCGTTCTACCGCGAATTCCGCATGCCCGTCAACGACAGCGAGGGCAACACCTTCATCACCCTCAACAGTAATCTGAAATCCCAGCGAAGCATTCATTTCATCCTGGGTACAGACTACACCTTCAGAGCCTTCGGCCGCCCCTTCAAGCTCTCGGGCGAGGCCTACTACAAAGTCCTCGGCAGGCTCATCCCCTATGAGATCGAGAACCTCAAACTCGTCTATGCCGGCATCAACGGCGCCGGAGGCCACAGCGCAGGCATCGACCTCAAGCTCTTCGGCCAGTTTGTGCCCGGCAGCGACTCATGGCTGAGCCTCTCGCTGATGAACACAGCCCAGAAGCTCAACGGCGTAAGCGTGCCGCTCCCCTCCGACCGGCGCTACAGCCTGGCCCTGTTTTTCACCGACTACTTCCCCAAGTTTCCGCGCCTCAAATTCAACCTCCGCGGCATTTTCTCCGACGGCCTGCCTGTCACCGCCCCACGCAGCACCCGCGACAAAGGCTATTTCCGCGCTCCGGCCTACAAGCGCCTCGACATCGGCCTCGCCTACGGCATCGTGACGCCTCCCCGCGACGGAGAGACCCGCACCGGTTTCGCCCGCGCGTTCAGATCCATGTGGCTCGGCCTCGACGTCTTCAACCTCTTCGACATCAGCAACGTCAGCGGCTACTACTGGGTCACCGACGTCAACTCCATCCAGTATGCCGTGCCCAACTATCTCACCAGACGGCAAATCAACGTCAGACTCTCAGTCGAGTTCTGACCTCGGCAATGGCCGCAAGCGGCAAAGCAGTTGAGACAACGCCGCCATAAGGCAATATGCCCCCTCCTTCGGTGAGGCCGCAACGCCATCAAAGTAAATTATTCAGAAAGTTTTTTTACAATAGAGCCATCTGATAATTGAAGAATTACAACTCCTTTATAAGACTCATCAACAGGTATACCATCCAGATTGTATCGCCCTATTATTGTCTTATTAGATTGTAAGACAGATTCAATACCACTGTTTTCATCAAAGATTACGGAATTAACAAATTTACGCCAATCGTATTTTTGTAAAAAATATGCACCTTTGGCCGACTGAGGTACACGTAAATTTGTATAAAGATAGTTTATTTCATCTGTAATGTTGCCAGGAGTCTCCGGTGGGAATTGAGGTAAACAAGTAATAGTTTTCAACATTGGACAATGAGAAAAAGCATCAATATCAACAAGATTAACAGATTTACCAATAGTAACGGTTTCTAACTTATTATTATATGCAAACGACTCGTAGCCAATAGTCTTGACTTTATCGGGAATAATAACTGAGATTACATTGTCGTTCCAAGCACATCCAACATAATCAATTTCTTCAAGGTTCTCGTTAAATATAATTTCGGAGATGTAAGGGCAATGACCAATTGCCGAAGTTTCAATTTTCAAAACATCAGGAACTATATATTTACCTATAAAACCACCCGGAACTCTAACAAGAGACTGTAATGCCATGTCAATAATGCTATTGTTCTCTACCTTAAATCGCTCATTTTTGTCAGAGATATTTATTTCCGTGAGATTAATGCATCCAAGTAAAAAATAGGGAGAGATTACTGTCAATGATTTGCCAATGTTTACAGATTTGAGATTGTCACAATAAGAGAAACATTGTACCTCTATTCGTTGTAAATTATCAGGTAAATTGAGTGAGGTTATTGGAAGCGAATTAAAACAATATTGACCTATCTTAGTAACAGTCGATGGTAGGATAAGTTCGGTTAAAGGACAACCATTGAAATTATCCGCTCCAATAGTAACAAGTCCTTCATTAAAGACAAGCCTCGAGATTTTATTACAGTCGCGAAATGCACGTTCTTTAATTATTTTGAGGAACTTAGGCATAATCACAGAAGTAACATCATGGCTATATTCAAATGCGTCCGATGCAATTTGTGTTACAAAGTAATCTTGCCCATCATAAGAAACCTTATCAGGAATAATTATGTCACCGGAGTAATCGGGTACGACTTTAACTCCATTCTCATCAACATTAGATACAAGCTCCACACCATAAGCTAATACATTAAAGTGGAATCCTTGAGTTGAAAAGGTTTCCGCATTACACAAATATGAGGTTAACAAAATTGAAAAATAAAATATTAGATGTCTCATACAATTCTAAAAATCGATTTATAGCACTAAAGATAACGATGGTAATGACGCCCGGTGAGCGAAATCTGAGCATGCCCTCCTTTTACCCTGACTTTGAAAGCGTGAAGCAGTCTCGGCAAGGGATTATGAATCGCTTGGGCTATGGCTTTGTTTTAACTCTCTCGTATCGGATATATAGGGTGATAAGGAGGCTGCAGCCGATGAGGATGAGTGGCTGCCCTACCAGGGCCGTTGCCTGATAGGAGAGGCCGGCGCTGATGGCGGCGCTGCCGATGGCGGCAGCAATGGCGTTGCCGGCGTTGTAGGCGATCTGTATGCAAGCGGCTCCGAGCATCTCGCCTCCCTTGGCATAGCCGACTATCGACGACTGCAGTGGGCTGCCAGAGCCGAAGAGGGCGGCTGTGCCGAGGATCATGAGCACGACGGCTGCGGCCTTATAGTGGCCGAAGAAAAAGAATAGCAGCAACACGGGCATCGAGCTTGCCTGTACCGCCGCGGCTACAGCCGACGGCTTGAAGCGGTCGCTCAGCCGTCCGGCAATCAGATTGCCGGCAAACATGCCGAAGCCTGCGAGCACCATGAGCCATGTCAGGCTGTTGGGCGAAAAGCGGGCGACGGCGGTCAACTGGGGGTCGATATAGCTGTACCAGCAATACATGCCGATCTGACCGAAGAGGACGCCACCGAAGATCAGCCACGGAGGCAGGGTGCGCAGAAAGCGGAACTGACCTTTGAAGCCCATGTCGGGAAGACGGCCCACATCTTTGACGAAAGCGCGTATGGCAAAAAAAGTCGCAAGGCCGCACAACGACACAATCAGGAACGCTATCCTCCACGAAAACGTGTTTGTGATAAATGTGGCGAGCGGCACACCGACGAGCGTCGCGACAGTCATGCCGGCTATCATATAGGAGACGGCGCTGACCTCCTCGCCTTTTGCGGCGAGCTTGCGCGCGACAATCGCCCCGACCCCAAAATAAGCGCCATGGGGAAGCCCTGAGACAAATCTTGCGGCAAACATCGACCAGAAGTCAGGAGCCAGAGACGTGAGCAAATTGCCCAAGGCAATGACTGCGGCAAGAAAAACCATAATTGATTTCAGCTTGAATTTTCGGGCAAAGAGCAATGCAGGCGCACCGAAACACACCCCAAGCGCATATGCCGAGATCAGATGTCCGGCTTGCGCGACCGAAACGGAGAGGTTTCCGGCAAGATTGACGAGTATACCCATCATTGTGAATTCGGTAATGCCAAGGGCAAAAGTGCCCATGGCCAATGCGAAGAGACCCTTGTTCATGACTTGAAATTGATTATGACCGGAGTTGGGTTGGTTTTTAAGATGCCGTCGCGGTCAGAAGCCGAGCTTGCTGATCTTGCGCAGCATGGGTTCGTTGATGATCTTTATGCGCCGGCCGTCGACGACAATGATTTTCTCGTTGACAAAGGTGGTGAGGGTGCGGATGGCGTTAGAGGTCGTCATGTTTGAGAGGCTGGCGAGGTCCTCGCGCGCCATGTAGATCTTGAGGGTGGCGTCATCATCCTCGTAGCCATAATGCTCGCGGAGCACTATGAGAGCCTCTGCGAGACGTCCGCGGATATGCTTCTGGGTGAGGGTCACGATGCGCGTGTCTGAGCCTCCGAGGTTACGCGACAGCTCGGTTATGAAAAACCGCGCCACTCGGTTGTTGCGGCTGATGAGCTCGTCGACGAGGGTCAAGGGCAGCGAGCCAGTCGTCGACGGCTCTATCGCCATGGCGCTCGACACATATCGCTCGCCGGCAAAATGAGCCCTGTAGCCGAAATACTGCACGGGGCGCATCAGACGCAGTATCTGAACGCGGCCACCGACGCCTTCCTTGATTTTCTTGACTTTTCCCTTGAAAAGACACCACAGATATTCGGGCTCGTCGCCCTCGACATATATCAGTTGGTTTTTCTTGAAAGTGTTAATGGTGAGATTGTCGACAACAAGGCGCTTTTCGTCGCTGTCGAGCACAGACCATATCGCCGACATGTCCTCATTTATCACTTTTTCGAGAGCCGCTTTTATCATGAAATAGACAATTTCTTTGTTTATGACTGCAAAATTAAGCAAAATAATTTGATTTGCTGCAAATTTTCGGCATTTTTACAGATCAGACTAGTCGGACATGTCTGACCAGTCGGACGAATCCGACAAACCATCGGAGGGGACGTGTGAGCTCAGATGCCGAACAAGCGCCGGGCATTGGCAGTCGTGCGATCGGCCACCTCAGCGAGGGTCACCCCGAGCGAGGCCGACACTTCGGCGGCAATGAGGGGAAGACGGGCGCTCTCGTTCCGGCGGCCTCGGAAAGGCACGGGTGCAAGATAGGGCGAGTCGGTCTCAAGCAGTATGCGCTCGAGCCCGATGGCAGGCAGATGACGGTGCAGGTCTGAGTTTTTGAAGGTGACGATGCCGTTTATCCCGAAATAGAAGTCACCGACCCTCCTGATGGCGTCGATGTCACGCCCGTCACCTCCGAAACTATGGAACACTCCGGTCAGACCGCCGACTCCCTGCATGACCTCCAGCGTCTGGTCAAGGCCGTCGCGACAATGTATTATCACCGGCAGGCCCAGTTCGGACGCGCGTCTGAGCTGCAGCTCGAAGGCCTGCATCTGCTGGTCGCAGAAGCGTCGGTCCCAATAAAGGTCAATGCCTATCTCCCCGACCGCCACATAAGAGCTGCCGTCGGCCGTGGCGGCCATTATGCGTTCGAGAGAGTCTTTCCAAGCGTCGCCGACCTCGGTCGGATGAAGCCCCATTGCCATGCTGACGCAGTCGGGATGCCTGGCGGCCAAAGCCTGCATCGGGGCGACAGTGTCGAGGCCGACATTGGGCATGATCATATGTGACACACCTGCCTTGAGGGCGCGTGTGACCGCGTCACAGGCTTGTATGTCGTCAGAGTCGAAGTCTGGCAGATAGAGATGGGTGTGCGTGTCGATAAATTCCATCGTCTTCTCAATAAGTTCTGTCAACTGACTTCATGGCCAAGGACGAGAAATAGGCCTTGGCGTCAGGGTCAATGGCCGTGGCGTCCAACGCTTCGACAGCCTTCCGTGCGTATAGAGCTATCAGCTGACGGCAACGCCGGTCGAGGTCAAGGCGGTCGTAGACTGCGCGGACCTGACGGATGCGCTCGTCGTCATCAAGGTCTTCGGCAAGTATGTCACGAAGCTCGTCGCCAAGCTCGTTCATAGCGTTGATCAGTAGCCATGTTTTCTTGCCGTTGATGATGTCACCGCCTATCTGTTTGCCAAAGACCAGGGGATCGCCATAAGTATCCAGCCAATCGTCGCGCAGCTGAAAGGCAAGGCCAAGATCCACGCCATAGTCATAGAAAGCCTGGGCGTCGGCCTCCGAAGCACCGGCGATCAAAGCCCCGGTCTTGCAGGCACAACCGAGCAACACCGACGTCTTGAGCCTTATCATGTCGATATACTGGTCGACGGTGACATCGTCGCGATGCTCAAAATCCATGTCGAGCTGCTGACCCTCGTAAACCTCCATGGCCGTTTTATTGAACAATCCGAGGACGGCCGGCATAGCGTCGGAGGGTGTGCGCGAGACATAGATTGTCGCCAGAGTCAACATCGCATCGCCTGACAAGATAGCCGTGTTGTCGTTCCAGCGTTTATGGACAGTGAGATGCCCCCGGCGGAGATCAGCGCGGTCCATCACATCGTCATGAAGCAGAGTGAAATTATGAAAAATCTCGATGCCAAGCGCAGCGTCAAGAACCTTCTCCGGTTCGGATCCGAGGGCAGAGCACGCAGCCACGGCAAGCATCGGCCTCAGCCGCTTGCCGCCGCTTTCGAGAGTGTAGGCAATCGGCTGGTATAGCCCCTCGGGCCCGGCAGGATATTGTATGGATGCTAACGCATCAGAAACTAAGTCTAAAATCTCTTCAGGTTTTAGCATGGGCATAATCTGTTTTGATTGAATTTGAAGCTGTGGGGCAAAGTTAGTCAAATTTGCTTTAAAAATCGCATCTTTGCAGAAATATGAGTAAATTTGTAGCTCAATAAGATATTATGGACAATCTACCGACCGACCCATTCATCCTGCTAAGCTACGTAAACACCAAGCTTCGCGATGACTACAGCACCCTTGACGAGATGTGTGACGATCTCGCCATTGACCGCACCGAGCTCGAGCACCGGCTCGGTGAGGCTGGCTTCGAATATTCAAAAGAAAACAACAAATTCTTTTAAGTCCCGGCAAATGGAGGACTATCTGTCAAAACTCAATCCACAGCAACGGGCCGCCGTCGAATGTCTCGACAGTCCGGAGCTTGTCATTGCCGGAGCCGGCTCCGGCAAGACCCGTGTGCTGACATATAAGATCGTGCATCTGCTTGCCCATGGCTATGAACCGTGGCGCATACTTGCGCTGACCTTCACCAACAAGGCCGCAAGGGAAATGAGAGAACGCATCGAGACACTTGTCGGAGCGGAGACCTCTTCAAAATTATGGATGGGGACATTCCACTCTGTGTTCTCAAAAATACTGCATATCAACGCAGACCGCATAGGCTATAAGCCTAACTTCACGATCTACGACACATCCGACTCCAAATCGCTTGTCAAGATGATCATAAAAGACATGAACCTTGACGAGAAAGAGTATAAACCGGCGACTGTGCTCAATGCGATCTCATGGGCCAAAAACGCCCTTCTGTCACCGGAAAGCTACGCGGCAGACCGACAACTCATGGAGTCGGACAGGCGGTCAAGACGTCCAGCCATAGCATCGATCTATGCGGCCTACATGTCACGTTGCCGCGTGGCAGGAGCTATGGACTTTGACGACCTGCTTTACTACACCAACACACTTCTCAGCGACAATCCCGACATACTCCGTCATTATCGCGAATATTTCAGATATGTGCTGGTCGACGAGTATCAGGATACCAATTTCGCACAGCACCGCATCGTCAGACTTCTCACCCAAGAGAGCGGAGCTCTGTGTGTGGTCGGCGACGACGCACAGAGCATATATTCATTCCGCGGCGCGAACATACGCAACATACTCGAACTCAAACGCGAATACCCTACACTTCAAATATTCAAGCTCGAAGAGAATTACCGTTCGACCCAGAATATAATCAATGCGGCCAACACACTGATTGAAAAGAACAAGGACCAGATCCGTAAAACAGTTTTTTCACGTAATGCCGTCGGTGAACGCATCGAGGTCGTCAAAAGCTACAGCGACTTCGAGGAAGGCTATCTCGTCGCAAACCGCATATCTCAGCTAAAGATGAGAGGGATCGAGAACTATGACGAGTTTGCAATACTCTACCGAACCAACGCCCAGTCGCGAATACTCGAAGAGTCTCTGCGCAAACGCAATATACCCTACCGCATCTATGGCGGGCTCTCGTTTTACCAGCGTAAGGAAGTGAAAGACGCGGTGTCCTACCTGCGTCTTACGGTCAATCCGGATGATGACGAGGCCGTGAAAAGAGTCATAAACACTCCAGCGCGAGGCATAGGAGAGACAACAGTCAAGAAGCTTGCGGCAGCGGCCATAGCCAACAATGTAAGTCTCAGCGCTGTCATATCAGACCCTGACCGTTATGGCGCAGGCCTCAACAACGGCACAAAGAAAAAACTCGCCGGATTTGCAGACCTGATAAGTGCGTTCGGACGATTTGAACGCGAAGGCAACAATGCTGACGAAGTAACCCGCGCAGTAATACAACAGTCCGGTCTGATGGCAATGTACATATCAGACTCAACCCCCGAAAGTGTGTCGAAACAGGAGAACCTGCAGGAACTCATGAACGCGGCCCGCAGCTTCGTGGCAGACAAAATTGAGCAAGAAGATATGGGCAACATATCGCTCGGCGACTTCCTCGGTGAGATCTCATTGGCCACCGACCAGGACTCTGATGACGGAGACGAAAGCGAGCGAGTGACCCTGATGACGATACACGCGGCCAAAGGCCTTGAATTCACCAATGTCTTTATAGTTGGCGTCGAGGAAGACCTGCTACCCTCAATGATGTGCAGCAGCGAGCGTGAAATCGAAGAAGAACGCCGCTTGCTTTATGTGGCACTGACAAGAGCAAAAAAATATTGCATGCTGAGTTATGCCACGTCACGCTTCTTCAACGGACAGCCGAAGTCATGCACTCCCTCCCGTTTTATCGCCGACATAGACCTGAGATATCTGAAGAGCGAATCAGGCAAAGACATCTCGGCCGCTGCGCGGTCGAGCCGTTCTCTTGAAAACGCAAGACATTTCGAGCCGTTACGCAGACCTGTCTCCTTCCCTTCCCAGACCACAGCATATACATGCGAGACAAGCAAGCAGTCAAACGATGACTCCGATTATATCAAGCACAATTCCGAACAATTGTCTGTCGGTATCAAAATCGAGCACCAGCGTTTCGGCATCGGCATCATAAGCGACATTGACAGATCTCAGCCCGACCATAAGATTATCGTCGAGTTTGACAATGTCAATCAACGCACCCTACTACTCAAATACGCACGTTTCAAAATAATCTCCCGATGACTGCAAACCAACTGCCCACCCCATTCTATATTGTCTATGAAAACAGACTCGAACGCAATCTCAGACTCATAGACTCAGTCAGCAAACGCTCCGGTGCTAAAATCATCATGGCATTCAAGGCAAATGCGCTTTGGAAGACTTTCCACATAATATCAAGATATTGCAAGGCGTTCACGGCAAGTTCGCTCAACGAGCTCCGTTTAGGACTTGAACATCTCGGCAATGACGCCCACAGCTATTGTCCTGCATACACCGACTCAACCATCGGAGAATACCTCGCCGGAAGCACCCATATCACCTTCAACTCGCTAAGCCAATGGCATCGCTTCAGCGACAGAGTCAGACAATATAACGACTCCCACCCACAGTCGCGGGTATCACCCGGACTGCGTGTAAACCCAAAATGTTCGGTTATCGAAACAGACATCTACAACCCCGCCCTTCCCGGTTCGCGCTTCGGAGTCAACGCCGAAGACCTGACAGATCTGCCTGACGGCATCGAAGGACTTCACTTCCACGCTCTGTGTGAATCCACAAGCTATGATCTGGCAAAGGTGCTGGAAGCCTTCGAAAGTCAGTTCGGACATCTGATCGACAGATTAAAGTGGGTGAACATGGGTGGAGGTCATCTTATGACACGAGAAGGATATGACACCGACCATCTTGTCGATCTCCTGACAGACTTCCGGCTCCGTCATCCGGGAGTAGAGGTAATACTCGAGCCCGGAAGTGCGTTCACATGGCGTACCGGAGACCTGGTGACATCTGTAGTAGACACCATCGAAAATGACGGCATACACACAGCCATCGTCGACGTATCGTTTGCATGCCATATGCCCGACACACTCGAGATGCCCTACAAACCGGCCATAACCGAAAGCATAGGTGTGGACACTTCCAGACCGACATACCGCCTCGGCGGCAATTCGTGTCTCAGCGGAGATTATATGGGAGACTGGAGCTTCGAACATGAGCTGAAAGCCGGTGACCGGCTGACCCTTGAGGACATGAACCATTACACAACCGTCAAGACGACCATGTTCAACGGCATCTCACATCCGTCTATCGTCCTTGCATCGTCAGAAGACGCCGACGACTGCACCATACTGCGCGAATATGATTACAATGACTACAAAAACCGAATGAGCTGACCGTCTCCATGCCACGTTTTTCCATCATAGTTCCGGTCTATAACCGCATAAGTGAGATCCAGGACCTTCTCGACAGCCTGCTGAGACAGACATCACACGATTTCGAAACCATAATCGTCGAGGACGGTTCGACAGAGCCGTGCGACGAGGTCGTCAACGCTGCCGCAGCCAAAGGTCTGGACGTAAGATATTATTTCAAAGAAAACGAAGGCCGGTCGATAGCTCGCAACTATGGCCTTGAACGCGCAAAAGGCGACTACTTTGTCTTTTTCGATTCAGACTGCGTGATCCCTCCCGGCTATTTCACCACATTAGGCCATATGCTCGACAATCAGGCGCTCGACTGTTTCGGAGGGCCCGATGCCGCCCATGATTCATTCACAGACACACAGAAGGCCATAAACTACTCGATGACATCGTTCATGACCACCGGCGGAATACGTGGAGGAAAAATCCAACTCGAGAAATTTGTGCCGCGTACATTCAACATGGGCTTCTCACGCAAGGTATATGAAAAAGTCGGAGGATTCAGGGAGATGTTTTCAGAAGACATCGACATGAGCACACGCATCCGCCTCGCAGGTTTTACAATCGGTCTGATCCGGGAGACCCCCGTATGGCATAAACGTCGGATCGACATGCGCAAATTCATGCGTCAGGTCTATGTCTTCGGCATGTCGCGCATCACACTGAAACTCCTCTATCCCGACTCGCTCAAAGCAGTCCACCTCCTTCCGGCCGTATTTGTCATCGGCTGTCTGGCGTTGATAATCCTTGCACTGACAGTTTCGCCATGGTTCCTTCTGCCGATAGGCTTCTATTTTTTCGCAGTATTTATCGGAGCACTATTTTCTACAAGGAAAATCAAAATCGCCACCCTTGCCGTACCTGCGGCGGCAATCCAGCTCGGAGGCTATGGCATTGGTTTTATCAAGGCATACGTCTCAAAAATATTGCTTGGCCACGGCCGTGACATCAACGAAGAAATATTAATGCGCAAAGGCAAATGAACAATACCGACCGATCTGTGAATGAAAAACACCCGCCCGTCGTCGTGCGCGAACGTCTTATCCGTGAAATGGCGAGCGACGAACGCCCGCGAGAGAAAGCCATCAGGCACGGTGTCAAGAGTCTCACCGACATCGAGCTGATGGCCATTATCTTCGGCACAGGGCTCAAAGGCAAATCTGTAATAGAACTGAGCCGCGACATCATCGACGACAACGACCGTCACCTGTCAAAAGTCGCGAGGCTCGGTGTCAGCGACTTGCTGCGAAGATATAAGGGCATCGGCCCAGCCAAAGCAATCACTCTGCTTGCGGCTCTTGAGCTCGGTTCGCGTTCGGCCGCCGACGCCGCCAAGGTAGACAATCCGGTGGTCAACTCCTCGGATATCGCTTACAAGATAATGAGTCACCACTTCGAACGCCTCGGCCACGAGGAGTTCTGGATAATGCTTCTATCGCAGTCAGGCAAGGTGATCAGGGAGGTCAGGATCAGCAGTGGAGGCCTTACGGCCACGGTCGCAGACATAAAGATCATAATGCGGTGTGCCATCGACGATCTCGCCTCAGCGATGATACTCTTCCACAACCATCCGTCAGGCAACCCCAGACCAAGCGTCCAGGACGACAATCTCACACGCCGCATATGTGAGGCCGCGAAATATATCGACACCCGCGTCAACGACCACATCATAGTCACAGACGGCGCCTACTATTCATATAACGACGAAGGCCGCATGCCTTAGGCGGGCGACGGCGGGGTCAATACTGCAGATAGACAAAGGGGACAAGCTCGCTCCGACGTGTCTGGATCACGACAAAAAGCACCGCTGCAAGTATCAGCGACTGCGCCACTGCAGGCATCGCATCATAGAGACGCATGGTGCCTCCGGACCACGACTTCGGAGTATAATGCATGATGAAGCCGAAAGCCATGGCGATCACGATCATAGCATAACTTTCAATAAACTGAGAGGCTATCTCGGGATGGAAACTGCCGGCAATCTGCGAGGCCATGTCACCTACCGTCTCAAGAGACGGGGCTCTGAATAAAGCAAAACCTGCCACAACAAGAGCAAACGTTATCACGACATTAGCTAATGTGACAACAGGATTGCCCCGAAGCCACTCAGGCAGCCGCCATACTTTCCGCAGAGCTTTGTGGACGGCAAGCAGCACACCGTGATACGCGCCCCAGAGAATATACATCCATGACGCGCCATGCCAGAGACCGCCGATCACCATCGTGAGAAAATTGTTGAGATAGGTGCGTCTCTCCCCTTTGCGGTTGCCTCCGAGAGGAATATATAGATAGTCGCGGAGCCATGTTGAGAGCGAAATGTGCCACCTCCGCCAGAAATCAGAAGGGTTCTGCGCCTTGAAGGGGGCGTTGAAATTATCTTTAAACTCAAAGCCGAGCAACAGCGCTATGCCTATGGCCATGTCGGAATAGCCCGAAAAATCACAATAAAGTTGCAAGGTGAAACCAACACATCCCATCATGTTCTCGAAACCGGAATACAACGAGGGATTGTCAAAAATCCGGTCGACAAAATTGCCGCTGATATAGTCAGCCACAATCACTTTCTTTACGAGACCGAACATGATGAGGACCAGCCCGCGGCTTATCTGTTCCCGGGTAGCCTCCGGACGGGCGTAAACCTGAGGCAACATATCCTTGGCACGCACAACAGGTCCGGCAAGCAGTGGCGGGAAAAAAGTGAGGAAAAAACAATAGTCGATGAAATTCCGCGCCGGTTCGAGTTCTTTTCGATAGATATCGACGATGTAACTTATCGAACGGAAAGTAAAGAAAGATATGCCGGCAGGTAAAATAAGATCCATCATGTCGAAATCGGCTGACGCCAGACGTGAGAATGTGTCGATAACAAGATTTAGATATTTGAAACACACAAGCATGCCGACATTAGCCGACACATTGACAGCGACAATAGCCTTCCTGAGCCACACACGGTTGGCAGATGCGAGCCACCGGCCGAGGATATAGTCTCCGACGCAAACGCCGAGGAGTATGAAACAACACCACGAACTCGATTTATAATAGAAATATAATGAAAACAAGATTACAAAAACCATGCGGAGACGGCCATGTCCACGCAGAAACCTGTAGACAGACAGGAACAGGACAAACAGCACCAGAAACAGACCGGTGTTGAACAGCAGGGGCGCAGACTCATCATAAAGCAGCAGATTGCCAAGACGGCTCAAATCAATGTCAGTCAATATCATTTGTCACAATTTTTTCAGAATTTAGAATAGAAATCAAGGCGTCATATAGCATCTTGCCCGACAATTCGTAGCCAAGGCGCGAACAATGGACACGGTCTCTGCTCAGGAGAGATGCCTTCAGCCAATGAGAAGACGCCCCCTCACCTCCGGCAGCCTCAAACCAGTCGTAGACGGCAATTGAGTTCGCTTCTCCAAAAGACCGTATGGCTTCGGAAACGGACGCTATGTTCTTATTTACGGTATATGAAACAGACCTGCGTTTCCGGCCTCGGCGTATACGCCGCTGACACTCTGCCGGTGTCACAAGCAGTAAAGACGCTGACGGATTCTCTGACTTCAGTCCATTGACAAGCCGGCCAAGCTGCGCCTTGAATTCGGTCTGGTCAAAGCGTCCGAACGCTTCATTCGTTCCCAGACTGATAATGATGAGGTCCGGATCAAGGACAGAAATCTGGGCACCGAAATCATCCACGCGATTGTAACTTTCGCAAGTCGCACCATTGATGCCGATGGCATGATAGGCCACCCCTATTATATCGCCACTTAATTCCAAGCCATAAATGCTGACAGCACCGAGAGTCGACAGCTCAATAGTGATCTCCTCACACGGGAAAGGCAGTCCTATTTCGAGAGCTGAGCCATTTTCTGACGTCGCGAACACAAGATTGTCGTCACGATAATCGACAGACTCTACATTCAGAGGATCTCCGCTATAAAAAACACGGATACGCTCAAACGGCTCCTTTGCGGAAACTGTCACAGAAAAAGTCTTTGCTTCCGGGGTGAGACATACCCCGGTGAAGCCCATACGGCCATCCCATGGATAGCGTAAAAGTTTCTCGCTCTTAACCTTGGCGTCAGTTCTAATGGCATAGTCCGACGGCTCATTCGTACCGGCAAGCCTCAGCGGGACAATCAACCCCCTGCCCTCGCTGCCGAAATCTTCCTGTAAAAGGCGTCTGACAACCGACGTAGACATGTCTGCCTGGATATGGGAATCTCCGATATGGACTATGTTGACCACATGTTCTTCACTTGCCGCGAACTTATTGATCAAAGCCGACCAGTCCGCTCCATTGAGTGAAATGCGGTTTGCCTGCGGATTGAGGAATGGGTAGTCATCATATGCAACCGACACCACACTCGAATCCACGCCCTCAAACATCGGGTTCTCACGCATCTCAGAGTCCTGAAGTTCTTCGACAAAACCGGAATCGACAACTGCATCCTGAGCTTTGACAACAAAACCACAAAGTATGATCGTCGGCAATAATATCGCTTTAATGCCCATACTCATCGATTTTCAGTTTCAAGGATTTGACAAACTGTTCGGCCAGGACTGCCCCGCCTTTATGATTTAAGTGTATGTAATCGGCATTTACCAAGCCTTTCCGCCGCCAGTCGACGATTGCATTTTCACCACCCATCGCGCCACGGACATCCCAGAATAAAATTCCTTCCTTACGCGCGCAATCGCGCTGAGCCGCAGTCATTGCACCCACGGTAGGCAATGATGTCACATCCGCGCCTGTCTTCTGCCCCCTGTCTCCGACTCCAAGCATAAGTATATCGGCATTCGGATAGCAGGCCTTCAGACGGGCTATCACCTTTGACATAACAAGGCTATATGAAGAGTAATCGCTCTGCTCGGAAGACAAAGCATTCATGCCATACTCCACTACAATCAGATCATAATCGACATATTCTGACATTGAACCGGCAAGCGGAACAGAAATCTGACGATGGGTCACACCAGAATTACCACGCAAAGACATGCAGTCGACGCTTATACCGACAGCATCATCCATCCATGCACCAAGGACCTTCAGACCTTCGATTTCTGTTTTTATTGTCATCTGCGATGTCTCTCCTTCGACACACAAAGCCTGCAGCGATTGAGAAGCCTCGATTTCATAATCTTCAGGTCCAGAAGCTGTGGTAATGCTGATCACACCGTCCGAAGGTGAGATAAACAAGAGTCTGGAGCGGGACCATGACTTGACATTTTCTCCTTTAGCGCCGGTGAAACTCGTTTTCGACCCGACAGTTGACTCACAGTATTCGCCGGCAATGGTCTTGATCGAATCGCGCGCCCCGCTGCGCATATCGACTACTTTCCACCCTGCATCCGACTGCACGACCGAACGCCTGAAGCCCGGAAAATCGCTATGCATCGACATATATCCCACTCCACGGCCACCGTATTCGCTCTGTAAAAGACGGCGGATATCCTGTGTCAATATATCACCCTCGATATAGGAATCTCCAATCACAGCAATTCGGACAAGTCGTCCGTCACTATTGGCCAATGCGCCGGAAAAACGAGCGAGGCCACATCCGTCAGCTGAAAAATCCTCAATCGGCTGAACTCCGTCTATCTTTTCAACCGCAACATATCGCACATCAGTCTGCTCCACGGGAGCTACGTGATTGATCTGTTCGTTTACGACAGGCGGTTCGGACTGTTGAAGGTCGACAATCGGGAGTTCTTTGTCTGCTGTAACCTCCTGCATGGCCTCCTCAAGAAGAGGATCGATCAGTTCGGTCGTCTTGACTGCAATCTTTTCAGTCATCAGATCTTCAAAAAGGCTGAAGTCATTTATGCGCTGATTGCTGATATCTGACCACGGAACAAACGACAGCAACAAAAGCAGACCAAGAGACAGGACAGGGACAGTCAGAACATTGTCCGACGAAAATTTCTTCATCTGAGAAAATCTCCAATTAATTTATATAGTATTTTTGATTTAGCCTCAGTCTCGTTCCACTCGGAGTCGCAGTCAGAATCGGGCATTATGCCTCCACCGACATACATGCACCAGGAACTGCTGTCGAAGTTGACACAACGCAGATTGACATATGCCTCCGTCTCAGATGGAGAACATAAAGCCAGATAAGATCCATAACAACGCCGGGGATGTTTTTCAAATTCGGCAATGTTTTCAAGGGCTGAATGGAGAGGATAGCCGGCAAGCGCCGGTGTAGGGTTCAGAGACCTTATGATATCATGAGCTGCGACTCCTTCATCCTCGCCACCGATAATAGTGCGAAGATGCTGTATATTCCCGGTCGTGATTGTCTCGGTAGGACAAGCATGCGGGTTCAGGCCAAGATCATAGAGACGCTCAAGGATGTAGCCTCTCACCACAGCATGTTCGGCCATGTTCTTACCGCTCCAACTGTCTCCGCTTTCCGACAAAAGACGTGTGCCGGCAAGCGCCATAGTCGTAAAACGGCCGTCGGCGACTTTCACAAGCAGCTCGGGAGAAGCGCCAAGCCAACAACCGTGATCGGGAGTCTGATAGAGATATCTGAATGCTTCGGGATGCAACTCAAAATAGGCCTCTGCAACCTCAACCCAATCGACATCACCTTCGCCGCAGATCGTTCGCGACATCACGGTCTTGCCACCATGGCTTCGAAGACGGCCGATCAACTCATCGGTGCGGTCAAGATAATCAGATTTATCCGTTGATTCATGCCAAGGCGACATTATAGGAAATAAACGGTTCGCGTCATCGAGATAAGCCAATGTCTCGGCCGCGTCAGCACATTGCCGGATAACATACTCATCGGCAGAACCTCCGCACCAGACATTTACAGCAAAACTCAAGCTCCCGATGAAAGGACAATCGCTTCCCGGATCAGAAAAAAACACAAGTTTATCCTCTCCGGGCTTTACGAAGGCCACAAAAGGCAATCCTGATGCAATCGCGCGACTGACAGCAAGTCTTGTAATCTCGTCAAAAAACATAAGTTCAGTCTACAATCTCCGCCAATAATTCAAAAGGAAGAGCATCCGTAATTTTCACCATGGCAAAATCACCTTGCTGCAATTTGCGGGACTTGGCCACAAGTACTTCAGGATCGACTTCAGGTGAGTCAAACTGACTGCGGCAGACATAATGCTCGTCTGTCTCAGTATCAACAATCACCTTTATTGTGCTTCCGATCTTAGCCTCGTTATGCTCAAGAGAAATATCTTCCTGAATGGCCATCAGCCGATCAAGGCGGGCCTGCTTGACATCCTGCGGTATGTCGTCAGTGAAATTTTTGGCACCATACGTATCTTCTTCCTCACAATATGCAAATGCACCCATGCGCTCGAAACGCTGTTGCTTGACAAAATCGACAAGTTCTTCAAATTCAGCCTCACCTTCACCCGGGAAGCCGACCATAAGCGTTGTGCGCAGATGTATACCCGGGACCTTTGCCCTTACCTTCTCAATGAACCGCTTGGTGCCGTCGGCATCAATATGACGACGCATGTTGGCAAGGACTTTGTCATTGACATGCTGCAAAGCCACATCAAGATATTTGCACACATTATCACGGGAAGCCATAACGTCGAGGACATCCCAAGGGAAGTCTGACGGATAAGCATAATGGAGTCGGATCCATTCGACGCCATCGATATCGGCCACCCGATCAATCAGTTCCGCCAATCTGACCTCACCATATATATCGTTACCGTAACTCGAAAGATCCTGCGCGATGACGTTAAACTCACGCACACCTCTGGAAACAAGTTCGGTGACTTCATCAATAATTTCCTCAATCGGGCGTGATTTGAAACGACCTGTTATTAACGGTATGGCGCAAAACGAACAGAAACGGTTGCATCCTTCCGCTATTTTGACATATGCATGATGACGAGGAGTTGTGACCACGCGGTCCCATACGGCTGTCGCCGGATAACGTTTTGACAAATCAGAGGCAATGCCTGTCCAGTCAAACTTGCCATACCATCCGTCAACTTCCGGCATTTCAGTCTCAAGATCCTGTCTATAGCGCTGTGAAAGACAGCCCATGACATATACTTCACTGACGCCCCCATCGTTTTTAGCCTCGATCGCCCGGAGTATCATCTCGATGGACTCCTCCTTTGCATCTCCGATAAACCCGCAAGTATTTATGATGACAATATCGCCCTTGAAGGCATCAGCATTATGCTGAACTTTGAAGCCTGTATCTTCAAGCATCCTGATTACGCGTTCGGAGTCGACGAGGTTTTTCGAGCAACCCATCGTCACTACGTCAATCGTCTTTTGCATTATATATCCTTAGAGTTAAGAGAGTGAGATAGAACCTTAGCGCTTCCCAAACAATGACTCGACAAACTCACGTTTGTCAAAAACCTGAAGATCTTTTATACCTTCGCCGAGTCCGATATATTTCACGGGAATTTTAAACTGGTCGCTGATGCCAATAACAACGCCGCCTTTTGCAGTGCCGTCGAGTTTTGTAATCGCAAGGTCTGTGACCTGAGTAGCGGCAGAGAACTGACGGGCCTGCTCGAAAGCGTTCTGGCCTGTCGAGCCATCAAGCACGAGGAGAACCTCATCCGGAGCTCCGTGAACGACTTTCTCCATGACACGTTTGATCTTGGTCAACTCATCCATAAGCCCCTTCTTGTTATGAAGACGTCCGGCCGTATCAATGATTACAACATCAATGTCATTAGCCACAGCTGACGAAAGAGTGTCGTAAGCCACCGCCGCCGCATCAGAGCCGAGCTGCTGCTTTACGACAGGCACACCTGCGCGACGCCCCCATTCATCGAGTTGTTCGACGGCTGCCGCGCGGAATGTGTCGGCTGCTCCGAGCATTACCTTCTTGCCGGCTTCCTTATACTGATATGCGAGTTTACCGATTGTAGTGGTTTTTCCGACACCGTTCACACCCACGACCATTATAACATATGGTTTGCGGCCAGACGGAGTCTCGAAGTCGGCCATATGATCACCATTGTTGTTTTCAGTCAGCAGGGAGGTGATTTCTTCACATAAAAGGTCGTTGAGTTCGTCCATGCCGACATATTTATCTTGTGCGGCACGTTTTTGAATCCGGTCAATAATTTTAAGAGTAGTCTCCGCACCAACGTCAGATGTGATGAAAATTTCCTCAAGTTCATCAAGGAAATCGTCATCGATGGTCTTACGGCCAATAAATGCACGTTTTATCTTGCTGAAAACTCCGGTTTTCGTTTTTTCGAGACCGCGGTCAAGCGTTTCTTTTTTTTCTTTTGAGAAAAAATTAAAAAATCCCATATTTCTATTGTATAAATCAGAATGCAAAGTTAAGAAAAGAAGCCGTCATTTCTATAATTTAAGACCAAAAAAACTTTCATGATATTTTTAACACCTGAAAAAGTCCGCCACAAACATCAACCGATGATGACCGGATCGGCACGAACAAGACGGAGCTGAGGCGAAGCCATGCAATAATACACCCCACTCTTACGTTAATATGAATAACAATATTAAAGACAATTTAACTCTAAAAATACAAAATACCGCTCCCAGCGGCCAAAATCCATAAAAACTGACGAAAATATTTTGATGGTTGGGAACGATATTGTAAATTTGCCAAAAGGAATCTGCGCCACCGCATGATTTCCGGACAGTTTTCAACTTAAAAACCGGATGGCAAGAGTGCCACCCGAAGTCACAGAGTATGATTTCTTTTAACTTGATGCAAGCCTAACAGCAATTTTCTGGCCTTACTTCAACAATTATCCGGTCGCGACACACATAGCCAACGGCCACATATTGAAAATGATACTTAGAAGGTCAAAGCAAGCGACACCATAAGTCAGAAGCGAACACACTCAAGCAAACAGACAACAGAACAACAAAACATTAATAACAACTTAAAATCAATCACTTAATCAAACAATTAATTTAATTTAGTTTTTCAAAAATCATGGAAGCTCAAAAGCCAAACGTCCAGGCAGCAGCCAAGGACAACAAAAAAAATGTTCCCGGAATCAAGAATGCCTCTTGGGTAATCGTCGTATGTGCATGCGTCGCAATCCTTCTGTTCATTTTCTGGTTCGGTAATGACATGCACTTCGACGAAGACGGTCATCCTCAGAACCTTTGGGGTACAGTCTACAAAGGCGGTTTCATCGTGCCTGTCCTTCAGACCCTCTTCCTCACTGTAATCGTGCTTGCAATCGAACGTGGTATCGCACTCAGCGCAGCTAAAGGCAAAGGCAACATCGCCAAATTTGTCAGCGGCGTAAAAGGCTGTCTCGCTAAAAACGACATCGCCGGTGCTCAGGCTCTCTGCAAACAGCAGAAGGGTTCAGTAGCTGCCGTAGTTGCTGCCGCTCTCGTACGCTACGAAGAGATGGACAAGAACACAGTCCTCACCAAAGAACAGAAAATCGCAACACTTCAGAAAGAAGTAGAAGAAGCAACTGCTCTCGAAATGCCTGCTCTTCAGCAGAACCTCCCCATCATCGCCACAATGACCACACTCGGTACACTCGTCGGTCTTCTCGGTACTGTAATGGGTATGATCAAATCATTCCAGGCACTTTCTCAGTCTGGTGCTCCTGACTCAACAGAACTTTCAACCGGTATCTCTGAGGCACTTATCAACACCGCCTTCGGTATCGCAACAGGTGCATTCGCTGTAATCTTCTACAACTTCTACACTAACAAAATCGACAACCTCACCTACGCAATCGACGAAATCGGTTTCTCAATCGTGCAGACATTTGCAGCTACTCACTAATCCCTTATTTTCCAAGTTAACAACAACAACCAATTAACAACAGGTAAATATGGGAAAAGTAAAAATTAAAAGAAAGAGTACTCTCATCGACATGACGGCGATGAGTGACGTGACCGTTCTTTTGCTTACTTTCTTCATGTTGACTTCAACCTTCCTTCAGAAGGAACCAACAATCGTCTACACTCCATCTTCTGTATCTGAAGAAAAAGTGCCGATGAACAATGTGGTGACTGTCCTCGTCTCGTCAGCCGACAAAAGCGGCAAATATGAGGATCCCAGTCTGCTCGAAGGCAAAATCTTCATCTCGTTTACAGGTGATGCGGACTCAACACTATCAAGCGAAAAAATCCGTTTGATGATGCTTGATGAAGCAATAGCCATCTACAACGAACAGCACAAGAACAATCCCGTCAAACTGTCACAGGCCGAAAAGACTGTCTTCAGTCAGACCAACATGTTTGGCGTGCCTTTCTCAGAATTGTCAGCAATGCTTTCGATGAGCCCCACCGAACGCGACAAATTCCAGGGAGACATGGCAAATCCGAAAGTCGGAATTCCTATCAACGACAACAAGGACTTCAACGGCAACTTCAACGACTTTCAGGTATGGCTCAAGGCTATCTACAATGTAGCTCAGCGCATCAACAAGGAGCAGGCAGATGCCGCAACAACTCCCGAAGAGCGCGCTAACCTCCAGAACCTCTACACCGCACTCATGCGTAAAGGTCAGGGTATCGCCATCAAGGCTGACAAAGACACCCCGTTCACTACGGTTCAGCAAATCTTTGACAACCTCCAGACGATGAAGCTCAACAAGTTCAGCCTCATGACTGCACTTAAATCAGAAGACGAACCCACTCAATAAAAAGGTAAAAGAAATATGGCACAAATAGAACAATCCGACAAGGGCGGCAAAAAGAAAAAAGGCGCTCAAAAGAAGATGTCTATCCATGTGGACTTTACCCCCATGGTGGATATGAACATGCTTCTGATCACCTTCTTCATGCTCTGTACGACAATGATCAAGTCACAGACCCTTCAGATTATCCTTCCGACCAACGAAGAGGTTAAAAAGGAGAATCAGAACCAGGCCAAGGCTTCAGAAGCCATCACCCTGATCCTTGACACAGAGTATAATGGTGACAAACCCGCAGTAGATGCCGAGACAGGTAAGACTATCCACAACATCTACTATTATGAAGGCGTTGCCGACACTACGTTCTCAACAAACAAGTATTTGACAAAAGAACAGTTTATCGGCAACCAGAACCGCCAGCCTCAGGGCATTCGTAAAATCCTTCGCGGAAAGAACGAAGCCGTCATGGCTGAATACGAGAAGCTCAAGAACCAGTGGAAAAACAAGGAAATCACCAAGGAAGAGTTTGACAAGGCAGCCCGCAAGAATGCTTCAGACTCAAACAAAGTGCGTCCTGTAGTTGTGATCAAACCGGGTCCCAACACCACATATGAGGGTCTTATCAATGCGATTGACGAAATGAACATCAACCAGATTTCACGTTACAGCATCGAGCTTCCCACTCATACTGACACCGTCCTGCTCCGTCACTACGAACAGGCGAACAATGAGACTATCATCCGCCCATTGGTGCGAAAGACATCTAACAAATAATCATTTAACCGTTAAGTAAAATGGCAAAAGACGTAGATCTTTCATCAAAAGAGTGGCGCGATATAGTATTTGAAGGCAAGAACAAAGAATTTGGCGCATACACCCTGCGTGCAGGTTCGGTTCATCGTCACTCCAAAGCAATCATCATAGTCCTTTCGGTACTCATCCCCGGACTGATCCTTCTGGCTCTGTTCTATAACGGAACATTCGGCCAGCCTGAGGAAGAGCAGATCATCATCAACACTGATGTCGAGCTCACCAGCATCGAGGATGAATATGAAGAAGAAATCGAAGAAGAAGAAACCTTCGAACTTCCTCCCGAACCGGAAGAAATCATCACTCCCGAGGAAGTCGCCAACGAACAGCAGGTGACAAACATCCTCGTGACTGAAGATGAGAACTATGAAGAAGAGAAACAGGTAAAGAACACCGAAGAAGTGATGGACAATATGGCAATGCTCGGCCAGCTCAATGTCTCTGAAGGCGTTGACGACCTCAACAAGACCCATATCGTCGATCAGGTCATTGCAGAAGAGAAACCCGTTGTCGAAGACAAAGTCTACAACATGGCAATGGTAGAACAGACCCCGGAATTCCCCGGCGGTACTCAGGCTCTCTACAAATGGCTCAGCGACCACATCAACTATCCCTCTGTAGCAGCCGAAGAAGGCGTTCAGGGTCGTGTTATTGTTGAATTCGTGGTTTCCAAGACCGGTGACGTAGAAAACGTACACGTGCTCCGTGGCCGTCACCCGGCACTCGACAAAGAGGCAGTGCGCGTTGTAAAAGGTATGCCGAAATGGAACCCCGGCCGTAACAATGGCCAGCCCGTAAAGGTAACCTACACCCTTCCTGTCACCTTCAAGCTCCAGCAGTAATTCGCTTTTGAATTCCATACTCTTCCAGCACGGCCGTCGGAATTTCCGACGGCCGTCTTATTTCAAGTCCGTCCTAAGGGACTATCAGACTCAGATATTTTGTATTTGTCCGGCAGTAAAACGTGGAATATAGCGAAATAATCGCTAACTTCGCATTGCCGTTATGAAAAAGGCATTGAACATAATCCGCGCCACGATAATCGCGCTTGCCGTGATGCTGATAGCTACCCCTGTCAGCCTCTATGTCGTATTGTCCGCATCATGGGCGCAAGACCGTATCCGCATCGTTACAGTCAATGAATTAAACGCACTGCTCGGGACTGAGGTTTCAATCGGCCGTATCGAAATCCATCCGTTCAACCGCATTTCAATCCATGACATCAAAGCCCTTGACGACAACAGACGGGAGGCTCTGCACATCGATGAAATAAGCGCGGCATTCGAGTTGTTTCATCTTCTCAGGACCGGACAGCTTGTAATCGACTTCGCTCTCGTCGACCGCCCCGAATTGTCGCTTAATAAGGAAACACCGACATCCCCACTAAATATCGCAGGCATCCTGTCGGCATTAAAATCAGACAATCAAGCCAAGCATCAATCAAGGTATGACCTTAAAGTCAACACCGTAGTTATCCGTAATGGTAAAATGCGTTTTGACATCAACGACGCTCCGGCGCGCGACAGTGTCTTTGATCCTTCGCATATCAGAGTTTATGATGTCTTCCTCAATGCCTATGTTCCGAGGATATCCAATAACGAATACAGACTCGAAATCGACAGATTTTCGTTCAAGGAAAAGTCGGGTTTCGAGCTTACAAATCTAACAGCGGCTGCGGCTGTAAAGCCTGATGGTTCAAATCTTGAAAGTCTTAAAATCAGACTGCCCCACTCCACTATCGATTTCGCGCCCGCAACGGTTGACAATAAAACGATCGAGACTCTTGTGTCGACGTTCAGAGAAGACGGCATCTCGATTGAAATAATGCCCGGCAGCAGCATCTATCCTCCCGATTTCAAGAGTTTCGCCCCGGTGCTTGCAGATATCGATTTTGCCATAGGACTGTCGGTAAAATGCAAAGTTTCGTCTCACAGCGCGGATATCGAACGTGTGAACATAACTACTGATGACAACCGTTTGCAGGCACTCGCAATCGCGTCTTTCGACAATATAGACAGTCTTGACAACACGACTGTAAAAATCGACAGGGTTCAATTATCTGCATCCTCGGAGGCAATCAAAAGCATACTGAGACATGTCAAGCCCACAAGCACTGCAGCCCGTATCATAAGACAACTGTCACCGGCAGACAACCTGTCGCTGAAATTGACGGCAGACGGACGACTTGACAATCTTCGTGTAAGGACAGATGCAGCCTTTGCCGGAAATGCGATCCGTCTGGCCGGCAACGCCAGCATCAGGGACTCATTGAGAGTCATATCATACAGAATGAGAGGCAAACTCGATTGTCCGGATCTTTCAATCGTCCTGCCGCCACAGTTACCATCAGCCATCAACGCATACTTCAATTCATCAGGAACCATTGTCAAAGGGCATCCTGCTATCGAGCTTACAATCGATTCGGCGAGCACGATCTATCAAGGCACGGTCTATGACGGCATCAGCATGGCTGCGTCTTACAAAAAGTCGGAGATTGACGGTCGACTGTCAGTCAACAACAGATATCTCAATCTAACAGCCGAGTGTAACGCAATGACCGAGGGCAAGAACAAGTCTGTCGATGCGGCAGTGCGGATTGATCACGCCGAAGCCGGCCTGTTCAAGATTGGCGGACGCCACGCAGGCTACAGCTTGAGCGGAATGTTAGACGCGCAATTCGAATACAGCGACATCGATGATATTGACGGCACATTCTCGCTGAGCGACATCTGTTTCTGTGACACAATTCCGACGACACCGGACATGAAACTGTCGTCACTCACTCTCAACTGTCGTCCGGGGGGAGATTCTCCCGGGTTAGAGATATCATCTGACTTCATAAACGGATATATCAACGGCCCCTACAGAGTGTCCACTCTCGTCCCTACATTACGTCGTATGGTCAGGACTGTATTCCCATCTCTGGAGAGTGAGATATCTCCGGACACCGACATTGAGCATGTGAAAGGAGAAAACAACTTCACATTCAGTTTCCAGATAGGCGAATGCGAGGATGCCTGTCACTTCCTACACCTTCCTGTTTCAGTAATCCACACAGTCGGAATAAACGGCCATGTGTCAGACCTGTTCAATACAGCTTCGATCAATGTCGATGCGCCATATCTCCTTCAGGGAGATAAAATCATCGAGTCAACCCGCATCAGTTCGTCGGTTGAAGCAGGCAATGACTACATCAATCTGTATGCCACGACCAAAATGCCTACAAAAAAAGGGCCTATGGTTGCCGTAGCTGACCTGTCAGGAGCATCTGACCGCATAGACAGCCGGATAAAATGGACAATCGAACGGACTATACCGATAAACGGTTCTTTTGACTTCTCGACAGCCCTTCAACGCGACCAAGACAACATGCTTGGAGCAGAAATCAACTTCAATCCCGGCACAATAACATTTGGCTCCGATATCTGGCAAATCAAACCGTCAACCGTATTTTTAGCATCAAATCATATCACGGTCGAGGATTTCGCACTCTCTACGGGAGATAAGTCGATAGATATAGACGGCATCATATCTGCTGACGAAGAGGAAAGCGTCAGCGTGGCACTCGAAAAGATCGCCCTTCTCGACATATTCGAGACTCTTGAAATCGACAAGGCTCTGATCGGCGGAACAGCAACAGGCACATTCACAGGACGCCGCCTGCTCTCCTCAGAGCCAGACATCAGCTGTCAAAAACTTATTGTCGACAGCATAAGCTATAACCGGTGTGTGCTGGGCGATGCTGATATAACTGCATACTGGGACAACGTTAAAAAATCGTTCAATCTCGACGCAGACATTCTTGGCCAGACCGGCTTACACTCCCACATTTTCGGAGATATATTCCCGGCTACAGAATCGCTCGACATCACATTTGACGTAAACCATGCGCCAGTCGGTTTCATGAAGCCTTTTATGTCGGCGTTTGCATCAGACCTAAGCGGATATGCGTCGGGACACGCACGCTTGTTCGGCACCTTCAAGTATATCGATATGGAAGGTGACATCTTCGCTGATGGCCTCCGCATCAAGATTGATTTCACCAACACATGGTATAGCGCAACCGACAGCATAAGACTTCGTCCGGGTGTAATCGACATCCGTGACATCACCATCCGCGACATCAACGGTCACACCGCCAAACTCAACGGCATTGTCAACCACAAATATTTCAAAGAGCCGTCATTCAGGTTTGATGTCACAGACGCCCGTGAATTCCTGAGTTATAACGTTGACTCACGCAAGAGTCCTGACTGGTATGGCACAATCTACGGAAACGGTTCGGCCCATATCTCCGGCGAACCGGGCATTGTCAATATCGGAGTAAACATGTCAACCGCCCCCAAATCAGTATTCACCTTTGTGCTGTCTGACCGTCTCGATGCTGATGAGTATTCATTCATAACCTTCAAAGACAGCCGTGCAGAAGCTCGTCGCGATTCAATCCTCGCCCACGACGACATCCCAGAGGCAGTACGCAACCTTAGGGCGCGTCTCGGCAACCAGTCAAACGATGAGCCATCGGCCTACAATATGGACCTTCAGGTTGACATAACTCCTGACGCCCGCATGTCGCTGATCATGGATCCGGTTGCAGGTGATGAGATTAAAGCGACAGGTGTCGGCAATCTGCGCCTAAGCTATCAGTCTCTCAACAACGATCTGAAGATGTATGGCACATATACACTCGACCGCGGCAGCTACAACTTCACCCTCCAGGATATCATCATCAAGGATTTCACCATACGCCAAGGCAGCACAATCGCGTTCCACGGCGACCCATATTCGGCTCAGCTCGACATAAAGGCAATCTATTCGGTAAACGCCAACCTCAGCGACCTTGACGAGTCATTTCTTCTTGACAAAGACCTCAACCGCACGAATGTGCCTGTTCATGCCATGCTTCTCGTCAAAGGCGACATGAGACAGCCCGACATAGACTTTGACCTTGAGTTCCCCACCCTGACACAAGATACATACCGCAAAGTGCGAAGCATCATCAGCACACGAGAGATGATGAACCGTCAGATCATCTATCTTCTTGCGCTCAACCGCTTCTACACGCCCGACTATATGGCATCCACGACAAAAGGCAATGAGCTATTCTCAGTAGCATCATCGACGATATCGAGCCAGCTCAGCAGCATGCTTGGCAAACTCAGCGACGAATGGAGCATAGCGCCTAATCTGCGTAGTGACCGCGGCGACTTCTCCGATGTCGAAGTCGATGTGGCACTTTCAAGCCGTTTGCTCAACAACAGGCTACTGTTCAACGGCAATTTCGGATACCGCGACAAGACACTCAACACCAACCAGTTTATCGGAGACTTTGACATCGAGTATCTGCTCAATCCCAAAGGCACATGGCGTCTGAAAGCCTATAACCGTTACAATGACCAAAACTACTATGTCCGCACAGCTCAGACAACCCAAGGCATAGGCGTGGTGTTCAAACGCGACTTCGACGACTTCTTCAAATTTCTCCGTCGCAAGAAGAAATCCGACGCTACTCCGTCGGACTCCACGCAAGTAGACTCCACTCATACGGATCTCACACCGGTTGATGACAAGTCTAAACCTGATTCGGAAATAATCAAAACGAATTGATGGTTTAACCGAATCCATTTTGTATATTTGCCAAGTAATAAGAACAAAGATGCATACATCCGACAATAGTATCAAACGATTGCTGCCTTTTATATGCCTGATGGTTTCAATCGGCGGAATTGCTTCATCTCCGGCTGAACATCCATGGGACAGCCAGCCGATGTCTATGTATATCGAACAGGGATGCCTGAAAGACTCGGTGTTCGTGGACAAGATAGACTTTGCCAACTATGACAATGTCTATCTAATGGATGTCGCACACTGGAAATCACAGGAAGACTTCGACAACACGATAGACGATGTTCTGGCTTCGGATGGCAAAGGCTACCGTTTCCGAAAGACAGAACTGTTTGCCTACGCGATTGAAGAGGCTCACAAAGCAGGCACAAAGGCCTTGATGACCCTAAGCAATGACATGGTCTATGGCGCACTCGACAACAATCGCAGGGCAAAAATGGTCGACGCACTGACAAAGGCTGTCAGATATTATGACTTCGACGGAATTGATGTCGACTGGGAAAGAGAATTATACCCTAATATCGACAAACACTGCCAACTACTTGAGGATCTACGTTCAAGCCTTGATGAACTTTCGAATACAAGCGGTAAAAAATATATCCTCTCGACTGCATTATCAATTGAAGCCCAATATCCCGACAGCCTGAAACAGCGCCTTTCGGATGCCGTAGACTGGGTCAATCTGATGGCATATGACATCGGAGGCTGTCTGTGGCGCAATTATGCCACTCACAACACAGGTTTAGGCTTAATCAGAAAGTGTATCAACGAAAACTGGAACGGCATACCCCGCGAAAAACTGCACCTTGGTCTGGCCAGCTACGGCTTCATCTACAGCGATGTGCTTCCGGGTGAGAAACTCGCCCCCGGAGAGCATATGAGCAATCATGGCCGCTATGCGATCTACACCGAGCTGATTCCACATATTTTCGGTGACCATCCATGGATCGAACAATATGATCCGGACGAAAAAGCCTCATATTATATCAACCCAAAGAAAAAAGAGTTTATAACCGCCGACACTCCGGAATCGATACGCCATAAATTTGAATTCGTCCGTGAAGCAGGTCTCGGAGGAACTTTCTGGTGGGAATTTTGTAAAGATATAATAGCCGACAATAACGGCGGCCACAAATGGAAACATATACTTGTTCCCGACCATCAACGCAAACAACGAGAGTAATCAAGAATGTGTATGCCCGAATTCCTCCGCAAAGTCATCAGCCTGTATGCAGACGGTTTCAAAAATATGACCGTCGGCAGAAGTCTGTGGGCTATCATACTCATAAAACTGTTTATAATGTTTGCCATACTGAAAGTTTTTTTCTTTCCCGACATGCTCGGCAAATATGAAAGCGTACAAGAGAAAGCCGACGCAGTAAGAAATTCACTGATTGAAAAATCATCACAATCATAAATTAATACCATAAACAAATGAATGATCTATTAGGAGTCGTAGACTGGTCAAGAGCACAATTTGCTTTGACAGCCATGTATCACTGGTTGTTCGTACCTCTCACCATCGGGCTTTCGGTTATCGTGGCTATCATGGAGAGCATCTACGTAAAAACAGGAGACACAAAGTGGAAAGGCATCACCAAGTTCTGGATGACGCTATTTGGAATCAATTTTGCATGTGGTGTGGCCACAGGCATCATCCTTGAATTTGAGTTCGGCACCAACTGGTCTAACTACAGTTGGTTTGTCGGTGATATCTTCGGAGCGCCACTTGCTATAGAAGGTATCGTAGCGTTCTTCATGGAAGCGACATTTGTAGCCGTTATGTTCTTCGGATGGAACAAGGTAAGCAAACGTTTTCACCTTGCGTCCACATGGCTGACAGCGGCCGGGGTATCATTATCGGCACTATGGATTCTTGTGGCAAACGCATGGATGCAGAATCCGGTCGGCATGGAGTTTGACCCGGAACAGATGCGCAATGTGATGGACAATTTCATGGAAGTTGCGTTCAACTCTGTAGCGATGAATAAATTTTTCCATGCAGTGTTCAGCGGCTGGGTACTTGCCGCAGTGTTTGTGATAGGCGTGAGCAGCTGGATGCTGTGGCGTAAACGTAATGCTGACGCAGCGGGCAAATCGATGAAAATCGCTGCGTGGTTTGGCTTTGCAGGCATCATAATGACTATGTGGACAGGAGATGGCTCCGCCGTCGAAGTCGCACGCGTACAACCTATGAAGCTTGCAGCGATGGAAGGGCTGTATGACGGCAACGTCGGCCAGAGTCTTGTCGGCCTCGGAGTGCTCAACCCCGACAAAAAGCCTGGCGATGACAACGAAGCCATGCTATTTGAGCTTTCGATACCTTACGGTCTTTCGATACTTGCCAATCATGACCATAACTCATTTGTTCCCGGCATAAATGACCTTATCGAAGGCCGGAAGATTACGACCGGTGGTGACACTATCTATGGCGACAGCTATGCAGAGCGCATCACACTTGGCAAACAAGCTCAGGCCGCACTCCGCAAATACAGCGCAGCCAAAGAGGCCGGAGACACCAATGCTATGGAAGAAGCAAAGTCAGAAGTAATGGCAAACTTCAAGTATTTCGGTTATGGCTATCTTGAAAGTCCGGAAGAGGCTGTTCCGCCTGTAGCAATGACCTTCTATTCATTCCGCATCATGGTGATGGCCGGAGGCTATCTTCTGTTGCTGTTTGTCGTAGTGCTTTTCGTATGCTACCGACGCACAGACATGCTCAAGAAATCATGGCTTCATTGGGCAGGCATCATCTCGATACCTGTTGTGTGGATATGCAGCCAGGCAGGTTGGGTTCTTGCCGAAGTAGGACGTCAGCCCTGGGTGATCCAGGATCTTATGCCCACCCGCGCTGCAATCTCAGATGTCACAACCGGTTCAGTGCAGCTGACATTCTGGATATTCGCCGTTCTGTTCACGCTCATGCTTGCAGCTGAAATCAGCATCATGCTCCGCTACATCTCCCGCGCTTCAAAAAACAATATCGAACAATAAAAACTCTCATAATATGACAGAATTAGAATTTCTCCAGTCCTATTGGTGGCTGATCATAGCCGTACTCGGCGCTGTCTTAGTGTTCCTGCTCTTCGTGCAGGGAGGACAGTCTATGCTTTATTGCAAGACCGATGAAGAGAACCGCCAGTTGATGGTCAACTCGCTTGGTCGTAAATGGGAGCTTACATTCACCACACTCGTGGTGTTCGGAGGAGCGTTTTTTGCCTCCTTCCCCTTGTTTTACTCTACCAGTTTCGGCGGAGCATATTGGCTGTGGATGCTCATACTTCTGAGCTTTGTCCTTCAGGCTGTCAGCTATGAATTCCGCCGCAAACAAGGCAATCTGTACGGTCGCCACACCTATGACGCGTTCCTTATGTTCAATGGTCTGATAGGATGCGTAATGCTTGGTATAGCAGTCGGCATGATGTTCTTCGGAGCAGAATTCACAGTCTCCAAAACCAACATTCTCGACGCAGGTGCGCCCGTAATCTCACAATGGGCACCGACACGCGGACTTGAAGCAATGGCCGACTGGCGCAACCTTCTGCTTGGAGTAGCAGTCTTCTTCCTCGCGCGCACCCAAGCTTCGCTATATTTCATCAATAATATCCGTTCGAAAAGCGAGTTCACCACATCGCTGCGCCGGAAAGTGCTTATCAACGGTGCTGTCTTTGCAGTTCTGTTCGTTGCATTTCTTGTGATTTTGATGCTCGCAGATGGAGTCAAAGCCAGCGAGACAGGATTTGAGACTGTGTCAAACATCTACCTCCACAACCTGATATCAATGTGGCCGCTCGCCGTCATACTGGTCATCGGAGTGATCGCAGTGCTATATGGCATCATCCGCTCGGCGTTCTGCAACAACTACAACAAGGGCATTTGGTTCAGCGGCATCGGTACGATACTTGTTGTCGTAGTGCTGATTCTCATTGCAGGATATGAAGGCACGGCTTACTACCGTTCGCTTCTAGATGTTAATAGTTCCCTGACAATAGCCAACAGTTCGTCATCTCCATTCACATTGCGTGTGATGAGCTATGTTTCAATCCTTGTGCCATTTGTATTGGCCTACATATGGTATGTATGGAGGCAGATGAACAAAAAGCCTTTGACCATCGAAGAACTAAATAACGAATCCCATCAATATTAATAATTCAAAGTTTTTTTAATGAAATTACGCAATTTATTCACAGCAATTGCCGTAGTAGCGATGATGGCTACAGTAAGCTCTTGCCAAAAAGAAACAAATCCGGTTGAACAGTTTGTCAATGATGTAAACGCCATAACAGCCAAAATCGAAAAAGTTGAGACTATCGAACAGTTCAACTCTATAAGCCAAAGTCTTCGGGAGGCAGATAAAATAGTCGTTGACAATGCGGCCTATGAACTGACCGAAAGCGATAAGGAAGCGCTTACAGAAGCACTTGTGGCTTTGACTAAAGCCTCCTTTACAAAGGGCGCCAAACTCAATGGTATTGATGTTACAGACATACAGACTGAAATGATCACACAAAACCTGAAAGGCTTTATCGCCAATGCCAAGACCCTCGGCAACCTCAGCGATAACAGCATGGTTGCAGAAGAAAACGCAAGCGAGACAGTGGTTGAAGAAACGGCTGTAGCTCCGGCCGACAGCACTATCGCAGAATAAGCAATAAGCCACACGAAGCGCGAAAGACTATCTGATCAGTCTTTCGCGCTTCCTTAACAATATAAGGTATGTCAGACAAATACTCCACCATTAAGGCTCCATCGGAAGGATTATACAAAGAGAAAATGAGTAAATTTATCTCCTTTGCATTTCCGATAGACAATGTTGCAGAAGCTAAGTCATATATCGCTGATTTTCAGAAGCGATATTATGATGCCAGACATGTATGCTGGGCTTATATGCTTGGAGCGGAGCGCAAGGATTTTCAATCCAATGACAACGGAGAACCGTCAGGGACTGCCGGCAAACCAATACTCGGCCAAATCGACTCATTCGGTCTGACAAACATACTTATAATAGTCGTACGGTATTTCGGCGGCATCAAACTTGGCACGTCGGGGCTCATCGTGGCCTATCGGGAAGCGGCCCGCGAGGCCATCAACGCGGCCACGATAATAGAGTGTCACGAGACCGACGATATCTCCTTCACCTTCCCCTATCTCGCAATGAACGACGTGATGCGGCTTTGCAAAAACGGAGAAGCCGAAATCATCAGTCAGATATTTGACAACAGCTGCGAGATGACCCTTCGCATCCGCCGCGACAATGCACCGACTCTCCGTACCCGCCTCACCGACATCGATGGTGTAAGCCTCATCAACTGACATAATCACCCGACCGCATAGCAAGAGCTTGACGCTGATGATGAAGCCGGTGAGACAGCATGCTCAGTCGTGATGATATGGCTCGCCGCGGAGTATGGTCATGGCGCGGTAGACTTGTTCGACAAAGAACAGGCGGACCATCTCGTGGGAGAAGGTCATGCGCGAGAGCGAAATTTTGTCATCAGCCCTGGCATAGACCGCATCGGAGAAGCCATACGGACCACCGACCACAAACACAAGATTACCTGCCAACGAGACTGTGCGACGGTCTATATATGCGGCAAATTCACGCGAAGTGAATTCTTTGCCTCGCTCGTCGAGGAGCACAACAAAATCACGGGCCGAAACAGCCGATAAAATCTGAGCTCCTTCGGCTTCTTTCTGTCTGGCTTCGGTCATCGCCTTTGTATTCTTTACATCAGGGAGAGTGACATATTCAAAGGGGATGTAATGTTTCAGCCGTTTGAGATAGCGTCCGGTGGCCTCAACGAGGGGAGCATCGTTCATCTTGCCGATTGTGAGCAGTTGGAGTTTCAAAATCTTTGGTTGATTAGCGGTTTTTAATTACTTTTGTACAAAAGTAGAAAATTTAATCGAAAAAGAGAATATGAAGACAAAAGACCAGCTTATAGACGACCTCCTTACGTTAGCCTTCGCAGAAGACGTCGGCGACGGAGACCACACCACATTGAGCACCATTCCCGACAATGAGATGGGCCGTCAGCACCTTCTTGTCAAAGAAGAAGGCATACTCGCGGGTGTTGATATTGCCCGCAAAGTGTTTGAAAAGTTTGATCCATCGCTCAAGATGACAGTCTATATCAACGACGGATCTCATGTCAAGCCAGGTGACATAGCGTTTGTCGTCGAAGGGAAGGTGCGTTCGCTTCTTCAGACTGAACGTATCATGCTCAACATAATGCAACGCATGAGCGGTATCGCGACCCAGACAGCGCGCTATCAGGAGCGTCTCAGCGGTCTGAAGACCAAAGTGCTTGACACCCGCAAGACCACTCCCGGAATGCGCATGCTTGAGAAAGAGGCAGTCAGGATCGGAGGTGGCTCCAACCATCGCATCGGACTGTTTGACATGATTCTCATCAAGGACAATCACGTCGACTTTGCCGGAGGTATCCGTCAGGCCATTGACGCTGCAAAAAAATATTGCAGCGACAACAACAAGGACCTCAAGATTGAGATAGAAGTCCGCAATGAAGACGAGATCAATCAGGCTCTCGAAGCAGGCGTAGACCGCATCATGCTCGACAATTTCACGCCTGAGCGCACGATCAAAGCCGTAGAACAGATACGTGCAGTCAATCCGTCAGTCGAAATCGAGTCGTCAGGCGGCATCACAATTGACACACTCCGTCAATATGGCGAATGTGGCGTCGATTTCATCTCTGTCGGAGCCCTCACCCACTCTGTCAAAGGTCTCGACATGAGTTTCAAGGCTTGCTGATCATATAACAAGGACAGACGGATATGGTTATTTCAAATTCGCTCGCCACTTTCGGCCGTTATTGCCTGTTCATCAGACGTGTGTTCGCACTACCTGACAGATGGGGTGTGTTCATGCGCCGCACCATTGGAGAAGTATCGAAACTCGGCATTGACTCAATCCCACTCGTCATTGTGATTTCGATTTTCATAGGCGCTGTGATAGCCATCCAGATGCAACTCAACATCGCATCACCGCTTATCCCGGCATATTCAGTCGGACTTGCCACCCGCGACATCGTACTGCTTGAATTTTCCAATTCGATATTATGCTTGATCCTGGCCGGAAAAGTCGGGTCAAACATAGCGTCGGAAATCGGCACAATGAGAGTCACAGAGCAAATCGATGCACTTGAAATCATGGGCATCAATTCGTCAAATTTTCTCGTCTTGCCAAAGATCATAGCTTTTGTGCTTTTTATGCCTTTCCTTGTGATAATCTGTATCGGAACATCTTTGATCGGCGGTTATCTTGTCGCCCTCCTGACCGACATCATCACCGTGTCGAAGTATGTCTACGGATTGCAGGCACTGTTTCAGGAATGGTATGTGTGGTACGGCCTGATAAAGTCGCTCTTCTTTGCGTTTATAATCGCATCCGTATCGTCATTCTTCGGCTACTATGTCAAAGGCGGAGCCCTTGACGTCGGAAAAGCGAGTACGGACGGTGTTGTGTCAAGCAGCATACTTATACTATTGTTTGATGTCATACTTACCAAACTCCTACTGCAATGATAGAAGTCAGGGATATAGTGAAGTCATTTGACGGCCGCACAGTGCTTCATGGCGTAAGCGCCACGTTTGAAACCGGCAAGACAAATCTGATTATCGGGCAAAGCGGTTCGGGCAAGACAGTGTTGATAAAATCGCTTGTCGGTCTGCTGCAGCCCGACAGCGGAAGTATACTCTTTGACGGCCGAAACCTTGTGACCATGAGCTCAAAAGAGGTCAAGGAGCTGAGAAAGGAAATCGGCATGCTCTTCCAGGGGTCCGCACTTTTTGACTCAGAGACAGTGCTTGGCAACGTTATGTTTCCGCTTGTTATGTTCACAGACAAGAGCCGGGAAGAGATGCTTGAGCGGGCACACTTCTGCATACGCCGCGTAAACCTCACGGGAGCCGAGAACAAATACCCTTCAGAGATATCGGGAGGTATGCAGAAACGCGTGGCCATCGCCCGCGCCATCGCCCTCAATCCGAAATATCTCTTCTGCGATGAGCCCAACTCAGGTCTTGACCCCAAGACTTCGATACTCATCGACGAACTGCTGAGCGACATCACTCATGAATATGACATCACGACCGTCATCAACACCCACGACATGAACTCTGTGCTCGGAATAGGTGAAAACATCATATTCATCAACAAAGGCCACCGCGAGTGGGTCGGAGACATGTCGCAGATCTATACAAGCGCAAACGAAGCGCTCAATGATTTTGTCTTTGCGACAAAATTGTTCAAGGGCGTGAAGGACTATGTGAAGGAACACGGTAGAATAGAAGGATAATGAGATTTAAAGACATTCCGGGCCGGCTAGACATCAAGGCCAGATTAGTAGAGATGGCTGACACAGGCCGTCTGCCCCACGCACTTCTTCTCGAAGGTCCGTCGGGCTCAGCCAAGTTTATGCTTGCCCGTGCCTTTGCTCAATACATACACTGCGAGCATCCGTCTGACGGTGACAGTTGCGGCAAATGTCCATCGTGCCGCCAACATATGACATTCAACCACATTGACACCATATTCTCCTATCCTGTCATAAAAAAATCAGGCAAGCCGGCTGTGTCGGCCGACTATCTCGGCGAGTTCAAGGAGTTTATAACCGAATCTCCGTTCATGAACCCTGAGACATGGGTAGCGAAACTTGATGCAGCCAACACCCAGCCCAAGATCTATGTCGACGAGGGAGCGGAACTCACCCGACGTCTAAACTTCAAGGCTCACCAGTCAAAATATAAGATCGTGTTGCTGTGGCTACCAGAAAAGATGAATGAGGATACAGCCAACAAGATGCTGAAACTCATCGAAGAGCCGCATGCCGACACAATCTTTGTGATGGTCTCGAATGATCCCCGGCGTATACTCCCTACCATTTACTCAAGAACCCAACGCATCAGCATCCTCAGATATGATGACTCTGAAGTGACAGACTATCTCTGCTCGCAGATGTCAGTCGACCGCCAAGCGGCCATAGCGGTCACAAGACTCGCTTCGGGCAACATCAACGAAGCGATATCGCTTGTGTCAGTCTCGAAAACACGCAAAATATACCTCGACCTGTTTATCGAACTGATGCGAAAGGCCTACCAGCGAAAGATAGGACTTCTGCGTCAGTGGAGCGTCGATGTCGCAACGCTCGGCCGCGAACAATCGATAGCGTTTCTCGACTATTGTTCGAGAATGATGCGTGAAAACTTCATTCTCAACCTCCACGTTGACGGCCTCAACTATCTTACTCCGGAAGAAAACGCATTCAGTGTCAACTTCTCGCGCTTCATCAACGAACGCAATGTGCTCAAACTGGTCAAAGTTGTAGATGACGCGCGCGCTGACATCTCAGGCAACGGTAATGCAAAAATCGTGTTCTTTGACCTTGCCATCAAAACCATCCTGCTATTAAAAGCCTGACATCAATGAGCGATCTCAAGTTTCTTGAAAGTGTAGCACGCTACATATTGGAACACACCCGGGATATGAGCCACCTGACACTTGTTTTCCCAAACAAGCGCAGTGCTCTCTTTATGAGAAAGCACATCGAGGAGATGCTCGTCAAAACCTCTGCCGCTCCACGCTTCATGCCGCGATTTGTCACGATGGGTAATTTTGTCGCCCGCTATGCACCACGCCCTGAAATGAGTCGCAACGAACAACTGTTCATGCTCTATGACTGCTACCGCTCGCTGCTTCACGAACGAGGACGCGACAGTCAGTTGCGGGACTTCGACCGATTTATTTTCTGGGGAAGCATGATACTTGACGATTTTGATGATATCGACCGCCAATTGGTTGATGCGGGCAAAATATTCAAGAACCTGCGCGATCTCAAGGAAATCAACTCAGATTATTTAGATGTTGATCAGAAACAACTGATCAGACAGCTATGGGGGGAGAGTCCGCGCACCGAAGCCGTAACCGAATTCTGGACTCATGTAGGCGCAACGCAAGGCGAGGACTCTCCCGAAGGCAGTTTTATAGCGCTCTGGCAAATACTCGACGAGCTCTACCCTGCATTCCGCATGGCGCTCGAAGAAGCGGGATATGACACTGCCGGAGGACAATACCGTCACGCGGCAATGACAATCTCACAGTTTAGCCCTGAGGAAGCCGAGAAATATCACTATGCATTCATAGGCTTCAACGAACTGTCGAAAGCTGAGACCATCATACTGAAAAGGCTTAAAGATATAGGAGCGGCCGATTTCTTCTGGGATTTTGACAGTCCGATACTGCAGCTGGCCCTCGACAGCCACTCGGCGGGGAGATTCAAGAGTCTCAAACGCAACTTCCCGATGCCGGCTGATTTTGAACCATCTCAGCCAGACAAAATACCGGACATAGAGATTGTGGCTGTTCCATCTTCGATAGCGCAGGCAAAATCGGTGAGCGAGATTTTAGAGTCATGGAATGCATCAGATTATATTTCAGCAGCAAATGCAATCAACACAGCCGTAGTGCTTCCTGACGAGAAATTGCTGACCCCGGTGTTGATGTCTATACCTGACTGCATCCATGCAGTCAATATAACCATGGGCATATCGGCCGGACTAACCCCATTTGCCACAATGGTACGGTCGATAGTGTCAATGCAGATGAGAGCGCGCCGCATTCACGAACGTCTCCACTATTATTATGCTGACATAATCGAGCTGCTGTCACATCCCCATATTCAGGTTATAGCTCCCGAATCCGCTGAAAAGATCAAAAAATATATATCGCGGAACAATCTGTTCAATCTTGATGCAGAGGATCTATGTGACGCCTACCCCGAATTGTCTTATCTGTTCAAACCTGTCAAGTCGCTTGAGAGCGCATCCGAAATGTGTGACTATATGCGCCGTCTTACCGACGGCCTTTCCTTGGCCTTGAAGTCTTCTGAAACTTCATCCAACGGCACACTGCCGGAACTCGAACTTCTCGAATATTTCAGGGCTGACATAGACGTGCTCGATGACCTGATTGTCCGTTATGGCATCACGATGAGCGAAAGCACATTCTTCGCTTTGTTTGAACGGCTTTTGCAATCAAGACGCATTGATCTTAAAGGGACTCCTTTATGCGGCCTGCAGATCATGGGTGTGCTTGAAACCCGTGCTCTTGATTTTGACAATATCATAATCCTGTCGATGAACGAGAACTCCTTTCCTCGCAAGAGCTATATGCGCACCATGATTCCTAACAATCTGCGTATAGGCTACGGGATGACGACCATCGACCGTCAGGACTCTCTGTACACATACTATTTCTATCACATGCTCTCGCGGGCAAAAAGAGTAAAACTCGTCTACGATTCCCGCACAGGTTCATTCGGAGCCGGAGAGACATCGCGATATATAGAGCAGATCAGACATCTCGTTCCAGCTGAAAAAGTCAGATTCTCATCGTTGGAATTTGGCTCGGGATTCAATAATCCCGAAAGCATCGAAGTCAGAAAGGACGAGAACGTGATGCGCCAGTTGAGCCGCTTCTATCCCGGAGGCAACGGCCATCTGTCGGCAAGTGCGCTTAAGGAGTACAAGCTATGCCGTCTGCGCTTTTATCTGAGATATGTCCGCAATCTAAGAGGCGAAAATGAGATAAATGACTATATTTCATCTTCAGTCCACGGCACTATTGTCCACAAGATAGCCGAAATCTTATATTCACGTTACAAGGGACGTTTGATTGACAGCCAAGTCATAGCGGAGATTCTTGATAATAGTGAAGAAATTGACCGTCTGATAGCAGAAACTGTCTTCAACATATATTACCGTAACGCACGGTATACAAATCCGTCGATGATGCCAGCTGAAGGCGAAGTGACCTGTAACATAATAAGACTCTACCTCAGGAAAATGCTTGAAATCGAAAAGAATTGCTACGAAGGCCACCCCTTCTATTTTGTCGAAGGTGAAATGGATGTGAGATCGGCATGGCAGATAGAAGAGGGCCTGTCTGTCAATTTCAAGATGTCTGTTGACCGGGTTGATAAAATGAGGGATGGTTCGTTACGCTTCATCGACTACAAGACAGGCTCGGATGTGGTGCAGCCGACAACCGTTGACAATATCTTCACCCGCGGACGTCATGACGACGATGCAGTCTTCCAGTTGCTCACATACTGCACATTCTATTCTGACACCGTTGACAGCAAAGCAAGCATACAACCGGTGGTCTATCCCTTCAAGTCAATGATCGCGCAGAATGACATACCGACAGTCAATGTCGAAGGCAATGACATCAAGGATTTCAGGAGCATAGAAGAGCCGTTCAGAGAGGGTCTGTCAGACATGATAAAAGAGATTTTTTCACCGGATACGACCTTCGACCAGGCTGATGACGAAAAATCATGCAAGTATTGCCCCTTCCTCGAACTATGCGGACGCAGTGAACCACAGTGGTAAACATACACACTCTCTTGCATTATGGCCGGACTTTATATCCATGTTCCTTTCTGTCACAGCAAATGCGCATATTGTGATTTTTACTCCATGCCTGCTGCAAGGCTGGCAGACAGATATGTCGATGCTGCAATCCATGAATTTGACTGCCGACGAGAAGAAATCAGAGAATCATTCACCACCGTCTATCTTGGAGGAGGCACACCTTCGATTCTCACTCCTTCACAACTCGACAGGCTCATCTCCGCATTGCCTGTCAGCGATGCCAAAGAGTTTACCATAGAGGCTAATCCTGAAGATGTCACAAAAGAAGCAGTTGACTTCTGGATTTCAAGAGGGATCAACCGTGTGAGCATGGGTGTGCAGTCGTTTGACGATGACGAGCTGAAGGCTATAAAGCGCAGACATAACAGTTCGGATGCAATAAAGGCCATAGAGATTCTTTTGTCATGCAACCTGTCGTCGATATCGTGTGACCTGATCTACGGACTTCCCGGCCAAACACTCATATCCTGGGACAAATCGCTTTCAAAAATGCTTTCATTCGGACTGCCCCACTTATCAGCATACTGCCTCAGCTACGAACCCGGAACAGCTTTAACCGCAAGAGTGACAGCCGGACACCTGAAACCTACAGATGACGACACTCTGCGCGAAATGTACGACAAACTCTGCGACATGACAGCCAGACATAATTATGAGCATTATGAGATATCAAGCTTTGCGCAGTCAGGACAAAGAGCAATCCACAACTCATCATATTGGAAATCAATACCATATCTCGGTTTAGGTCCCGGGGCACATAGTTTCGACGGCAAATTGCGCAGAATCAACCCGCCACGACTCAATGATTACATATCCGGAAATTATAAGACCATCATCGAAAACGAGGACGAAGACGAACGCTTTAATGACATACTTATTACGGCTTTACGGACTTCTGACGGACTCAGTCTGAATGATATAGAACATGGTAGATCCTCACGCCTGTTGCATGATGCCAAACGTTTTATCGACATAGGATTGATGATTATTGAGAACAATCACCTTCGCTTTACTGAATCTGCCTGGTTCACATCCGACTCAATCCTGGCAGATCTTATACAAGTTTTTTAAAGTCCATTCGATAAAAATAAAAAGAAGGAGAATTAAGATGCGACCGTATCTTACAATCAACCAATTTATTAAGCAAACGTAGATACAGTTGATACAGGTATATAAAAAAAAATTACTCGTCATCACGACGAATAATCTTCTTACCTTAAATCTAATACCATGAAAAACTGATGCAAA
>CAXHOY010000017.1:0-80540 GCA_964018265.1 uncultured Muribaculaceae bacterium
TGAAAGTTTATTTCACATAATCAGGTGAATTTTTGACTGAATTTGAGTTAAATCTCATGCGCCAGCCCTGTAAAAATGGCCGGGCGTTTTGATTGCATCAAAAAAAATCTTATCTTTGTGCGCTTAATCAGAACCAATCAACGCAATATAAACTATAACACCTTATAAAATCAATGGCAACCTTAGAAAAAATCAGAAGCAAATCGGTGCTGCTCTTTGTGATCATCATCGTTGCTTTGCTTGCATTTATCCTTGGAGACTTTTTCAATTCCCACCGCACATACTTCGGTTCGGGAACAGCTGTGGCTGAGGCCTCAGGCAAGAAAATCGACTACACTCTCTACCAGCAGGAAATGGAACGCGCCTCTGAGCAGGCCCGCAACTACAGCAACGTCGACAACGACGAGCTCGCGCAGAACGTGATCCAGAACCTTATCGCCCAAGAGCTTCTCAAACAGGAATACGAAGACCTCGGCATCAACGTCTCGGACAATGAAATCACACAGGCCATGACTGGCGCGATGCCCCACCCCGCTGCTCAGCAGTTCATCTACACACTGTCTCAGCAGCTCGGCTTCGACCGCATCGACGGCAAAGCAGTCCTCGACGCAATAAAGAACCCCGCCAAATACAACATCCCCGTCGAAGCTTCAAACCAGCTCGCAGCAGCATGGGCACAGACAGAGCGTGAAGTTGAGCAGGCTCTCCTTCAACAGAAATTCTATAGCCTCGTGCAAGGCCTCTACACCGCCAACGAACTCGACGCACGCAGCATCTATGACGACAACAGCGCAACACGCCACATCGCATATGTGACCAAAGGCTACAACACCGTCGCTGACGAAGATGTCAATGTGACCGACGCCGACATCAAGGCTCTCTGGGAAAAAGACAAAAACGCATACCGCCTCGACGAAGAGACACGCGCAGTTGACTACATCTATGTGACAATCGAGCCTTCTGCAGCTGACCGCCTCGCCGGACAGCAGGCAGTCGAAGACGCCATCGTCAATCTCAACGCCACTGAAGGACTCGACGCAGTCAACTCTGACAGCCGTTTCGTTGTGAACCACGAGACACAGACAGCCCCCCGCATCGCAAACACTAAAATCCGCGACTTCGTTACAGGAGCCGAAAACGGCCAGGCCGAAATCATCACCAACAGCCGCGACAACTACACCATAGCAAAACGTCTTTCGGCCTCAGAGCAGGTTGACTCGATCAACGTGTCAGTTCTCGCAGTCCGTGACGCAGCCAACGCCGACAGCATCATCGCAGCCCTCGCACAAGGCGCCGCATGGACCGACTTCATCGAAACCGAAAACTCTCAAGGTCAGGACAGCGTTTGGGTGTCACTCGTATCGGCCAACGTCGACGGCAAACTCAAAGACGCATGGCTCTCAGCCGCAATCGGCACTCCGACCACTTACAGCGACAGCATCCAGGGTCAGGGCTTCACTCAGATCTTTAAAGTAAACCGCCGCCACAACCCTGTGACCGTCTATGACTATGCGACAATCACCTACACCGTAGACCCCTCGAACGAAACACTCGAAAAGCTCAGCACAGACCTCCGCACTTTCCTCTCATCAAACTCTAACGGCGAAGACTTCTCGGCAAACGCAGCCGAAGCCGGCTATTCAGTACTTTCAGCTCTCGTGAGCGCTTCCACACCCCACGTTGCAAACGTTTCAGACAGCCGTCAGGCCGTGAAATGGGTCATGGAAGCCAAGAAAGGTCAAGTATCTCCCATCATCGGTGACAACAAACAGACTTACCTCATGGCCATCGCGCTCAAAGACGTATATGACGACTACATGCCCTGGAACAGCTCAGATGTGCGCATGCAGCTCCAGAACAAAGCACTCGCTGAAAAGAAAGGCGAAAAGCTCGTCGCTGACATGAGCGGCAAAGCAAACGACCTCGCAGGCTACGCTCAGCTCTTCGGCACAGAAATCGCTGAAGACGACATCATCTTCGTATCTCCCAGATTTGCTACCGTAGGCATCCAGGAGAGCGCCCTTCAAGGAGCTGTGGCAAGCGCAGCAGAAGGCAAGCTCACAGGCCCTGTAGCCGGCAATAATTCGGTGATTGTCTTTGAAGTCAAATCAGTCAACAACGAAGGTCGTCCCTACACATTCGACGAATACGCCCAGCGCTTCAACCGCACAATGGGCATCGGCACAATCGACCCGTTCAAGATGCTCCTCGGCAACGACAAAGTCAAGAACCACTCGCTTAACTTCATCCAGGGCATCAACTGATATTGAACCCTGCTGACGTGATACACAGCGCCGGACAGAGAACATCTGCTCCGGCGCTGAACGTAAACAACTCAAAGCCATCACCAGACATGCCTTCGCTATATCTTTTTCCGGTTCCGATGGGAGACTCTCCCGTCAACGATGTGCTTCCGGCGCTCAACCTGACGTTGATACGCACGGTCAGACACTTTGTGGTCGAAAACCTGAGGTCGGCACGACGCTTTCTCAAAGCATGCGACAAGTCGATCGATATCGACTCGCTAAGCTTCACCGAACTCAACGAGCACACACGTCCTGAGGATGTGAGCGCGATGCTTGCGCCGATGGAGCAAGGCCACGACATCGGAGTCATCAGCGAGGCCGGCTGTCCGGCTGTCGCCGACCCCGGAGCCGATCTTGTCGCCGCAGCACAACGGCGCGGATTCACGGTCGTGCCTCTCGTCGGACCATCGAGCATCATCATGTCGCTGATGGCCTCCGGCTTCAACGGCCAGTCGTTTGCCTTCAACGGCTACCTGCCGATCGACGAGAGCAAGCGCACTGCCAAATTCAAGGAAATGGAACAACGCATACGCCGCGAACGTCAGACCCAGATTTTCATCGAGACGCCCTACCGCAACCACCGCCTGATCGAAGACCTCTGCCGAAGGCTTCCGGGCGACATGCTGCTATGTGTCGCATCCGACATTTCATGCTCCCGTCAGTCGATAGTAACACGACGGCTTGCCGACTGGAAAAGCTCGAAATATAACTACGACAAAATTCCGACTATATTCCTACTCTACAGCTGATGACCGAACCGACAAAAAAAAGAAGACTCTCGCGCCCGCTCGACGACCTGCCCGGGCTCTTTGACTATGTCGACATCAGTCGCGACGACATCGCAGGCAAGGTCATTGCCAAAGCAACAGCGATGTATGAAAAAGCAGACTCCGAAATACCGGAAATCGCTGAAACTGACCTAAAAGCGCCGCCGGCAATTAAATTCATCTCCTTTGGCAGCGGCAGCAGCGGCAACTGCGCCTACGTCGGCACGGAACGCGGAGGTGTGCTGATCGACGCCGGAGTCGACAACAACTACGTCACGACCGAACTGCTCCGCAACGGCATCGACATCTCATCGATAAGCGGCATATTGCTCACCCACGACCACGGAGACCATGTCAAATATGCCTATGCCCTGCTGCGCCGCAACCGCCACATGCTGCTCTACTGCACCCCCAAGGCCATAAACGGTCTGCTCAGACGCCACAGCATCTCGCGACGCATCAAAGACTACCATAAGGCCATTTACAAAGAGTTTCCGTTTGAGACGGCCGGCATGACGGTCACAGCCTTCGAAGTGTCACACGACGGAACGGACAATGTCGGCTTCTGCATAGAGGCCGGTGGCCAGCGTATCGTCGTCACAACAGACACAGGTGTGATCACCGCCCGCGCCGACTACTATATGCAGCAGGCCGACGCACTGATGATCGAAAGCAACTATGACGCCGGCATGCTGCGCACAGGCTCGTATCCCGAACATCTCAAGGCAAGAATCGCCTCAGACCACGGCCATCTCGACAACATCGACTGCGCAAGATATGTTGCGGCCCATGCCGCCAACCTGAGCCATGTGTTTCTCTGCCACCTCAGCCACGACAACAACACCCCTGAAATAGCCCTCGCCACACTGCGCGACGAAATATCATCGACCGGCGTCAGCCCGGAGACAATGGTCATCGACGCCCTGCCACGCTTCGGCTCTTCCAGGCTATATGTGATCCGACCCAAAACCAAATGACAAACCACATACCGATGAAAAAACTTATCACAGCCATTGCCATCATGGCCGCCTCGGCTTTAACATCACAAGCCGACAACATCGAATACAAATTCGCTCAGCCCTGGGGCGACTGGTGGACAGCGCCTGCCCGTCCGACATTGGCCTTGACAGCAGTCAACAACGGCCAGCAGAAAGCACCCTGCAACGTCACCATGACAATCACCACAGACTTCGGCGAACCAGTCCACAGTCTGTCTCAACAGACAGACATAGCGGCAGGCGACAGCTGCACGATCGAATTTAAATTTGACCTCAGCCCGGGCTTCTACCACTGTGTCTACACCAGCGGTGACAAAACGCTGACCGAATACAACATCGGCTTTGAGCCCGAACGCATCTACTCGCCTTGCGACTATCAGCCCGACTTCAAAGAGTTCTGGCAACGCGCCCGCGCAGACCTCGACTCTGTGGCTCCGGAATTTGCGATGACACGTTTCCCCGAACAGGACACCGAAAAAAGCGAAGCCTACAAAGTGACCATGAAATCGGTCGGAGGCGAAAGCCTCACCGCATTCCTGATGCAACCCAAGAAAAAAGGCAAATATCCCGCTATTGTCAACTACATGGGCTATGGCAGCGGCCCCGCATTCTGCGACTTCCTGCCTGCCTATGACGGAGAATTCATCTACTTCCAGCAGAACATACGCGGCCAAGGCCTGAACAAAGACACCAACACCCACGGCGAATGGATGGTCGAAAACCTTGAAGACATCGAAAACTACTACTATCGCAACGCGTTCATGGACGCTGTGCGCGCCGTTGACTTCGTCTTCACCCTTCCAAAATTCGACGGCCGCAACGTGTTTGCCGAAGGGGGAAGCCAAGGCGGAGCACTCACACTCGCCGCGACAGCACTCGACAAACGCATCGTGGCTGCAGCCCCCTTCATCCCCTTTCTCAATGACTTCACCGACTACTTCAGGCTGTCGGAATGGATCGGCGGCACATACAAAAAGGCCGCGGCCGAAAAAGGCATGAGCGAACGCCAGCTGATGAGAAACCTGACATACTTTGACATCAAAAACCTTGCGACCCTCATCGACGTGCCCGTGTTGATGGCCGTAGGCCTGCAGGACACAACCTGCCCGCCCCACACCAATTTTGCCGGATATAACATCATCTCATCGCCAAAACAATTTATCATCTATCCCGACAAAGGCCACGGCGTCAGAAGACCCGACTGGGACAAAGCCCACACCGACTTCTTCCGTAAATACATGAAATAAGCTACTCTCATATAAGCCCATTCCTCAGTCGGTTATAGGTGAGATGCAAAATTTTAAGGCATTGTTGACTATATAAAACTGTCAACAATGCCTTTGCTGTTACAATATTGTTGATTAGTTGGCTAAAATTTGCTTAATTTTATACATTTTTGTAAATTGCGCAAAATTTACAAACACACATCTCTCTGCACACAAGCCACATAACACACTAAAACATTAATCTAAACATATAACCAATCTAATGAACAAAATCTACCACAAACTGGCAATGGTGGCTCTGCTATCGCCGCTATCTGCATTCGCCGAAATCACCGGCAGCGGCACAGAAGCCGACCCTTACACAATCAACACAACTGAAGACCTCTGCAACGCTTATCTCAAAGTCGCTGAACGTCCTAATCTAATCACATACTTCGTTCAGACCGCCGACATCGACATGATAGGAGTCCTTACGTGGCATCCTCTTGCAGGCTCAGCCGGCACATACGAATTCGGTTTGAATTATGATGGCAAGAACCATGTGATCAGAAACTTCTCACCCGCAGTTTCAGACGCTTCCCCTTCAAGCATATACTATGACAGCTCGATTTTCGGTGTGTTTGGAGGCGAGATAAAGAATCTCGGCATAGTTGATGCAAATATAGCCAATCCAAATGGTTTTGGATCGGGCATACTCTGCGCCTATGCCGGACATGTATCGAGCCCGGCGACCGTAACGTCAATAGACAATGTATTCATCACCGGCAATTATGATGCTACCGGCAACTACCGGAATTATTTTGGCGGAATGGTAGGAACCACCGGAACCGAAGTCAGCATCAACAATTGCTTTGTCAATGTCGACATTTCAGGTTCAAACTTGGTCGGCGGACTGATCGGACGTGTAACTAAAAACGCCTACATCAGCAACACATACGTTGCCGGAAGCGTGGCCTCAACAGGGACTGCAGCTCTCGTTGTCAATTCAAGCTCACAATCTCCTGTGGTAGTGTTTGATAACGTGGCTGCATTCAACACCGGAGCTACAGAAACCTATCTAAACGTGCAAGCCGACGGCGATGTATTCACGGAAGCCAACTTCGCGGGATTGATCGATGAAGTGAAATCTTGGGAAGCATTCAGCGACACCAAGCTTGTCAACGGATATCCGGCGCTCAAAACGTTTGACGGAAGCTATGACAGCGGAGATCAGGAGGGAGATAATGAAGACCAGACAAAATGGATAGAGGTGACACTCGAAAGCGCCGGCTCACTCGGTGTCGAGGTGCTCTACATGGTCGATAAGCTCACCGATGTAGACAATCTCAAGGTGACAGGCCCGCTCAACAGCGCAGACTGGACGACAATCAAAAACATGACAAATATCGTCAACATCGACCTCTCGGGAGCGACAGCCGAAGAAGTGCCCGCAAGCACATTCGAGAACCGCAAATCACTCCTGACCTTCAAAACGCCGCAAGGACTGAAAACCATCGGCAAAGCCGCGTTCTACAATTCAGGCATCACAGAAATCTCTCTGCCAGAAAGTGTACAAATAATCGGAGAAATCTGCTTTAATCAATGCCAAAATCTTGAGTCCGTAGAACTTCGAGGGGCGAAAGCTATATCCTCCGAAACATTCTACAACTGCGTAAATCTCACCACAGTGACGCTTAACGAAGGACTGACATCAATCGGCAACTACAGCTTCGCCTATTGCACCAAACTCACAAGCATCAATCTGCCATCGACTCTCGTTTCAATCGGGTCAAATGCTTTTGACAGAGACAATATGCTGTCAGATATTGTCTTTCCTGAAAGTCTAACTACTATTGGCAGTATGGCGTTTTACAACACATCCCTCAAGAGCGCTATCTTGCCAAGCAACGTCACACTTGGCACAGACGCGTTCAGCTCTTGCAAGAACATCGAAGAGGTTGTGTTACCCACCACCCAATTCACATATAACATGGTATTCTCATCTTGCAATAATATTACCCGCATCACCTGTCCCGTAGCCGTTCCTCCTACAATCAACAACGATCCCTTCTATGGTCTCAACAAGGGCAACGTCACACTCATCGTTCCCGAATTTGCGGTTGTCAACTACAAACTCGACACATACTGGATGCAGTTCGGCACAATCGAAGGCGGAGCCGTGTCAGACTACTGGGCTATCAGCGGCAACCTTGCCATGACCAACAACCGCCGAATGGACGGCATCCCGACAATCGACATAAAGACAAGCAGCTCTCTGACCGTGGGAGGTTCTGCTCCAATGACTGTCAACGGACTCATTTTCAACCATAACATCTATGACTACAGCAACCATTACTTCGCCCAACTGATCAACAACAGCCCGGCAATGAGCGCTGAATATGTCGAGATATCCATCGAATGCAGGTCAGGCAGATGGTACTACCTGTCAATGCCCTGCGACATCAAGATGTCGGACATCAGCCACTCAGCGGGCTCAGACTTCGTGTTCCGCTATTATGACGGCGAGTCACGCGCGCTCAACGGCACAGGCAACAGCTGGAAAGACGTGCCCGCCGACGGCACACTCGAAGCCGGCAAAGCCTATATCTACCAAAGCTACTCAAACGGCAACATTGTGTTCAAAGCCGATAAAGAGTCGGCAGCAACCCTCCTCGCGGCAGGCGACCGCTCGACAGAAGTCAACGCCTGGGCATCGGAAAACTCGGCCAACGCCGGTTGGAATCTTATTGGTAATCCCTTTATGAGCTATTACGACATGTCAGCCAGCAATCTGTCATGCCCCGTCACTGTATGGAACGCCAACAACAACCGCTATGAAGCATATTCACTTATTGATGACAAGGTGGTGCTCACCCCGACCCAGGCCTTCTTCATCCAGCAGTCAGACAGCGACGGCCAGGTGACATTCGGAAGCGAAGGCCGCATGCTGTCGGCCACGGCCGCAGCCTCAGCCAACGTCAAGAGCAGATCCAATGCCGGTGTGCGTCACCTCTATGACATCATCCTCAGTGCAGCCGGCGAAATCGACGGCGACCGCGCGCGCATTGTGCTCAATCCTGCCTCCACACTCGGTTATGAAAGCAGCTGCGATGCTGCCAAGTTCTTCTCTGACGACGCTTCATCGGCAGCTATCTACAGCATCGACGCCGAAGGCAACCGCCTTGCCATCAACGAACGTCCGGCCGACGACCGCATCGCCGCACTCGGATTGTATATCCCCGCGACGGGCGACTACGCCATCACCCTCGACCGCTCAGCCGGCGACATCACCATCCATGACCGACTGACCGACAGCCACAAACTTATCCGCGCAGGCGAATCATATGATTTCAGAAGTGAAGAGACCGGCAACATCGACGGCCGCTTCTATGTAGAATTCAAGGATCAATACACCACGACCGGCATAGAGGACGTAGAACGCACAGAGGAACCCATTGTCACCACCGATGCGTCAGGCATCCAAGTCAGCGCAGCCAACGCAGTCCGTGTAGCTGTCTACAGCACCGATGGCCGTCTGATCGCCGAACAAGAGACCGCTGACGGCAAATGCAGCTTCAATGTTGCCAAAGGCATATACATTGTCCGCGCAGCAGGCCGCTCGGTGAAATGTGCCGTTAAATAATAAGCATCCCGACAATGAAACTAATGAAATATATCTGTCTGCTCCTGTGCCTCGGCATCGCCGGGGCCGCGCAGGCACAATTTAATCCGACCAATCCACCTGAGCCGGGCAACGACCGCTACTACAAAGTTGCGGTCACTGCCGATCCGGCTTCAGGCGGAAGTGTATCGGCATCGCCCAACAACGCGAGAGCCGGACAGTCGGTGACACTGTCAGCCTCTCCCTACAGCGGCTACAAGTTTGTCGAATGGCGCGATTCTAACGACAGACAAGTGTCAACGTCACAGTCAACCCGCATCACTATGGGAGAGTCGGACGCAAGCTATAAGGCCATCTTCAGATATGCGCCGACAAATCCGTCAGAGCCATCCCAACCTACGGAGACCGCACAAGTGACACTGAGTGTCAATCCTGCCAATGGCGGCTCTGTCTCAGGCGCAGGGCGCTATAATGTAGGCTCTACAGTGCGAATCAGCGCCTCTACCCGCAGCGGCTACATCTTCACCGGCTGGACCCGCAACGGCGAACTGATCGGCACATCGTCAAGCATGAGCTATCAGGTCACTGCTGACAACAATAACCTTGTCGCCAACTTCAAATACTCGCCGGCAAATCCCGGCGAACCGACAGCTCCGGTGACAAAAAACCGCTTGAACCTCGTCAGCAATCCACCCGGCGCGGCTACGTTCAACATCTCATCAGTCACCCAACAGACCGCAGGAACGAGAGTCTATGTGGTTGCAAATCCCAGATCGGGCTACATACTGAGCAACTGGACAGACGAGGATGGCAACACACTGTCAGCCGACAAAGGTTTCTACTTCACTATGCCTGACAGAGCGGTGACATTGACAGCCAATGTCGTGTACTCGCCCTCGTCACCATCAGAACCGTCATCGCCGTCGCCCAAACGCAACATCATCTATGGCGCTCGCGAACAGGCTATGCCCGGCTCCGGCCTCATTTATACAATCTCACTTGAAAACGTCGATGCCGTAACAGGACTCAATATAGACGTTACCTCTCCCGAGGGGCTAAGATTTGACTTCGACAGCGCTGTGCTTGGATCGCGCGCAGGCAACCACACATTGTCAAACGAGAAAGTCAGCGACAGCACCTACCGCCTGCTCGTGCGCGGCACTGAGGCTCTGACCGGAGCCAACGGCCCGGTGATAAGGATACCGGTGACCATACCCGCTGATGCCGAACCGGGCACACTTATTGACATCGAAGTATCAAGAGGCGTGATTTACCGCGCTGACGGCACTCAGGATCCTGTAGATACCTCAAACGGTTCGGTCAAGATTGTCGCTTTGCCGGAAACCGTGCCTGACAGTCCGGACTTCTTCGTATCAAACATCACCGTCGATGGTGGCGAACTGATGCCGGGTGATCCGGTCACTGTAGGCTGGACAGTCGAGAACGCCGGCACGCTCGATGCCGCCGCCGGATGGAGCGAATCTGTTTTTCTTGTCGATGAGAACGGAAGCCGCACCATGCTCGGAACTGTCTATTACGACACCGACGCCATGGCCAAAGGCGAGAAAGTGGCCCGCACGGCAACCTTCAACATCGCCACACTGCCAGGTCTCAGCGGCAAGCTCAACGCCGGAGTGTCACTGACGCCCTATGCCACAAGCGGTGAGCTCGACCAATTCCAGACCAATAACACGACAATCGGGGAAGGATTTCCGGTGACACTCGGCAAACGATTGACCATAGAGCTTCCGGAAACCGTCACCGAAGGTACGGACCATAACATCAGAGGCCGCGTGGCACGAAGCGGTAGCTGGAGCGAAAGCGAGAGCTTCGACATCAATATCATCAAGGCTGACGACCGTCTGTATGTGCCTTCTTCGGTGACAATCGCAGCCAACCAGTCGGCCGCCTACTTCCAAGCCACATTGTCAGACAACAACGAGGCCGACAGCAACTCATCGGCAATAATAGAGATCGGTGGCAACGGCTATGACAGCGCGAGCGCTGAAATAGTCATTGTCGATGACGAATTGCCGGCCTTGGCTCTCGAAGCTTCAACCGACAGTGTCAATGAAGGCGAGACATTCATCCTGACTGTCAGACTTCCCTTTGCAGCCGTAGAAGACACCGAGCTAAGATTAGGTTGCGACTATCCGGGACGCTTCACATTTGAAAATGCTGTCATCCTGAAGGCCGGACAGAGCGAGATGTCTCTGGATGTCAAAGCCATCGATAACAACAGCATCGAAGGCAATCAGGATGTGACATTCTTTGTGTCTGCAAACGGTTACGAGGACGGCGAAACGTTTGTCCTGCTGACCGATGACGACATGCCGTCACTCGAGCTGACAATCACACCGGCAGAAGTCAGTGAAAACGCAGGGCCGACCGCCATGCACGCCACAATCATCCGCACATCGAACTTCACCAAGAAAGTGACTGTCATCATCACTGACGACGCGTCAAAACAACTTCTGTATCCGACCGAGCGTATCGAACTCGCAGCAGGTCAGAAATCCGCGGAATTCACCATCGGAGTCGTTGACAACACGATTGTAGACGGAGACCGCGACGTCACTGTCACAGCGGCCGTCTATATCTCGTCGTGCAACTGCTCGGCAGCCGGCGAGAGCGGAGGCTCGGTCAGCAAGACGATCAGGATCATCGACAACGACGGCCCGTCGCTCACGCTCAACTCCCGCGTATCGGTGATCCCCGAAGGAGATGACAACGGAGTGAGCTTGACCATCAGCCGCAACACCGACGTGAGCGCTCCGCTGACTGTGACTCTCAGCAGCGATGCCGACGACGTACTCATCTACGACCACACCGTCACAATCCCGGCCGGACAAAGCGAGACAAGCGTCATTGTCAAAGCCCCCGCCAACAGCGAGACAGACGATAGCCGCACTATCGTGTTCACAGCCGAAGCCGATGGCTTTGCAAAGTCAACGTTCTGGATGATGCTTTCCGACCGCTCGCTGCCTGATGCCGTGATTAGTGACATAAAGGCTTCGGCCACCACGCTCAACTCCGGGTCAAGCACAGAAGTCAGCATAACGGTCACCAACTCCGGCTCGACGACTCTGCCCGAGCAGCTGCCGGTGACACTCTATCTCATCAACGATCCGCTTGCTCAGCTCTATACGCAGAGCCCGCTTGAACCCGGAGAAAGTGTCACACTGACCAAAAACGTCACGCTACCCGACCGTATTGGCAGTTTCGACCTCTATGCCGTAGCCAACGAACAACATAAAATCGCCGAATTGATCTATACGAACAATAATTCGTTGCGTGTGAAACTTGACCTCACCGCCCGCTTCAAGGCCACAGCGTCAGTCGACCGTGCAACTGTCGAGCCTAACGGAGCAGTCACTATCAGCGGCAAAGCCGACGGTGATTTCGCGGCAGGCGACGAGATCGAGGTATATGTGATCAACCAGGGAGCCCGGCAGACCGTCACCGCCACACTGGCAGCAGACGGCTCATACAAGGCAGAGTTCAAACCCTATGCCGCACAGATCGGACATTTTGCAGTCGGCGCATGCTGCCCGGGAGAGAAACTGCTCGACGAAATGACCGGATTTGACATTCTCGGTCTGAAACGCGAAGGCTCTGTCGCTCTCACATGTGACGGCACTGTCGGCCAAACTTCGACAATCTCCCTGACAATCAGCAATCCCTCGTCGATCGACCTCACCGGCGTCAATGCCACAGTGTCAGGCCAACGCGAAGGTTGCCGTGCCACAGCCACGGTCGCCAACACTATCGCCGGAGGCAGCAGTGCGACAGTGTCGGTCATCCTTGAGGCCGACAACGCATCAACGACAAGCAATTGGGAGCAGATGAAGCTCGACATCACCACAGCCGAAGGCACAAGCCTGTCGGAGACGGTCTACTACTTCTTCCGCAACTCCAGGGGCACTCTGACTGCTGATGTGACAAACATAGAGACAAATATATCGATGGGCGGCACAATCGAAGTGCCGGTGACTGTCACCAACACAGGCGGAGGCGAAACCGGACGCATATCTGTAGCGCTTCCCGAGTGGATCACATTGTCATCGCAGTCCACGCTGCCATCGCTCAAACCCGGAGCGTCTGTGACAGTGCCTCTGGTGATGACCACCAACGACAAGATGAACCTCAACTATGCCCTCACCGGCAATATCGGCATCAACTGCGAGAACGGCAGCGGTGTAATCATCAACTATAACGTGACACCTGTTACCGAAGAAAAAGGCTTTGTCAAAATCGAGGCATGCGATGAATATACCTACTACACGGCCGAAAAGCCCAAGGTGAGCGGAGCATCTGTCAAAATCAAGCATCCTTCGACCGGTGCGGTAATCACTGACGATATCACCGGTGAAGACGGCACACTGACCATAGAGCTGCCCGGCGGCTATTATCAGCTTGAAGTGACCGCAGCCAAGCATGACACCTATTCTGACTTTGTCTTCGTAAGTCCGGGCAAGACCGAGACAGTCACGGCCGACATAAGCTACAACCCGATCACTATCAGCTGGGATGTAAAGGAAACCGAGATAGAAGACGAGTATCTGATCGAGACGACATGCAAGTATGAGACCAATGTGCCTATGCCCGTTGTCAAAATGACGATACCCAAGAGCATCGACGGCGACAATATGGCCGTCGGAGATGCGACGATGATCAACATGAACCTCACCAACCTTGGCCTTATCAAAGCCACAGAGGTATGCATCATCATGCCCGATGAAGAGGAGTGGCTGTTCGAGCCGCTCGACCACAACGAGCCGTTTGACCTCAATCCACAGGAATCGGTCAACATACCGATCCGCATCACACGCATAGCCGACACATCACAGTCACACAAAGCCAGACGTCGCTCGGCCGCCGACACGATGTATGACAGTTATAAAGGCTGTATGACACACCTTGCCGAGACATATAAGGCAATCTGCGGTAAAAAACTCAAAGACAACACTGCCGCCGAGAGCATGTCGATGAAGATGTGTGCTACATCGGCAACACTCGCTGCTGTCGCCGAACAGATCGGCAAACTCACAGAGAAACTGTCGATACCCCTGCTCAACACAGGTGGAGGCGGTGGAATGGCAGCAGGAGGCGGTGGCGGAGGCGGCTATAACGGACCTGTAGGCGGCACAAACTCGTTTACGATCTGCGATCCCTGTGATGCCGAAAAAGCCGAACGCGTCATCGACCACCTTGTAGGCCAGGCCGGTCCCGGCATAAGCATGTTCTGGGACGCCTTGAGCAAAGCCGTGAAACGCCATCAGGAAGGTGGACGCACGATCAAAGTGGTCATCAAACACATCGGGGAGAAAACCAGCGAATCAGTCGAAGACTACGCTCTGGACAATGTGAAGGGCGGGAAGCTGCTCGGTCTCGCCGCCGACATTGTCGAAATCACCAAGCCGTGTGAGAACGAGGATGGTGACGGGTCGGGCGACGGCTCAAACGACGCGCCACGCCCCCGCATGAAGGCAAAAGGCTCGAAAGACTGGATGGACGAATTCAACACCGAAGCAGACAGATTTGTCGGCACACTCAATGTGATGGATTCCCTGATGATGATCGGCTTCGGTGACAGAATCTGGTTTGACGATATCGACCAAGGCAAGGTTGACTTCATCAACTACGCGCTGTCGCTGCCCGAAGGTGAGATACCGTCTGACGACGACATCCGTCTCCACAAGCCGGAATCGGTAAGTTTTGAACAGGCTAAAGACTATATACTCTACCTTAACGCCGATGAGTCAGATCTCCCGTCAATCGACACGATGGATCAGCTCGCCGACGAGTTCAGTGAAGCCGAAGACTATGCCGGGGCAAAGGGCTACAGCTCGATGGTGCAACTCTTTGACGCCGCATATACAGACTATGTCGACCACTTCGAACGAATGAAGACACAGTCGGTATGTGCATCAATCACGTTGAAAATCTCGCAGCGTATGACGATGACGCGCCAGGCGTTCAGAGGCTCGCTGTCTGTGTTCAACGGCCATGACAGCAAGCCTATGAAAGACGTCAGACTCAATCTGATTGTACGCGACGAGGACGGCAATGTGGCAACATCACGCCAGTTCCAGATCAATCTCGAGAGTCTCGACGGCTTCGGTGGAAACGTGATGCTCGATGCCGGATGGACTCTTGACGCAGGCACAACAGGCGACGCGTCGATTCTCTTCATCCCGTCGAAATATGCCGCGCCCGATGCCGACAAAGTCTATTCATTCGGAGGATCGATATCTTATGTCGACCCATACACAGATCTTGTTGTTACCCGCACTCTCTATCCGGTCAGCCTGACGGTGAAACCATCGCCATCTCTCGACCTGACCTACTTCATGCAACGCGACATCCATTCCGACGATCCGCTGACGCCCGACGTAGTGGAACCTTCATATCCATCGGAGTTCGCCCTCGTGATCAACAACAAGGGATATGGTAACGCTGAAAACGTGAGAATGGTAACTCAGCAGCCAGAGATAACCGACAATGAGAAAGGCCTTCTTATTGACTTCGAGATCGAAAGTTCACAGCTCAACGGTCAGGAAAAAGTGCTGTCACTCGGTGGCAGTATGGCTACGGATTTCGGGACAATCGAAGCCCGGACCACAGCCTACGCTCAATGGTGGCTCAAGAGTTCGCTGCTCGGACATTTCACCGACTACGACGTCGAGGCCACACATATCACATCGTATGGCAATCCCGACCTCTCACTTCTTGATAATGTAGAGATCCATGAGCTGATCCACGGTCTGACCATCTCCTCGGGAGACAAACCGGCCAGAGCATTTGTCGTCAACGACATCAAAGACGCCGACGATATGCCTGACATGGTATATTTCAGCGATGGCTCGGAGCACCGCGAACTGACGATAGCAACGTCAGCGACCCTACGCCGCATAAGCGACAACGCATATGAGATTGACATCGTGCCGTCGGCAGACGGATGGACATATGCATCGGTTGAAGATCCTACAGGATGCCGTCAGAATATTGCAGCCATAGTGCGCCGCAGCGACGGCATGCAGCTACCGGCTGACAATGCATGGCAGACAGCTGTGACTCTCATCGACGGCAGTGATCCGGTTCACGAATCCAAGCTGCACATCGCAGGGGATATCAAAGGCAACGAGACCTACCTGCTGACGTTCGAACCTCGTCCCGATGTCGAGCTCGCGGTAAGTCAGATTGCCGGGGTGACACAGGATGAACTGCTCACCGCTCCGCTGCAGTCTGTCACTGTCAGCTTCAATAAAGCTATTGACCCGACAACATTCACCGTCGAAGATCTGACTCTGACTCTCGCCGGAAACAAATGCGATCTGAAAGGTGCAGACATCAATCAGGTCAACAGCACCGACTATCGTGTCACCCTTGGCGACGCTACTCAAAGCGATGGCTACTATGTCCTGACCGTCAACACTCTTGACATCACTGATGCCGAAGGCTACAACGGAAAGAATGGCAAGAGCATCGCCTGGATACAGGCGATTGACGGAAAAGTGATGCTCACCGTCAACAAAGAGCCTGCCGAAGGTGGCTCGGTTAGCCGGGCATCATCGCGTGTCGATCTGAATTCGGCAGTCACACTGACTGCCACAGCTGCCGAAGGCTATGATTTCTCGGAATGGCTGCGCGGAGGATCAAGCTTCAGCGACAATCCGGTGATTGACCATGTAATGACATCAGATGAGACATTCACTGCCGTGTTCGTGCCCAAACGCTACGCTGTAGAGGTCGAATATGATCCGACCCAAGGCTACGTCACTAACGGAGGCAGCGGTATCTATGAACATGGAGACGAACTTGAGCTGCTTGCGGTGGCCAACATCGGTTATGCATTCAAGAACTGGCTTGTCAACGGCGACGACCACGGCAACGACCCTCAACTGACAGTCAAAGTGGCCGGGCCGACCACTATAAGGGCAATCTTTACAGACGACGTCACAACAGGAATCGATGATGCATGCAGCGACCGGTCGTTTAGTGTATCTCCGGCCGTGCTACATGATTTGATGACAGTAGACGGTACATTTGCCAATATCTCCACCCTATCGGTATTAAGTCCATCTGGTGCCGTGCTGCGACAATGGCACGACGTTGCCCGCGGAGCGACTGTTGATGTGCTTGATTTGCCTGAAGGCTTCTTCATCGTGCATGCAGTCACCGACAACGGGATTTATGTCAAGAAGGTGTTGAAACGCTGACAACAAAAACTCTCACTATAATTGTGCCGGCGGGGTTGAGTAATTCAACTTCGCCGGCTATCGTTATGGCTCAGCGCATTTTTGTAACGCCTATTGACAGGACGGACACTGAAGCGGGCTCGGATTTACGGGCTATGGCCGCGACGCAGTCGTGGATGGTTGAACCGGTGGTGATGACATCGTCGACGACAGCCACACGGAGATCGTTAAGTTCTATGGGCGAACGTAAGTCGAAGCTGTCGCGCACATTGGCAAAGCGCTCATATCCGCTGCGTGAAGTCTGTGTGCGGTGTGCTCTGACAGCAACAAGATTGTCTCCCACGTCGCAATCAAGCTCGGCGGCCAATCCACGCGCTATCTCAAGACTCTGGTTGTAGCCGCGACGCAGCAGTTTGTCGCGATGAAGCGGAACCGGCAACAGGACGTCGAACGCACCCTTGTAACCGACAGCAGCGAGTTCGCGGCCATACATATGTCCCAGGCAGCGCGCCGTCGACGGCATATCGTCGTATTTTGCCTCCCGTATAAGTCCGGCATAAGGACTGTCGCTGAAATAGTAGAACCATCCGGAAGCAAGATCGATCGCCACATTTCCGGCGACGCGCTGATGTATGGTGTTGAATTCAATCTCATGGAGACCTGTGCGAGGCAGATCGGCCATGCAACCAAGACACAACAGGCGTTCGCCATAGCCAAGAGCACGTCCGCAGACACGGCACGTCCGCGGGAATACCGCATCCAAAGCCGAGCCCGCCATGATCCGCAGCCCCTTGAAAAACTTCACTATATCAAAAGCACTCGACATATATCATTTTTATGTTCACAAATTTACGCAAAAATGTGATTTTTGATTAACTTTGTGCAGTCAATCATCCGACAACGTCATCGATTGACCATGATTGCAGTACGGATCTGATGTCCGTCCTCAATCAAGACATAACGAAAAGCGTTACTCTACGCTCTTTCTTGACACCTTGAAACCTGGAAAATTTCAATTCTTCGTCAAGAATGAGGCAGCGGTAGACGCCTTTATTGGGTATGAATATACTGACCGCAACGACACCATACGGTGCCGTTGCGATCCACATATCATATTCAGCGTGAGGTTTCTACATGTTGCCCGTTCAACGAAGATGGGCAATTCCAGGGCCTCAAGGTGTGGGACGGGCAATAGTACGATTCCCACGCTTTTTTATGGGTCAGCGGACAGGAGCGGTTGGTATTCCCCCCCCAGAGCAACATAGTCAACTGTAAAATGATTAACTTTGCGGAATGAAACCGGAACAACTGTTAAGAGCCATACTGCCATCAGTAATCGTTGACAATTTTGACATCGACCGCTTTGAGAAGACTGATACCCGATTTGATATCTGGCTCGATGAGAAAAAGGTCCAGATGCGCGAGGACAAGAAAAATACCGATGTGATAGCGTATGGATTTGGCGAGTATCACAATATCCAGGACTATCCGATACGTGGCCGGGCGACATGGCTGCATGTACGCAAGCGCAAATGGCTAGACAAGACAACAGGCGAGATATTCAGTTACAACTGGGACCTGTCGGAATACGACGGCACGCAGCTCAACGAGGAGTTCGCTCTTTTTTTAAAAGAGGGAGATTGACACCACACCCGTAAGTATCAAGGCGTTGGGAGAGCGCAACGGGGTTAACGGACAGACCCTGCGCAAGCAGTATAAGGAGAAGTTGAGCGACTACCGCGGTTGGAACCAGCTGGAGCATGCCGAAGAGTATGTCCTCTTCCCCGACAACATCGGTCAGGATATGAGCCTTGATGAGACGTGTCTTAGCAATGGCGATGTCTACACCATATTGACCAACAAAGCCGCCCATGGCCGCGAAGGTGCGCTTGCCGCCATGGTCAAAGGGGTGGCCTCGGAGGTGGTCAGCGGTATACTGAAGAAAATTCCATTAAAGAAACGGCTGGAGGTCAAGACCGTGACAACCGATTTGTCTTCGGCCATGATGCTGACTGTCAGGACGGCATTTCCCGCGGCAAAGTTGGTGAACGACCGTTTCCATGTGCAGCGGCTGATGTCCGAGGCGGTTGATCAACTGCGTATCCGCCACCGATGGGAGGTGCTTGACCAAGAGAATAGAGCGATTAAAGAGCATCGGGCAAAACGTAAGACTTGCCGCAACAGGCAAGAGCGTGATCTGCTGGGTCAATGGACGCCATGTCTTATGGAAAATGGAGAGACTATGCCGCAGATAATGGCCCGCAGCCGTCATATCATTCTCAAGCATAAGTCAAAATGGAATGAGCAACAATCAATCAGAGCCAAAATACTTTTTGAAAAGTTCCCGGACCTGAAAAAAGCCTACTCCCTCTACCTTGACCTGGTTGACATATTCAACAAAAAATCCATACCCGATGAGGCCAGGCTTAATCTGGCAAGGTGGTATAACGATGTCGAGAAATTCGATAACCGCGAGTTCAACAAAGTGCTTGAAACTTTTGAGAATCACAGCACAACCATCATCAACTACTTTGAGCAGAGGATGACAAACGCATCGGCAGAATCGTTCAACGCCAAAATAAAGGCGTTCCGCACGCAATTCCGAGGTGTCGGAGACATCAAGTTCTTCATGTATCGCCTATCGAAACTTTACAGTTGACTATGTTGCTCATGGGGGGAATACCAACCGCTCCTGTCCGCTGACCCTTTTTTATTTTTACCCAACGCCTATGAGGGGAGTCCTGCGGCAAAAAAAACTATGAAGAAAACATTTCATCTTTTTTCGCTTCTGGCATTAGCATTCCTTTATTCTTGCGGAAGCAATTCAGACAGTCCTGTCAAAAACGACCTGAGCATTTCGCTCGACAAGACTCAACTGACTTTAGAAGCAGGCTCCATCACACGCATCATCGCCTATTTCAACCCTTCGGATGCCGAAAACACCGCTCATGAATGGCGCAGCTCACAGCCCGACATCGCCACAGTTGATGCAAGCGGTCTTGTAAAAGGCGTCAATCCCGGCAAGGCCATCATAACAGCTGTAGCTCTTGCCAACGGCAAGACTGCGTCTTGCGCGGTAGAAGTCGTTGATAAAATAATCCCTCCCACAGGCGTTCTGTTGAACTCCAAATCCGAGTATCTGCTCATAGGAGACAAGGTAAAGTTAGAAGCGACCATAACTCCGGCCAATTCTAACGCAAAGTCACTTACATGGACCTCAAGCAATCAGGACGTTGCCAGCGTCGACAGCGAAGGCATAGTCAGTGGCATCAGTGAAGGCATCGCAGAAATCAGCGTGACAACTTCAAACAACAAAACCGCCAAATGCACCGTGACCGTCGGCGACAGGACTGTGGAATTTTCGGATATAAAAATCAATGTAATAGACGACACATCAGCCGGACTGTCATTCAAAGCGACTGCACGTGGGGTCGACATAACTGAGCTTGGCGTATGCTATGACACGGAGAAAACACCGACAACCGAATCTATCAGCTTTAAGGTTGAGATCCGCGAATCGGTTACCGGTACAATGAAAAACCTGAAACCCAACACCTCTTATTTTCTCAGGATATACGCCAAAAGCGGGGACAAGATATACTACAGTCCCACCCGGCAATTCTCAACCCACGGTACAATCAAAACAGTCTTCCGGGTTTCACAGATTTATAAAGACAAACTTATATTCCATACTCCGATTATTCCGGGTGTCGATCTGAAAGTTTGTTACGGCATAGCGCCCCACCCTGAAATAACAGACAATCTTGCTCAGGTAACGAAATATAGCGATTATTATACTGTAACCCTTCCTAATCTCGGAAAAGCAACACAGTATTATCTGAGGGCATACACAGTCACAAATGGTCAGATCAAATATTACGATGACGAGTCATCCGCAAGCACTTTAGGCATAGCCGGTCAAAACATTACAGGTCGCTATAGTTTCCGTTTCATTTCGAATGACAGTTTCTGTTGTCTGAAAGTAAATACTGATCTACCGGAAGGGACATATTGCGTACATTACAATGGTGATGGAAATAATTTGGGCGGAGGTCTTTCAAACTCTGCGCCAACGCCAACCGAAAGTCCTAAACGGGACAAAGTGATATACATAAGCGGCGGCAAACAGACGTTCTACTCAATCAACACATACAGGTATGGCAATTGGCAACCGTATGGCATATGCAAAATATGGATTGAAAATCTTGAGACCGGAGTCGAATATTTCTACGATGAAGAACTGCGCTAACACCACTGATAAACGACTTACTCCATGAACAAAAAAGATATATCAAGGCGCGATTTCGTAAAGAAAATATTGCCAATACTTGGCGCAGTGGTTATTACTCCGGGGATTATGTCATCATGCAGCGACGAGCCTGAGACCCCTGCCGGCTGCGGCAACAGCTGTACCGGCTCTGCCCGAGCCGGCTGCGGCTCGTCATGCAGTGAGAGCTGTGTCGGTTCGTCGAAAAACGGCTGTGGAGCATCTGCATGCAGTTCGGGTTGTTCGTCGGGCTGCAGCTCGGGGTGCGAAAATTCCGCGAAGTCTGATGGATGCTCCGAATGCAGCGCAAATTGCTCGACGTCGTGCAACAATACAGCCACATCATCAGGCTGCAGTTCTTGTGCATCAATGTGTACAGGCAGCTGCTCGACGAGCTGCAAGGGATGCTCGGCTTCTTGTCAGGGCACCTGCTCCAAATCATGCCTGGGTGGATGTGACACATCATGTCTCGGCAGTTGCAAGACTTACTGTCAATACTCATGTAAAAACAGCAGCCAGAATGCCTGATCTCCAACTCCCGACAAAACATAAGAAACCTGTTGCCGACTGGGAATCAGGGACAGCCAAGTCCATCACTTTCATTGTCACAAAAGACTGTCAACTTGCATGCAAATACTGTTATCTTGTCGGTAAGAACGACAAGGAAAGGATGGAATGGCCGGTTGCTCAAAAGGCCATTGACTATATATTGGATCATAAATATGATTTTAAGGAGCGTTCAGTCATCTGGGATTTCATAGGTGGCGAACCATTCCTCGAAATTGACCTTATCGATAGGATCTGCGACTATATCAAACTTGAACTATTCAGGCGTAATCATCATTGGTTCAACGCCTACCGCTTCAGTTTCTCGACCAACGGCATCAACTATGACAGTCCCAAAGTTCAAAACTTCATCGCCAAGAATCGCGAACACCTGTCGATAGGCATTACCATCGACGGCACTCGCGAAAAGCACGACCATAACCGCATCTGGAAGGGTGGCGGTGACCGAGGGAGCTACGACGATGTTGTCAAAAACATTCCGCTATGGCTCGACCAATTTCCGGATGGAGCGACAAAGGTAACAATCAGTTCGGCCGACATTCCGTATATCAAGGACAGTGTACTCCATTTATTTTCTCTCGGCATTAAAAATGTCAATATAAACGTTGTGTTTGAAAATGTATGGAGGGAAGGAGACGATATCCTTTTTGAAGAACAGCTGACCGGACTTGCCGATGAAATCATAAACAAAGGATATTACCGGGACTATTACTGCTCTTTCTTTTCTGAAACAATAGGACGCCCGCTCGACCCGGCTATAGACAACAATAACTGGTGCGGAGCCGGCAGGATGCTTGCAGTCGATGCGGCAGGTAATTTCTATCCCTGCACACGATTTGCAGCATATTCGCTCAGAAGCAAAAAACCGGTGGTCATAGGCAACATCACCGATGGCATAGACACCAATCTCCTACGCCCGTTTCTCGCGCTCGACCGCATCACTCAATCACCTGAAAAATGTCTTAAATGTGATGTCGCATCAGGATGCGCATGGTGTCAGGGTGAAAACTATGACACAGCCGACACTCCGACCATCTACCAACGGTCGACCGCTATATGTCAGATGCACAAAGCGCGCGTAAGAGCCAACAATTATTACTGGCGCAGTCTTAATAATACAATCAGAAAGGAGAATACGGAATGAATTCAAAACATTTGATAATCATACTGTGTGACAGTGCGCCATCATTCTGTCATTACAGCAATTACGGGAGGCCTCGCCGGTTAATCAGCCCCGCCGATATGCGCAAAGCCATCGTATTCTCGATGAAACATGACATGGAGCTTCAGATTGTATATCCTGATTACACCTTAGACAATGAATATCTCTCCATCCTTGACAACGTCAGCCATGTTAAAATAACTCCGGCATCACTTGAGCTAATCGAGTCTGTTGTTTGCTTTAATTCGGCTGACAGCTTCTTCAATAACAAAGATTATCCTTGGGTCAGTCTGCTCAGGCTACCGCTCAATGAGTTCATCACGAACCATCTAAAGATTGCGGAAGCCGCAGCAAGACACAAACGGCTCAACATTGTTTTTACAGACATAGATGATGTCACTCCGGAAGTTATTCCGGCATATCAGAAAGCGTTGTACAGCTTTAGCCAAACAGTTATCTCAAATTCTAACGGTCCTGAAATCAACATCCTGACAGATAGAATTTATCTGTCAAGAATGAAAAATTGTGAGGCCGGTATAAAATCTCTTACAGTCGCACCCGACGGAGCTTTTTATATCTGCCCAGGCTTCTACTATGACAACCTGCCGTCTGTCGGGGATCTTCAATCAGGCCCAGTGATACCAAACCGGCGTCTATACTCATTGGACAATTCGCCGATATGTCGTAGCTGTGATGCGTATCACTGCCACCGTTGTGTGTGGCTAAATCTCAAACAGACGCATGAAGTAAACACTCCCGGCAAAGAGCAATGCCTCATCTCCCACATCGAACGAAATGCGTCGCGCAATCTGTTGTCCACCCTACAACAAACCGGCAGAGCGAACAATGCGCTGCTCATTGACGAAATCGATTATCTCGACCCATTTGATAAAATATACAAATAATATGACACGAAAAATCATAGGACAGGTTACAGAGTCCGAAAAGGAGGAAATCCAGGCTCTATTTGAACGCAAGAACGGACTTAACGAACTTGCCAAAATCATCCCTATAGACAATCCTGAACTATACGAACGACTGGTAAAAGACCTCGGTGAAACAACTACCAAATTCCAACAATGGTGGGACTCTATGTCCTCAAAATACGGATGGGAAATATCTGAAAACGGCAACTGGGAGATTAATTTTCAAACCAATGAGATAACCTTGGTGTACTGATTTCAGACAGAGGGTACAAAATGACATACATCATTTAAATTTCACAAAGTTACGCAAAAAAGTGATTTTTGATTAACTTTGTGCAGTCAATCATCCGACAACGTCATCGATTGACCATGATTGCAGCACGGGCTGATGTCCGGCCTCAATTATCAATTGTCTCTTTCCAAAGCGGCTGTGCCTGCCAATCCTGTTGGAATCCCATTGCATTCAAGTCTATCTCCGGGTGTTCCGACATCAATTCAAGTATGTTACGCTTTAGAGAATTATTGGGCTGAATAGACTGTTCCAAATAAGCGAGACAACAAAGTTGTCCGTATAGTTTTTCAGGCCTGCGAAGTGGCGTTGCTATCCATCGCCCCGGCAGGTTGGCGGGACTTGCGATGTTCAAGATGTCTCCAGTAACTTGCAAGGCGAAAATAGCTGATGGAAAACAAGCCCTCAAGTGCTTTTCCTTCATCGGCGAATACCATTCCTCTCTCTTTTAGCAACGTAATCTGAGCCGAGAAATCTATCGGATGCTTGTCGTATCTCATGTGTATATAAAAACCGAAGTCCCACCATGGTACGCATCAGGGAGAGGCGTGGTGGGAACTGTTGACGCAAAGTTAGTAAAAATCCTTCACATGACCAAATACTTTGTCGTTATCGACTGGAATTGTTGAGTGGTAAAAAAAAAATAGCAAGGTTGTCAGTTTTGTGCCTGCGACGGGGGTGAGCGTATCTTTGCATCGGATATTAATTAAAATCAAGATCAAAATGAAGCAAAGAGTGTTCAATCTTATCATTCTCGATGAAAGCGGATCAATGAGCAGCATTGAGCGACAGGCTGTCGACGGAGTAAACGAAACAATTCAGACTATCCGCAGCGCACAACGGAAACACAAGGAGCAGGAGCACATCGTAAGCCTGTTCACCTTTAATTCGGATGGCGTAAAGACAATCTATGACAAGACGCCGGCCGGAGAAACCGCCACTCTTACGGCTGACATGTACAGGCCGGGCTGCTGCACACCGCTCTATGATGCGATGGGCATCGCGCTGACAAGCCTGCGGAAGAGCGTGGCAGACAATGACGCAGTTCTTGTCACCATAATAACCGACGGCGAAGAGAATGCCTCGCGCGAATACAACGCAAGCCACATCAAGAGTCTTGTCGAAAGCCTCAAGTCTAAAGGCTGGTTATTCACTTATATCGGGGCCAATCAGGATGTGAGGAGAACCGCGGCTACGATCTCCATCACAAACACCCTGTCGTTTTCGGCTGATGAGAAAGGCACCGAAGCTATGTTCATGCGTGAAAATGCAGCAAGAAGCCGATGGGCTGACAGCCTTTCGGGCAATCCATGCATGAAGGCTGCGGATTATGGCTATTTTGATGGCGAAGATTAAACAAAATAGCTATCTTTGCCTAACAACATCATCGCGCATGAATTTATCTGATAATATCATAATCCGACCGGGATATGCAGTGATATACCGTCACGACACTGATGCTATCACATCTGTGGCCGAAATGCGATTCCAAGATGCGGGGCTATCGGTCGAGATTGTCACACCTCCCTGCGACAATCTCGACGGGGTCATGGCCCTGCGCCGCATAAATCTGCCCAACCTGAGCGAAAACGCATATGCTTATGCCTGCCGTGGGGATTTTGAGGGCTTTTCACCTGATGACACTGCCGCATCGATCAGTGAATTCATCAGCATAGCCCTCGATGTGACAAATCCTCTGAAAGGACATTATCGTTACACGCCGGAAAGACAGCATCTGTCACGCTTTCCCAAGCAATTGCAGAATGCCTGCATGTCCATGCCTTCATGCTGTTGCGATGATGATGAAAACTCTGAGTGCGACAACAGTGCCTCTTCTGACATCTCAACCCGGGATGACGATGTGGCACTTCTGATCTCTGATAAATCATCGGAAGACATCCTAAATATCATCGGAAGACTCATCAAAACATACGCACTCAAAGAGCACACGATCGCGCCGATTGACAGGTTGCTTGAAGTCGCCAGGAGTAAGATCGTCATCGCTTCAACGTCTCCATCACCCGTCAAAGTCAGCAAAAGGCTTGAAATCACATTTCCCGGATTCGACGGCATGAAGCTGATGCTGTCGCCGAAGATGAGAGTAGTCTACAGCCTGTTTCTCCGTCATCCCAGAGGCATATTCATGAACAGTCTTGACGATTATCTGCAAGAGGTCAAAGATCTCATAGATAAAGTTGCGCCAAAGGGTAAATATGGCCTTGGCGACTATACGGCAAATCGATTATGCATGCCGAAATCAGAAGATATGAATCAGATGATTTCAAAAATCAACAGGATAATTTCAAACCAGATACACCCGGCTTCGGGTCTGGACGGACTATACAGGATTTCAGGCAACAAGGGCGATGTCTATAAAATCGAGATAGCCTCGCAAACCATTTTTGAATGATGACAGTTTCAGCTATTATATTACTCAGCATTTTCAAGACAGTCGAGTTTTATGTCATAGTCAGCGTCATTGCGGCGGCTGTGGTGGCTCTGATGTCGCTACCGGAGCGAAAAGGCGAAGTGAAGACCCATCTTCTGGCAGGTAATCTGAGGCCGGAGTCAGATGACAGCACAGAGCCGAAAGGACCGGGTCATGGCGAACTGATATTCGAATGCCACTCAGGCAACATGGTAAACCTACGGCGGGAAGGGCTCGACGGAGTGATGATGGACGGTGCGGTGTCGCTCGTAGTCAAAGTCTCGGGTTTTGACATAACGATTGAAGAGCGCATAACCCCCGGAGTGTACCGCGACAGCGGAACGGCCGCAGCCGCGTGTTTTACGCTCGACTTTCTCGCACCCGAATGGTATCATATCAGATATGAGAGCGAACGCCACAACGAGCATGCCTCGCTGACGCTTCACGTGCGCGAAGGCATAATCGTCAGAAAAAAACTTATACATTGACCCCGAACATCCTCAGGAACCATGTCGAGACTCCGACATAGATGATGAGTCCGAGGATGTCATTGGTCACCTGAATGAAGGGTCCGGTGGCGAGCGCGGGATTGATCTTCAGTTTCTCCAGCGTGAGCGGTATCACCGTGCCAAGCAACGAAGCAAGCATAACCACGACAAACAGCGAAACGGCCACAGACAGCGTAACGGCAAGGTCTTCGGGATAGACTATAAGGTTATAGGCCAGAATAACACCGGAGATGACCGTGGCGTTGAGCAATCCTATCAGCATTTCTTTACCTATCTGACGGGTAAATTCCTTGATTTCGAGTGAGCCGTTTGCGAGACCCTGCACGACTATTGCCGAAGCCTGGACTCCGACATTGCCACCGGTGCCGCCGATGATGGGGATAAACAGAGCCAGGGCTGTGACGGCCTGCAACTGTTCTTCAAAGCCGCTCAGAATAAGCGAGGCGACGATGCCGGCGACGATGCCGATAAGCAGCCACGGTATGCGGGCCTTTGTCTGGGCAAAGACGGTGTCGTCGGAGTCTACGTCTGACGACAGACCGGCAGCAAGCTGATAGTCTCTCTCGCTTGACTCGCGGACACGGTCCATGACGTCGTCGACCGTTATGCGGCCGAGAAGGCGTCCGATGGAGTCAACGACAGGCATGGCCACAAGGTCATACTTCTCGAAGTCGAGCGCAACGTCATCAATCGGCGTGTCGACTTTGACGCTGACCGGATCGGTCTCCATGACATGTTTGATCTTCGACACCGAAGGATGGGTTATCATCTTCTTGAGCGGGAATATGCCGCGGAGCTTATTGTCATTGTCGACAACATAGATGTAGTAAATCTCGTCCATTTCCTCGGCCTGCATGCGCATCTCTTTGATGCACTCGGGCATCGACCAGTTTTCGTTGACGACGATCATCTCCGTACCCATCAGACCGCCGGCCGTGTCCTCGTCATATTTGAGAAGATCGATAATGTCACCGGCCTGCTCCACGTCGTCGATATGGGCGAGGATCTCCTCCCGTTCGTCCTCATCAAGCTGCTGGATAAGATCGACGGCATCGTCGGTGTCAAGGTGGTCGATCTGTTTGGCGATTTCCTCGGCAGGCATCGCGCTCAACAGTTTCAGACGGTCGTCCTCGTCGAGTTCCATCAGCACATCGGCCGCGGAGTCGTCGTCGAGCAGACGATAGAGGAACTCAGCCTCGTCGAGTTCGAGGTTCTGATATAGCTCGGCGATGTCGGCCGGATGGAGTTCCGCAAGTTCCTTGCGGGCTTGCTCCTTATCGCCGTCGGTTATTATACGGCGGATGTGTTCGAGATATTCTGGCGTAAATTCTTTCATCGCTTAGAGTGTGCTACGAGATTTGTCAATTCGATAAACTGCGCCACCGACAGTTGCTCGGGACGCAAGGCCATCAATGGGCTTTCGAAAAGTGCCGCGGCCGCTGACATATCCGTGACAAGGCCGCGCACCGAGTTGCGTATTGTCTTGCGACGCTGGCCGAATGTAGTCTTGACGACAGTCTTGAACAACGCAGCGTCACATCCGAGGTCTGTCACGTTATTGCGACGCATTATCAGCACTCCCGACTTGACCTTAGGCGGCGGATTGAACACACGTTCACTGACCGTGAAAAGATAGTCAATGTCATACCACGCCTGGAGCAAAACACTGAGTATGCCACGGGCTTTCGTGCCGGGCTGCGCCGCTATGCGCTCAGCCACCTCACGCTGCAACATGCCCGAGCAACATGGTATCATATCCTTATAGTCGAGGACCTTGAAAAAGATCTGCGATGAAATATTGTAGGGATAATTGCCTATGACACAAAACTGTCGTCCGCCGAAGAGTCTTGCAAGATCGAGATTGAGAAAATCGCCTTCGACAATATGCTCTCCGAGGTCGGGGAACCGTCCGTGGAGATAAGCCACACTTTCGCTGTCTATCTCTACTACGGACAAATCGTGACCCGCGGCAAGCAAGGGAGCAGTCAGCACACCCATACCTGGTCCGATTTCGAGTACCGGCATGCCCTTGTAATCGTCAAGAGTTGCCGCGATGCGCGCAGCCACTGACAGATCTGTCAGGAAATGCTGACCAAGAGCCTTTTTGGGTTTTACCTGTGTCATTGCAGTGCGTGGTTAAATAATTATTTACGCAAATTTACGCTATTTCTGCCAATATGCCAACAAAAACAGACTCTCTTCGGACAAAATCGACTTCACGGGAGCAGCTGAATCGAGAGACCCCGCAATCGTAGTGACTGCGGGGTCTCGTCATATGAAGCTTTAACGCTATTATTCTGCTGCGGGTGCTTCTGCTGCAGGAGTCTCTGCGGCGGGAGCTTCGGCTGCGGGAGCAGCTGCTTTCTTGCGCGAACGGCGTGTTGTCTTTGCTTTTGCTTCCTTCTTGTCCTTGAGCATGTTTTCGTTGTAGTCTACAAGCTCGATAAAGCAAGTCTTGGCATTGTCACCGAGACGGTTGCCGGTCTTGAGGATGCGGGTGTAGCCTCCGGGGCGGTTAGCAATCTTCTCAGAGATTTCATTGAAAAGGATTGTAACGGCTTCCTTGTTCTGCAGGTAGCTGAACACGAGGCGGCGGTTAGCCATGTTGTCGTTCTTAGCACGGTTGATGAGGGGCTCGGCATAGACACGGAGAGCTTTGGCTTTAGCAAGCGTTGTGAAGATGCGCTTGTGAAGGATAAGCGAGATGGTCATGTTAGCGAGCAACGCATCGCGGTGTGCTTTGGTGCGGCTAAGGTGGTTGAATTTCTTATTGTGTCTCATCGTTTATCAGTCTTTATCTAATTTGTATTTTGAAATATCCATGCCGAATGACAGGTTGAGGCTTGTGAGCAGTTCCTCGAGTTCTGTGAGCGATTTTTTGCCGAAATTGCGGAATTTGAGCAGGTCGGTCTTGTTAAAGACAACGAGCTCGGCAAGTGTTTCGACTTCTGCGCTCTTGAGGCAGTTGAGGGCACGAACTGAAAGGTTCATGTCAACAAGCTTCGACTTGAGGAGCTGACGCATCTTGAGAACCTCTTCATCAAACTCTTCGTTAGAGTCGATTTCTGTTGTTTCGAGAGTGATTTTTTCGTCTGAGAACAACATGAAGTGGTAAATCAGGATTTTTGCCGCTTCCTTGAGAGCATCTTTCGGAAGGATCGAACCGTTGGTTGTGATTTCAAGAGTCAGTTTATCGTAGTCGGTCTTCTGATCAACGCGGAAGTTTTCAACTGTGTATTTGACGTTGACAATCGGGGTATAAACAGAGTCGATTGCGATTACGTCGACCTCGTCGTTGGGGCTCTGATTTTCTTCAGCAGTCACCCAACTGCGACCCTTGTTGATAGTCAATACAATCGTGAAGCTTGCGCTGGGATCCAAATGACAGATGACAAGCTCGGGGTTCATGACTTCGAAACCACTGAGAGCTTTGCCAATGTCACCGGCCGTGAACTCCTGAGTGCCTGACACGGTGATGGTCACTTTTTCGAAGTCCGTATCCTCGACGATTTGTTTGAGGTTGACCTTCTTGAGGTTAAGGATGATGTTTGTCACATCCTCTTTAACTCCGGGGATGGTATCAAATTCGTGTTTAACGCCATCGATTTTTATCGTGGAGATTGCGTAACCTTCCAATGAATTGAGAAGGACACGACGGAGGGCGTTTCCGACGGTTGTACCATAGCCGGGTTCCAAGGGTTTAAACTCAAACTTGCCGTAGAAGTTGTCGGCTTCCAACATAACGACCTTGTCAGGTTTCTGGAATGCTAATATAGCCATGGATCTGATTGTTTTTAGAAGTTATTACTTAGAATACAACTCGACGATGAGCTGCTCTTTGATGTTCTCGGGGATATCTTCGCGGGCGGGAACATGAAGGAGTTTGCCGGCCTTGAGAGATTCGTCCCACTCGATCCAGGGATATTTGCTGTGGTTGAAACCTGCGAGTGCGTCAGCGATGACTTCGAGAGACTTTGATTTTTCACGGACACCGACAACGTCACCGGGTTTCACCTGATAAGAAGCGATGTTGACAACCTGACCGTTGACTGTGATGTGACGGTGGAGCACAAGCTGACGGGCAGCCGCACGTGTGGGTGCGATGCCGAGACGGTATACCACGTTGTCAAGACGAGACTCCAGAAGCTGAAGCAGGATCTCACCGGTGATACCTTTGAGGCTTGATGCTTTTTCAAAGAGGTTGCGGAATTGTTTTTCGAGAACGCCGTAAGTGTATTTGGCTTTCTGCTTCTCGCGGAGCTGGACACCGTACTCAGATGTTTTGCGACGACGGTTCTGTCCGTGCTGGCCGGGAGGGAAATTGCGGCGCTGGAGCACTTTGTCAGCGCCAAAGATGGGTTCGCCGAATTTGCGTGCGATTTTGGTCTTGGGACCTGTGTATCTTGCCATTTTAGTTTAATTCAGTTTTTATCGAGACTTCGGCGTCAGATGAGCCTTTTAGTGCAGCCGCGACCATAGAGAGGTGATAAAATTATGGTCTATTCACGTTTGACCCGTGCGCCTTCTTGCTGTCTCTAATTGATTGAAAGGTTAGTTTACTAAAAGTCGAAAGCAGAGTTGACTGAATATTAAACTCTTCTTCTTTTGGGAGGACGGCATCCGTTGTGGGGCAGCGGAGTAACGTCGATGATCTCGATTACTTCGATACCTGCACCATGGATTGTACGGATAGCTGACTCACGGCCGTTACCGGGACCTTTGACATAAGCCTTCACTTTGCGGAGACCGAGGTCGTAAGCGATTTTAGCACAATCCTGAGCTGCCATCTGGGCTGCGTAGGGAGTGTTCTTCTTTGATCCGCGGAAGCCCATTTTACCGGCTGATGACCAAGAAATAACCTGGCCTTCGCTGTTGGCTAAGCACACGATGATGTTATTGAAAGATGAGTGAACGTGAAGCTGGCCTTCTGCGCTGACTTTAACGTTTCTCTTCTTTGCTGCGACTGTCTTTTTTGCCATAGTTTAAATTTATTTAGTAGCTTTCTTCTTGTTAGCAACGGTTTTCTTGCGGCCTTTGCGGGTGCGGGCGTTGTTCTTTGTCGACTGACCGCGCACGGGAAGACCATTACGGTGACGGATACCACGGTAGCAACCGATATCCATGAGACGTTTGATGTTAAGCTGAATTTCGCTGCGGAGATCACCTTCGACCTTGTAGTCGGCTCCGATGACTTCACGAACTTTTGCAGCCTGATCGTCGGTCCAGTCTTTAACTTTGATGTTCACGTCAACGCCAGCCTTCTCGAGGATTGATTTGGCTGCGCTGCGACCGATGCCGAAGATATAAGTCAAGGCGATTTCACCTCTTTTGTTTTGGGGGAGGTCAACTCCCACGATTCTTACTGCCATAAATTACGTATTATTTTTTCTGCAAAAATAATAAAAATTATCCTTGACGCTGTTTGTACTTGGGATTTTTCTTGTTAATCACGTAGAGACGGCCCTTGCGACGCACGATTTTGCTGTCGGGGGTGCGTTTTTTTACTGAAGCTCTGACTTTCATATCTTTTAGTAGTTTTGATTTTAAGATTATTTGTAACGGAATGCAATCCGGCCCTTTGAAAGGTCGTAGGGCGACATTTCGACACGCACCTTGTCGCCGGGAAGTATCTTGATATAATGCATGCGCATTTTTCCTGATATGTGGGCGGTGATTTCGTGTCCGTTTTCAAGCTCTACGCGAAACATCGCGTTGGAGAGCGCTTCGACGATTGTGCCGTCTTGTTCGATTGCTGCTTGTTTTGCCATATTATTGTTTAAATAAATCTATCTGTTATTGCTTCCTGGATATAGTCAAACGTGGTCAACACTTCGACTTTGTCGTCGACGATGGCCATCGTGTGCTCGTAATGAGCCGAAGGCTTGCGGTCCTTTGTGCGGCATGTCCAGCCGTCACGCTCGATGACGATGTTGCGGCTGCCCATGTTGACCATGGGTTCGATGCATATGCACATGCCGTTGCGGATAACGGCACCTGTGCCGCGGCGTCCGTAGTTGGGCACCTCGGGCGATTCGTGCATGTTACGGCCTATGCCGTGGCCACACATTTCGCGGACTACGGAATAACCGCGTCGCTCGCAGAAGGTCTGCACTGCGTTTGCGATGTCACCGATGCGGTGACCCGGCCGGCAGGCTTCGATGCCTACATAGAGCGACTCCTTGGTGGTCTTAAGAAGATCCATCACCTTGGGGTCAATCTCTCCGACTGCAAACGTATAGCATGAGTCGCCCATGAAGCCGTCTTTTTCGGCAACGGTGTCGATGCCGATGATATCGCCCTCACGCAGGACATAGCTGGAGGGGAATCCGTGCACGACTGTCTCATTGACTTCTATGCACAAGGTTCCGGGGAATCCTTCATATCCGAGACAGGCAGGCCGACCGCCATTGTCGCGAATGAATTCGCGAGCAATGGTGTCGAGCTTGAGTGTCGTAACTCCGGGAGCAATCCAGCGGGCTACTTCGCCAAGAGTGCGGCTCACCAATGTTGCGGCCTCACGCATCTGGTTGATTTCTTCCGGTGTCTTTAGATAGATCATTATGTTTTACTAATAATGTAGCGTTCGTTTAATAAGCCTGTCCGGTTGTACGGCCTTTGATTTTGCCATCTTTCATCAATCCGTCGTAGTGGTGCATCATCAGATGAGACTCTACCTGCTGGAGAGTGTCGAGCACTACACCTACCATAATCAGAAGCGATGTTCCACCGAAGAACTGGGCGAAGTTCTGGCTGATGCCGAAGAAACGTGCAAAAGCGGGAAGTATAGCCACGACTCCGAGGAAGATCGATCCGGGAAGTGTGATACGAGACATGATTGCGTCAAGATAGTCGGCTGTCTTCTTGCCGGGTTTGACACCGGGGATAAAGCCATTGTTGCGTTTGAGGTTCTCGGCCATCTCTGTGGGGCGCACTGTGATGGCAGTATAGAAGTATGTGAACGCAACGATGAGGATGAAGAAGACTGCGTTATACCAGAAGCTGTTGATGTCGGTGAATGCATGGAAGAAACCGCTTTCACTTCCGCGGAAGCCAATAAGTGTCATCGGGATGAACATGATGGCCTGGGCGAAGATGATAGGCATTACACCGGCAGCGTTGACCTTCAAAGGTATATATTGGCGCGCACCGCCGTACTGACGGTTGCCGACAATACGTTTTGCATATTGTACGGGAACTTTACGCGTGCCCTGCACGAGAAGTACCGCACCTACAGTTACCGCAAACAGGAGGATGATCTCGACGATAAACATCACAAGACCGCCCTGGCTACCGGTTGTACCCGGCAGACGGCTTGTAAATTCATAGAAGAGTGCTCCCGGAAGACGGGCAATGATACCGACGAGGATGATGAACGAGATACCATTGCCGATGCCACGGTCTGTGATACGCTCACCGAGCCACATGATGAACATTGAGCCGGCGGCGAGAATGATGGTGAGGTAAATTACGGTCCAGATGCCGAACGACATGGCCTGGGCATTGGCTGCGCTGTTGACTTGCATCTGCAGGTTGAACAGATAGGCCGGAGCCTGCATGAAGAGGATCAGGACTGTGAGGTAACGTGTATACTGGTTGAGTTTTTGGCGACCGCTTTCACCTTCACGCTGCATCTTTTGGAATGAGGGAAGGATCATGCCGCAGAGCTGCACGACGATTGACGCGGTGATATATGGCATGATGCCGAGCGCGAAAATCGACGCCTGTGAGAATGCGCCGCCGGAGAACATATCGAGGAGCTGCATCAGACCGCTCTTGTTTGTGAAGTTGGCAAGAGCGTCGATGTCAGAGGGAGAGATGCCCGGAAGCACAACGTAACACCCCAGTCGGTACACGAGTACCAACAGGAGTGTAACGAGGATGCGCTTGCGGAGCTCTTCGATCGTCCAGATATTCTTAAAAGTTTGAACGAGACTCATTATAATCAGATTTTATTGATTGAGCCGCCTGCGGCTTCGATGGCTGCCTGTGCGGCTGCAGAGAAAGCATTCGCCTCGACTGCGAGCGCACGTTTAACAGAACCGTTAGCGAGGACTTTCACGAGCTGGTGACGGTTGATGTAACCGGCAGCGCGGAGCTCTTCGAGACCTACTTTCTGAAGGTTCTTGGCTTCGGCGAGAGCGTCAATGAGGTCAAGGTTGACAGCCTTGTATTCAACACGGTTGATGTTCTTGAAGCCGAATTTGGGGAGACGACGCTGGAGAGGCATCTGACCACCTTCGAAACCTATTTTACGTTTGTAACCCGAACGTGATTTAGCACCTTTGTGACCGCGGGTTGAAGTTCCGCCTTTGCCGGAACCGGGACCGCGACCGATGCGAGTGCTGCGTTTTACTGAGCCTACGGCAGGTTTTAAATTACTTAAGTCCATAGTAGTGTGTGATATTATGCGTTGGTCACTTTAACCAAATGACGAACTTTGTTAACCATTCCGATCACATCGGGGGTGTCTTCTTTCTCCACCGAGTGATTCATTTTCTTGAGGCCGAGTGCGTCGAGAGTGCGTTTCTGCACAGCCGGGCAGTTGATACGGCTCTTTATCTGGGTGATTTTAATCTTTGCCATTGTGAAAATCTTAAAGGATTAGCCTTTGAATACTTGTTCGACAGAGATGCCGCGGTTCTGAGCAACGGTTGCGGGCGAGCGCATTTCGTCGAGAGCTGCGATAGTTGCCTTCACAAGGTTGTGGGGGTTTGACGAACCTTTTGATTTTGCAAGCACGTCTGTGATGCCTACGCTCTCAAGCACCGCACGCATAGCGCCACCGGCTTTGACACCGGTACCGTGAGATGCGGGTTTGAGGATGACGCGTGAGCCACCGAACTTGGCAACCTGTTCGTGGGGAATTGTGCCCTTGTGTACGGGCACTTTGATGAGGTTTTTCTTGGCAGCTTCAACACCCTTGGCGATAGCGGCCTGAACTTCGTTGGCTTTGCCGAGACCCCAGCCTACAATGCCGTTTTCGTTACCTACGACGACAATGGCTGCGAATGTGAACGTACGGCCACCTTTGGTTACTTTAGTAACGCGGTTGATTGCAACGAGACGATCCTTGAGTTCGAGATCGTTTGTGGTCTTAACTCTGTTGTTTCTTTTTGCCATAGTCAATTAGAATTTAAGTCCGCCGTTGCGAGCTGCATCAGCCAACGATTTAACACGACCGTGGAAAAGATATCCGTTACGGTCAAAAACAACTTCTGTGATGCCGGCTTCAAGCGCTTTCTTGGCAATGTTTTCGCCGACCTTGGCAGCGATTTCAGACTTGGTGCCCTCTGCGATACCCTTTGATGAGGTTGCCACGAGTGTCACTCCGGCGAGGTCGTCGATGATCTGCACATAGATCTGCTTGTTGCTGCGGAAGACTGTCATACGCGGACGGGCGGCAGTGCCTGAGATTTTGCCGCGGATGCGAGTCTTGATTTTATTTCTTCTTTGTATCTTAGATATCATGATTGGATCTTATTTATTTGGCACCAGCCGATTTACCGGATTTACGACGAATAACTTCGCCAACAAATTTGATACCTTTGCCTTTGTAAGGTTCGGGCTTGCGGAGTGAGCGGATCTTAGCGCACACCTGACCGAGGAGCTGCTTGTCGTCGCTCTCGAGGATGATGAGCGGGTTTTTGTTACGCTCAGACTTAGCCTCAACCTTGACTTCGGGCGGGAGCTTGATATATATTGCGTGAGAGAAACCGAGCGAGAGTTCGAGCACCTGACCGGTAGCTGCCGCACGGTAACCGACGCCTACTAATTCCATTTCCTTGCGATAGCCTTCAGATACGCCGACAATCATGTTGTGGATAAGGGCGCGGTAGAGGCCGTGCTGCGCACGGTGCTCGCGGTCGTCAGAAGGACGGGTCACTGTTACGTGGCCGTCTTCGATTGCGACATGAAGGTCGGGATTAACGGTCTGTTCGAGCTGACCTTTGGGGCCCTTTACTGTTACGGTGTTGGTCTTTTCATCAACCTTTACTTCGACACCCTTGGGTATTGCGATGGGGGCTTTACCTATTCTTGACATAATTAATTCCTCCTTGGTTGATTAATAAACATAACAGAGCACTTCACCACCGATTTTTTCTTCGGCAGCTTTCTTGTTGGTCATCACGCCCTTCGAAGTCGAAAGGATTGCGATGCCAAGGCCATTGAGAACTCGGGGCATATCTTTGTAGCCAGTATACTGGCGCAGACCGGGACGCGAAACGCGCTTGAGGTCCTTGATTGCATTGACACGGTCGACCGGATCATATTTGAGCGCGATCTTGATTGTGCCTGCGGGGGTTTCACCCTCTATAAACTTGTAGTTAAGAATATAGCCTTGTTCAAAAAGAATCTTAGTGATTTCTTTTTTCAAGTTTGAGGCGGGAATCTCGACAACGCGGTGGTTGGCCTTGATTGCATTCCTCAATCTTGTGAGATAATCTGCTATTGGATCAGTCATTTTGTTGTTTGTTTAAATTGATTGGGTCGTTCCCAACAATATTTAATACTCTCTTGATTCGTGGATGATCATACATCAAATGTAAAGCAAACGGGGAGAGATATTACCAGCTTGCTTTCTTTACACCGGGGATGAGACCGGCAGAAGCCATCTCGCGGAACTGGATACGTGACAGGCCGAACTGACGCATGTAACCCTTCGGACGACCGGTGATTGAACAACGGTTGTGGAGACGGATATAAGATGCGTTTTTCGGGATGCGCTGGAGAGCCTGCAGTGCTTCGTAGCTGCCGTCAGCCTTGAGGGCTGCTTTCTTTTCAGCATACTTGGCAACGAGCTTGGCTCTTTTTACCTCGCGGGCTTTCATTGATTCTTTTGCCATATCGAAAAATGTATCGTTAGATTAGTTTTTAGCGTTTTTGAAAGGGAGTCCGAACTGCTTGAGCAGAGCGTAACCTTCTTCGTCAGTGTTAGCGCTGGTCACGAACGTGATGTTCATACCCATGAGCTTGTTGATGGCGTCGATGTTGATTTCGGGGAAGATAATCTGCTCTGTGATGCCGAGTGTGTAGTTACCACGGCCGTCGAGCTTGCCTTCGATGCCCTTGAAGTCACGGATACGGGGCAGAGCCACACGGATGAGACGTTCGAGGAATTCGTACATGCGGTCGCGGCGGAGAGTAACCATCACGCCTACGGGCATTTTCTTACGAAGCTTGAAGTTCGAGATGTCTTTCTTTGAGAGTGTGGCCACGGCTTTCTGACCGGTGATGGCAGTGAGCTCGTTGATAGCAGTCTCGATGATTTTCTTGTCCTGAGTTGCAGCTCCGAGGCCCTGGTTGATCACAATCTTCTTGAGCTTGGGAACCTGCATCACTGTCGTGTAGTTGAATTCTTTTTCAAGAGCGGGGACAATGCGCTCCTTATATTCCTTCTGCAGAGTAGTCATTATTTAATCTCCTCTCCTGATTTTTTAGAGTAACGGACTTTCTTGCCATCTTCGATGCGAACTCCGACACGGGTCGGCTTGCCGCTTTTGGGATCGATGAGTGCAATGTTCGAAATATGAATGGGAGCTTCCATCTTGATAAGGCCGCCCTGAGGATGCTTTGCGCTGGGCTTTGCAGCTTTAGTGACGATGTTTACGCCTTCGACGATAGCGCGCTGTTTTTCTCTGTTGACAGAGAGCACGCGACCTTGCTTGCCGCGGTCTTCGCCCGAAAGAACATAGACGTTGTCGCCCTTTTTGATATTTGTCTTAATCATTTCTTTGTTGCTTTAATTGATTTAAAGTACCTCGGGAGCGAGTGAAACAATCTTCATGTTTGTGGCGCGGAGTTCACGGGCTACGGGGCCGAAGATACGGGTTCCGCGAAGCTCGCCGGCGTTGTTAAGAAGTACGCAGGCGTTGTCGTCGAAACGGATATATGAACCGTCGGCGCGACGGATTTCTTTCTTTGTGCGCACGACTACAGCCTTTGACACAGTGCCTTTCTTAACGTCTGAGCTGGGGATTACGCTCTTGACAGAAACGACGATGATGTCGCCAACTGAAGCGTAACGACGTCCAGTGCCACCTAAAACGTGGATGCAAAGGGCTTCTTTAGCTCCGCTGTTGTCAGCTACGGTTAAACGTGATTCAGTCTGTATCATGATTACTTAACTTTTTCAATGATTTCTACTAATCTCCATCTCTTGGTCTTGCTCAAGGGACGAGTTTCCATGAGTTTTACGGTATCGCCAACGCTGCACTCATTCTTTTCGTCATGAGCGTGGTATTTCTTTGTCTTGTTGACAAACTTACCATAGATTGGGTGTTTCTCTTTCCACTTCACAGTGACAGTGATGGTTTTGTCACCCTTGTTGCTCGATACAACCCCAATACGTTCTTTTCTTAAGTTTCTTGTTTCCATTTCTTGGGATTATTTATTGTTAAGTTCGCGCTGACGCAACTCAGTCTTCACGCGTGCGATCATTTTACGGTCAGCAGTAATCTTTGCAGGATTGTCCAGCGGCGACACTGAGTGGTTGACTTTGAGCTGGAGATAGTCTTTCTCCATCTGAGCCAGACGCTCTGTGAGGTCAGCGGTGCTGAGTTCTTTGATTTCTTCTTTTTTCATAACTTACTTACACGTTTTGAGTGGGGTCATAGTCACGTCTTACGACAAACTTGGTGATAACGGGAAGTTTCTGGGCTGCGAGGCGGAGTGCTTCCTTTGCGATGTCGTAGCTGACACCTTCGACTTCGATGATCATACGACCGGGAGTCACAGGCGCTACATAGCCTTCGGGATTACCTTTACCTTTACCCATACGTACTTCGGCAGGCTTCTTTGTGATGGGTTTGTCCGGGAAGATACGGATCCAGATCTGACCCTGACGCTGCATATAACGTGTCACCGCGATACGGGCGGCTTCGATCTGACGGCCTGTGATCCATTTGGATTCGAGGGTCTTGATGCCGAACGAGCCGAATGCCAGCTGATTGCCGCGCTGGGCTTCGCCCTTCATACGGCCTTTCTGCTGACGGCGGAATTTGGTTTTCTTCGGTTGTAACATTTCTTGTTAGTGTTGTCTTGAGGTTTAACGATTGTTTTTAGCCCTACGGAAGCCACCGCGACGGGGAGCGTTGCCACCGGCTGCGGGACGGCCTTCTTTCTGAGCCGAAGTAAACGAAGGAGCGAGATCGCGCTTGCCATAGACTTCACCACGGCAGATCCAGACCTTCACACCGATCACACCAACTTTAGTGTGTGCCTCAACGAGAGCATAGTCGATGTCTGCACGAAGTGTGTGGAGCGGAGTACGACCTTCCTTGAACATCTCTGAGCGGGCCATTTCGGCACCGTTGAGACGGCCTGAAACCTGAACCTTGATGCCTTCAGCACCGGCACGCATGGTAGCGGCAACGGCCATCTTGACAGCACGGCGGTAAGCTACCTTGCCTTCGATCTGGCGAGCGATGGTCGAAGCCACGATAGTTGCGTCGAGTTCGGGTCTCTTAACCTCGAAGATATTGATTTGAACGTCCTTGTCAGTGATCGTCTTGAGCTCTTCCTTGAGCTTTTCAACATCCTTGCCACCACGACCGATGATGATGCCGGGGCGTGATGTGCAGATGGTGATGGTGACGAGTTTGAGTGTACGTTCGATGACAATACGCGAAACGCTGCAAGTGGCGAGACGCACGTTGAGATACTTGCGGAGCTTGTAGTCCTCGAGGATGATATCACTTTGATTTTTGCTGTCAGCCCAGTTAGAGTCCCAACCGCGGATGATGCCTAAGCGATTACTGATTGGATTTACTTTCTGTCCCATTTTGTATTAATCCTCGTTGTTTTTTGCGTTATTGTCAATAGTGTCTACGATGAGGGTCACATGGTTGGCACGCTTGCGGATGCGGTAACCACGTCCCTGGGGAGCTGTGCGGAGACGCTTGAGCATAGGAGCGCAATTGACAAAAATTGTGCTGATATACAATTCGCCGCTTTCAGCTTTTCTTTCATTCTTCTGTTCCCAGTTGGCGACAGCAGAGCGGAGAAGCTTAGAAAGCTGTGCAGCTGCGTCTTTATTGGAGAATCTGAGGATGCCGAGAGCGCGGAAAACTTCCTGACCGCGTACCATGTCGGCAACCAATCTCATTTTACGGGGAGATGAAGGCACGTTTGTAAGTTTGGCAAAAGCCACATTCTTACGTTCTTCCTTCATTTTGTCGGCTGATAATCTTTTTCTTACACCCATTTTATTTAATTCTTTTTTTTATCAAAAATAATGTTTCTGGGCCCTCGATTATTTCTTCTTATTGCCGCCATGACCACGGAAGTTACGAGTGGGAGCGAACTCACCGAGCTTGTGACCTACCATGTTTTCTGTAACATAGACGGGAATAAATTTGTTGCCGTTATGGACTGCAAATGTATGTCCGACGAATTCGGGTGCGATCATAGACGCACGGCTCCAAGTCTTGATAACATTCTTTTTGCCGGTAGCATCCATGTCAGCGACCTTCTTTTCGAGTTTAACGCTGATAAAGGGGCCTTTTTTTAATGAACGACTCATAATTACTCAATTAATCAGATTACTTTTTCCTTCTTTCAATGATGTACTTCGAAGAGTGCTTCTTGGGCGCACGAGTCTTGAGGCCCTTAGCGTACAGACCCTTGCGTGAACGCGGATGACCACCTGAAGCACGGCCTTCGCCACCACCCATGGGGTGATCGACAGGGTTCATCACTACGCCGCGGTTGCGGGGACGGCGACCGAGCCAACGCGAACGACCTGCTTTGCCTGAACGTTCGAGTGAGTGTTCGCTGTTTCCGACAACACCGATGGTTGCCTTGCAAGCGGCAAGCACCTTGCGAGTTTCACCTGAAGGTAATTTGATAATCGCGTAATCTCCCTCGCGAGAAACGAGCTGGGCGAATGTGCCGGCCGAACGAGCCATGAAGGCTCCCTGACCGGGACGCAGTTCGATGTTGTGGATAACAGTACCGACGGGAATTTTGCTCAAGGGAAGTGCGTTGCCGACTTCAGGAGCAGCGTCAGGACCGCTGACAACAGTTGTACCCACCTCTAAGCCGTTGGGTGCGATAATGTAAGCTTTAGCTCCGTCTACATAGTAAAGAAGCGCGATGCGAGCCGAACGGTTAGGATCATACTCGATCGATTTTACTACTGCAGGAACTCCGTCTTTGTTTCTCTTAAAGTCAATGAAACGGTATTTGCGTTTGTGACCACCACCAAGGTAACGTGTGGTTAAGTGGCCTTCGGCATTACGGCCGCCGCTTGATTTTTTACCGACTGTAAGAGATTTTTCCGGTGTAGTAGCAGTGATCGTACCTTTAAATACACCGATAACCTTGTGTCTTTGCCCCGGAGTAGTGGGCTTGAATTTTCTTACTGCCATTTTTTATTAGATATTGCTGAAAAAGTCGATTGTTTGACCTTCGCCGACAGTGATGAAAGCTTTCTTCCATTCGGCTGATTTGCCGCGGAGAAGACCGCTCTTTGTCCAGCGAGATTTGTTTTTGCCGCGCATCACAGCGGTATTAACCTTAACGACCTTCACCCCGTAGAGCTGTTCAACCAGAGTTTTGATCTGGTATTTGTTAGCATCGGGAGAAACGCGGAAAGTGTAGCAATTAAGCTTTTCGCTAAGCTTAGTTGCCTTTTCTGTAACGATTGGTTTGATCATTATGTCCATTATTCGTTTCCTCCTTTGGATTAAAGGTTATTAATCAACGCAAGGCTACTTTCCGTGAGGATAATAGCATTGTTATTGAGCAGCGCATAAGTGTTAATATCCTTGGCACTCATCAGGCGAGTGTCGGGGATATTACGAGCAGACAAATATACGTTTTTATTTTGGTCTGCTAAAACGAGAAGCAGCTTTTTGCCGTCAACTTTAAGATTTTTAGCAAATTTTACAAAATCTTTAGTTTTGGGAGCTTCAAAAGTGAAGTCCTCGACGATAGTGATCTGATTTTCGCTTGCTTTGATTGAGAGCACAGACTTACGTGCGAGCTCTTTCACTTTGCGGTTAAGTTTGAAACGATAGTCGCGGGGACGGGGACCGAACACACGGCCACCACCTACGAGCACGGGTGAGTTGATATCACCGATACGGCTGCCGCCGCCGCCCTTCTGCTTGTGAAGCTTGCGGGTTGAGCCCGACACTTCGCTACGTTCTTTAGATTTGTGAGTACCTTGACGCTGGTTAGCGAGATACTGCTTCACATCGAGATATACGGCCTGCTCGTTTGCCTCGATAGCAAACACGGCGTCGTTAAGCTGAGCCTTACGACCTGTGTCCTGACCTTCAATGTTGTATATTGCGAGTTCCATATATTATTTCTCAATTAAGACGATTGAACCTTTACTTCCGGGAATAGAACCCTTAATCATCAACAGGTTGTGGTCGGCGATAACTTTCAGCACCTGGAGGTTCTGAACAGTAACGCGCTTGTTGCCTGTCTGGCCGGCCATACGCATGCCCTTGAACACCTTTGCGGGATAAGAGCAGGCACCGATTGAACCCGGTGCGCGCAGGCGGTTATGCTGACCGTGAGTCGACTGACCGACACCGCCGAAGCCGTGACGTTTAACGACACCCTGGAAGCCTTTACCCTTTGATATACCGACGATGTCAACAAAGTCGTTGTCTGCAAAAAGGTCAACTGCGATTGTGTCTCCGAGTTTATACTCGCCTTCAAATCCTTTGAACTCGGCCAAGTGTCTCTTGGGAGCTACTCCGGCTTTCTTGAAGTGACCGATTTCGGGCTGAGTGAGATGTTTTTCCTTCTCTTCCTCAAAACCAAGCTGAAGGGCGCTGTAGCCGTCAACTTCGGGGGTCTTTACCTGAGTAACCACACAAGGACCTACTTCGATAACAGTGCACGGAATGTTCTTACCGTCGGCACTGAAAACGGATGTCATTCCGATTTTCTTTCCAATTAATCCTGGCATTTCTCTGTAAATTAAAAATAGTGATTATTTTGATTGTGCTTGTAGTTTCGATAAGTTGGCCGGCGGAGACTGTCAGACAGCTCCGTCGGCCCTAAAGGGAAGATATCAGACTTTGATCTGCACCTCAACGCCGCTGGGAAGTTCGAGCTTCATGAGAGCATCGACTGTCTTTGCGCTTGAGTTGTAGATGTCGATAAGACGTTTGAATGATGAAAGCTGGAACTGTTCGCGTGACTTCTTGTTGACGAATGTCGAGCGGTTGACAGTAAAGATGCGCTTATGGGTAGGCAGGGGAATAGGACCGCTTACCACTGCACCTGTAGCTTTAACAGTCTTGACGATCTTCTCAGCCGACTTGTCGACGAGATTGTGATCGTAAGATTTCAGTTTAATTCTGATTTTCTGGCTCATTGTATATGATGATTTTTTGATTTTACTTTAAGAGGTCAACACGGCCCTGGCATTCGGTGAGGACATTCTTGGCAATCGAAGAAGAAACTTCGCTGTAGTGAGAGAATGTCATTGTCGAAGTCGCGCGTCCGCTGGTGATCGTACGGAGAGCTGTCACATAACCGAACATTTCGGCCAGAGGAGCCTGAGCTTTCACTACGCGGGCACCCGAACGGCTTGTCTCCATGCCCTCAACCTGACCACGACGTTTGTTAAGGTCAGAGATGACGTCACCCATAGACTCTTCGGGAGTTACAACCTCGATCTTCATGATAGGTTCGAGGAGAACAGGACCTGCCTTTTCCGAAGCTTTCTTGAATGCCTGGATAGCACAAAGCTCGAATGAAAGCTGGTCAGAGTCGACCGGGTGGAACGAACCGTCGATCACGGTAACCTTGAGCTGCTCTACAGGGAAGCCGGCGAGCACACCGTTCTTCATTGCAGTCACAAAGCCTTTCTGGATAGAGGGGATGAATTCTTTAGGAATGTTACCACCCTTGACTTCGTCAACAAACTGGAGGTTGCCTTCAAATCCTTCGTCGATCGGTTCGACACGAACGATGATGTCGGCAAATTTACCACGACCACCGGTCTGTTTCTTGAACACTTCGCGAAGCTCGACGGGCTTGGTGATAGCTTCTTTATAAGTAACCTGAGGACGACCCTGATTACATTCAACCTTGAATTCACGACGGAGACGGTCGATGATGATGTCGAGGTGAAGCTCACCCATACCCGAGATGACAGTCTGACCTGTCTCCTCGTTGGTCTCAACGCGGAATGTCGGGTCTTCTTCGGCAAGTTTCTGGAGACCTACACCGAGTTTGTCGAGGTCTTTCTGAGTCTTAGGTTCAACTGCGATACCAATCACAGGATCGGGGAATTCCATTGCTTCGAGCACGATGGGAGCATCCTCAGCACAGAGAGTGTCACCTGTGCGGATATCCTTGAAACCTACGCCTGCACCGATATCACCGCAGCCGATTTTCTCCATCGGGTTCTGCTTGTTTGAGTGCATCTGGAACAGACGCGAAACACGTTCTTTCTTGCCTGAACGAGCGTTGAGGATATAGGAACCTGCGACAACGTCACCAGAATATACACGGAAGAAAGTCAGACGACCTACATAGGGGTCGGTTGCAATCTTGAACGCGAGTGCGCACATGGGAGCGTCTGACGACGGCTCGCGGGTCTCAACTTTGTCAGGATCATCGACAGAGTGACCTTCGATAGCACCTGCGTCGCTCGGGCTCGGGAGATATGCGCAGACAGAGTCGAGGAGACACTGAACGCCCTTATTCTTGAACGAAGAACCGCAGATCATCGGAACGACATTCATCGACAGAGTTGCAGCGCGGAGAGCCTTCTTGATTTCGTCTTCGGTGATAGTCGAGGGATCATCAAAATATTTCGACATGAGATCGTCGTCATATTCTGCGATTTTCTCGAGCATTTTGTCACGCCATTCTTCAGCTTCATCCAGAAGGCTTGCGGGGATTTCCTCAACGCTGTAATCAGCGCCCATGCTCTCGTCATGCCAGAAAATCGCCTTCATACGGATAAGGTCGACAACACCCTTGAATGTCTCTTCAGCTCCGATTGGAATCTGGATAGGACAGGGGTTAGCGCCGAGCACTTCCTTAAGCTGACGCACTACTTCAAAGAAGTTTGCGCCAGAGCGGTCCATCTTGTTGACATAACCGATACGGGGCACGTTGTATTTGTCGGCCTGACGCCAGACAGTTTCTGACTGGGGCTCTACGCCACCGACAGCACAGAATGTTGCGACAGCACCGTCAAGCACACGCAGCGAACGTTCAACTTCGACAGTGAAGTCGACGTGTCCCGGGGTGTCAATAAGGTTGATTTTATATTTTTCGTCGTTATATTTCCAGAAAGTGGTTGTAGCCGCAGAGGTGATAGTGATACCACGTTCCTGCTCCTGCTCCATCCAGTCCATGGTGGCAGCGCCATCGTGCACCTCACCGATTTTGTGAGTAAGACCGGTGTAGAAGAGGATACGCTCCGATGTGGTTGTCTTACCGGCATCGATGTGAGCCATGATACCGATATTTCTGGTATATTTAAGTAATTCGTCTGATTTAGCCATTTTGTGTATTCCGATAGAAATTTATAATCAATGACATCTATATTAGAAGCGGAAGTGAGCGAATGCGCGGTTAGCTTCAGCCATTTTGTGCATATCTTCCTTACGCTTGTAAGCGCCACCCTGATCGTTGAAAGCGTCGACAATTTCAGCTGCGAGTTTGTCAGCCATAGTCTTGCCGCCACGCTTGCGGGCATAAAGGATAAGATTCTTCATTGATATAGACTCCTTGCGATCCGGACGGATTTCTGTCGGAACCTGGAAGGTAGCGCCGCCTACACGACGTGATTTCACCTCAACTTGAGGTGTAACGTTCTCGAGGGCCTTTTTCCAGATCTCGAGGGCGGTCATTTCTTCATTAGGAAGCTTGGACTTCACAGTCTCAAGTGCATCATAGAAGATTGTGAAAGATGTGTTTTTCTTGCCATCATACATCAGATGATTGACAAACTTGGTAACTTTCACATCATTAAAAACGGGATCAGGTAAAACAATCCGTTTTTTAGGTTTAGCCTTTCTCATTTTAAAGATACGTTGTGTTTTTGATTGCTTGGTTGCTTTCTTCTTTTAATCTTCAGCCCGTCCTCCGACGCGACTTACTCAACCTTTTGAGGCAGCTTTTCAAGAAATTCAAAAACGAGTTAATCTGATAATTTAAAAATTTACTCGCGGTGCGTTTAGTAAAACTTCACCCGTAAACCGACGGTTTACGGATTACTTCTTGGCCGCACCGGCCTTAGGACGCTTAGCTCCGTATTTCGAACGACGCTGAGTGCGGTCCTTGACTCCGCTTGTATCGAGTGTGCCGCGAACAATGTGATAGCGCACACCGGGAAGGTCTTTCACACGACCGCCACGGACAAGCACGATAGAGTGTTCCTGAAGGTTGTGACCTTCGCCGGGGATATATGAGTTGACTTCTTTACCGTTGGTGAGGCGCACACGGGCAACCTTACGCATAGCCGAGTTAGGCTTTTTGGGAGTGGTAGTGTAGACACGCACGCACACACCACGACGCTGCGGGCATGAATCAAGCGCGGGTGACTTACTCTTGTCCTCAAGAGCCACACGTCCTTTTCTTACTAATTGCTGAATAGTAGGCATCTTAGTTTGTTTAGTTCTTTAAATGTTTCTTATCTCTTTTCTTTACTTTATACTCATGTTTTCAGACACCGCCCACAACGTCTACTGCCGTATCAATCAAGATATTAGCAATGACATCTCAAGACAGAGCCTTTTAAACCGCTGCAAAATTAGCACAAAATTTTCTGATTTCCAAATAATTCCGCGCCAAAAATACAAAAATCTGCGCACTTCAGAAATCATCGGACAATCTGCCGGCTGACAAGCACAGCTCAACACTCAATCAAGAGCGTAGAAGCCTGCCATGCCACCACAGCATCAATGATTTCGACCATATCAGGCCATGAAGAAGCCGGAAGGAAACGCCTGTCGTAACGTTTGATGATATCGACAACCACCTTCCCGTCATCGGCCTTTGCCGAAACTCCGAAGAGGCCGGCCGAATTGCTCACCGTGCGATTGAGCGCCGCAAGCGAATTGTCTGACACTTTAGCGCCCGGAGGCAGCAGCAGTTCGATGCGCGTTATATACTCACGCGCCCCCTTGGTGACGGTGTAATCTGTGCGTTGTCTGTCCGAATCAAGCAATTCACCTTCCTGCTCGATCAGGCGACCGACGGACACCAGAAGATTGCGTCCGGCACGGCGCACCAGGTCACGGACCGAATAATCCAGATTATAGACATATTTCGGCGACTTAGGGTCTATGCCGACCGCCATGATTTCGCCCTTGACCGAATCCACATCAACACTTCCGTGGAAATCTTTGACCTCGGCCTCAAAATCATCTTTCTGATTGAGAATTCCGTCAGCGTACAGCGCCAATCGGTCAGAAGCCTTCTTTCCACTCTCTTTTATGCCGATTTCGAGTCCGTATCTGTCAAAATATTCAAGATAAGCCCGCGTGACATCCTCCATGCTCAACAGCGAGAGATGGCCTTGCTTGGCCACTCCCGTACATGTTGTCACACGATGTACCTCCACGTCTGAGCCATCGAGTCCGACTGTCAGACTACAGTATTTCCTGTTGCCCCGGGCACGGTTTTCGGGTAGGTTGAAATAGAGCGTGTCAACGCGCTGCTCGACTTTGTCAAGCTTATCGACAGTACACTGCTGCGCCACGCGCCCTGAGTAGCGGCTGTGGAGTTCTGACGGCGCCATAAACGACACAGGCTGAAAATAATAACGTTTGCCATCAGGCAAGCCACTGCCGGTCGTAACACCGAAAATCGAAGCGATATCAGCGATCGACTCAACTCCGGCCGGCGTTGTCATGACAGCCTTAAGCGAATCACCGGCCAAGGGCTTGAGCAAACTCTGGAGACGCACATCAAACGCAAGCGGATTGATGCCTTCATCTGACATCAGTTGAGCGAAAAACATAAGATTATAAAGACAGTCAGCAGCCTCAGTCAGAGTAATTTCCTGCGCTTTAAACGCTTTAGTCAGCCTGTCGACGGCCTTTGCGCCGTTTTTGAGCGCGGACCTCAGGAAATCCTTGCCTGCGGTGTCATACGTGACTCGCTGACGCAAATTCCACCACTCATTCTTGATCAGATAGGTGAACGGATCACCCCTGAGCCCCACTCCGCTCGAACTCTTTGGCATATAATCCTCTGCTTCGGGATTGAAAACAAACAGTTTTATCAGCGGAGACTGCAGTATATCGTCATAGTAAAGACGCGGTCTGGCGGGAAGATCGACGAGCTCCATATCGACGTGATAGTTCTTGGCTCCGTCAAGGAAGCCCACAAAATCCGGAGCTCCGTTCAACAGGCGGTAGCTCGAAGCCAAAGAGCCATCGAGCAGCCAATGGACCGAATAACTCATCACCGGATAATCCTCCCTGAGTATAAACATCATCGGGTCGAGATGCGCGTTATGGATATCCTCGCTAACATAATTGAAGACATCGATCATGTCGCCTATTTCAAGCCCCGGAACAGCGAGTTTGCTTCTCTTTGTCTTCCCCTTCTTATCAGCCTTGACCTCGACATAATCATCGGTGTCCACCACTCGCTCAGTGCCGTCAGGCTTGATGACCTTCACACCGAGGACCTGACGGTACTTGCGTTGCGACATGTTATATTTCATAGTCGTTGCCGACGTGAAGTCATATTCCGAGAATTCGTCGAGCGCAGCCCTGTCGTTGATATATATCAACTTTCGCTGGAGCATGCCGCTCTCGATGCGTTTATCGTTGGCAAAGCGCAAAGTTCCGGGCAGTCTACCGGGCTCGTTATTGCGGATCACCGCAAGGCTGTTGTATATTACGACATATACAGCAGACTGATCATTATATTTTTCGGGTATCTCCCTCACTTCGAAAGCCGGAAGATCGAGAGAATAGACCCACGTCTTTGTCTCCTCTACAAACTTCTTGTAGTCTGAAGCCTCATCACCACGGGCTTCAAAGCCACACAAAACAGCAACAGCAAGGAAAATAGAAAACAGTTTTGTCATTTCATCATTCATGGTCCGGTCGATTTAGGTTATTTTTTCAATAGTTCTATTTGCTGGCTTCCGGCGGCGTTCCATGCGGCCACAGTGCGATTCCATGTGTCGAGTTCGGCAAGCGGCACACGAGTCCGGCCTATCATCACGGCTTTTTCAACGCAAATCCGTCCGTCATCATCGACAAAGAAAGCACACGAGAAACCGACGCCGCCACACTCCGACCGGAAGTCCTCCGGAAGCTGCCCGACTTTATAACCCTCAGGCACTGACAGCATGGACTTCTCTACACATTTCGACTCGAACGGCAACTCATAGTCACTGCGTCTGTCTGACAGATCCACTCTGTCGACAAGCATCCCGCCGCTCGACCCAAGATCCACATACACCGCATCACCGATATCAGTCACCGCATTTTCATCTACAATATCAGCCTTAAGGTCATAAATTCCGTCAGAGACATATCCGCCTTCGATCGACTCCTTGTCAACCTTGACATTCTTTCGCGGCCTGACCATCAGAGACAGGGCATCACTTTTATATGTCTTGTTCATGCCCTGGACACGCGACATGAACATCTCGAGCATGTCACCTTTATAACGCCGCTTGACCTTACCGACAAGCCGGCCATCCTCGATGGCATACTCATAGACCGATTCGCGTGACGAGCGGTCAGGTCCGAGCTCAGGAATCCTGACCATTTCATACGTGTCGCCTTTGAACATCATCGCATCCTTGCCCTGAATCGAATTCGGTATGTCGCCGCAGGAAATATATTCATAAGTTGCGTCGAGATAAAGCGTGTCAGTCTCCGACGGCGCGATGCAAATCATATGGTTGGTCGCTGCCAACGATGGAAATTCCGCTATGTCAAATGGTATGCGCTTTGTGCCTACGCTTGCCACATAGGCTTCAATCCCGGCCCGGTTGAGCAGCGTTGATATCAACATAGCCATGCCTTTGCAATCGCCATATTGCTTGCGAAGCACCTCTGCAGGTTGATCAGGACGATAACCGGCCTCGCCTTCTTCATAGGCTACATATCTGACTTTTTGCTGAACATGACTGTAGATTTTTGAGATCACATCTTTGCGGTCCACAGCCCCCGGGCAGATTGCGGAGAGCAATTCATCCACCCCCGGGATGACCGTATCGACATCAAGCATGCGGCTATGATAATCATGAAGCTCGTCAAGCCCTGTGAAATATCCCTTGACCATTATAAAGGGCTCACGGGCGAGAGTCTCCGGCGCATCGCTGTCATCACTGATGGCATCCATATCGCTGATCGTATAGGTTATCGTCCGCGATCTGTCGGGGTTATCCACCTGGGTGCGTATGATTTTGCCTTCAGGAAAATTACGATCCACCAATTCAACTCCGGGCAATGACCCGGGTATCTCAAACACCACCGTCTTACTGCGCACAGGATAAATATCCGTCAGCAAGACTTTGGCAAAAAAAGCCGCGTCTTTAAACGTGCGTCTGAACTCCGCCTTGGCTTTCGACCCCTTGGATTTAAGTTCGACATCAAAAAAACATACGCGGCTGTCATCGTGGAAAACACTCGCCGAATTGACATTCCTGTGCTGAGCCTTTCCTCCCGACGATTTATCGAGGGTAATCACATTATTGTAGTAAACATGAGGCACAACAACATCCGAATGACGCAATGCTTCATACTGCGTCTGTTCAACAGCCTTGACCGTAACCCCGGTCGGAGCATTAATAAACGTGTAGACATCTTTAGCCTCACTTACGACTACATTGTCAGGCACCCGCTCGGCTAATACAAATACGGGACTCGCGAGACAGAGGATTTTTAACAAGAACCTTCGCATAGGGGTATTGATTTAAGCGTTATTTTGCAAATATATGTCTTTTTTCACAACAAAACACATATTTCACGTAAAAATTCGAAAAAAACTCCGGCTTAGGCGCGGCTTCACAAAACCACGTCTAAGAGTGTATTTGAATTTAACACACAAAAAAAGATATTATATTGTAGAATTTAAAATCATATGGAGCTGTTTCGCATTAATCTTGAGCCCAATTACGGCGATTTTCCCACCGCTCATCAGTCACGTAGCTCGCTACGTTCCTTCTTCACGATGAAAAAATCACTCGTAATTGACTCTCAATCTTAACACGAGTCAAATTCAAACACACTCTAAGTCAAGCCGGAGTTTGATCAAACAATAGGATGGATCTGACTCATATTTTTTCGAGCACGATCGTCTGCGACTGCCAGGCTGCCGCAGCATCGAGCATTTTCAATGCTTCAATCCAGTCTTTCACCGGGATGCGACGGTTGTTATAGCGCTTGACAACCGAGATTGTCAAATCGCCATCATCTTGCGAAGCACGGACGCTGAACTCTCCAACCTCGTTGACCACATTCCGCGCGAGCGCAGCTAAAGATTTTTCAGAAAGCCTATAACCTTCCGGAACATCGATGCGGATATTTGTGACAAATTCTCTCGGCGATATCATCAAGGCATCATCAGTACGCCTCCGGTCGCTCTCAACAACCTCCGTCTGTCCGCTCAACAATTTGCCGACCGACAGGACAAGGTTTCCACCGGCCCGCTTCACCAGACCATCAAGCTTGCAGTCAAGTTCATAAACCATCTCAGGCGACTCAGGATCAATGCCCACCGACACTATCCGGCCGTCCACATACTCAGCCGGACTATCTCCATGATAAGACTTTATTTCATCCTTAAAACCATCAATACGTTCAAGTCTGGATGTCGCGTAACGTTCACTGCGGTCCACGGCCTTTTTCTTTTTTTCCTTCAGACTTACAGATGCCCCGTAACGATTGAGATATTCCAGATAGGCATCGATGATTTCCTCTTCCGTCAGCAAGCGCTGGAGATTAAGCTTTGTCGATCCAAGATAACTTTCGCGCCGACGTACATCAAGTTTCATCCCGTCAAACGACACCTGCAAATCCGTCACATTACGGTTATCGGCAACCGTCGTCATCGGGATCTCGAAATAAACAGAATCCCACTCCGGATGCTTTTTCCTGTAATCAGCAGTTTTATATTTCTGCGCCCTGCGTCCGATAAAATCCGGATGGATCTCAGACGGAGCGAGCAATGCCCTTGGCGGGAAATAATGACGCCTGTGATTTCCAGCCATGGTTCCGCCTGTAGCGTTGAACATCGATATCAGGCTATCGACAGGCTCCTCATCCCTGTCAGCCGTGATTACAGTAGTGATCAGCCCCTTGGCGACACTACCGGCAAGGCCGTTGAGCTGGACATCGAACAACATAGGATAAAGAGCATCGTCAGACACAAAATAAGCCAATGTCAACAGATTATACAGATAATCCGTCACCTGCACTGTGTCCAGCTTCCCTTCCTTGAACAATTTCTTTACCGATTTCACGGCCTTGTCCGTATTCTTGAGTTTCGCTCCGAGAAATGGTTTCAACGAATAGAAAATGCTTGCGCGCCCCGACCAATAATCGTCCTTAATATCCTTGACCGCAGGATTTGACTGGAGACCGTCCTTACGGGCGCTCCAAGGTGTATATGCATCCGAGCGGCGGTTGAACACCGACATCTTGATCATGGGTGACTGTTCTGCATCTCTGTACCACAGGCGAGGCTCGGCCGGCACATCTTTTACATCCATGTCCAGAACATAGTTTTCATCCTCGTCTCGCGAAATCGCGAAATCGGGTGCGCCATGCAGAGTGCGGTATTGCGTCGTCAGTTTGTCATCCACAACGGCATGTATCTGATAATCCATTATCGGATATTCATCGCGGAGAAAGAAAGTAAAAGGCTCGAGATGCACATTCTGCAACTTGTGCTCTGTATAGAAAAACACATCGAGCATGTCGCCTATCTCAAGACCCGGAACAGCGAGTTTGCGTCTCTTCTCCTTGCCGTTTTTGCCATCTTCGACATCAACAAAATCCTCAGCTCCGACATCCACAATGCGTCCGTCAGGCTTGATGACTCTCACACCCATCGCATGGCGCTGACGACGATGTGCGTTTGACATCTTCTTTTTCATGTCGGTTGAAAAATCAAACTCAGAGAATTTTTCCAATGCCGCCCTATCATTGACCAAAATCAACACACGCCGCAATTCTCCGCCTTCGACACGCGCCTTGCGTGAAAATCTCAGTGTGCCTGGTAGACGGCCGAAACCGGTCTTTTTACGCGCATCGATATCATTGTATACTGCAACATAAACCGCCGACTCGTCCTTATACCGTTCGGGGATGTCTCTTACTGCAAAGGCCGGGAGATCCATCGAATAGACCGCTTCGCGGGTTTCATCGACAAATGCCTGATATTCTTCTGTGTTGTCTGCCGATACAATAAAAACACCGAGCAACAGCACGGTCAACATGGTGATTAAAGGTCGTTTTGGAGTCATATCCGTGTAGATTTATAGAGAGTTAGGTTTACCATAGGCAAAGATAAGCACACATCCCGGACATCATCCGTGATTTGAATCACGATTTCAGCCGGGTTGGAATATATCCGGAAGCCGGAACCGGAATCAATCTATACGTGAGCGCATTCTTGCAAATGCTTCCCTGCTAAGTCCGAGATATGAAGCGATTGTCGACATCGGCACAAATTTTCTGACATCAGGCACCCTCTGCAACAAATCCTTGTACCTGTCTTCCGGTGTATCACAGCGGCATGATATGCATCGCATCATGATGCCATAAGCCAATGCTGTCGTCAACTCAAGACGAAAACCAGGGTTCATTTCTTCCATTTTATCAAAAAAGAAGTCAAGCGGCAACACTCTCAGCTCAGAGGGACACAGCGCTCTGACATCAAACGCAGACCTGCGTCCCGGAAGCAACGCTATGATAGCGCTAACAAACTCACCTTCGAAGGCCAGCGACAAGATCTGGTCGTGGCCCTTATGGTCAGGCCGCGAGAAACCGAAACCTCCTGATATCACCAGGCCGATCTCTCGTGCCGGACTCTCCATCCGGCAAAAATAATCGCCTCGTTTGAACATACGGCAACTACCGTAAGACTCGAACATCGGTTTCGCACCGGCAAAATTCAAGAGATCGTATGTATGCAGGTCCGGCATATCAGCTCAGAATTTCTCAGCCTCCGAGAATGAAAGGCCATTCCTGTCCTTTTCTGAAAACACAAGCGGCAAATCGATTTTAGAAAAATCAACGGCTACATCCTTATCGTCAAAGCGGATGCATCGTTCAGACTGCGGATTGTAGGGATTATCAACCTTATACTGAAACACCGCCGTCTCACTCATCACAATAAAACCGTGGGCGAAGCCGCGGGGGATGAACAACTGCAAGCCGTTGTCAGCCGACAGCTCCACTGCGATATGACGGCCATAAGTCGGTGAATCGCGACGAAGATCAAGAGCATAATCTATCACCCTACCCTCTGTCACTCGCACAAGCTTGGCCTGAGACGCGTCCCCGGCCTGATAATGCAATCCTCGCGCCACACCATGAAACGAACGTGACTCATTGTCCTGCACAAATATGACATGGCCGACATTGCGGTCAAATTCATCCTGGCGGAATGTTTCACAGAAATAGCCACGGCTGTCTCCATGACGGACAGGACGGATCAGATATACTCCGGATAAGTCTGTTTTCAAAAATTCCATATAACGCAGTCTTTATTGGCACAAATTTAGCGATTTTTTCGACAAAAATATGTAGTTTTGCGACGAAAAGCCACCAATGCACACTCACTTATGAACTACATCCTTTCAGACATAGAAAGCGTCAGGGAGAATCTGCTCCCGATGACATATACACGCCCCGTTTCAGAACTGCGGATCGGCATCCTGACCATACGTGAGAAATGGACCAGACTGTTACCGGGAACATATTTCTTCGAAACCGTAGATTATCTTAGCGAACTCTTTCCCGCCCCGGAGTGCAGGGACAATGACACAGTCACCATCACTTCACACATCATCCCCGACAAAAAGCTCGCCTCAGCCATAGCGGCCTTAAATCCGGGAGAAGCCCTCTATGACGCGGACAACGATCTGTGCATAGCTGTGCGCGGACAAGAGTCTACACGTCTGACCTACAGTCCATCGACAGTCAGAGTCAATGCTCTGACCGACATTTTCACAATGAACGGCAGCCAGATCGCCGCAGACTTCGCAATACTCACCGAGGGTCGTAAAAGCGCCACTCCCGACTCGACCGTCACCGTCATAGGAGATCCGGGGCAACTGTTTATCGAAGAAGGCGCGAAACTAACATGCTGCGCCATAAATGTCACCAACGGACCCGTATACATAGGTCGCGACGCAGAAGTGATGGAATATGCGGCCCTTCGGGGACCGGTCGCTGTCTGCGACCACTCCATCGTCAACATCGGCACCAAGATTTACGGCGCCACGACCATCGGTCAATGGTCAAAAGTCGGCGGGGAGCTCAACAACGTAGTCATCCACAGCTACTCCAACAAAGCACATGACGGCTTCCTCGGAAATGCCGTCATCGGATCCTGGTGTAACCTCGGAGCCGGATGCGTGGCCTCAAACCTAAAGAACGACTACACCGAAATCAAACTCTGGAACTATCCATCTCACCGCTTCCTCAAAACGGGTCTGCAGTTCTGCGGACTGATAATGGGTGACCACTCAAAAGCAGGCATCAACACCATGTTCAACACCGCCACCGTTGTCGGTGTCGGTGTCAACATCCATGGCACAGGCTTTCCCCGCAACTTCGTTGCCTCATTCAGCGAAGGCGGCACAGCCGGCTTCAGCGATGTGTCGATGACCAAATTTTTTGATGTAGCAGCTCGCGTCATGGCGCGCCGCGGCATCGCCCTCACCGACGCTGACCGACGCATGTTCTATGCCATACGTGACGCTGCCGAAAACTACAAATAATATCATTCTGCAAGAGCCGACTCGACGGCCGACACTATGCGGTCGCCGCGAAGCTCACGATGCATTATTGTCCCGTCGGGATCAAACAGCAAAATCATCGGTATATAGTTGAAACCATAGAGTTCCATCGGCTCCATGCCGTTTGCTATGATTTGCGGCCACTCGTTGCCATCACCTTCTATTGCTGCTTTAATCCGCTCGGCGCTATCCCACACACCGACGCCAAGCATTTCGAAATTAGCCGTCTTGAAACGCTCATATAGCGGTTTCAGCGTTTCTGCGGCTTCCTTTCGGCAAGGCCCGCACCATGACGCCCAGAAATCGACCAGGACATACTTGCCTTTGCCGACATAATCCGAAAGTCTGACATCCCTGCCGTCAGGAGTCTTTGCAGAGAAATCAATCAAAGGTTGTCCCACTGACGACCTTCTGATGGCCGCAAACATCTTCTCATATTCGGCATACAAGGATGTTGATTTCAAATGAGACGGTATCGAATCTTTCAAAGCATCCCAGTTGTCCGGACTTGCGCCGGTCATCACCGGTGAATATCTCATCATCGCGGCCTGCCCCACTCCATTGTCGTTGTTCTTGACTGTTGTTTCGAGGAGGTCTATTATCAACGGTTTTTTGCGGTCAAACAGCATTTTATATACCTCTCCTTTCTGAGGCTGCTCAAAGCCATGGTCATCCAGTTCTTTGCTGAAGCGAGCGAGTTCATCTTCTATAGCATGCAATGCAGCATCATATTCTAAATACCTGCGGTTCAATCGCGAGCCCTGCAAAGGCAAATGCGAAGCAAAATCCACCGTTACAACGCTGTCAAGGACACAATTGCTGAAATTCACGCCACACTCCAATCTCGCCAACTTCGGCCATTCCACCCGGCCGCTGAACGCAAACGCACCATCAACAACCTTGACAGAATCAATGTTCCGGGACATTTCGTAATCATACAAATACACTCTGGCACCATCCATACCGGGAAGCTCTCCCTTGACCGTATAGTCGACCGCTGATAAATTGAAAGCTACTGATCCCAAAACAAAACAGGAAAGCAGCTGTGTCTTTATGTTCATGGCAATTTTGATTTAGGTATATATCCGGCGCTAATTTACATTTTTTTACGGGAACATACAACGAAAGCCCCCTCATTTTGCATTTTGCAAATGTCGGAGGCTTTCGTTGTTGTTTTGGTCTGCGATTACAGCCAGAGCAGAGTCGCTACGGACTGTTTGCCATTGAGGAAATATGCTGCACGGATTTGGGCTGTGCCGTCCGGCAATTCGAAGCTATCTGTGTAAAGCGAAGAATCCGCTGTCGGAGCTGTGCCGTCGAGCGTATAACGTATTTCGCCACGTCCTGCATAAGGAGCATTCATCATCACACGGCCGTCGACAATCTTTATGCCCGGCTGACGGAGATGATAATTATATCCCTCGCGCTCCCATACCGGGATTTCTCTATCTGCGATTACGGAGTTAAAACCGGCATTGTTATAAGTCGGAGTACTGTTCCAGGCTCGTTCTGCCAGGCCTAACATCTTGGGAAGAAGTCTCATTTCCTGATCTTCCGCACTACGCACCGTTTCTGAGAAAAGCTGACCTGAAAGGCCGAAAATCTTTTCGCGGTCACCCTCTTTCATCACGACAAGATCCTCAGGATAACCGCCGAGGCTGACAAATTCGTCGACCGGAGTGCTCCATGTCAGACCGCGTTCATCAGGATGATAGCTCGAACTCATGTCGAGATAGAAGCGGTTTACGTTGCTCAGTATAAGGGGATAGCCGCCATCGAGAGCCTGACGCGAAGGCGCATCGGGTGATGTGAGCGACTGCGTCCAGCTGTTGACCGAATAGGTGTTGGGAGCCACAGCGTTATTGTAATCGGCCGTGCGACCGCACACCACTTCCTGCCAGCCTGACATCTTGACACCGCGCGATGCCAGATAATCCGACAGACGGCGATTGAACACGGCATGCATATCATGGTCGTTGGCTATGTTGTTTTCTTCTTTATATTTGTTGACTGAAGGCGCACCTCCCCACGCTCCGTGAGGCACCTCATCACCGCCGATATGGATTGCAGGAAGCTCAACGCCTGCACGGGCATACATATCGATGATGCCGTCAAACACGGTCTCGAGGAATTTATATGTCGAGGGCAATGCAGGATTCATGACATTATCGTGGAAGCCTTGTGCCGAGGTATATCTTGAGCTGTCGCCATCCTCGATCAGACGCAGCGAGGCATCGCCGGTGGCACGATAACGTTTTTCCATTGCCTTGATTGCAGCCCGCGCATGACCCGGTGATTCTACTTCAGGGAGCACTTTTATGCCAAGGCTGTCGGCATAGCGAAGCATGCCGATGAAGTCATCCTGTGAGAAATAGCCGTTGGCTGTTCCGGACTTAGAATCCGGATTGCCGTCACCGGCGTGTATCTGCACGATGAAATCCGCATCATCGAGCGTGTAGCCGCGACGAGCTCCAACCTCTACAAGCTCCGGCAAACCGGGGATATCAAGACGCCATGCATCGTCGTCAGAAAAATGGAAGTGCAGATGATTGAACCCATAACGGGCAATCAGATCGAGAATACGATGCATCTCGGCCGGAGTCTGGAAATTGCGCGATATATCGATCATCACACCACGATAACGGAAATCCGGTTCATCTTCGATCAGCACATTATAGACTGTCGGGCTTGCAATACCTGCGATAAAGTCCTCGGCGCGACGACGCGCATTCTTCATAAAAGAAGGTGCCGCAGACACTATGGCCTTATTGTCCTTGATTCTGATTGTGTATTTTTCGCCTGCGCTTTCGTCAAGGGGCTGTTCTTCAATTTTAAGTTCGGCAACCTCTGACTGTCCTTCGTCAACAAATACACGCTTAAATGATGGCACAACCTCAAAATCACCGGCAGGCTCTGATACAAGCGACTCGTTGAAGTCGTAGATGACATCAGCGGCAGGCATACGGTCTTCGCCGCTTGTCGCATAAAGTTCAGGTCTCGATGTCAGCGACGCGTAGCTGAACTCAACGGGTGATGTCGAGCCGTCGGCGTTCACGCGATGGAAGCCGTCCGGAGCATAACAGATCGACCGCATTGCGTCGTTTACCCTTATCTCAATCACGACGGTGTCACCCGGCTCTGCCTGGCGGAAACGTGGCGAGGCTATGCAATAGTAGTTAGGAATTATCTCAATGAGAGTATCGGCCGTATTAAGCGACTCCATCACCCTCGGATATTGATTGAAGGCAAGACGATCGAAATCCATATCTCCGGTCACAGTAAAACGCTCTACATAGTAGGTGCCGTTATCATCGCTCTGGTTGCCAAGAGTCTCCCACGTCACATGAGTTGTCTTGGGGGCGGACCCGCACGATGCAAGCGCAAAAGCTATGGCCGCAATTGAAAGTGCACTTTGAAATTTCATTGATTGGTTTGGTATTGATGGTTTTAAATTGGTATTTTGTGCAAAGATAGCACAAAAATCACGATAAAACCATTTCTACCTCAATTTTTTGCGGCAACAGGTCCACAGCGCCGGAAGAATCATCACGGGTGATGTCACGATAAATATCATTACAAAATCGCGCACTGACAGCGGACAGACGTTAAACATCTCGCCACCGAGATACACGATCGCCACCTGACCGGTCAGAATAATGGCGAGCGTCGAAAAAAATACAAGACTGTGCCGGCTGTCATGAAATGCCGTATGCCCGCTCCCATATGCCCGGGCATTGAACAGATTCCAAAACTGCAGGAAGACAAAGACCGTGAAAAACATTGTCAGGTCATACGGCGTCAACGGCAGCCCTCCGGGTGTGAGACCAAAACAACGGATATATCCGGCCAGATCAAAACCTTCCAGGCTATCGATCGGACTGTAACGGAAATATTGCATCACACCATATAGAAACACCGTAAAAACAGCTCCTACGCCAAGGATGCTTGCATACATCCCTTTTGTGATGATGAAATCCGTGGGCTTGCGCGGCTTACGCTCCATCACTTCCTCGCTTGGGGGCAGTGAGGCGAGAGCGAGAGCGGCAAAGGTGTCCATGATAAGGTTGACCCAAAGCATCTGGGTGACTGTCAGCGGTGATTCTGTGCCGGTGAACGCTCCGATCACAACCGTCACACAAGCGACAAGATTAACTGTCAACTGGAATAAGATAAAGCGCTGTATATTCTGATAGAGCGAACGCCCCCACATCACAGCCTTCGTTATCGACGCAAACGAATTGTCCATGATCGTGATATCCGACGCCTCCTTGGCTACTGCTGTCCCATCGCCCATCGAAAGGCCGACCTGGGCGGCATTCAGTGCCGGTGCATCGTTTGTGCCGTCGCCTGTAACAGCCACCACTTCGCCTAACGACTGGAGCACTGCCACCAACCGTGATTTATCTGTCGGGCGTGCGCGCGACATTATCTTGATCTGACGTGCACGCCGGGCGGCTTCACTGTCGCTCAGAGCCGCCCATTCACTGCCTGATATATGGGCTTCATCACCGTCTGCATCTGTCCACAGACCGATTTGACGTGCTATCTCCCGGGCTGTGCCTGGTGTGTCACCGGTAACAATCTTGACTCCGATGCCTGATTGCAAGGTGCGGCCTATCGCTTCGGGCACCTCAGTCCTCACCGGATCAGATATCGCGCAGACTCCGACAAATATCAGATCAAGTCCATTGGCAAGTCCGTCTTTTGTGATAGGTTCCGACATATCATCGGGGACAACAGCATAGGCGAAACCAAGCGTTCTCATTGCCCTTGACTGATAGCCGGCCAATGTCGACACCACCGACTCCTTAGCAAGACCGGCGGGGAATATCCCGGACATGGCCATCAATATCTCAGGGGCGCCTTTCACATAGACTACCCGCCGGCCGAGCGTCGGGGAGTCAACAGCCGTAGCCATATACTTGCGTTGTGTCGAAAAAGGCAGTGTGGACGTAACAGCTACACTTTCGCGTATTTTCAGATAATCATCCCCCCTGTCATACAACCACAGAAGCAAAGCACCCTCTGTCGGGTTTCCGACCGGCGAAGGCCGACCTTCATCGTTAAACTCGAGAAAAGCGGTAGTATTTACAGCAATACCTTCAGACAGTATCATTTTATCGACAGATGCCGCAAAGCATGTCTCGGCAACCCTCATGCGGTTCATTGTCAAGGTTCCTGTCTTATCCGTACATATCACTGTTGTCGCTCCCATTGTCTCACAGGCATGAAGCTTACGCACAAGATTGTTTGACGCCAACATCCTGCGCATGCTGAGCGCAAGACTCAGAGTCACGCTCATCGGCAGACCCTCAGGCACCGAGACCACAATCAGCGTTATCGCAAGCATGACGGTCGTCAGCAAATAGCTCACAGCCTCTACAGGTGTTGAGTCATGCCAATTGAAAATCACGCAGCGGCCGACGATGATAAGGCCTCCGACAATATAGCTCAACATAGATATCAGTTTGCCAAGACGTTCAAACTGCAAGGTCAGTGGCGTCTTGACACCGGAGTCGATCTGTGCGGCCTCATAGACCTTGCCATATTCGGTTGCATCACCGATGGCAGTCACTTCCATCAGACCTCGTCCTTCCGCCACTGTTGTGCCTTTAAGCACCATATCGGTCGGATATGTGGCGTCGGCATCGGCATCCTCTTTCCTATGGGATTTGCCGACCTGGGGCTCTCCGGTCAATGAACTTTCGTTGACCGTCAGGCAGTCTGACTCTATTAGCATTCCGTCGGCCACGATTTCGTCGCCGGTCTCTATGATGACAATATCACCGATTACAATCTCCCGTCGGGGCACCTGAGTCACGCCTCCGTTCCTGATCACCTTCACAAGTAGATCGTCATTGACCTTATTGAGCACATCAAACTTACGGTCAGCACTGACTTCAAGCCAGAAGCCTATCAGGGTAGCTAAAGCTACGGCCAACAATATGCCTAAAGGTTCAAGGAACACCGAAGCGCCCTTGACTCCTGCAAGGTATTCATAGCACGATATGCCAACAGACAGCGACAAGGCCACCAAGAGGATGCGGATCAACGGATCGGAAAAACATGAGAGGAACTTGCGCCACAACGAAGGGCGCGGTGGAGGCGTAAGCACATTTGTCCCGAATTTTATCCGGGATTCAAGCACCTGTTCTGTTGTCAATCCGTATGGATGCAGTCTGTATCCGCTCATTTCTGTTGTCTGAAACGCAAAGCCATTGCGCTGTGTGTGTCTTTAATAACACCGTGGTCATACACAATGTTTCCGTTGACCCAAGTAGTCTCCACTTTATAGTCAACCGTACGGCCTGCCATCGGAGTCCAGCCACAGAGACTGACAACATCCGAATCGCTTATCTCATATTTTTCACGCGACACGAGCACAAGGTCGGCATAGCAGCCCTCGGCTATCCGCCCGCGACGCTCTATGCCAAACAGCCTTGAAGGCTTATCGGCCATCACCGAGGCTGTCTGCTCCGGTCCGAACAAACTCAGAACCGCGACGAGGGAGAACTGCACCATAGGAGCGCCGCTCACAGCCTTGAAAAGCGAGCCTTCTTTCTCCTGCAACAGATGGGGTGCATGGTCAGTCGCCACAATATCAATCCTGCCGTCGGCCAACGCAGTCCGCAGAGCAGCTCTGTCAGACTTACCCTTCACCGACGGGTTCATCTTTATGCGTGCCCCGAGACTCTGATAATCGTCTTCGGTCCACATAAGATGATGGGGCGACACCTCGGCTGTAATCTGTTTCGTCTCAACCGGACCCGGCTCATCGAGCAACGCAAGTTCCGCCTCTGTGGTGAGATGCGCGATATGCAGGCGTGTGCCATATCTCGCAGCGAGACGGACTGCCTCCGTCGATGCTTTCAAGCAAGCAGAGACCGGACGCATACGTGTATGCAGAGAGACAGGGGCGTCCGATCCATATTGCGCCTCTATCGCGGTCCGCGACGCCTTGATCTCCGCCTCGTCTTCTGCGTGAACCGATATCAAGGCAGGAGCCGATTCAAAGAGTCGCTCAAGCATGGAACTTGAGTCGACAAGCATATTGCCGGTCGACGAGCCCATAAACAGTTTTATTCCGGCAATCTTTGTGTAGTCAGCCTTCAGCAACTCATCAAGGTTGTCGTTGGTCGCACCGATAAAAAAACCATAATTGGCGACCGACGACGATGCGGCAATCCTGATTTTGTCTTCGACAGCCTCGCGGGTGGTGGTCTGCGGCACAGTGTTGGGCATATCGATAAACGAAGTGACACCACCGGCCACAGCCGCACGGCTTTCGCTTGCCATAGTGGCTTTGTGCGTGAGACCGGGCTCGCGGAAATGGACATGACAGTCGATTGCCCCCGGCATCAAAAGGCCTCCGCGGCCATCGACCACATGCTCTGCCTCAGACATGAGATCAGAGCCGGGCTCACCGCTGCCGCGCTTAGAAATAAAACCGTCGTGACCGACGGCTACATATCCGCGGCCGATCTTGTCGGGACTGACAACATCTACATTATAAATCAGCGTTGCGAGGCTCATTGCTTATGTTTTTTGAAGAAACTGTTCCACTTGAGGCGTATGACTCCAAACACGGCCTCACCGAAAATTCCGCCGTTCATTTTGCTGACTCCGAGCACACGGTTGACAAAAATTATAGGCACTTCGACAATACGGAAACCGAACTTATAGGCCGTGAATTTCATTTCAATCTGGAAGGCATAACCTTTGAACTTCACGGCGTCGAGATCCATGGTCTCAAGCACCCTGCGCCGATAGCAGACAAATCCGGCTGTCGTATCGTGGATATTCATGCCTGTGATAAGCCTGACATACTTTGATGCGAAGTAAGACATAAGCACACGTCCCATTGGCCAGTTGACCACATTCACGCCCGTTACATATCGTGAACCGATCGCAACATCGGCCCCCTGATGTGCCACCGCATCATATAGCTTCAGAAGATCGTCAGGGTTATGCGAAAAATCAGCATCCATCTCGCACACATATTCATACCCGTGCGAGATCGCCCACTTGAAACCGGTGATATAAGCAGTGCCGAGCCCGAGTTTCCCCGATCTTTCAATCATGTGTACACGACCCGGATACTGTCTGATTTTGTCCTTTACTATCTGTGCCGTTCCGTCAGGCGAATTATCATCGATGACAAGCACATCAAAAGGACGGCTCAACGATATGACAGCGTCTATTATGGCCGATGCATTCTCCCGTTCGTTGTACATCGGTATGATGACAAGCATGTCGCTGCGGCTTATAGGAGTTGACATTCTATTTATATTTGTTTCCGTATGTTTAAACCCAAAAACATGAGGGCATCAAAATATGTGCCCTCATGTCTTCTATATTTGTCTATCGATATCAAATCACGTCGTCTTCGACCGTCTCGAGTTCATCGGCAACCTGAACCGGCTCGGTGTCTGATGTTGTGGCCTCGAGTTTCTTCATGATTGAGAAAATGAAGGCGGCTGAGAGAAGACACAAGCCGATAAGGATAGCCCAGATAAGAGTTGTCGGGATTTTGCCCCAGAGCAACATCGGGATTGACACGAGATAGTTGCCGATAGCTGTAGCTGCAAACCAGCCACCCATCATCGCACCCTTCAGTTTCGGAGGTGCGACCTTGCTGACAAACGAAATGCCCATAGGCGACAGCAACAGTTCGGCGAAAGTCAGAAGCAGATATGTCGAGATAAGCCAGTTTGAAGAAACATCTCCGTTAGTGCCGACCAGCGAAAGCGATCCGAACACCATCACCACGTAGGCCGCTCCGGCCATAACCATGCCATAGCCGATCTTGCGAGGTGCGGACGGTTCTTTCTTTTTCTTGGCGAGCCAGCCGAAAAGCGCGAGCGAGAACGGGGTCAAAGCCACAACATAGAACGGATTGAACTGCTGATATGCCGCAGGATCGATGCCGGTGAGCGTGTCAGGCGTAAATTTCATATATATCCAGACGACTGCCGCAACGCAGACTGCAAGTATTGCACCGCTGATAGCGCGCGTCTTGGCCTGTGTGCTCTGTATGAAGCTGAACAATGCATAGACTCCGATCCAGATTGCGGTAAGCGCCCACAGATTGAACCCGATGCGAGTCCAGCTGCTTGAGTCAGGCGATGTACAGCTCTTGGCAAATTCGGTCAGTGTCTGGCCGTTCTGATGGAAAACCATCCAGAAGAATATCACGACTGCAAAAACAAGGAGAAGTGCGACCACTCTTTGTTTTGTCTGCTCGGGCGAAAGTTCCTTGACGGGAGTGACGCTTCCGCTCTTTGACTGAACCGATTTCTTGTCGTTGATGATATGGGCATAGGTCTTGCGGCCGAGTATATAGATCAGGAAACTGATGACAAGCGAGGCGCATGCAAGCGTGAACGCATAAGAGCATCCTGTCGAGAACGACGTGATATACTGCTGTGCAAAATCGGAGATTGTTGCATATGAGCCCTGGCATTGTGCCGCAAAATCAGAAATATACTGCGTGAGGAAAGCAGCGACATCACCGCCCTGCTCCATGCCTTTCTGGATAGCGAAATCTTTCATTGCTGTCAACTTTTCGGCATCAGCGGGCATGTTGGTGAAGCCCTGCGTGTCGAGACACCAGTTGCTGACCGTTGCCATCATGGAGTCTCCTGTCAGGAAACCGGCCTTTTCAAGCGCGAGGTTCTTCAGTGCAATTGCCGCTCCGGGAGCATACATTGATCCGAGATTGATAGCCATATAGAAAAGCGAGAACGCCGTGTCACGCTTACTGCTGTATTTCGGGTCATTATATAGGTCTCCGACCATAACCTGCAGATTGCCCTTGAACAGACCCGTGCCGACCGAAATAAGCAACAGAGCCGCAAACATGATCATCATGGATGTGTCATTGCGGACAGGGGTAGGTGCAGACATCAGGGCATAGCCGACAAACATGACGGCGATACCCGAAACAACACATTTAGAGAAGCTCCATTTGTCAGCCAGCCAACCTCCGACAAGTGGCATAAAATATACCAAAGCGAGGAAAATTGAAAAAATCTGACCGGTCCACGTCGAGTCAAAGCCAAACTTAGCTTGCAGATAGAATAGAAATATCGCAAGCATGGTGTAGTAGCCAAAACGTTCTCCGGTATTGGCTAACGCCAGCACATAGAGTCCTTTAGGTTGGTTTTTAAACATAACAGAGCTTGTATTTGAAATGTAAATAATTCAAGTTAGGATTTCGAAACGCTAAGGTAGTAAAATAAATCGTAACACGCAAATATTCAAGTCCGGTGTGCATTAGCAATACATTTTGCTAACTTTGCAATATCCTTTTCAGAAAAACGACAAACAACGACCATGGATATTTTTGAAGCGATGAGCAAACGGCGATCGGTCAGGACATTCAACAGACAACCCCTTCCCGACGCCGACAAAAGCGCACTCCTCGACGCGGCCACTTACGCCGCAAACCCATTTGGCGGAGAAGTTTACATACGCATACGCGAATTCGACCTGCAGAACGGCTACAAGCCATCAACCTACGGCATGATACGCGGAGCTTCAGACTTCTTCCTCGTCGGATTTGGAACATCTGAAGCAGACGAATTGTCGGCAGGATTTGTATTCGAACAGGTGGTGCTCAAGGCTTGGCAGATGGGCTACGGCACCTGTTGGATAGCTGCCACATTCAACGGCTCACAGTTCGACGGCGGACAAACCTGGCCAGAGGACGCAAAGCTCCGCATAGTCAGTCCTGTCGGGATAGCAGCATCACAGTCTGCAGTCGAGCGCATCTCACGCCTTTGCGCCGGAAGCAACAGACGCAAAGCCTTCGGTGATTTATTCTTTGAACATAATTTCGCCGGACAGCTGCCCGCGGACAACACATTTGCCAAGGCTCTGGGCATGCTAAGGCTCGCGCCATCATCAACAAACTCCCAGCCATGGCGCGCCACTGTCGACGGCACGACAGTCAATTTCTACTATAAAAACTGCAGCCGCTACTCAGTCCTTGACTGCGGCATCGCACTGAGCCACTTCTACCTCTCGGAGCTGCACAGCGGCCAAACCGGTGATTTTCATAAGAGCATGCCCGACACAACAGCTCCGGACGGATTGAAATATCTCATCTCATATACCCGTCATCAAAAAATGACAACTCCCGCACTCATCTGACATGCGGGTAATAATTGCCGGAATTTGACTGCTCAATCAGCCGCGGGCTTTGAAAGCCATCGCATACATCCTCATCTGCTTGACCATCGCGAGGAGTCCGTTGCTGCGGGTCGGCGACAAATGTTCACCGAGGCCTATATCGTTGATAAAATGCAGATCAGCGTCAAGGATTTCGTCAGGAGTATGACCGTTGAGCACACTTATCAGAAGTGATATAATGCCCTTGACTATGATGGCGTCACTGTCGGCCGTAAAATACACCTTGCCCTCATCGTCCATTTCAGCGTCAAGCCATACACGGCTCTGACAGCCTTCGATAAGATTTGCCGGCACTTTCTTGTCCTCCTCTATCTCAGGGAGCGAGTTGCCGAGGTCTATGATGTAGCCGTAACGGTCCATCCAGTCCTCGATATCAACAAATTCGTCAATCAGTTCCTTCTGTTTATCTTCGATTGTCATATTGCTGGTTCTTTATAAAGGATATTGAGCACAGTCTTGCCCACCGCATCAAGCGATCGACGGCTGATGTGCTGCATATTATCGTCAAGCGTATGCCACGTCGGAGGAAAATCTCCCGTGACGTCATTCATATTTTCGATAATGTCAGTCGTCGGTATTCCGGCTTCTGTCAGGAAGACATGATCATCGACCACCGCTCCACCGACTTTGTTGACAAATATGTCATCCAAGCCGAGCGCCTTTGCCTCCGACCACACCCTGACAGTAGGACGACGGGCATTGTTGTGCGAGAAATGCTCGCGGTGGAAACGTGCGCCCTCGCCCCCTACCATATCGAGAAGTATGCCATAGGCCGGGCGGTTGATCGAGTTGTATGGCATGTGCTCTACCCAATACTGTGAGCCGAGACACCATGTCTGATCGTTATTGTTAAAGCCTTCGCTGTCGCCGTAATCCTCGGCATCGACAAACAGGATATCGACGCCACATTCAGGAGCCTTAAGTCCGAGATTGCGTGCTATTTCCAATATCACACCAACTCCACTGCCGCCATCGTTCGCGCCCAAAATCGGCTGCTTGCGAGCTTCAACCGAGCGTTCCATGTTTGCCCAGGGGCGTGTGTCCCAATGAGCGGCAAGCAGTATGCGGTTGGGGGCATCCACGTTATATCTTGCGAATATATTGGTTATTGGAAGTTTATCGCCATTGAATGCTTCAACCACAGCCTTCTGGAGCATAACCGTGTCGGTGCCGAAAGATTGGAGTTTCCCGACGATATATGTCGCGCATGAATCATGAGACGCCATACCCGGGACACGGGGACCAAACGCGACCTGATCTGCTACGTAGGCATACGCACTGTCTGCATTAAACGATCCGAGCAAGGCTGTTTTTTCAGCAGTCTTGGCTTTATTGTCAGCTCCGGCATTCGCTCCTTTGCATGACACTATCACTATTGGAGCCATTATGGCCACCAACAGAGTAATCAATATCTTGCCCATTGTTACTATTCTGTTTATAATGTGTCTTGCAAAGTTACAAAAAAGTGACATAACTACAACAAAACGAGCAAACAAATATTACATTTAACCTTATTTAACCTCATGACGAACCACAATCCTTGACAATCTTCTCAACTATTGGCCATTGTACACTAATGTTTCATTCCACAACCGGCTAATCCGAATCAAAGCCGGCCGAACCCTGACGGATCCGGCCGGCTTAACAGCTATGCTATATAGACTTATTTTTTCTCGACCTTAGCGGTCCAGGGGAGTGTGCTGAGATCGAGGGTGATGTCGTAGGTTCCGGTCTCGGTACACTTGAAGTTAGCGCCGTTGAATGGGTTGAGGTTGTCAAATTCACCACCGAGGCTAACCGACCACTGGTTGTTGGCGCGAAATTTCCATTCGTCGCCTTCGGTCATGGCCTGAGTGACAGTGAACACGAGGTTGTCGGCAGAAGGAGTCATCTCAACAGAGTCACCCCAACCGTTGAAGCCGCCGGTGATGCCGAAGCTTTCGATCTTGGTGAGGGTAAGATCTTTGGTGCCGAAATTCAGCGAAATGTAGTAGAGGCCTGATTCGGCAACCTTGATGTCTGATGCGCCATTGGCTGTGCCGATACCGATCAATTCGCCACCATCGTTTGTAGAGAACACGGGCTGTCCGTTTTCAGTGGTGCCGAAATCACCGTTCCATCCGTTAGTCGGCGAGAATTTGAATTGGCTGCCGATGTTGGCAAAACCGACGTAAGTCGAATAATCGTTGGTCCACATGGTGGGCTGAGATGCAAATGACCATACAAGACCGTTGACATTGTCGCCGGCAAGCCAGAAATTGTCAAACGCCTGTTTAAAACTGAACGTCATCGAACCTTCTTCTTCGGGTTCAAGACGGTTAAGAGTGAACTCAAACATCACCGGACCGCTCAGATCGAGATAGCCGGCAAGCTGATCTGCGCTTTCGTCGAGATCACCGCTACGGCTTTCGGCATCAGCCTCAGCCACTCCGATAACAAGTCCGTTTGCCAGGTCAAATTCCTCATAAGTCGACTCAGGGATAAGTTTCCAATAGAGACCATCGCCCAACTCGGCAGCCGAGAAGTTGCAAAGCACCGAAAATTTGGGATTATCATACTGGCTACCGGTGCCATGGTTGACCTTAAGGGCATGAGCCTTTGTCCATGTCTCTGCGTCATCAGAGTAAATCAGGTAATAGACCGGTTCGATAACGGCAACAGGAGCAAAAGGCACCACGTCGATCTTCTGCGCGCCAATGAAACTGTTGGCATCACCGAGGCGGATCACCTCTTTGCCATTGACAGCCTGAATGCCAAATCTCACCCAAAGGGAGAGCTGCGAAGGATCGCGGGTAATATTTTCATAGATCACGCCCTGCACATCGTCAGGATTTAGCATGATTGAAGTGCCGCTTACCACTGTCGGGATTTCGACCGCATTGGTGAAATTCTCATCACTGCTGACCTCGGCGACAGCTCCGAATTCATAGCCCTCCGGCCACTCTTCGCCCGCAGTGATCGTTGCGACAGGGAAATTCATGTCATCATCATTATAAGTCTCAAGGCTGATCACCGCTGGCATATCAACACTGGGAGAAACTGACACTATGGCCGGATCCACTGCCGGAATCTCCGGGTTGACCACGGGAATGCCGAGTGTATCGTCATCCTCACAAGCCGCAAAGCCAAGCGCAAGTGCCGCTAACGGGAGAAATATATATTTCTTCATAGTTATTTTTAGTCTGTTGAATGCATGGCCACAATCCTACAAGCCGGTTGCGGCCATGCTGTTGGTTATTAATCTACGAATGTGAATTTGACTTTGTTGGTGTTTGCGTCAACTTCAATGTCCACGGTTTTGCCCTTGGCATTGTCAAGCATAAACGGACCTTCGCCAACTTTTGTATCTACAGCGACACCTGATGTCACTTCATAGTCAGCGTCAGTCGGAGAAGCCCACTGCGCCGCGCCCCAACCGGTGAGTTTCTGGTAGAAGCGGCAGTAGAGCGCGTCAGCTCCGAGGTTGGGGAATGAGAATGTAGCCTTGTAAACACCACTGTTGTCATCGCAAGCGAGCTTCCAGTCTTCGTAGAAAGCCGCGTTTGCCTCAGAGGGTTCGGTCCACTTATCTGATGCCATGTTGCCGCAGATGTAGATGTAGCTTGTCACAGTCGGAGGAACGACTTCTACCGCACCGGCCTGTATCTTGATTGTATTTGTGTTGAGATCGACTGTAATTGTCATGTCGCCACCTTGCCAGTCAATAGACCAGTTGCTCTGACCATTTACAGTAACAGAACCGTCATATACCCCATCAACAAAATCTCCGGTAATGTTCACATCTGTCATATCGGCTTCACCTGCGCCAAGACAGTTTTTCGAGCCCCAACCCGTAAGTTCGGTATAGAGGCGGAAGGCTACAGTCTGCGCGGGAACGTCCTCGATTATAGCTGAGTAAATATTTGAGCCAATCGCATTCTTATCCTCGAACAAGCGTATCAGCGTATTCTTATTTTCGGCTACAGGTTCTGCAAACGAAGGATAACCGGTCAAATATATATAGCCGGGAGTCGGGATCGCATAATAGAACTCAACATTGGCAAGCTTAACGACATTGGATGTAATCTTACTGTATTCAACCTGCGCTGCCTGAGCCTTGGCACGGACATACAAGGGTTTGATATGATCGTTGGCATAAGGCTCCCATGTCTCTTCATTTTCAACTCCGAGCATTTCGAGAATGGCCATATTGACTGCCGATGCGGAGAATGTGAGCGTAGCGCTCATCGGATTGGAAAGTTTCATTTCGCGAGACACGGCAAAATCTTCTGTCATCGAGATTTCCACGCCGTAGGTTGTCTCAACGCCCATGCCATAGTCGGGCTGCGAGCATGTCAGTGTTAACTCGCCATCGTCGGTGAGCTGATAGAGCTGCTCGGCGAAAGGCGGTGTGTTGAGTTTGAATTCAGTGGGCTTCATCAGCACTGGGCTGTCGTCCTGACTGCAGGCAGACAAGGCAACCACGGCTGCGACAGTCGCAAAGAATGATGCTATTTTTTTCATTGATTTCAATTCTTAAACAGTTAGATCATTGTGATTAGTAGCCGGGGTTCTGATGATAACCCGAGAATGAGATGACCTTGGTCGGGATCGGGAACAGGTTCTGATGTTCGGGGGTTGAAGCACCGCTCTGGATGCCGCCCTTCCAGTTCCAGACATATGATGAACCGGCATATTTGCCATGACGCACGAGTGCTGTGCGGCGGTCGTTTTCGCCATAGAGCTCGCGGTTACGTTCGGTCAGGATGTTGTCTGCTGTCATATCCGACGATGTCCAGTTGTCGAGGCCGGCACGGCTGCGGACGTTGTTGACATAGATCAAGGCGTCGGAAGCATTGCCTGCACCGCCGAGGATGTTGGCTTCGGCAGCCGAGATATAAATTTCAGCGAGACGGATGACAGTCCAGTCGGCGTCGCAGAATGCGCGCTGGTTACCGTCAGGCGACTGGTCGTAGTCGATCGTACCGTCAACCTTGTAAGCGAAGTTGGTATACTTGATTGGAGCGTAGCCCTGACCATAACCGGCGTTACCGGCAATCACAAGGTTATCGATCTTGAAGCCGTCTTTTTTGGTTTTCCAGAGTGAAGCGCGGACGTCCTTGTCAAAATCCCATATTTCAGAAATCTGCTGACGTGCCACCATACAGGTCCACTGGGCATTGAGATTGCAGTCGTTGACCGACGAGATGCCGTCATAAGAACCGCAGACCGAAGCGATGTAATATGTCGAACCGCCATAAGACTCGAGCTGCATGCCGTCCTGAGGCACTGTCATGATGATTTCGTTGGCACGGCTGCCCTGGGCGGCATACTCGTGGTTGTTGGCACCGAAGAGTGCGATATAGCTCTCGGCGAGACCTGTGCCGTTGAGACCTTCGCCCTGATGGTTGGCAATGATCTTCTGGGCGAGTGTCCAGCACTTCTGATATGCATCATTGTTCTTGTCGACACCCCAAGCCTTGGCATTGAGATAGAATTTCACGAGAAGAGCATCTGCGACTTCCTTGCCGACATATCCATAGGCGGGTTCTGCATAACTGTTACCCCACTCTGCCGACACTTGTTCGAGACATGCCACCGCGTGGTCGTATGCATCCTGACGGGTCATCTGGGGAGGAGTCGAGCCGATGCCGGCGGTTTCATCGATATAGCCGCAGTCGCCGAAGAGGTCGATTGCATAGAAGTAGCAGAGCGAACGGACTGTCTTGGCCTGACGGATGTAGTCAGCCGCACGTGCCTGGAGATCTTCAGGAAGATTGAACGCACCGCTCTGGACCGTACGTATAAACTGGTTGCAGATGGCGATTTCGGCGTATATACGCGAATAGCACTGATACATCACTTCGTTACCCGGAGTGAAGTTCTGGGTCAAAAGATCATAGAGACCTGCGTCAGAAGCGAACTGAAGCCAGATATAGTTGTCGGTGGTGAGTTCTTCATGAGTGAAGATCGTACGGGTGAACGTGCCTTCGCCCGCACCACCGGTGCCTGTACCAAGGATTGACTCTCCTGCGCCTTTCCAACCGGCGGTTGCGAGCCCCTGATAGATTTCTGCCAGGCAACGGTCGAGATAACCGGCCGGATCTTTGGCAAACTCAGCCGAAGTGAGTTCTGTCGGATTTTGGATGGGCACATCGAGGTCTCCGGTACAAGCATTGAATGTCATTGCGCCGGCCGCGAGGCCAAGTCCGAGAAATATTTTGTTGATTGCTTTCATAATTGTTGTTTTTCTGCTTTAGAAACCGGTGATTAGAAAGTTGCCACCACACCGAGCGAAACGGTGACGGGACGAGGATATGCGTTGTTGTCCACACCTGAGAATACTTCAGGGTCAAGACCACTGTACTTGGTGATGACGAAGGGGTTCTGCACGGCGCCGAAGAGACGCAGACGGAGCGAATCCTTGAGCAGGTTGTCCCATGTATAGCCGACGGTGATGTTGTCGCAGCGCAGGAAGCTTGCATTCTCCACGAAATAATCCGAGCGGACAATGTTCTTGGCGTCCGTGGCATTCACGAAGTAGAAGTCCGAATCCATGATGTTGTTGAGGATATTGCCCTGACCTTCGAGGTTGTTGACATTGATCATGCGGGCACGCATTGCGTTGTAGACATAGTTTCCGATCGATGCACGCAAGGTGATGCCGAAGTCCCAGTTCTTGTAGTTGAACGTGTTGTTCATCGTCATTGTGACTTTCGGGTCGCGTGAATGTTTGACCACACGGTCGTTGTCACCGATGATGCCGTCTCCGTCCTGGTCGACATACACACCTTCGAGAGGCTTGCCGTCAGGACCGTATACCTGTTCGAGCACATAGAATGAGTTGGCGGGATAGCCTACTTTATGAACCTCGATAGCACCTGCGCCTGAAGATGCGGGGTTGCCTTCGGCGTCAAGGAAGAATGTCTTGTCCTCGTCTGACGATCCGGTCAGTGAAGTGATCTCGTTCTTGTTCCAACCTACGTTGTAGCCGAGTGTCCATGTGAAATCTTTTGTCACAACCGGACGGGCAGTCACGTTGAATTCGACACCGATGTTGCGGAGTGTACCGATGTTGCGTGTCATTGAGTTGGTGGTTGTCATACCGGCAGGCACGGGCACTGTGGCGAGGAGGTCTTTGGTCTCACGCAGATACCAGTCGGCAGACACCGCGATGCGGTTGTTGAGCCATGCCATGTCTACGCCGACATTCCATGTTGTTGTCTCTTCCCATTTGAGGTTTTCATCATATGCCTTGGGATATAGAGGGCTGATCCAGGGATAGGTCGGACCGTAGGGACTCGGATAGTAAACCGACGGGATTGAGATCGAATAGGCCGGTGTGTAGTTGTTATAGTTGGCGACGGCCTGCTGACCTGTCACACCCCAACCGAGACGGAGTTTGAATTCATCCCAGGTTGAAGCATAGTCCTCGAAGAACGACATGTTGTTGATCTTCCATCCGAGGGCGAGCGAGGGGAAAAGACCCCAGCGGGTGTCGGGAGAGAAGCGCGATGTGGCATCGTCACGGAGTGTGAAGGTCAAGAGGTATGTGTTGTCAAACGAATAGTTGAAACGGCCATAGAACGAGAGAAGCATCAGCTTGTTGCTTTCGCGGTTGACACGTGTGCGGGCTTCTTCTGTCTCACCATACGCAAAACCGATATTATTAGCCGAATTGGGATCTTCGTTGACCACCCATGAGTTGCTTGCTGCATCATAGGTCTTGGTATAACCGATAGAGGTGATGCGGCTCAAGTCGTGCTTGATGTAATCGAAACGCTGCCATGAATAACCGGCCATGACATCAAAGCTCGACTTGATGGCTTCTACGTCTTTCTTATAGTTGGCATAGAATTCGAGCATTGTGTTACGAGCGATCTGCGACTGGAACCAATTGTTGGCCGCACCGTTGCGGTAGTTGCTGTTCCAGGCCTGAGGGGTGTTGGCATATACATCGGTATTCGACTCGCCCTTGATCACGTCATAACCGAGATTGAGGTTGAGATGAAGATCGGGAAGGAAGTGGAGTGCATAGTCAATCTGGAGGTTGCCGGTCGATGCCCATGACTTCTCGGTTGCCTTGCGGCCGTAAAGTTGTGCGACAGGATTGAGTGCGCCATTGGTTTCGAGACCGCCGTCCTGATTGATAAGAGATGTATATCCGCCGTAGATGGGAGCGCCGAGATTGCCGGTGGTGACATAGTCTGTCATTACGGGCAGTGTCGGGTTGTAGGTAAGAGCCGAATAGATGGCACCCATTTCGGGATTGCGCTGGTTGATGTATGTGCCTTTGACATTGACATTGACCGAAAGATGGTCGTCAAAGAATTTGGGAGTCAGGTTGAAACCGGCAGTTGTACGATCGACGTTCGAAGTCTTGATGATACCGTTGTTACCCGAATAAGAAACGTTGACACGATAAGGGAGGAAACCTACCTTGCCGCCTACGCCGAGATTGTATTCATGCGAGAAGCTTGTGCGGTAGATCTCGTCCTGCCAATTTGTGTTGGCTGTGCCGAGAAGGCCAAGGTTATGCTCATTGTTGGCATACTCTTCGATTTTATCAATGAACTGGTTGCCATCGAGGACATCCCACTTGCGGGCAGGTGTTGCCACGTGGAAGTTTGCAGAGAAGGATACCTGAGGACGACCATGCTGACCTTTCTTGGTTGTGATTATGATCACGCCGTTGGACGCACGCGAGCCATAGATTGCCGTTGCCGATGCGTCTTTGAGGATTGTCAGCGACTCGATGTTTTCGGGCGAAATCATTGTCAGAGGACTCATTGCGCCGTAGCTGTTGTTCATCGGCACTCCGTCGACCACAACAAGGGGGTCGTTTGATGCGTTGAGCGACGCACCGCCACGGATGCGGATTGAAGCTCCACCGGAGGGATTGCCACCGTCTGTTGTAACTACTACACCGGGGCTGGCGCCTACGAGAAGGTCATTGGCCGAAGTTGCAAGACCGGCCTGAATGTCACCGGGTTTGATGACTGCCACAGATCCGGTGGCGTCGGCCTTCTTTACCGTACCATAACCCACGACAACAAGCTCATTGAGAGCCTCTGAATTTGTCGAAAGCGTTACATCGATGTGGGTCTGTCCGTTGACCGCAACAGTCTGCGTCTCATAACCGACATAAGAAAATACAAGGACGGCGTCTGACTCGACGGCGATGCTGTAATTACCTTCGACGTCTGTCTGGACTCCATAGCCTTGCTGACCCTGGACTGTGACTGAGACTCCAATGGCGGGCTCGCCTTCGGGCTCATAGACAGTACCTGTGACTGTGATTTTTTGCGCGAGAGCAGGGAATGCAAGACACAACACTGCGATGAGCGAGAGCCAAGCCTTCCGATTCATTTGAATACAAATGTTCTTCATGCAAGAGGTTGTTTTTAAGTTTAACAAGTAGTATAATAATTTAATCTCTAATAATTTGCCAACTCAAAATGACGATTTAATCTCGGAATGACTCATCGCGATACAACGGCATGATAAAATCCGCCCGAACCGTGAAGCAACCCACAGACCGATCAGCCCGCAAACGGGAGCCGCAGCAATGTAAATCCCTATCGTTAGAAAGATGACGCTTTTCGTGGTATCATCCTGACAATCAGATTTAAAGAATTACAATCACTTAAAGTCTCTATATCTTCGATTTTCTCGACACTTTTATTTAACGACGCAAATTAAAGTAAAATAATCCAAATCTTTCATCATTCGACAATAAAATTTTGCATCGCACCACTATTTTTAACATATATATGTTAATTCAATGCGCAATATTTAACACTAAGGCCATTAAAACGCCACCCCTATTCAGAAAAATTGCTTAAATTTGTCTCACCAACAGCAATCATGAACCGAAAAAAATCCACATACCGCAGTAGACGACGCCCGAGCCTGGCAAGACGACTTGCATCGACTCACCCGATAGTAGCCATTGCTGCAATCGCGTTAGTCATCTTCATCGCTTGGCGCACAACAGCTGCCGGACAAGACCGGAAGACCTGCCACGACACTCCGGCCGAAGCACTGCTCCAAGTCGCGGTGCCCGACAGTGTCAAGGCGCAAATATTAAACTACACAGGCTTCACCGTCTCGTTTAACAAAGATTTTCATCAGCCAAACTATGTGGCATGGGAACTGACGGCCGACGAAACAAACGGATCAATCTCCCGCAACACAGACTTCGCCTCCGACCCGGATGCAAAAGGATGCCCCACCCTCGCAGACTACAGGCGATCAGGCTTCGACAGAGGGCACATGATCCCCGCAGCAGACGTCAAATGGAGCCGGGAAGCCATGATCCAATCCCACTTCCTCACAAACATATCGCCTCAAGACCACAGGCTCAACGCAGGAGCATGGGCAACTCTCGAATCGAACTGCCGCACATGGGCACGCCGCGACAGCGCCATCATCATCATCACCGGACCGATACTGACCGACCGACTACCACGCTCGATAGGCTCCGACAACAGCATTCCAGTCCCCGAAAGATTCTTCAAAGTAGTCCTGTCGCCATTCTCTGCCCCGCCCAGAGGCATAGCCTTTATCATGAACAACGGCAATGTCAAAGGCGGAGTGCAAACAACTGCCACAACAATCGACAACGTGGAGACAATCACCGGATTCGACTTCTTCTCGGCACTGCCCGACGAAATCGAAAACGAAGTCGAACAACAATGCGAATATCACATCTGGCAACGTAAGACAAGATAATACCACCACCAAATGAACGATCCCAACGACACAATCTGCGCCATATCAACAGCCCCAGGAACCGGAGGTATAGCCGTGATACGAATATCCGGCCCAGACGCCATCATCATCGCCGACCGCATATGGAACGGACGCTCCTTGACAAAAGCAGACACTCACACCGCACATCTCGGCACTATAAACGACGCACATGGACAAGCACTCGACCAAGCGGTCGCAACAATCTTCCGGGCGCCAAAATCGTTCACCGGAGAAAACGTCGTCGAATTATCAGTACACGGATCGCCATACATCCAGCGGGAGTTGCTCAACTCATTATGCTCGGCAGGAGCTCGGCTCGCAGAAGCCGGAGAATTCACACGCCGAGCATTCTCAGCAGGTCGGCTCGACCTCGCCCAGGCAGAAGCCGTGGCAGACATCATAGCTGCAGACTCCAAAGCAGCCCACAGATTGGCCCTCAGCCAGATGCGCGGAGACTTCTCATCAAAACTCACAGACCTACACGACGACCTTCTCCAACTCGTGTCTCTCCTCGAACTCGAACTCGACTTCTCAGAAGAAGACGTCGAATTTGCATCACGCACACAGCTGCGCGAGCTCGCCCAAAACATACGATCAACTGTCGCACGACTCGCCGGAAGCTTCAGGACTGGTGACGCCATACGCCGTGGCATCAGCGTCGCAATCGTCGGACAGACAAACGCAGGAAAATCAACACTACTCAACCGCCTCCTTCACGACGACCGCGCGATAGTCAGCGACATCCACGGAACGACTCGCGACATAATCGAAGACACAATCGACATACAGGGCATAACATTCCGCTTCATCGACACTGCAGGACTCAGGGAAACATCAGACACAGTCGAAAACCTCGGCATAAACCGCACCATACAACGGCTCTCCACTGCCAGAATCGTAATTTGGGTTATCGACGCCACCAACCCTGCCACCGAAGACCTATCAGTAAGAAAAATACTCGACACAATTTCACCGGGACAAAACCTGATCGTCCTCATAAACAAAATAGACAAAACCGACTCCGAAAAAGCCTTAAAAGCGATAACCCCGCTCCTGCCCGACACCCCCGAAATACCAACCGTGACACTCACCCTTTCAGCCGCCACAGGCGACGGGATGCAAGAACTCGAACAGACACTCGTCGACATCTCAGGAGCCGCCGACATCGCAGCCGCCGACATCATCGTCACAAACGCACGACACCACCGAGCCCTTGTCGACGCCGAAGCAGCCCTTACAAGAGCGATCGACGGCATAGACAACTCAATTTCAGGAGACTTCATCGCGCAGGACCTCCGCGAAACCCTCCACCACCTCTCAACCATAACCGGCAAAATAACCACCTCAGACATCCTCCAAAACATCTTCTCCCACTTCTGCATCGGAAAATGAAATACGGTTTTCTCTGACAACTCGGATATAATATAAACACAGTTT
>CAXHOY010000018.1:0-76583 GCA_964018265.1 uncultured Muribaculaceae bacterium
TGTGATCCGGATGCGACTCGAACGCATGACCGTCTGCTTAGAAGGCAGATGCTCTATCCAGCTGAGCTACCGGACCGACCTTTTTGTGACTGCAAATTTACATAGAATTTTCGTTTTAGAACGAATATGATGGCATAATTTTTGCTTATACTATGTAAGAACACCTTTTGTCAGGTAGTTATTTGTCATATTATTGTGAACATTACGACCAGACAAAGTGTTTTTAATATTGGAAATAGAATTTTAGAATCAATAAAAACTAATGATATGAGCGATTTTAACGAACTGATTAAAGAAGAGAAACCAACATTGGTCGATTTCTATGCCACATGGTGTGGCCCATGCAAGATGCAATCACCTGTCATCGAAAAGGTCAAACAGGCAGTGGGAGATGAAGCCAACGTGCTTAAGATTGATATTGATAAGAACCCCGAGGTGGCTCGACGCTATAATGTGCAGTCGATCCCGACACTGATCTTGTTTAAATGTGGCGAACCGGTATGGAGAGCCGTAGGTTTCCAGCAGGCAGACGTGCTTGAGGCGAAAATCCGCGATTATTCGAAAACAAAGAGCGACGAACGCTTCGATCAATAGTTTCTCATTCTCTCTCTTTCTCTAATAAGATAATAATGCCTCCGGAGACGGAGGATAGATATAAAAGAAGTTCGATTATAGCCGCTTGGCGGCGAATCGAACTTCTTTCGTATTTATTTATATTTATTTGTGTCAGAGAAGCGTCAACCGAGGCATAGTATCAATGCCTGTGCTGCGACCACACGCAGGAACATTGTCAGCGGGTAGACCGTAGAGTATGCCACGGCCGGAGCGTCGTTGCCTGTAGAGTTGTTGGCGTAGGCGAGTGCAGGAGGATCGGTGCAGCCGCCGGAGAAGAGTCCCATGATCGTAAGGAAGTTGATCTTGTCGCGTCCTCTGGCGATGAGGCCAACGATGATCAGAGGGACAACAGTGATTACAAAACCCCAGATGACCCACCACATGCCGGTGGCGTTGAATACTGCGTCGGCAAATCCTTTGCCGGCCGATATGCCGACTGATGCAAGGAAGAGACATATGCCTAGCTCGCGCAGCAGCAGGGATGCTGAAGACGAAGTGTAGGTGACGAGTTTGGCTTTGTAGCCGAAGCGGCTCAGCAATATCGCTACAACAAGCGGTCCGCCGGCGAGGCCGAGTTTCATGCCGAAGCCGAGGTTGACCGAGCCGAGTATGATGCCGAGTATTATGCCGACAAAAATTGTGATGAGGTTTGGCTGGTTGAGACGTTTCATCGAGTTGCCGAGACGTGATGCCAGGCGGTCGATGTCGTCGAGATTGCCGACAACGGTTATGCGGTCGCCCATCTGGAGACGGAGGTTGGGAGATGCAAGCAGGTCGACACCGGCGCGGTTGACACGGGTGGCGTTGAGTTTGTAGCCGTTATGGAGACGGAGCGAACCGAGAGGCACACCATTGTATTCGCTTTTGGTGATGAGTATGCGGCGTGAGTAGACGGGTGCATGTATGGCTTCCCAGTCCATTTCGATTTCAGGACCGAGCACGGCGGTGAAACGGGGGGCGTCGATGGCCGAGCAGACAATCAGCAGACGGTCTCCGACGTGGATCTCTGTTGAAGATTTGGGGATGGTGATCTTATCGTCCGGAGTCATGATGCGTGACACCACGAAATTACATTGTATCACGTCATGAAGTTGCAGCAGGGTACGACCGTCTACAAGTTTGTTGGTCACGTTGATTGACAGCAGGAAGGGCTTGAGTTGTGAACTTTCCTGGTCTTCTTCAATCTTTTTGATTTCATTGTCGCTCGAGATGCGGAAGATGCCTTTGATGACAAACATCGAGAGTATGATGCCGACAACACCGAGCGGGTAGGCTGCGGCATAACCTGAGGCCATGAGATTGGCCTGCTCGGGGCTCTGGTACATCTGGCTGACGGTCTGCTGGGCTGCTGCAAGTCCGGGGGTGTTGGTGACCGCGCCGCTCATGACACCGACAAGGGCGTTGATGTCGTTGATATTGCCGAAATAATAGATGCCAAGCACTATCAGCACGTTGAGCGCGATTATCAGCACTGCGAGGAAGTTAAGTCTCATGCCGCCTTTCTTGAATGACGAGAAGAAGCCGGGGCCTACTTGCAGACCGATGGAAAAGATGAATAGAATAAGGCCGAATTCGCGGACAAATTTCAGTATATTGTCATTGACGATATAACCGAAATGGCCCATCAGAATGCCTATGAAAAGCACAAAAGTCACACCGAGCGAAACTCCGCAAATTTTGAGTTTGCCGATGTAGATGCCTGCAGCGATGACAAACGAATAGAGCACAAGTGTGCTTCCTATCGATTCATTGCCGGGCATGATCAGGTCAAGTATCCAGTCCATATAATAAATTAAAGTTATAAGCTTACGCTGAATCCTATCCTTGGAATAAGATATTTAGTTACCTTGAAATTGCGATGCAAAGTTACGGAAATTTTTCCGTATTGACAGCGTCTGTGTTAAATTTTATTAGAAGCAATCTGCCAATTCTATTACAAATTCAATCTAAATGCCATATGCCCGTGTCCCATTCTCTACAATAGCAGGAAATGTGAGGATCGCTCGGCCTGCTGGTTACTGCGATAATTAGTTTGATATTATAAGGTGACGGATGCGGAGACGGGGCAACATTGCTGACTGTATTGTGCAATGTTGCCCCGTCTGAAAAAAGTAATCGAGCTTATTTTACTTGTTTAGTTTTATGGTTTGGCCTGTCAGGCGGCTGCGCTCGGCTTCGAAGCAGAGAAGATGGCTTTTGAGCGACTCTTCTATTGTCGTCGACGCGCGTTGGTCGCCTTCGCCGCGGATGGTGTTGAGGAATGTCTCTACGAGTCTGAGATCGGCTCCGGCGTGGAATGGCTGAGATGCTTCGGCAGTGAAGTCGAACACGTCGCAACGGCGGTCTCTGAAATCCGTGACGAGAATTTTTTTGCCGTCAGAGATGATTTCGCCATGGGTCATCTTTATGTCTGTGCGTCGTCCGTCGCGTTGAGTGAAGATGTCCATACACACTGTGATGAGAGATCCGTCGGTCATCTGCATGGTCAGTACCTGATTGTCGACGACGTCATTGTCGCAGTGATATACACAGCGGCCGAATTCACCCTCACGCAGTTGTTTCATGATGACATCTTCGATTGTCGATCCCTCGGGGATGTCGAAGTTTTTAATCCATTGGCGGCGTCTCCAGTAAAGGTCGACAGCTGAGAAGGGACATGTCTTCTCGATTGAGCAGTCGATGCATCTGCGGGCTGAACCTTCGGGCGCGTTCTGGCTCTTGAACCATCTCAGCGAGCCGAATGACGACAGTCTGCTGCATTCGGCGCCTGAGAGCCAGGACAGAAAATCGATGTCATGGCAGCATTTGGCGAGCAACATCGGATTGTTGCCGCTCTCGCTGTTCATCGACCCTCTGACGTAGCTGTGGGTCGCACGGTCGATGCCGACATCTTCAGTGTGGGTGATTGAGATGATGTCACCGAACCTTCCTGAATCGACAAGTTGCTTTATCTTCAGGAAGCAGGGATGATAGCGAAGGACGTGACAGACGCAAACGACTTTTCCGGCGCGGACTGATTCCTCATAGATCTCGCGGCACTGACGATAAGACTGAGCCACGGGCTTTTCAAGCAGCACGTGGTAGCCATGCCGCAGGGCTGCGATACAAGGGCGGTAGTGTTCGCGTTCGGGTGTGCAGATGAAGACAGCGTCTGCTTTGACCGGCGAATTAAAAAACTCGGTATATGTTGTGAAACGACGTTCGACAGGAATGCCGAACTGGTCGGCCATCGCATTGCGGCGTATTGGATCGGGCTCAACGACGGCTACAAGACGTGCACGCTCCGGATGTTGCTCGAGATAGTGCATGTAGGTGCGCATACGATTGCCGACTCCGATAGCAACTATCGAAGTCGGCACGCGTGAATTATCAAGATTTTCAGTCATTTATTTCTTTGACTTTTTGCTCTTTGCTTTTTTGTTTTTGTCGCTCAGATCAAGAATGCGGATATTGCGGAATTTGACACCCGGTCCGTGGCCGCAGAAGCTGATATAGCCTTCCTTGTTGAAGAGGCCGGGGTGGTTGCGGTGGTCAATCATGTAGGGGTTGCCTTCGGTTCCTTCCGGACCTACGGCGTGACCTTGGCATGCTTCACGGATGTTGGCGTCGAGGATGACTTCACCGTCGACGGTCACTGTGATATGGTCACCGACAGCCTTGATTTCTTCGGTGTGCCACTGTTTGATGGGGCCGAAGTCAACGTGCTTTGCGCCTACCACACCATATACAGAGCCGTGGATCTGATATGGCTGGATGCCGGTCCAATTGTAGTTGTAACCGCCGTACATGGGATCGTCGTGGTCGAGAACCTGAATTTCCATGCCGTGGAAAGCTGCGTCAACACCGGTGACGTCTTTACCTGTGCGGATGCCGATGCCGTTGTTCACTCCGGGAACATCAAACCAGAATTCGAAGCGGTAGATGAAATCGCTGTAGTTTTTCTTTGTGTAGAGGTTGCCTGAACCACCATATTGGGCAGTCACATAAATATTGCCGTCAACGGGCACATAGGCTGTGGTGTTGCCGTGCCATTTGTCGAGAGAGCGGCCATCGAAAAGCACTTCGAAACCTTCGGCTTCTTCCTCGGGAGAGAGTGTGAAGACGGGTGTGTCGGGAAGGCTGTTGAAGTAGAAGTTGCTGATGGCTTTGGGGTTGCTGACAGCCACTGATCCTTTGATCGGAGTGGTTTCGCCTGCTTTGGGATTGGCGACTACATCGTTGATGGCAAATGTTGTAGATCCGACCTCGACAAAGATACGGTCGTTGATCATGCGTACGTGGACGGGCTGAACACCGGCGGGGATTGCCTGAAGTATGCCGTTGCCGACAGTGAGACCTGCGGCGGGGTCAATTGTGACATAGGGCATCGAGCGGAGTGTGAGTGTCAGCGGATCGACACCGTTCCAGTCGAAGTAGAGGTCGAAGTTTTCGAATTCTCCTTCGGGACCGGCCCCGGCAACGGTAGCATAGCCGCCTTCGCTGTCGATGGTGTTGAGCATGCCTGCCACTTCGTCTGCGGCATAGCCTGCGTCTGCGTCATTGACTCCGAAGTCCTTGAACACTTTGAGGGCTTTTTCGAGTATGCCTTTGACTGTGTTGCCGCGGCGTAGCGCATCTTCTTTGGCGAAGATATATTTTACAGTAGTCGCTGCGGCGAGGGCGTTATCCTTGTTGTCGAGATAGTCGGCGGCGAGCATGGCAGCCGGGAGAGTGCGACTGTTGGCGAGAGCGCTCAGAAGGTTGTTGGTCACGGCCGTCGAAGGCTGCAGCGCGAGAGCGTCTCTGTAGCGGCTGTATTGGTCGATGGCGGGGAGACCGGCGTTGCTCACGAGCTGGAGATATCGGCCGAGGATTGCGTCTTTGCTTGCGGGGTTTTTGACCGCGAGTGCATAGAGCACGTCAATCATCGCCGGGTTTTTCACTTGAAGAAGGGCGTCGAACGCAGCCTGCTTGTTTGAGCCTGCATATTCACCGAGAAGATATTCGATGGCTTCGGGAGTGGCGGCTTGTGCGAGCAGAGGATAGTAGCGGTCAGCGTGGCTGTTGCCTTTGTTGAGACGTGCATTGATCATCTTATACTGGTTCTCAGGCGACTCGCTTGAGATAGCGCTTTTTGCTGCGAGCTGAAGTTTGTTGACGTATTGGGGCTCGGTTGCAGCTTCGAGCATCGTGCAGATGTCGTTGAAGTTGGCCGGACGAACAACTCCGCTGAGACCGTTGAGCGCGATTTCGCGTATTGTCGCGTTGTCAGAGTTGATCAGACTTGCGGTTTTGGCATATGCGTCATAGATGTGTCGGGCCGATGCCAGTTTGAGAGCCTGGGCAACGACGTTGGAGTCATCAGAGTTGAGAGCTGAGATGATGCCGTTTTTGATGTCACCGTTGAAAGAGAGCAGGGCGTTTTCAGACGCTCTTGCAATCTCAGAGTCTGTGCCAAGCTTGCCGACGAGAGCGGCGAGGGCTTTTTCACCTCCGATTTTAGAAGCGGCTGCGACTGCTGCATTCGCGACAGAAGCGTTCTTTGAGTCCATGGCTTTGGTCACGATGTCGATCTGAGATGCGACATGGTTATTGCCAAACCATGCCACGACGTCGGTCTGGGCTTCAGCCGGAAGCGAGTTGAATTTTGCTGCCACTGCATCAAAGATGCCGTCACCGGCCGCAGCCTGTGCGTTGAGCAGGGCGGTGTTACGGTACTGGATGTCTTTGTCCTTGAGGGCTGCAATCACGTTTTTGGCGGCGTTTGCCTTGTCGGCTTTGAGGAGGATGTCGAGGCCTGCGCAACGGGCAGCACGGTTAGAGCATTTTGTGAGCTCTTTTGCGGCTGCAATCGCGTTTTTGTCGTTGCCGAGACGGCTGAGCAGGACGAGATAAGAGTTTGTGGCTCCTGTGGGGTCATTGCCGAACTTCACGGCTTTGGCCGCCTGCTGAAGGGTCTTTAGAGATGAGGTTGATCCGCATACTCCGAGTGCATTGAACACGGCTTCGCGCACTTTGGCGTCGTCGCTGGCGGCCCATTTGAGCAGTGTTGGCTCTGCTGCGTTGAGCTTCCGGAAATAAGCAAGATAAGCGAGGTCGCTGTCGGGAGCCGGTGCATTGTTTATGAGCTTTGCTGCTGTGTCATCGATGCCGGGGATGAGCGACAGACCGATCACAGCGTAGTGCTTGAGATACTGGTCGCTGAGAAGACTTGCGTAGAGATCTGTATCGGCAGCTGTAGCCAGTTTGTTGAGCTGGGTGATCAGGAATGCGGTGTTAGGTTTGTCTGTGCATTTCTTGATGCCTGCGACAAGACCGTCGTGCACACCCTGACGGAGGGCGGCATTGTCCTCGCGGGTCACGTAGCTGACAATTGCATCGATAGCATATTCAAAAGTCGCGTTTTTGTTTGAGTCGGCGGGTTTGAGCATGCCGGCGAGCATTTCGATGCCCTTTTGTCCGGTAGCGGCCATCTCACCGATTACTTCATTGTAGCTTGCCTGGTTTTGAGCCGGCAACTGTGCGAGACCGTCGGTGATGACGGTCTCGGGAGTGCGGCCGCGGCTGTCAAGCTGTGCGAAAGACTGGAAGCCCAGCATCATGCAGAGTGACAGCAGTATTATTGATAAGGAACGTTTGTTCATTTTGATTGGTATAATGTGGCTATGTTGGTTATTGATAGTCGTGATGCCGGATTAGATTTTCCAAGGACCGCGCATCGGCTGGTGGATAAGTGCGTTGGCTGCATCGTCTCCGACGAAAGTCTGTGTCGCGGGGTCGAAAGCGAGTTCGCTGCGACCCAGACGCAGAGCGATTGTGCCCATGTTGACGAGTGTACAGCTGTGGTGGCCGTTGTCTTCGTTGAGCGCGAATTTCTGGCGTGTGCGCACACAGTCGAGGAAGTCGGTGCGTTGCGGCTCCGGATCGGGGAGCTCGGCGATTTTGTTCATCACGTCGGGGATGGTGCATTCGAAGCCCTTGTACACTTTGCCGTTGGGACCTTCGATGTAAGGTACATGCCCTTGACTCTCATAGCCTTCGCCTTCAAGCACAATCTGGCATCCGTCGGCATAGGTGTAAGTGATTTTTCTCCATGTGCCGACAGCGTCGGGGTGTTGCTGCGGGGCATCGACTTCAATCTTGACGGGGAAGTCGTTGTCTTTGTTGAGGAGATATTGTATCGGGTCGAGATAGTGCTGTCCCATGTCGGCAAGGCCGCCTCCGTCATAGTCCCAGTAGCCGCGGAATGTCTGATGCACTCGGTGAGAATTGTAGGGCTTGAATGGAGCCGGACCGAGCCATGCGTCGTAGTCGAGGGTAGCGGGTACGTTTTCGGGCACGAGGTTCTCGCGACCTACCCAGAAAAATTTCCATGCGAAGCCTGTCGCGCCGGACACTGTGACTTTGAGAGGCCATCCGAGAAGACCGCTGTCGACAAGTTTCTTGAGCGGTTTTACGTCGGTGCCGAGTCCGTAGAATGTGTCGGCGAAACGGAACCATGTGTTGAGGCGGAAGATGCGGTTGTAGCGTTGCACTGCTTCCACCACACGCTGGCCTTCACCGATGGTGCGGGTCATTGGTTTTTCACACCAGATGTCCTTGCCGGCTTTAGCGGCTTCGACGGCCATGATGCCATGCCAGTGGGGAGGTGTGGCTATATGGACGATGTCAACGTTTTTGTCGTTGATAAGGTCGAGGAAGTTATGGTATTTGGCCACGTCTTCGTTGAAACGTTCTTTAGCCATGCCTGCGGCCTGGTTGAGATGGTTGCTGTCGACGTCGCATAAGGCGACGAGACGACAGGTCTTATCGCTGTTGAAGTGGTAGGATGACCGGCCGATGCCGCCAACGCCTATGATGCCGCGGGTTAGTTGATCGCTTGGCGGAATGTGTCCATTGCCGCCCAGCACGTGGCGGGGGATAATGGTGAAAAGTCCGGCCGCGCCAAGTGTCTTGAGAAAGGTCCTTCTGCTCGATTTCATGTTGGATTAGTATTTGGTAAAGTTTTAGTTCTTAGGGTTAGAAAATCAGGGAATCTATGGTTAGTAAAATTCCTTATTATGTCTGTCGTGTGTTTGTAAAAAATATCTTTTTGTGGAATGGACTGTCATGTCAAAAAATCATGACGCAATTTCCGCTGTCAATATTTTATTCAAACGTGCTTCAAAATTAGTGTTTTTTATCCTATTTTGCAATGTGGCAGGGCTGTTAAAAACACATTGTAGCAAATTTTAACAAACTGTTGTCATCTTCGTCCGAAAGTATATCCGACGCCAAGCATGAGATTGTTTGGCTCGCTGAAGTCATGTAGCTGATAACCTGCTTGGAGATAGGCGTTACCGAAGACATATGCCTTCAAGGTCAGAGTCTGGTAGAATGCACGCAAGTTGCCTTTGGCGACAATGTTGCGGCCTATGCCTGCATTGATGCTGAAGATGGACAGCTTTAGTTCGCCTCTGATCGAAAGTCCGGCCGCGAAGCGTTCGGAGAATGGCTGACGGTAGAAACGCACTTCGTCGCCATAGGTGTAGTCGACAAGATGGCGGTCGAGGTTGGCGCTCTCGTCATACTGCAGGTCGACAGACACTCCTGCGCGTATATATCGGCTGAATGCATACATAGGCGCTAAGTTCAAGCCGGCGACACCAAACGATCCGGGTGCAATGATATGGTCGCCTGAACCATCCTGCACGATGCATCTGCGCGTCGATCCATATAGCGTCAGGTCATAGCCGAGGCCTTTGATGAAGTCGTCAGGCAATGGCGCCCGGCATGGGCTGATGTCTCTTTTCTTGGTGATTGTATAGATTATGCCGAGGCGTAGTCCGGTGGTGTTGACTCCCGAGTTGGGCAGCTTTGTATTGCCGTTGGAATAGTGTGTGGCGGTCAGTGACGCCCCGATAGACAAACGGTCGGAGAGCTTGTATCTGGCGCCGAGATTGATGCCGAGCATGGCGTTGGCGGCGGAGCCGATGGCTGTATTGTCGGGATTTGTCTCGGGGTCGAAGTGCCGCCATGGACCTGTGATGCCGAAGTCCCATCCTGCATTTATTGACAGCCTGCCGCTGTTGAAGATTCTGACATCCTGAAATAGAAAAACTCCGGCCGGATAGCCCATTGCACTATTGGGAACGATGGCGTTCCAGGTAAGTCCGATGCCTTGTGCCACATTGGGATACAGCCGTCCGTAGCGTGTCGATGGACTGAACCTGAACGCGGCGCGGATGTCGGGAGAGACCATGGCCGAGTTGCCGCTGACGCTTTTGAGAAAACCGTTTGTCGGCAGAATATACGAACCTCCGACGCCTGCCGTAAGGTTTATGTCTCTTATGGGGTTGCCATGAGTTGTGCTGTCGCTTGTGGCTGATGAGCATAGTGATGATGCGATCAGCATGACCGTGATGATGAGTCTTGTCTTCATTGCTCGCGTATTTCGGCTTTGATCACATATTCGAGAGGCGTTTGCTGCCAGTAGCGTCCGGTGATGTTGACAGTGGCTTTACCGTCCGGACTTGAGGCCGGCAGATTGTAGTCAAAGCCGAATTTTTCGGCTCTTACAATGATCGTGATGTCGCACACCGCACCGGGTGGCACATCGATATAGCTGTCTTCGGTCGCGTGTAAGTCTGGCTTGTCGAGGATTTGCGGGGCCATCGTGTAGTCGATGGTGCGGTCTGAGACTGTAGGTATCATCTTGTCCGGCAGATATTCGATGAGCGGCACTTTTAAGTCCCTGCCTTCGAAGAGAGCTTCGCTGATCTCGACATCCCATGGTCTGAAGTAACCGGTTGAGCGGGCAAGGGTCTGTCCGGCCGAGCAGATTTTGTGGCGGCGCGTCTCATCGAGTCCGTTGATGTAGGTATATGCGCTCTCGATGTATGATATTTCTTCTGACGTCCAACAGAAAAGTTGGTAGTCGATTTCCCCGGCCTCAAACCGTGGGGCCGGAAGGACGGCCATTTTCGCGTTTTTGTTGTCATATTTGCCATATATGCGGCTTATTATGACAATTGTGTCGGGGTAGTAATTATGGTCGATGTCGAAAGTCAATGTGTGGGCCGATGGTTCGAGGCTCATGCTGATGCCGAACAATGAGTTGTCGAAATGGCGTTTGCAAGAACCTTGCAGGTCGGTGTTGAGTGGAATGTCAAACAAGGGCTCGCCCTGACCGTCGATTTGACGGACAATGGAGACGATGGCCGACAGCCCTTCTTCGTTGACTGATATGACGCAGTCGCCACCTTCCCATCCTACGAGCGGAGCCGAGACCGCCAGGTCGAGCGGGTCGATGAATATGTCGTTGTTGCAGGCCGACATCGCCATCGCCAAGGCGATGTATGCCGGACATGATTTTATTTTCATATGGAGTTTAAGATTGTAGACATGACTGGAGCATGAATTATAGGAAAAGATTGTACTATTCATTACAAAATTAAAGGAACTGAGGATAATAAATCATAGCCTGTCTGTTAAATATGGTTAAGATGCGCCGATAGGGTGTGAATCGTTTTTTTTCACTAAATTTGCAAAGTTCTATCAAATAAACATCCTCATTAATATATCCTCATGGAATTTATTTCAAAACGAGTGAACAATCTGGCGCAGTCTCAGACACTGGCCATGTCACAAAAAAGCAATGAGCTCAAAGCTCAGGGAGTTGATGTCATCAACCTTTCGGTCGGGGAACCTGATTTCCATACGCCTGACCACATCAAAGAAGCTGCGCATCGTGCGATTGACGAGAATTTCTCGTTCTATTCACCCGTGCCCGGCTTCATGAGTCTGCGCAAGGCTGTGGCTGATAAACTGTCGCGCGAAAACGGGCTGTCATATACGCCCGAGCAGATTGTCGTGTCCGGAGGTGCAAAGCAGGCACTGTGTAATGTGATCCTCGCGACTGTCAACCCAGGCGACGAAGTCATCATACCGACTCCGGCGTGGGTTAGCTATGTTGAGATGGTCAAACTGGCCGAAGGCGTCAATGTGCTTGTGCCGGCCGGCATCGAGGATGATTTCAAGGTGACACCTGAGAAACTTGAGGCCGCGATCACTCCGCGCACACGCATGGTGCTGATCTGCTCGCCGTCTAATCCTACCGGTTCGGTCTACACACGCGATGAGCTCGCGGCACTTGTGGCAGTGATAGCCCGCCATCCCGGCATAATCGTCCTCGCCGACGAAATCTATGAGCATATCAACTACACCGGTTCGTTTACCTCGCTTGCCTCCTTCCCCGAGATTGCCGACCGCACTGTCGTTGTCAACGGTGTTTCCAAAGCATATGCCATGACCGGATGGCGTATAGGCTACTGCGCTGCGCCGCTGCCTGTGGCAAAAGCATGCACAAAGCTCCAGGGACAATATACCTCAGGCGCTTCATCGATCGCCCAGAAGGCTGCAGAGGCTGCATATACAGGTTCGCAACAGTGTGTCGAGGATATGCGTCAGGCTTTCGAACGTCGTCGCAACCTTGTGGTTAGACTTGCAAGAGAAATCAAGGGCATGAATGTCAACGAGCCGCAGGGTGCGTTCTATCTTTTTCCGGAAATCAGCTCGTTTTTCGGTAAGAAATACGGAGACCGCACGATATCCGACGCCTCAGACCTGGCGATGTATCTGCTTGAGGTCGGCCATGTGGCGACTGTGGCCGGAGACGCGTTCTGCGCTCCCGGTTATATCCGTCTGAGCTATGCCACTTCAGACGAAAATATCGTCGAGGCCATGCGCCGCATAGCGGAAGCCCTTGGCAAACTGGCATAATTGTTAAATATATAAGACAGCAAGACGGCGGCCATCTGAGTGTGGCCGCCGTCTTGCTGTGTGTACACCAGTGTGTTAGGTATTGATTTGATGCCATATGTGTTAAAAGTTTTTTCAACTCAATCAAACCTTTTTTCAATATCGGATGTTAGTCTTACAAAGCAAACGAGGGAACGAGTCTGCTGACAAACAGAAATTGAATTATTTATCGAGTTAAAAACAAAACGTTAAATTAAAAGTACGGGACGTCAAACACCCCGAATTTTAAAATTGATTTATTTAATATGAAACGAATCATTCTCCTTCCCGCCATCGCCCTTGGGGTTATGTCGGCATCAGCTCAAGCTATCGAGCAACCCAAATTCTTTGATAATGTATCAGTAGGTGTCAATGGAGGTATCACAACACCCATGGCGCATCACCCCTTCTTTAAATCAATGCGTCCTGTAGTTGGCATAACCGTCGATAAGATGGTGACTCCCGCTTTCGGCGTAGGCGTCGAATCTCTCTTCGGCATCAACACTTCGTCGTTCACCGGCATGGGACACAGCTCGACTGCCTTCGACAATTCTTATGTAGGTGCCTATGGAAAAGTTGACCTTTTCAACCTTTTCGGCGGATACCAGTGCGAGACCCGTCCGTTCACTATCGAAGCAATGGCAGGCGCCGGCTGGGGACATGATTACGTTAATTCGGCCAATGGCGAGGACTGGAACTATTTCGCAACCAAAGCCGGACTTAATTTCCGCATCAACACAAGCGACCGTTTCTCGATCAACATCCAGCCTTCAGTGATTTTCAACATGACAGGCTATGACATCGACCAGACTTCAGTCGGTTACGCCCGACAGGCTGCCAATTTCAACCTCACAGCCGGTGTGTCATATCGTTTCGGTGATGGTTTCACCTGCGTGCAGCCTTACAATCAGGCCGAAGTTGACGCCCTCAATGCTGAAGTCAACGCTCTCCGTGCCGCAGTCGCCGATGCCGGTGTGATGACCGCAGCAGCCGAAGCAACAGCAGCCGATCTCGCCGCTCAGCTCCAGGCTTGCAAGGATCGCAAACCGACCGTGGTCAAAGAAGTTTCCAATACTCTCAACTCGGTGCGTTATGTCTTCTTCCGCAATGGATCAGCAGTAATCACCGCCGACCAGCAGCCTAATGTCGAAATGATTGCGGCTTACCTCAACAACCATCCCAACTCTAAGGTAGTCGTCAAAGGTTACGCTTCGAAAGACGGTAATTATGACTTCAATGTCAAACTCGCACAGCGCCGTGCGGAGGCTGTCAAGACTGCCCTTATGAAGAAATATAAAATCGCTGCCAACCGCATCGTGGCCGAAGGTCAGGGCGTAGGCGAGATGTTCAGCGAAGAGTCTTGGAACCGCGTAAGCATCTGTACTCTTGAAGAAGGCAAATGACAATAGTCTCTAACCTTACAATATGATATTAGAATCTCCTGTGGCAATAAAAGTCGCGGGAGATTCGTTTTATATATCCCTCTCTTCTTATCGCCGGACAGCCGGAGCGCTGTCGGTCGGCACAATATAAATCATTAAAATATCGTATCGCATATGACACTTACAGACATATTCGGCTATATTGCCAGCATCTGCATGATACTCGGTTATCTTCCGCAGGCTATCATGACAATCCGCACCCGTGACACTGACGGCATCTCGATGATGACCTTCTCTATGATGGGGCTCGGTTCACTCTTTTTTGTCATCAACGGCATCATGTGGGGTAACGTTCCGCTCGCGGTGACAAACATCATAACATTCTCGTGCTCGGCAATCATTTTCGGCATAAAAATTTACAATGACTATGTTCGCAAACGTCGGCGATTTTAAGAGCCGGTTTCATAATATTCGTTAACTTCAGGGCCGCATATATGCGATATGCGATGGCAACTTTTTTTCAACAACATGGACTACAGATTGTAATTATAGTAAAAATAATACTGTAATGAGTATCCATTTGAATAAACGAGTTCGCAAGCTAATCAAGGCGGAAATTACCTTCGCCTCGGCCCTCCTTCGGTGCTTTTTTCATTACTCCCCGATCGAGTGCGGCAAGCACACTCTCTCGTTGTAATAAAAAAAATCACACGAAGGATGACCGCCCTGAAATTAACGAATATTATGAAATCGGCTCTATCGAAAAGTCGTAACTTTGCAAGTTATGATTCAAAGGAAAAAGCAACAGGACAACCATATGATTGAAGTGCGCGGAGCGCGCGTCAATAACCTCAAGAATGTTAGCGTTGATCTGCCGCGCGGCAAGTTTATTGTCGTCACCGGTCTGTCGGGCTCAGGCAAGTCGTCTCTTGCGTTTGACACCCTCTATGCCGAAGGACGCAGGCGCTATGTCGAGAGTCTGTCGAGCTACGCCAGGCAGTTTCTCGGCAAACTCAGCAAGCCCGAGTGTGACTATATACGCGGTCTGCCGCCGGCTATCGCCATAGAGCAGAAAGTCAACACCCGCAATCCTCGTTCGACAGTAGGAACATCGACCGAAATCTATGACTATGTGCGCATGCTTTTCGGCCGTATCGGACATACTTACTCGCCGGTGACCGGAGAGGAGGTGCGCAAGCAGACCGTTGAAGACGTTGTCGCTGCCGCTGCATCATATCCCGCCGGCACGCGTGTGGCGGTCGCCTCGCCGATTGTACTCCTCGATGGCCGCAGCTTTGACGAACAGCTCGACATATATCTCAAGGAAGGTTACTCCCGATTGATCACCCGAAACGGTGACTTTGTCTCAATTGCAGATATCAAAGAGAAGACCGGGCCATCGGCTGAAGAAACATATTTTCTGTTGATCGACCGTCTGTCGGTGGCTCATGAAGGAGACGAACTGTCGAGGCTGGCCGAGTCGGCGGAGACGGCGTTTTTTGAGGGACGCGACGAATGCATCCTCTTTGTCTGGTCAGATAACGGAGTGGTCAGAAAGTCTTTCTCAAAGCGTTTTGAAGCCGACGGCATAACTTTTATGGAGCCGTCAGACCAGATGTTCAACTTCAACAATCCCTATGGAGCCTGTCCCGAATGTGAGGGCTTCGGCAAGGTGATGGGCATAGACGAGAATCTTGTAGTGCCCGACCGGTCGCTGACAATATATGACGGTGCGGTGGCGTGTTGGCGCAGCGAGATGATGAGCAAGTGGAAACGCGAGTTCATATCATGGGCTGCCGGACATGACTTCCCGATCCACACGGCATATGCCGACCTCACCGACGCGGAGCGCGATTTGCTCTGGCACGGGGATGGCAGCGGCATGCCGTGTATTGACGGTTTTTTCTCTTGGCTTGACAGTCAGCGCCATCAGATACAATATCGTGTGATGATGGCACGCTACAGGGGCAAAACCATCTGTCCCGTTTGCCATGGCTCACGTCTGAGACGCGAGGCTTCATATGTCAAAGTGGCAGGTGTTACAGTCGGTGAACTTGTTTCGATGCCGGTGAAAAAGCTCAGACAATGGTTTGACAAACTCCAGCTCAACGAACGCGACGGACGGATAGCCGCGCGTCTTCTCACCGAGATTGCCAAACGCCTGCAGTTTCTCGATGATGTCGGACTCGGATATCTGACTCTCGACCGTCTGAGTAATTCTCTGTCTGGAGGCGAGAGTCAGCGCATCAATCTGGCCACTTCGCTCGGCAGCAGTCTTGTCGGATCGTTGTATATTCTCGACGAACCATCGATCGGACTGCATCCGAGAGATACACAACGTCTCATCGATGTGCTTGAGAAGCTGAAAGCATTGGGCAACACGGTCGTTGTCGTAGAGCATGATGAAGAAATCATGCGTGCGGCCGACATGATTATCGATGTCGGACCCGATGCCGGACGCCATGGCGGCGAGATTGTCTATCACGGCCCTGTGCCGTCTGATGCAGACGGGGCCATGAAGGCTGCGCCTCAGAGCCATACGCTGCGCTATCTCTCGGGTGTGGAGAAAATCGAGCTCCCGGTGGCAAGACGCCGCTCATCAAGCTATATTGAGGTCACCGGAGCCTCGGAGCACAATCTCAAGAACATCGATGTCCGTTTTCCGCTCGGTGTCATGAATGTCGTGACTGGTGTCAGCGGATCAGGTAAATCGACGCTCGTGAGGGACATACTCTATCGCGCCATGCAACGCCAGCTCGGGAATCCCGGAGATGCTCCGGGTGCATTCAAGAAGTTGCGCGGTGACGTCGGACGCATATCGTCGGTTGAGTTTGTCGACCAAAATCCAATCGGCAAGTCGTCGCGCTCCAATCCCGCGACATATCTGAAGGCCTATGACGAGATCAGGGCTCTTTTTGCCGATCAGCAGCATTCGCGCCAGATGGGTTTCACGCCTGCATATTTTTCGTTCAATGCCGAAGGAGGCCGATGCGAGGAGTGTAAAGGCGAGGGCTTCATTACGATTGAAATGCAATTTATGGCCGACATCGTGGTCGAGTGTGAGGCTTGTCATGGCAAACGCTTCAAACCCGAAGTGCTTGAAGTCGAATACCGTGGCAAAAATATATATGATGTCCTTGACATGACGGTCAATCAGGCTATTGAGTTCTTTTCGGAAAGTGACGCCACGATTGAGCGGCGCATAGTGAGACGGCTGACTCCGCTACGTGATGTCGGTCTGGGCTACATCAAGCTGGGGCAGTCGTCGTCAACTCTTTCGGGTGGTGAGAACCAGCGTGTCAAATTGGCATGGTTTCTCGCCCAGGAGAAGCCCGAACCGACTCTGTTTATTTTTGACGAGCCTACTACGGGCCTCCATTTCCATGACATACATGTTCTGCTCAACGCTTTCGAGCGCTTGCTCCGCCAAGGCCACACCCTGGTCATCATCGAGCATAATCCCGAGGTGATCAAATGTGCCGACAACATCATCGACATAGGTCCGGAGGGCGGTGATGCCGGTGGCAATCTTGTCATCTGCGGCACACCCGAGGAAGTCGCTGCCTCAGGCCTCGGCTACACCTCAGCCGCTATCAAAGACAAACTCTGAACCGCACCCCGGCAGATATTACCTATCAATAAATCGATATCCGTTCAGATTAATTCAATGTATCTGAACGGATATTTGTTTGTGTTACATGATGATGTCAGAAATCAATTCACTATTTTTGTCACTATCCCATCAGTGAATATTACAACAAAATCATTTGAGTATATCCACCTATGGCGTTCGCCAGATTTGCGCTTGTTCATTGGTGGTCCAAGCAAAATTGTTACTTCATCCATGTTCATGCCCTCGGTTACATCCTCACCGTTCCTTAGTTTGGAAAAATTGGGTGATTTGATGTCTTTACGCGATAACATATATTCAGATAGCTGATTCAGATAGGTTGAGTTTATTTCTGTAAATTCTTTCACTAACTCGGCATGGCGGTTGTTTTTGTCCGGCTGTAGTCTCTCCATCTTTATAGTGCGTGGGATAATGCCTTTGTCGCGGAAACGGCAGTCAATGTCACTTACAGTGAAATCAAGACCGCCATCCAAGGCCTTGCATTCAAGGCTGCGTGTGTAGCTTGTCTCGTTGTTATTTGCTCCTTGAGTGTCTTTTAGCAGCATTTTGAAACAATGGTTGTTATAGTCGACTTCCTCAAACCCTTCCTTTTCATCAATGTCGAAGTTGTTGGAGGCAAAAACCAATGCGGCAAGAAAACATTGAGTGGCATCAAGTCCCGGTGTGTCAATTTTACCGGTGACGACAGATGTGGTGTCATTATCTTCGCCTGTTTGCGTAGAAGGATAGTATTGCTTGATGTTGTCAATTTCATCAGGCCATTGCTGTTGTGGTATCCATTCGTTATAGTTGATCATGGCGACGTTACTTTTTTTTAACTTCAGATCTAGGGCTGAAGCTGCTTGCATGGTGATAAGTGGCACAAGCATCCACAGGATGTGTCTTGCTGATAGTTTCATGAGTATTGGCTTTATTTTGAATACTTCGTTTTAGAGGAATGACTATAAATATGTTACGCATATTAATGTCCCGGTTTTACGGGACATTAATAAAGATGCTGTATTATATTCAGAATGCGAAGCCTAAGCGTATTTCAAAATTGCTTGAATTAACGCCCTTTTCTTTGTATCCGTCATAAACTTCAAACGCGTTAACAAAGCCGCGTTGATAGGTGAAGTCGAGATTGACTTTCTTCCACCATATACCGATGCCGACTTGTATTCCTGCATCAAAATCTTGATAGTCGATATCATACAGGAGATCGTCTCCATCTTCATCCTCCCATTTCTTTGAAAAATCATAGCTTACGAAAGCACCAAGATGCCCATCGATCTTGATGTTGTCGGTCAAGGAGTATTTGTAGCCGAAAGTAACCGGAGAGTATTTGATGTTCCATGCCGATAGGTTTGTTTTTTCTCCATAGTCATCAAATGATGCACCGCGGCTTCCGACTCCAAGTTCCATACCCCAGTAGGCTCCTGATTTGCCCATGTTACGATGGAAGCCGAAGTCTACGTCAAGTCCGACTTTGGTTCCTACGGATAGATCATCGTCGGTAGGTATTCCGGCAAGATTGTTGAGAGACATTCCTACACGGGCAAACCAGACGGTCTGTGATTTTGATTTTACCAACGTGCGAGAAGTCACGACCTGTGCACTCGCAGATGCAGCTGTCAGTATAAACGCTACGAAAATAAGAATTAATTTTTTCATAATTAGGTTAGTTGGAGTGAGTTATGATTGTTTATTTGTTTTTTGCAGGTGTCGGTGATTCGTCCTTTGACTGAGTGTCTGTGTTCACAGATACAGAAGTCCGTGCGTCGGGATAAATCACGCCTATCATATCGACTTCGCTTTTTGAAGCCGGACGGAAGTTGGTGTATTTGATTGGAAATCCTGAGAGCTCCACGACAAGCATCTTAGAGTCTTTTTCATAAACATAGGAGTTGAACAGCGGCTCGATGATTGCGTCTGCGTCGCTTTCTTGAAGGGCGCGATAAAGGGCGCGGTTCTGATAGTTCGTGAGTTCGAAATTGAATGTCTGTTCGATAGATTTAATCTCGAAGTAGTAAGGACCGAATGTCTCGCGTGATTCTGACTGCATCTGCATGTCGCAGATTTGGGGAGTCACGAATGTACGGATCTCGGGGACTACTTTACGGGCCTGGGCTTCTTCCCATATTTTAGGATTGGCCTCTTTTTTCTGGGCGGTGGCAGACATACCGGCCAACAATGTGAGTATGCCAAATGCCAATGTCGCTTTTTTCATTGGTACTTTTCAATGGCCGATGCCCTCTCCCGGCCGTTATAATAGTTTGTAAAAAGAAAGCGTGAGAGCCGTTACCAGTTGCTCGCTCACACTTGCTGAGGCTCTCGCATTGCCCGAATCAGTAGAACGAGCAACGTTGCAGAGGCCTCACGCAAATATGTATAATAATGACTCTATGTCAACGCTCCCGCGTTGACCATCGGTTTGAATATACATATCCACATAAGTCATCTACCGTTGCTTCATTCTTGACTGATTCTGTAAATTTGCGAGATTTCAGCAAGTCAAGAAAGAGCGTCGATAAACGCTTCCATTATGTAATCGCTTCCCGCCCGTCAAGTCCCATATAAGGCCTCTGCGGACGATATGCGATTGCAAAGTTAAGGGTTATTTTGATTTAATGAAATTTTTGTCTGAAATTTTTACACTCTTTTGCTGTGTTTACAGTGTTTACATGCGTTTACAAGATCATTGCGCGTATACATCCACAACGAGGATCAAGATTGTTTGTTGCTAAAACAGATATGGCTTACCTGACTATTATTTTGCCGGATTTGTCCGCTTGTCGGTAGATGTATATGCCCGGAGTTAGATTTTTCCTGTTGACCTTCATGCCGTGAAGATTATAGTAGTCTGTCGGGCTGTCGTCAGATGATATTTCTTCAATGCCCGATGTCTCTGTGACATTGATTGTGCATAAGGCTTGATATTTCCGTGTGAAGTTATCTGTCACGGTGAGAGTGATTTCAGCTGTGCCGTCTTTCAGTGCGGTGACGTTGCCGTCTGAAACAGTAGCAATGAGATTGTCAGAACTGCTCCACGATGTGTCGGTGACTGAAATGTCGCCATCGGTGGTTATATTTGCAGTCAGAAGACAGTCATGTCCGACTGTGAGAAGCATATTGTCTTGGTCGAGCGAGAGGCTGAGTTCGCCCATCTCGCGTATTTCTGAAAACATGCTGCTCCATGAGGCATAAGTTTCCAACGAGCCTTTTGGTACATAGGCTATCGCGTTTGGCGCAATGCCTGAAAACGGAGTCCTGCCGGAGTTAGGACGGTTGGCTGGGAGAAAATAGATACAATTTAATTTGGGGCAGTTGCCAAATGAACTTGTTTGGATTCGGTTGACGGATGAACCGATTACGGTTTTGGACAGGTTTAGGCAGTTACGGAATGCGAAAGAACCTATTTCTTTTACATTGTCAGGAATGTCTACTTCGGAAAGTGTGTGGCATTCTTCAAATGCCGATGTGCCGATTACAGTCAAAGACCGGCCGAAGGATATTTCAGACAGGTATGTGCAGTTGGCGAAAGCTCCTTCAGGGATTTCCGTCAATGAGTTGCCGGTTGAGATGTAGCTGAAATTACAACCGTTGAAAGCGTAATCACCGAGGCTTTGGACGGAGTCGGGTATGTACATGTCGTTTTTGAGAGATGTACATCCGTAGAATGCTTCTTTTCCTATGGTCTCTATCGAAGTTGGTAAATCTAGCTCGCAGAGAGAGCCGCACCATATGAATGCCCTGTCACCGATAGATGTCACTGTTTCCGGAAGAAAGATTGTTTTTAACGAATTGCAGTTTGCAAAAGTCTCGGATGCTATGTCATGGATGGACGAGGGAAGCGTTACTTCTTCAAGTGTTGTACAATCGTAGAAGGCTTGGACGTAAATTTCGCGCACGGAATTTGGAATTTCAATATTTATAAGCGATGTACATCCTCTAAATGCGCTGCCCTGAATGATTTCTATAGTATTAGGCATGTGGACTGAAGCCAATTTGTCACATTCCCGGAAGCCGTTCCAGTCGATTCGTGACACCTTATAAGAAATGCCTTCAGCCGTGATGTTTGCCGGAATGTCAACTGCCGTCAAGGTTTTGTCAATAGCACTGACCGCCACACAAGGATTGTCGTCAATTAGTGATGAGGTGACTGTGTACTTCAATCCGTCTATTTCAAAAACGTCATTGATTTCGGCATGTGACATCAGGGTGCATGTCAATGCGAGAATGGTCAAAAGTGATTTTTTCATTGTGATTGGTTTTAAGGTTTATTGTGTTTATACGGCAAGCCTGTCAATCCGGCAATCGTGAGGTTGATTGCTGTATTGACAGGCTTGTTAATATTGACGAAAAACGGACTCAGCCGACCTTGTTCAGGACGGATTGATGAATTTTCGGGGGGGGGGTAATATGTTGGTACATAGTTATTTGATGGTAGGTATATGTTTACTCCCGCACTTTCAGCAGCAGTTGGGCGAAGGTCTCGACTGTGTCGGCGGTGATAGGCGGCTGAGGATCTGAATTGACAGCTGTCTCAAGGGTTGTTTCGCCTGACAGCACAAGGACTCCGAGAGCGCCTGCGTTGCGGGCCATGGCAACGTCGGTGTAGATGCGGTCGCCACACATGGCGATTTCATCCGGACGGTAGCCATAGCGGTCCATGATGCCCCGCAGCATGTCGGGGTTAGGTTTGCCTATGACGATGTCGGGGCGGCGTCCGGTCGCATGTTCGATGCATGTGTAGATGCTTCCGCAGTCGACGAGTATGACTTCCTGATCGGTGGGGCATACGCGGTCGGGGTTTGTGGCGATGTAGGGCACACCCTGCGAAGCCCACCATGCGGCACGGCAAAGGCGGGGATAGACCAGAGTTGTGTCGAAAGCCACAACGAGCACGTCGGGACGGTCGGCCGGATCGTCGGCACACATCTCGAAACCGGCGGCTTCAAATTCGCTGATCATGCTCGGTGTGCCGAGCACGAAAAGACGCCGTGCCTCCGGGTAATGGGTTTTTATGTAGTCGATTGTTGCTACGGCGGTGGTGTATACTTCGTCGCGTGTGGCGTCTATGCCCATGCCATGGAGTTTCTTGACATAATCGTCAAGTGAGCGCGTCGGGTTGTTGGTCAGAAATGAATATCCTATGCCATTGTCGCTCAAAGTTTTCAAAAAACGTTTGGTCCACGGGAAAAGTTGTGAGCCGAGATATATGGTGCCGTCCATGTCGAGCGCCACATGGCGTATGCGGCGGCAGGCCTCCATGAGTTGTTCGTCGCTCATCGGCGACATGTATTTGTCGAATTTCATTGTTCTTAAGAAATTAAGCTTTGATGTCGTCATATTTGATGTTGGCAGCGCGTTCGTAGCCGTCGCGCGGGGCTTTCCACATCGAAACCAGTACAAACAGTCCGATGATGGCCACGACAATAATGGTGTCGAACACCGCAGTCCAACCGAAAAGGTCTGCTACATAACCGACGAGAAGACCGGATGCTCCCGAGCCGAGATAACCGATGATGCCTGCCAGGCCGTTGGCGCGTGCCGAGGCTTCTTTTGTGGCCTGATTGCCGAGCTCGATGCCGATCAGAGCCTGAGGGCCATAGATAAAGAAGCCGGCGCCTATGAGCACAAGGGCTGTGGCCGTGATGCCTGTGTCGGCCGGCAAGAAGCGGAAAATGGTCATGAACAGGGCGGCGCCGAGCATGCATACGACACACATGCGGTGGCCTTTGCCATGGAACAGACGGTCAGTGGCCCATCCTGCGACAAGAGTGCCTACGACACCGGCGATCTCGAAGGCGGCGACGGTCCATCCTGCGCTTTCAATCGAGAGGTTACGGCTCTCGGTGAGGAATTTCGGTCCCCAGTCGAGGATGCCCATTCTGACGACATAGACGAAGAAGTTTGCGGCACAGAAGGTCCATACCCAACGGTTGGTCCACACCATCACTTTTTCAAATTTCTTGCGGGCGCGCGGGTCGTTGGTCTCTTTGAGTTTGCCGAGACCGGTGTCGGGCAGGTCGGGAAGACCAGCGTCTTTAGGCTCGTCGCGGAGTCCGACAAAGATGAAAATGGCTCCGGCGGTTGCGATGGCAGCCGGAATCCAGAAACACCAGCGCCATGCACCGGCGTGGGCGGCATATGATGCGGCCTGGGTGAGGACATCGGCGGGTGCGACTCCGTTGTTCTTGAGGTTTTCGGCGATATGGTTGAGATAGCCGGTGTCGCTGCTGAGGTCTGTGCCGAGAGAGCCCATGACATAGCCGCACACGATCACGGCCATTGCCGCGCCTATGGAGTGTGAGCAGTTCCAGATAGACATCTTAGTGGCAAGTTCGGAGGGGTGTATCCAGTGGGGCAGGATGCGCGCGCACGGAGGATAGCCCATGCCCTGGAACCATTGGTTGATGATGATTATGAAGCCCATGAAGAGAATCAGCGTCTCGACCATGCGCGGACCGTTGGGGTCACCGGTGAGCCAGCTGCTGAAGTCTGCTCCCCAGCCGAATGCGAAGTTGGCCGCAGCGCAGAGCAGCAGACCGAGAGCCATGACGATACGGCCTCGTATGCGGTCGACGACATATCCGTTGGCAAAACGTGAGAAGCCATAGACGAGTGAGCCGGCAAAGATGATCCATCCGAATGATTTGTTGGATATGCCATATTCGGCCGTGAGGCCGGGCATCGCCACTGAAAAGTTTTTGCGGACAAAATAGAAGATGGCATATCCGATCATCGTCACAAGGATGGTCTTCATCTGCCATGTCATGAATTTTTTTCTTGACGGCCCGAGCACGTCATAGGCGCTGTTTCTTGCCATAATGGTAATGAATGGTATTATTTTGAGTTGTTAAGTTTTTGCTGTAAAGATAGTGATTTTGTTCGAATGGTCAGTGATTTATTGACGTGATGTGTTTTGAGCGTTGGCTTTGCGCGTGGCGTCGATGTCGAGAGCCTCGGCGAGGACTTCGATGGGATTTAGCACCTTGCGTGAGGTCGACATCTCGATCTGCCATTTGCATGTCTCGCAGTCGGTGGCCACGAAATCGGGCATGACTGCCTCTATCTGGTTGAAAAGCTTTGATCCGATAGCCTGCGATGTCTCGTAGTTCTCTTTCTTGAACCCGTAAGTTCCGGCTATGCCGCAGCAGTTTGAGTCGAGAACGGTGAGTTGCACGCCGGGAATCATGCGCAGCAGATCGATTGAATAGTGCGACATGCCGAGACGATCCATGTGGCATGGCGTGTGGTAGGCGATGTGACGCCGGTAGTCGTTGCGGAAGATGAGTCTGATGTCTCCGGCCTCGATGAGACGGTGGAGATAGGCCGTGGCCGGAATGACCTTGCCGCGCACCGACGAGTTGTCGAGTCCGAGGATGTGGGGATACTCGTCGCGGATCGTGAAGCAGCATGTCGAGCTTGTCGTCAGGATTGCTTCGCTGCCGTTGTTGACGGCGGTCTGCATTGCCGAGAGATTGATCTGAGCGTCGCGGGTGGCTTCTTTTATCAGTCGGTTTGAGATTTTTGCAACTCCGCAGCAACGTTCGCGGTCGAGAAGCCTGATGCCGATGCCTGCAGCGTTGAGCAGATTGACAAATGCCTTGCCGAGAGCCGGATAATTGTAGTTGACATAGCAGCCGTGGAAGTAGCTTACATAACGTCTGTATGCTTGCTGATCCTTTATGGCCCCGTTGTTGAACCAGCTTGTGAACTTCTGTCCGGCATAGCGCGGGAACTGGCGGTGGCCGTCGATGCCGAGTGTCTTGTCCATGATATATTTGACCGGACGCAGCGACAGGGTGGCGTTGACGACGGGAGCGACTGTCGTGGCGACTGTTCCCATTATATCGGTTTCTGCGAGCATGGTGTCGCGTAGCGACGGACGTTGGCGTGTGTGTTTGAGACGTGCGGCGAGGATTATATCTCCGATGCGCACGTCAGACGGACATGCTACTTCACAGCGTTTGCAGTTGAGACAATATTTATATGTAGCCTCGAAAAAATCCGGATCTTTGAGCCTGTAGCGCTCGCCGTCGGGACCGGCCTGTTTTGGCCCAGGATATGCCGGATTGATAGGCGTGACAGGGCAATAGGCCGTGCAGATCGTACATTTTGTACACTGCTCGAAATTGTGATCGCTTATATTTTCGTTCTGGAAGTCCATGGTCGTGTCAGTTTTTTATGATTGCTTCGGCAGCGCGGAGAGCGGTGAATGCAGCCACTCCTGTGCCCGAACCTTCTGAGATGGAGTCTACACCGGCGAGCGCCGATCCGACAACGCTCAGGTTGCGGATCACTTTGCCCGAACGCATGCCGTGGAAGGCTTCGTCTGTCGCGATGCCGGCCTTCATGAAGGGCTGTGCTGCAAGCAGATCCTTGTTGTAGCGGGTGCCTGTGTCACCGCTTGTGTCGAGACCGAGCGCAGGGTCGATGATGCGGTCGGGTTGCATTTTCAGACCGTGGCTGAAGAAGCGGCCTGCGGCGTAGATGAAGTTGTCGGCGCATATCTCTTCTCCGTCAAGACGTCGTGTGGTCACCGAGCGCAGACGGTCGCCGTCATATACGGCGCCTGTAACGCTGTCGCCGGTGAGGCAGACTCCGCCGAGAGAGCGGAAGCGTCGTGTCATGAGATTGTGCATCATCATGCCCGGAACTGAAGATCCGAGAGTGGAACCGTAGAAGATCTGACGGTCGCTGAGACGCCGCAGACGGCTGTAGTCGTCGGGATCGGCGAGTCCGGTGACTGCGGGAAAGATTATGGCCGCCGGATTGATATCACGGACAGAGTTTTCGATGGCCTCGGCCAGTTCGACGAGAGTGTCGCCGGTGAGCGAACGCGCTATGTTTGCGGCTCTCATCTCGCTCTCGCTGTGTCTGAGCTTGCGCATCAGCGGTGTGTCGACTGTATGGAGTGTTGTCGAGAAGCCTTTTTTTGTAAGTCCCGCGGCAAGAAATCGGGGATAGAAATCAAGGAAACCGGCTATGCCGACGATGGCGATGTTGGGGTTGGGCAGGCGTCTGAGCGCACCGAATATCGTCATGCCCTCGAGTGTCAGCCACGCAGGGCGTATGAGACCGAGCGGTGTGATGCGGCTGTGGTTGATTGTGTATCCACCGGTGACGTTGATGCTGCAGTCTGAAAGCAAGTCGCGGAACTCATGCATCAGCGCTGTTATGTTGTCGGCTCCTATTTTTGAGTATGGATGACTGTCGGGGAGAGCTGCGATCGCAGGTTGTATTTCACCGACGGGCTGACGCTCTGAGTCATAGCCGAGCAGACCCATGGAGCCGGAACTGAAGTGCATCGTGCTGTAGCCTGTTGATATCACGGCAACTTTCTGCGAATGCCCGGCGAGCTTTATCGCTGCGGTCAGGCCTGCAAGCCCTCCGCCTATGACTATTGTATCAAATTTCATAAGACTGTTGTTCGGAGTGTTGGTTGTCTTCGTCCATATCAATGCCGTCGAGGCCGGCGGTCGCGCCAAAGATCCATGCTGTGAATTCGGCTTCGGCCGCAGCGTCGTTCCATGCCACGGGCATTATGCCTTTCCATCGTTCGTTGACAAAACTGCGGATGTCTTCAAGATGTCGTTCGGCGCATGGAGCGTTCTTTTCAAGCAGGTCTGCCGCGCGGCAGATGCAAAGCTGTCCCTGGCATGTGCCCATGCCGAGTCGCGTGCGTCGTCTCAGGTTAAGGAGGTTGTGGACGTTGAGCTCGCGGATGGCATATTCGACTTCGCCCACGCTCACTTCCTCACATTCGCAGACGAGCGCGCGGCTGTCGGGTGTCGAGAGGTCGATCTCGGCGGCCTTCGATCCGTGGCGTCCGTAGGCGCCTTTGCTTGCAGCGCCTTTGAGTCCGCTGCTTTTGACTGTCGTGGCTTCGCTGCCGGGCAGAGCTTGCTCGGCTGTGACACAGCGCAGCCCTTTGCGGCCGAGCTTTTCACAGACCATGTCGGTGGCCCATTCGGCCATCAGGCGATAGGTCATGAGTTTTCCGCCTGTGATGGTGATGAAGCCGTCGAGTCCGTCGCGCGACGAGTGGTCGAGGCAGACTATGCCTCGCGAGATGCTTCGACCCGAAGGGTCGTCGTCAGAGGCGACGAGAGGTCTCACTCCGGCATAGGCGCGCAGGATGCGGGTGGTGGCCAATGACGGCGCGAGTCTCATGCCTTCGCGCAGCAGCACATCGACTTCGGCGGGAGTGACTTCCATGCTGTCGATTTCCTCAAATGGCACACGGTCGCTTGTTGTTCCGATCACACAGACGCTGTCGCCCGGAACGAGGATGTCGGCGTTGGCCGGTTTGCGGCAACGGTTGATGACTATGTTGTTGACGCGGTGGCCGAAAATGAGCAACGCGCCTTTGGCGGGAAACATCTTCACTTCGACACCGGCCTTGGCTGCGATCAGGTGTCCCCATATGCCGGCTGCGTTGACGACAACATCGGCTGTGGCCGATACGTTTTCGCCGGTGCGGTGGTCGGTCATCTCTACGCCTTCGATGCGGGTGGCGGTGCGGATGAAACCGGTGACTTCGTGATAGGTCAGCACGTCGGCTCCGTGGATGCGGGCGTCGAGCACATTGGCCATGGTCAGGCGGAAGGGGTCGATGGCTCCGTCAGGCACCTTGACCGCGCCGATCAGGTCGGGGTTGACCGATGGCTCGAGCCGGCGTGCTTCAGACGGGTCTATTGCTTCGGCCGAGATGCCGGCGGCGCGGCAGGAGTCGATGAATGTCTTCTGATAAGCGAGGTCGTCATCGGGCAATGTGATGAAGAGACCTCCGGTTTCCTCGACGCAGTGTGATGCGATGCGGCGCAGGATCATATTCTCCTTGATGCATTCTGTCGCTGACTCTCGGTCGGTGACTGCATAGCGGGCTCCGCTGTGGAGCAGGCCGTGGTTGCGGCCGGTCGCTCCGGTCGTCAGGTCATAGCGCTCGACCAGAAGCACCTTCAGCCCGCGCAACGCGCAGTCGCGCGCGACACCGGCTCCGGTTGCGCCTCCGCCAATCACTATCGCATCATAGTGTTTGTCGAGTTTTTTCATTGAAATGTGTGGATATAAAGTTTGGTTCAGGTTACAGGAATTCCGAAATTCGATTCGAATGCGTTTGCTTTCGTTTTGCTCCAAATTGATTTCGCAACAAAAGTAATAATTTGCGTTTTAATATCAAAACATTTCACAAAAAAAGACAATATTACATCTATAATAATTGCGCGTGAAAGAAAAAAGAAGTAGTTTTGTGAAAAAAATAAGACTTTACAAACACAAACACTACTATCATGAAAATGGAAGAAAAAATCAAAAGCGAGTTTTCGGGCCGTTTCGGAAGTGAAGGAGTTCTCTACGCCTCGTCGGGACGCATCAATCTGATTGGCGAACATACTGACTATAACGGTGGTTTCGTATTTCCCGGAGCTATCGACAAATGCATCATGGCTGAAATAAAGCCCAACGGCACAGACAAAGTGAGGGTGTTCTCGGTCGATGTCGACGACTATGCCGAGTTTGGCCTTGAAGAGGCTGACGCTCCCGGCCAGCAATGGGCCCGCTATATCTTCGGAGTCTGCCGCGAGATCATCAAGCGTGGCGGCAAGGTCGGCGGTTTTGATGCTGTCTTCTCAGGCAATGTGCCTCTGGGTGCGGGTCTGTCTTCATCGGCGGCGCTCGAAAGCGTCTTTGCATTTGCTCTCAACGATATTTTCAACGACAATAAAATCGATAAGTTTGAACTCGCCCGCATCGGTCAGTCGACCGAACACAATTATTGCGGGGTCAAATGCGGCATCATGGACCAGTTTGCTTCGATCTTCGGAAAGAAGGACAATCTGATGCGTCTCGACTGTCGCTCGATGGAGTTTGAATATTTCCCGTTCAATCCTGCCGACCATCGTCTTGTGCTCGTCGACTCTGTGGTCAAGCATGAGCTCGTGGGATCGCCCTACAACCGCCGTCGCGAGTCTTGTGAGCGTGTTGCTGCGAAACTTGGCATCGAGACGCTCCGCGATGCAGAGATGGACGACCTTATGAAGATCAAAGACCAGATCAGTGACGAAGACTTCATGCGCGCCCGCTTTGTCATCGGCGAGAAACAGCGTGTGCTTGACGTATGTGACGCTTTGGTCAAGGGCGACTATGAGACTGTCGGACGATGCATGTATGAGACCCACGACGGCCTGTCGAAAGACTATGAGGTGAGCTGTGAGGAACTCGATTTCCTCAACGATGTCGCAAAAGAGTGCGGAGTCACAGGATCGCGCATCATGGGCGGTGGCTTCGGCGGTTGTACTATCAATCTTGTCAAGAACGACCTGTATGACACTTTTGTCAAGACCGCTGTTGAGAAATTTGCCGCCAAATATGGTCACGAACCGAAAATCTATGACGTGGTCATATCTGACGGTGCACGTAAACTTTAAGAAAAAACAATGAACCGAAAGGTCGAAAAACAACAAATCGGAGTCACCGGGGGCGAAATAACCCTGGTGACTCTTGTCAACGCCCGTGGCGAAAGCGTCAGACTCTCGAGCCTCGGAGCAGGTGTGCTGAGCATCGTCGTGCCTGACCGACGCGGTGTGATGGCCGATGTGGTCATCGGCTATGACAATCCCGTTGACTATATGGCCGACGGACCTTGCGCCGGCAAAATCCCAGGTCGCTATGCCAACCGCATCGCACGCGGTGTGTTTGAGATCGACGGCGTCGCTTTCAGGCTTGCGGTCAACAACGGCCCGAATGCCCTCCACGGCGGTCCGACAGGTTTCCAGAACCGGTTGTGGAATACCGAACTCATCGGTGACGACACTGTGCGCTTCTCGCGTGTCAGCCCTGACGGTGAGGAGGCTTACCCCGGCACACTCCATGTCAGCGCCACTTATCGCTGGACCGACGACAGCTCGCTCGAACTGACTCTTGAGGCCCGCACTGACCGTCCGACGGTGGTCAACCTCACCAACCACTCATACTTCAATCTGGCTTCGCATGATGCCGGTTGTGTGCTTGACCATGATCTGCGCCTCGCTGCCTCGCGCTATCTGCCGACAGATGATACTCTGATACCCGACGGCACGATGGCTTCTGTCGAGGGCACCCCGATGGACTTTACGTCGGCTCATGCCATCGGACGTGACATCAAGGCCGATTTTCCGGCCTTGAACTATGGCAAAGGCTATGACAACTGTTGGGTCGTCGATGATTATCGTCCCGGAGAGTTGAAGACTGTCGCGGTCTTGTCCGACGATAAGTCGGGACGCCGGCTCGAAGTGGTGACTGACCAGCCGGCCGTTCAGGTTTATACCGGCAATTGGCTCGATGGTTCGCCTGTAGGCAAAGGTGGATATCGCTACCGCGATTATGACGCTGTGGCGATAGAGTGTCAGGACATGCCTGACTCGCCCAACCGTCCCGGCTTCCCGTTGACACGACTGAATCCCGGCGAGGTTTACCGCCGACGCATAATCTTTAAATTTGAAACTTTTTAGAGTTTGTTCTGAATATATGAAACCAACTTTACTTGTCCTGGCTGCCGGCATGGGCAGCCGCTATGGCGGACTAAAACAGCTTGACGGTCTCGGTCCTCACGGTGAGACCATCATGGACTATTCGATCTACGACGCGATGCAGGCCGGTTTCGGCAAGGTCGTGTTTGTCATCCGCAAGGATATCGAGGACGAATTCCGCGCCAAGATCTTGTCAAAATATCAGGGCCACATCCCGGTCGATGTGGTCTTTCAGTCGATAGACGAGCTGCCCGACGGGTTTTCGTGTCCCGAGGGACGCACAAAACCGTGGGGCACGAACCACGCTGTGCTTGCAGCCGTAGATGCCGTCAATGAACCTTTTGCAGTGATCAATGCCGATGACTTTTATGGCAGAGATGCCTTTGAGGTCGTGGCCCGGCAGCTCGCAAACGCAGTGCCCGGTAAATATAGCCTTGTCGGCTTCCGTGTCGGCAACACCATGAGCCCCAACGGCTCTGTGGCGCGCGGGGTATGTGAGACCGATGCCGATGGCAGGCTCACTGCAATCGCCGAACGCAAGGACATCGCATATGACAGCGACGGCAGCATTGTCTTCACCGACGAAAACGCCTGCAAGCAGACTTTGCGTCCCGAGACACCGGTGTCGATGAATCTCTGGGGGCTTACGCCCGACTATTTCAAACTCGCCGGACGTGAATTCGGCCGTTATCTGGCTGCGAATATCTCTAATCCAAAGGCAGAGATGACTATTCCCGATTGCATGGACAGCCTCATCAAGAATGGCGAGGCGTCAGTCGATGTGCTCGACACGACATCCAAATGGTTCGGAGTCACATATGCCGGCGACCGGCCCGGTGTGGTCGAGAAGTTTGCCGAGCTTCATCGTCAGGGTGTTTATCCCGACCGGATGTTCTGATGCTTTAAAACTCGCCGGAGTTTAAATCATTATTACAGTAAATTGTATGGTCGCAAAACGTGGAAGACTTCGTCGGAGACGATAGACCTTATTAGCCTCATGCAGTGATAAGTCGGAGACTTAGCCTGCGTGAGGTCTCTTGCAATTACGTCTATGGCTACCTCGGAGAGGTTGAACATTATGTCAGGCTCAGTTCTTTTGGTTCAACCTCTCCAAGGTTGGTTTTGGAGGAGAGTTTCAGCAGTCCCCACGTAGGCTTGGTCTCCGACCAATCTCTACATGAGGCTGATTGGGGGCATCGTCTCCGACGAAGCTATATAGGCCAACAGGCTCTAAAAACCAAACGCGACTACTCTCACGAGCTGTCGCGTCTCTAACCTATGATTCACTTATTAATTGTTGTTGCTTTTTAAATAAGTACTTCCTATGTTTGCATTGCAAAGATAAGATGAAATTTACTAAAAACAAATCAAATAAACTTAAATTAAGTTTTATATACATATTTTTAGTAAAATACCTTCCGATGGTTTCTTATGGGTTTACCAACATGCCTGCTACAATGACAGAGCCTGTCACCCCGTTGCGGATAAAGAAGATGAATGGCCGGTCGAAGCTGATGCTTGCCTGCGGGAAGTTGGGCGCGACGCTGCCGGCGATAATTGTCGCTGCCCCGGCTTCCGAGCCGACCTCATCGGTCTTCATGTTGACGAAGTGAGAGATTTTCAGGCTGATGTCCTTGGCCATGTTGGAGCCTGTCAGCCCTTCATAGTTGTTTGGCTTGGCATCAAGACCCATGTCGGAGAGTATGCCGCTGCAATCAAATGATTTGGAAATTTCAAATTTAGGCATTTTGATGTCAACCATATGTGGAGTCAATCCGTCGACGGTCTCTGAGAAACTGTCGTAGTCAAACCTTTGTGCAAAATCGTGGATGTCCTCATTGCCGGCCGGCAACACTCCGATGAGACTGTAGGAGCCGGCATATGGAATTTCAACAGCTTTCATCCCGTCTGACTCAAAATATCTCAGTGCGCGTGAATCAGACATGAAGTCGGCTTTCGTCACATTGCCACCTGAGCGGAAGTCCCCGCGCCGGGTTTTGTTTGCGTCAAATATTTCGGCCCAGCGGCTCTTGAAATACAGGGCGTTGGCCATTATGACATCGGCGTTGCGGACGTCGTCAGGCCTCACTACGCTTTTGATCATGTCGCGGGTGCTGTGCGACACCCAGGCGTTGATCTTGTCTGACGCCGGCTCGGCCTGCGTGAAATCAACCGCTGATATGTGGCCGAAATAATAATTGCCAATCTCAGAGCGGTATCGATCTGTCGGAGTCAGGACCGGAGAGTGCCATGCGGCGTTTGAAAGATACATCTCGCATTTGTTGGCCTTGTCAGGCAGATACATCATCAGTTTGCGGTTTAGCTCATTGAGCTCCCGGAGATCACCGCAGCCGAATTGGCGGCACACCGCTGAGGCGTAATCGCTGTCAAATGTGTTGGCGCATATCGACAGCGTGACTCCGATGCTGAACGGTGAGATGGCGAAGTTGTCGCTTGCTCCAATTTCGGCGAACGATCTTGACGTGGAGTTGAACAGCGAGAGTCCCCAACGGTTATGGCTCTCGTTGATGTCCGTTTCGGCTCGGCTCATTTCGATTGTCGGACTTGTCGGCGGCAATGCCGGCTCATCACTGTTGTCGCACGAACTGAAGCCCCATGACAGGCTCAGTAATGCGCTCATTGATATTAATTGTTTGTAGGTCATAGTGGTTGTGGGTGTTCTATATGATTGATTTAAGGCTGAACAAACTGGCCTGCGTATATAATGGCTCCCGTGTCGTTGTTGCGGATGAAATAGAGGAAGGGTGTGTCAAGCGGGAAGTCAACAGAGCCGGTATAGTTGTTCCAGACAGTCATTAGTTCTCCTGTCGAGACGGTTGATGCTTTCGTTCCACTTTCATCGAATGTCAATTTGGAGAATTGCTTGAGGCGTAGATCGTAAGGTTCGATGCTTTGAACGCCGGTCATTCCGTCAGCCCCGACTGATAATGGTATGCCCAATTGTATCAGCTCATCTTTAAAATCATGGTTGAATGATTGGTCGATCTTAGGAAATTTAATATGTGCATATTTGATTTTCCAGTTTGGATTGTCCGAATCATATATACTGTTAATGTCGTCGTTGCTGATGGTTGTGGCGATTTCTTGCAGACTGACACCTTCGTGCGGTTTGATTAGAATTAGTGCATATTCTTTTTTTGCGTATAACATGATAAAACACTCCCATTTGTCATTCCAACGATAGATGCCTTTTAGGGTGGTATGCATCATGTCGATTTCTTTATCGTTGCGGATGCCGTGGAATGTTTCGGGATAAGTTTTGGATTCGTCAAAGGGTTCGTCCCACATTCCGTCAAAATTTGTTGCATTTGCGACAAATATAACGGTGGAATATAACTCATCCGGATCTGTGACTTGGTCTATACGGCCTGCGGTATGATTTGCAGCCCATTTGTTGATGGCATCCGCTGCTGTTTGCAGGTCGTTGTCCATCCGGCCTGTCGGAGCAAGGTAGTAGTCGCTGATTGTTGATTTGAAGCTTTCGGTAGGTATGATTCCACTTATGTGCCAGATTGAGTTTGTGCTTGTCAAGGCGTTGGCCTTTGACGGGTCGTTGAAATATTTCAACAATTTGTAATTTAACGAGTTAAGTTCATTGAGACTATTGGCTCCAAGCGCGTCGATGATTGATTGGGTGGAATGAGGATCTGTAATGTTTGCGATCATTGACAGATTGACAGCCATACTGAAGGGCGAAACAATAAAATTTTGGTCTTGTATCTTGCTGTTTTCCGCCATGCGATTGAAAAGAGACATGCCGAAATCGTTGAAATTGTCGGTAAGTGCAATTTCTGAACGGCTCATAGTGATTTCAACCGGCGTCGGCTCGACATTCGGTTGTTCGTTGGAGCAGCTTGCCAGCATAAGCACTGCCGGTATTATTAATATCGATTTTTTCATAGTTGTCATTGGAGTTATGTTTCTTTAATTATGGCAAATAGCGTTTTTAGGGCTTATGGCTATTACAATTTGTAATACCAATAGATGAAACTGTTGGGAGATAGAGCCATTTCATGATTAGTGGGATTAGATTTGTGGGTGAATATTAAGCAGAAACTTATGTCTGATTGAAATCAGGAATATGTCATTTGCAAAGATATGTCATTAAATATCGCTTTTGCAAATTATTTTGATGTTATTTTTAGAAAACGAGGTGAAAAAGTTTATTATTAACATATTTTCACATAAAATATCATGCCGGATAAGCATTCAGCAAAAGAAACTATCATTGTTACAGCAAATTGCAGGGTCGGGAAACGTAGTGGTTTTCGTCGGAGACGATAGACCTGATTAGCCTCATGCAGTGATAAGTCGGAGACTTAGCCTGCGTGAGGTCTCTTGTGCCCCCGCCTATGGCAACCTTGGAGAGGTTGAACATTGATGTCAGGCGCGGTTCTTTTGGTTCAACCTCTTCAAGGTTGATTTTTGTTGGATTGGTGGCTGTCCTCATGTAGGCTTGGTCTCCGACTAATCTCTACATGAGGTTGAAATCGGGTGCATCGTCTCCGACGAAGCTATATAGGCCGACAGTTGCCCCGCAACGCGGAGCAAACGGCGCAAACGCGCCTGCAGCCCGGCATCTGAGCTTGATTTTCCCGCTTAGGTTTCACGCGACTTATGCCCTGTATTTTTGTCCTTCTGTTCTTCTGTCTATGTTCAACCTCTCCAAGGTTGGTTTTGGAGGAGAGTTTCAGCAGTCCTCACGTAGGCTTGGTCTCCGACCAATCTCTACATGAGGCTGATCGGGTGCATCGTCTCCGACGAAGCTATATAGGCCGACAGTTGCCCCGCACGCGGAGCAAACGGCGCTAATGCGCCTACAGCCTGGCATCTGAGCTTGATTTTCCCGCTTAGGTCTCACGCGACTTATGCCCTGTATTTTTGTCCTTCTGTTCTTCTGTCTATGTTCAACCTCTCCAAGGTTGATTTTTTGTTGGATTGGTGGCTGTCCTCACGTAGGCTTGGTCTCCGACCAATCTCTACATGAGGCTGATCAGGTGCATCGTCTCCGACGAAGACTTTAGCCTTTTGACTTTTCACTTTTGACTTGCGTCCAGCTTATTTTTCCGGCCGTCAGATTTTTGGATAGGACGGTCATGTCGGAGGAGATTAGGTAGACGGTCGGGGTGGCGGGGATATAATATAGTTCGGACTCTTCGAAGCTGTCGTCTGCGACGCGGCCTATGGTCCAGTTTTCGGGCATTGTGGCTGCGTGGCTTTCCCACTGTTGAGGCTCATCGCACGACGGATAGACCATCACGATGCCTGTCGAGGGAGGACAGTTCTGTTGGAGGCTGCTCTCGAGCTCGGCGCAGTCATGGCAATCCGGGTCATAGAATATAAGCAGAGTCTGCGGCATGGCGGCGACAGCGTCGCTGAGACTTATGGTAGATGCTTCGCGGGTTATGATGTCGAAATCGGCGGCTTTGGCCCCCTTGCGGTTTTTCATGATTGACCTGTGGCTGTCGTCGAGGCGCAGCAAGTCGGCCTCGGATAGCCGCCGGTCTTCGAGAAGCCTGTCTATGACGACGGCATATGACTCGTCGTCAATCATCGGTGACTCAGGCTGATGGAGATATAGCGAGGCGATGTCGGCCACACGTCTGTAGGCTGAGTCGTTGACCGCGGCCCCGCGTAACATTGCCGCGACCGCCTCTGAGGCGCTGATGCTGTCGGTGAGGCCGAACAGTGAATAGAAATTAGCCGAGTTCTGCTCCATGAAACTGTCGTCAGCGATGAGAGCCTGATCGCTCCAGTTCATTTCGTCCCAGAAGTGAAGCATGATATAGGCTGCCCGTTCAGACGGTGATCTAAGAGACCGAGGCACCGATGGCAGCGGCAGTTCGGCGGCGAAAACCGCCACTGATGTCAATATTATGGCTGAAACTATGAGTTTTTTCATATTTTCTTTATTTTTTCGGGTACAAAAATAACAGATAAAACCGGTGGTATTACAACTTTTTTTGCAAAATATTGGAATAATTTATAATTTTGCCCCCAGCCGATGAAACGACTTTACTACAATCTACATCTATAAACTTTCATTAAAACATCATTCATCATGATTATCCGGCTCAACGACATTAACAAGACCTATCCGGGCGTCGTGCCGCTCCATGTGCTCAAAGACATCAATCTCGAAATCCAACGGGGTGAGCTGGTGTCGATTATGGGTGCTTCGGGTTCCGGCAAGTCAACCTTGCTCAACATCCTTGGCATTCTCGACAACTATGACAGCGGCGACTATTATCTTGACGACGTGCTTATCAAAAACCTTAGCGAAAACCGCGCGGCTGAACTGCGCAACCGTATGATCGGTTTTGTGTTCCAGTCTTTCAACCTGATCAGCTACAAAAACGCCATCGAAAACGTGGCTCTTCCGTTGTTTTACCAGGGTGTGTCGCGCCGTCAGCGCAACCGCATGGCCATGGAGCAACTCGAGCGCATGGGGCTCGCCGACAGAGCCCATCATCTGCCGGGCGAGCTGTCGGGCGGACAGAAACAGCGTGTGGCCATAGCAAGGTCACTCATTACCAACCCCTCGATCATCCTTGCTGACGAGCCTACAGGCGCCCTTGACTCAACGACGTCCCACGATGTCATGAAGCTCTTCCGTGACCTCAACTCGGAAGGTATGACGATAATAATCGTCACCCACGATCCCGGGGTGGGAGAGGCTACCAACCGTATTATCCGCATATCTGACGGTCGCATAGTCGGTTCTGAAAATCCGGTGGTGACACCCGCTTTAACCATCTGAGCCATGTTCGATCTGATAAGTGAAATCGGACAGACGATGCGCAACAACAAACTGCGCACCGCTTTGACCGGCTTTGCCGTTGCATGGGGCATTTTCATGCTCATAATCCTTCTCGGCCTCTCCAGGGGGCTGATGAGCGGTTTCGAGGAGCAGTCGGGCAAAAGAGACATCAACACGATCAATGTCTGGCGCGGTACGACCTCGATGCCATATCAGGGCTACAACAAAGGCCGGCAGATAAATCTCAAGGCTTCGACCGTCAAGGCTCTTGAAAAGTCAGGCAACAGTTATATCGCAGGCGCGATGGCTGAAAAATATATCGATTCCGCAAAAGTAAGCGGACCGAAGGACTACACTTCGTCAGGAATTTCGGGCGTGGCGCCCGAGGCCCGGCGTAACAGTTGGATCGATATGTTTGCCGGGCGTTTCATCAATCATGCGGATATGGACAACGAACGCCGCGTGATGGTTATATCCCGCAAGACTGCCAAGACCATTTTCGGAACAGACTCAACCGAGATCATCGGCCGGCGGGTGAAGTCTCTCGGCCTGTCGTGGCAGATTGTCGGGCTGTACAGCCGTGAGTGGAACGAGGATGAGAATTTCATACCCTTCACGACCGCTGTAGCGCTGTCAGGCGGCGACGCCAACGTATGGTCTGTGAAGGTGATGACCGACAATGTCAATGATGAGACCTCGGCCAAGGATGCCGAAAACGCCATACGCGGTGAGCTTGCCAAAATCCATCATTTCAATCCCGACGACCAAAGCGCGGCGCCGATGTGGAACCGCTTCACCAACTATCTGAAGAACAAGGAGGGGATGAAGATACTCGACTATGCGGTGTGGATAATCGGTATATTCACGATGCTTTCGGGCATAGTCGGAGTGAGCAACATCATGTTTGTCTCCGTGCGCGAGCGCACCCACGAGATCGGAATACGACGTGCTATCGGTGCGAAAAGACGCAACATACTCACACAGATAGTGCTCGAGAGTGTGTCGATAACGACCCTGTTCGGATATATGGGTGTGGTGATGGGCATGGTGGTCATGCAGGTCATCGGCCATTATTTCGGCAGCGGGGCGGGTGGAAACAGCCCTCTCGGCAATCCGACGGTCGACCTGTCGATAGCCTTTAAGGTGACATTGGTGCTTATTATCGCGGGAGCGCTCGCCGGATTGTTCCCGGCTCTGAAGGCAACTAAAGTAAAACCGGTCGAAGCTTTGCGCGACGAATAAACGGACGGAGGACCATACGATATGAAAAATCCGATTTTTGATATAGAAAACTGGCGCGAGATCGGCGCCACACTCGCCCGCAACAAAACCCGCACGTTCCTGACCGCATTCGGCATTTTCTGGGGCACGGCGATGCTCGCCATGCTTTGGGGCGGCGCTCACGGCATGGAAGGCATGCTCAGACGCAATTTCGCGGGTTTCTCGACCAATCTCGGCGCTGTCTTCCCCGGTGAGACTTCCGAAGCCTACAGGGGTTTCAACAAGGGCATGCGCTGGACGATGAACCAGAATGATGTGGATGCCATACGCCGCATCACTCCCGGCATAGAATATTCGACAACAATATGCCAGAGTTACGGCACAATCCAATATGGCACCGAGTCGGCCCAGGGACAGATTACAGGCTATGAGCCTGATTTTTCGAAAATCCTTATCCCTGTCGTCTACTCGGGGCGTGTGTTCAATTCGAGCGACGAGGCCGGTAGCAGGAAAGTGGCTCTGATAGGCAAGAACCTTGCCGACAAAATATTCGGACAGGAAGATCCTGTAGGAAAATTTGTATGTGCCCGCGGGGTATATTTTCTCGTGGTCGGAGTGATAGGGCAGACAAGTTCGGCCTCGATCGGCGGCCGGTATGAAGACTCGCTGCTGATACCCTCGACGTCGTTCCGCCAGGCCTACAACTGGGGCAATCAGGTCAACTTCTTCATGTATACGGCGGCTGCCGGATATTCTCCGTCAGATCTGAAGCCTTATATACGCCGTGCGATATGTTCCAATCACCCGGTTTCGCCGACCGACGAGAAGGCCATGTGGTTTATGGACATTTCTGAAGAATTTGAGATGATCGACAACCTCTTCCTCGGAGTAAGTCTTCTTGCGCTGTTTGTCGGTGCGGGATCGCTGATGGCGGGCATCATCGGTGTCGGCAACATCATGTGGATTATCGTCAAGGAGCGCACCCAGGAAATCGGCATACGCCGGGCTATCGGTGCCAAACCCCGAGACATTATAGTCCAGATCCTGTCTGAAGGTGTTGTGCTGACATCCATTGCCGGTCTCGCCGGTGTCTGCTTCGCCACAATAGTGCTCGGAGTGTCAGACTTCGCGCTCACCGACGAGGTGCATGGTGCACCCGGATTTATCCTCACATTCGGCCAGGCCATAGGCATAGTCCTGACCTTTCTTGTCCTCGGCACGGCAGCCGGCACTTTACCCGCCATAAAAGCAATGCGCATCAAACCGGTCGAGGCCATGCGCGATAAATAAGTATTTCAATCCCAATCAAGAACTAATAAACTACACATCTACAAATATGAAACGTTTCTTTAAAATTTTACTTTGGGTTATCGTCGCCGCAGTCTTTGTCGGCACATTTGTATTCCTTTACAAGAATTCTCAGCCCGAAGAGATTGCCTACGACATCGTCAGACCTGAAATCTCGACCATCGAGCGCTCGACAGTGCTCACCGGAAAAATCGAGCCGCGTGACCAGATCGATATCAAACCTCAGATCTCGGGCATTATCTCTGAAATCCTTGTCGAGGCAGGCCAGACTGTCAGCGAAGGTGATATCATAGCCCGTATCAAGGTGATACCCGATGCGTCACAGCTGTCATCGGCACAAAACCGTGTCGACGCCGCCAAAATCGCGCTCGCCGATGCCAAGGACAAATATGACCGTGCGGCAACACTGTATGACCGCAAACTGATATCACGCGAGGAGTATGAGACGGCTTCGACAACCTACAGCCGTGCGCAGAGCGACCTTGAGGGAGCCGAAGACGCTCTCGACATCGTGCGCAACGGTGTGTCGCGGTTCAATGCCTCCGAGAGCAACACGATGGTGCGCGCCACCATCGACGGTCTTGTCCTTGATGTGCCTGTCAAGGTCGGAAGCTCGGTGATACAGGCCAATACATTCAACGACGGAACGACCGTGGCGACTATCGCCGACATGACAAATCTGATATTCAAGGGCAACGTCGATGAGACCGAAGTCGGACAACTTGCCGTCGGACAACCGATGACGATTGCCGTCGGAGCGCTCCCCGATGCCCAACTGTCGGCCGTGATCGAATATATCTCGCCTAAGGGCAATGAGTCGAGCGGGGCGAACACGTTCGAACTCAAAGGCGCCATAACCGCCGACTCTGTCGGAAACCTGCGTGCCGGCTACAGCGCCAATGCAACAGTGATGCTCAATCGGGTCGCTGATGTGCTGACGGTGCCTGAAAGTGTGGTCGAATTTGCCGGTGACAGCACCTTTGTCTATTGCCTGACAGACTCTGCCGCACACAGCTTCGAGCGCACTCCGATTGTGACAGGTCTCGGCGACGGCATAATCATCGAGGTCAAGGAAGGCATTGACGCTGACACTCGTCTACGTGGCATGCAGATAAAGAAATAATCAGCTCTCAAAGTTTGCAATCATGAAAGCATTATTGATCCTTACATTGGCCGCCTCGTGTGCGGCAGTGCCCGCAGCCGGAGCCGTCTGGTCGCTTGACAGCTGCATCAGCTATGCGATTGACCATAACCTGACTGTCAAGGCCCGTGAACTGCAGGTTCGTTCGGGCGAACTCGACATCACCGCCGCCAAAGACCGGCATCTGCCACAGCTCAGTGCCGGAGCGTCGGAGTCATGGAGCTTCGGACGCGGCCTTACGTCGGACAACACATACACAAACCGCAACACATCAAATTTCGGCTGGAATGTCGGCCTCTCGCTGCCGATATTCCAAGGCCTGTCGGCTGTGCGCCAGACGGCCTATGCAAAAGCCAATCTCCGGGCGGTCATCGAGGAACTCGAGGCTTCGAAAGACGACATCACCCTTAATGTCATCTCGGCTTATCTTCAGGTGCTCTATGCCGGAGAGATGGTCAATATAGCCCGTGAGCAACTGAGGCTCGCCGAGGTCGAGCTCGACCGCCGCCGTCAGCTGCTCGATGCCGGCAAAATTGCCGAACTCGAGGTGACAGAGGCGCTCTCGCAGCTCGCTCAGAACCGCATGTCGCTTGTCAGCTCGCAGAACGACCGCACCCTCGCTCTTGTCGATCTTGCTCAATTGCTCGAATTGCCCGATATAGACGGCTTTGACATAGCTGCGGTCGAGGACGAAGGCCGTGGCATCTACTCGCCCGACGAGGTTTATAACCGGGCTTTGGACACCAACCATTCGGTGCTCGCGTCGCGTCGTCATATCGAGGCCGCCGACCGCAATATATCGCTCGCGCGGTCGTCTTATATGCCGACGCTCTCGTTCAACGCCGGTCTCGGCAGCAGCTATTACACCGTCAGCGGCATGAACAGCTCGTCGTTCGGTTCGCAGATGCGCAACAACTTCAACAAGTCGATTGGTTTCTCACTCAACATACCGATTTTTGATGCATTTTCGACCCGCAACTCCGTGCGTCGCGCCAAGATTCAGAAGCTCAACGCCGAGCTGCAGCATGAAACCAACGAGCGAGCGCTCTATAAAGCCATCCAGCAGGCCTACTATCAGGCCGTCGGAGCTGACGAACGCCGTCAGGCGGCCGAAATCTCTGAGAATGCCACCCGCGAAGCCTTCGAGGCCATGAGCCGCAAATATGAGTTCGGTAAAGCCAATGCCACCGAATATGAACAGGCGCGTTCAGAGTATGTCAGGGCGCAGTCAGAGGCCGTGCGTGCCAAATATGAGTCAATCCTCCGTCGCCGCATCCTCGCCTTTTACAACAAATAATCCGACCCGCAAATCCATAATCAATCGGGCTGCCTGACCTTGAGTCTGGCAGCCCGATTTTTTTAGTTTTGCGGGAGGGGCGGTCTTCGTCTGAAGCCAAGCATGCGTCGCGTGGGAAGACAGAAGAACATAAAGCCGGACGCAAGTCAGGAGTAAGAAGTCAAAAGGCAAAAATCTTCGTCGGAGACGAAGCACTCGATCAGCCTCATGTAGAGATTGGTCGGAGACCAAGCCTACGTGAGGACAGCCACCAATCCAACAAAAAATCAACCTTGGAGAGGTTGAACCAAACGAACCGTGCCTGGCAAAATGTTCAACCTCTCCAAGGTTGCCATAGGCGGAGTTGCAAGAAACCTCACGCAGGCTAAGTCTCCGACCAATCACTGCATGAGGCTATTAAGGTTTGTCGTCTCCGACGAATACTTTCACGATTTCAAACCATGCAATTTGCTATTTCAAACCAAATTATGCATTTTTTACTGCCAAAGGGTCAATGCAACGATAAGACATAATTTTGCCACATGTCAGCCACAAATATGTTGAATAGAGACATTACGACATATGAGAGGATGAAAGTGTATGGCTTCTTGTCTTTGTAGCAGAATACAGCAAGTAGAGTGGCTATTATACATGAAACTAAAATCATGACCGAGCCTAACGACCCCATGAAATCGATTGCACGAACAGGGATTTGAATGATCAGTTGTCCGACGATGACGGCAAGGCCAATCATCCAGGGGTTGATGTCAGCAAGACGTTTTGAAAACACGTCGATACAGACATATGTAAGCAGGAAAAAGCCGATGCTCTCGACCCAGTAGGGGGTTGCGTCATGAAATACGGCTGACCAGCATGTGGCCAAAAACAGCAATAGTGAAAGCAGGGATGACAGCCAGAATGCTCCGGTCTTGGTTAGTTTACTTTTCATGGGAAATTTAGTGTTATATTGGTTTTGATAAATTTCCCCAAAGTTAAAAAAAACAGAGATTTACGAAACTTTCTGTGTTAAAATCGTTGATTTTTTTCGGCCGGGTCTATTCCGCTGTCTATGGACGGTTGGAGGGGTTGCATTTACTCATGCAACCGTCGGGCTCTTAGAAGAAATTAGAAGAAGTAGGCGAGGCGGAGAGTCATGAAGCGGTCGCGGGCGCTGAAGTTGTCAAGCAGCTTTGTCTTGAGCACATAGGTCATGCCCCATGTGTAGCCGAATGACACCTGCCATCGGTTGTAGAGTTCGACGCCGCCGCCGACCGACAGGTCAAGCGAGCCTCCGGTATAGTCGAATGCGTCACATTTGCCATGGCCGACAAGGATGTTGAAGTCAGGACCTCCGTAGACAAAGGGTGCGACGATGTCTTCGAGGCCTCCGAGACGGGTCCATTTGAAGCGCAGATGGAGCGGGATCTGGAGTGTGTGGAGTCTGACGCGTTCATCGCCATAGCCTAATGACGACCACACTTTGCGTGCTCCGAGGTCGACCTTTGCGCCAAGCTGATTGTAGAGCAGTCCGGTGTCGATGCCGAAGCCGAGTCCCGGAAATATGATTTCGCCCTGGACACCGGCCTGAAAGCTGACGGCCTGTGACACCGGCACAAGATCCTGTTTGAACTTCAGGTCGGTGAGTTCGACACCGACGATGGGCGCATAGCGGAACTGAGCTTTGGCCGTGCTTGCAGCGGCGATCACCGCTACGGCTATGATGAGGATGCGTAAGATCTGTCGTTTCATGTAAAATGTTGTTTGTTGGCTGCAAAGATACGGCAAAAAAGTCAAATCGGTCTGATATTAACTCATTTTATGAATCTTATCTGATTATGATTTCGTCAGTGAAGACAAAGCGCCATCGGTTGAACGCCTGATAGCGTATGTATCTGGCGCGGACATTGCCTTGCCATGAAAACGTGCGGAAGGCGACCTTGTTGTCGCGGAGCAGGTTGGTGTGGATGGTGGTGAGGTCGGTGAAGTTGATGCCGTCGTTGGAGAATGAGATGACGACTTTTTCGGGAAACCAGACGTTGGGGCCGCAGAGCTGTATGAATTCTGCTCCGACATACTGTATGTCGGTCGGCTCGTCCATGTCTATGGTCACGTCGAAGTTGTGGTCTGTGTCGCCGTTGTAGAATCCTTGCCAACGGGCGTCGTTGTAGTTCCATCCGCCGCGCAGGCCGTCGGTCATGGTGGCTTCGCCTGCAGCGGGATATTTCCATGACCACGCGCAGTCGTTATATGTCACCTTCTTGCCCCGGGCGAGATGCTCGACGGGAGCGAGGGCTTCCTTGCGGTTGCCGATCTCGGAGTGAAGGTCGAAGGCGTTGTAGCCTTCGGCGCGGAGTTGGTCGTTGAAACGCAAAGCCCTTGGACGGAACTCCTTGAAGTCGCGCAGCGACTGGGGTGTCCAACCGATTTCTGCGGTGGCGAGCAGTCGGGGATAGAGCATGTACTCGGCATGGTCGTCGGTAGCTATATACTCGGTGAACATCGTGGCTTCGATGCCTTTGATATGTTGGCGTGTCGATGTCGACAGTGTGTCGGGTGCGGGATCGAAGCTGTAGACGAGTTCGATCGGAAGATAGCCGCCTATGGCTTCGGGCTGGGTGTGGGGCACATCCTGATAGCCGTCGAAGTAGCAGTATTTGCCGGCGGCCATGACTGCGTCGTGGCCGCTCTCGGCGGCGCGTATGCCATGTTGCGGACCTCGCCATGACAGCACCGTGGCGTTGGGCGCGAGTCCGCCTTCCATTATTTCGTCCCAGCCGATCAGAGCGCGGCCTTTTGAGTTGAGATAGCGCTCGATGCGCCCGACAAGATAGCTCTGCAGCTCGTCGACATCCTTGAGGCCTTCGTCGGCCATGCGCCCGAGACATTTGGGGCAGCTGCGCCATGCCTGTTTCGACGCTTCGTCTCCGCCGATGTGGATATATTCCGACGGAAATATGTCGATGATCTCGTCGAGGACGTTCTGCAGGAACGTGAAGGTCTCTTCATTGCCGATGCAGAAGTCTGAATGGCCGTAGACTGTACCGCTGCACGACAGCTCGGGGTAAGCGGCAAGCACCTCTTCGGAGTGGGCAGGCATCTCTATCTCGGGGATGACCGTGATGTGGCGTTCGGCTGCATAGCTGACAATTTCCCTGAGATCATCCTTGGTGTAATAGCCGCCCCGGGCTTCAGGGTCGTCATGTTCGCAGTAGCGGCCGTTCCACTGTTTCCATGTCTCGCCTTTGCGCCACGCGGCAAAGGCGGTCAGGCGCGGATAGCGCTCTATTTCCACGCGCCATCCTGCACCGTCGGTCAGATGGAGGTGGAGGTGGTTCATCTTCAGCCGGGCAAGCGCATCGATCTGTTTTTTGATAAATTCCTTGTCGCGGAAGTTGCGGCTTACGTCGATCATCACTCCACGATAGGGGAAGCGTGGAGAGTCGTTGACGGTGACAAGCGGCACGAGACTGTCGTTGTTGGCGGCAAGCTGCCTGAGGGTCTGGAGACCGTAGAATAGGCCGGTGGCGCTCTCCGCGCTTATCTCGATGCGTTTTTTGCCGACTTTAAGCCTGTAGGCTTCTGATGTCGATCCGTCGGTGCTGTCGAGTAGCCGCAGTTCTATACGGTTGCGCGCCTTTCCGCCGGCGCGGCCGACGTTGGGAAACGCACTTTCGGCATAGGCCGACAACGCTGCGATGGCCGGATCGTCGGCTTTGTCAAAGGCCCACGAAGTATGGCCGTCGATCCTGAAGGCTCCGTCTCCGGTGGTTTCGATTGATACAGGGCGTGGCATGATGTCGGTTGTTGCGGCGCTCGCTGTCAGGCATATGCTGAGTATTATGGTGAGACAGAAATGTGACAGTTTCATATCAGGTATTATTGGCTTGTTTCCGCAAAGTTACATGTTTTAAGAATGTTATCCAAGTCGGCTTAATCCGGTTCTGAAAAAACAACGGATTGACAGCCGTGAGGACATCAATCCGTTGTTTTGACAGGTATGGTTTGTTATGGTTTTATGAGCCGAGATATGATTTGAGAAGGCGGCTGCGCTGGCCTTTGAGGCGGCGGATGGCTTTCTCTTTGATTTGGCGCACACGCTCGCGTGTGAGGTCAAATTTCGCACCGATTTCCTCAAGCGTCATTTCCTGGCATCCGATGCCGAAGAACATTTTGAGGATTTCGCGTTCGCGTTCGTGGAGCTGACGCAGGGCACGCTCTACTTCGTTTGAGAGTGACTCCTGGTTGAGCGAAGCGTCGGCCATTGGCGAGTCATCGTTGGTGAGGACGTCGAGCAGGCTGTTGTCTTCGCCTTCGACAAAAGGAGCGTCAACAGAGATGTGGCGTCCTGACACCTTGAGGGTGTCGGCGATTTTTTCGACCGGAACATCGAGTGTCTCCGCCAATTCCTCAGGCGACGGACGGCGTTCGTTTTCCTGTTCGAACTTCGAGAGAGCCTTGCTGATTTTGTTGAGCGAACCTACCTGGTTCAAGGGCAGACGCACGATGCGCGACTGTTCGGCGAGAGCCTGGAGGATTGACTGGCGGATCCACCAAACGGCGTAGGATATGAATTTGAAGCCGCGAGTCTCGTCAAACTTACGTGCGGCTTTGATGAGGCCGAGGTTGCCTTCGTTGATAAGGTCGGGAAGAGAGAGACCTTGGTTCTGATATTGTTTTGCAACGGAAACCACGAAGCGGAGATTGGCGCGTGTGAGTTTTTCGAGCGCTACCTGGTCGCCCTGGCGGATGCGTTGGGCGAGTTCGACTTCTTCTTCGACGGTGATGAGTTCTTCTCGTCCGATTTCCTGAAGATATTTGTCGAGCGAAGCGCTTTCGCGGTTCGTGATTGATTTAGTGATTTTTAGTTGTCTCATGAGTAACTCGTTGTTGCCTAATTATTGCAAATTCGTGCAAAGTTACGAAAAAATTCAATTATCTGTATGTCTATAACGATTTTTATAGCCACATATTTCAATTTAGTGGCCAAAAATCTTGAGTTGTATAGATAGAGGCGGAGGCCGGGAAGGGCAAAGGGCCGCGCCTGAGACCGGATTATCACAGGCACAGCTCTTCGGATGGGTTTATGAAACCGAGCCTTATTTATATCTTGCCCAGCGGATGAGTTCGGTGAGAGTCGGCTTTTTGCCATACATGAATATGCCGACGCGATAGATCTTGGCGGCAAGCCATATCATGAACATGAAGGTGGCATAGAGCAGCACAATCGACAGGGCTATTTCCCAGAACGGTATGCCGAAGGGTATGCGCGACATCATCACCATCGGCGATGTGAACGGAATGATCGACACCCAGGTGGCGAAACTCGACATAGGGTCCTGGACTACGGTGGGCGCCAGCACCATACCGACGATGATGGGCAGGATCGCTATGGTCTGAAGCTGGCTTGCATCCTGGATGTTGTCGACTGCCGAACCGATGGCGGCATAGATTGACGAATAGAAAAGATATCCTCCGATGAGGAAGAGCAGCAGATAGACAAAGAGGGTGATGATATATGACATGTCGCCCAGACGAGAGATGATTGAGAGCATTTCGGTGTCGCCGCTTGAGGCGAGCGCAGATGCAAACGAGGGCATTACCCAGATTGTGAATGACATTACGATCACTGCCCAGATCAATATCTGAGTGATGGCCACAAGTCCTATGCCTAAAATCTTGCCGAGCATCAGGTAGGTGGGCTTGACCGACGATACGACGATCTCAAGCACGCGGTTGTTCTTCTCTTCGATGATCGAGGTCATCACCATCTGGCCGTAGAGCAGGATAAACATGTAGAGCATGAACGACATGATGATGCCGACGACATAGCTCAGCACTGACGATGTCTCGGAAGTCTCTTCTTTATCGATGCGGAAGGTCTGCAGTTTGACGTCGGCGTTGATCGACGCGAGGATTTCGTTGAGATTGTCGATGTTGTATTTGCGCAGGCGTATCGACTCCACTGTGTGCTTGATCTGCGAGGCTATGGAGTTCTCGAATTGCATTGACGAGGCAGAGTGGGTGTAGAGCGTGGCCGCCGACGGATTGTCGACGATGTCCGGGCCGATGACGAGCACGGCGTCATATTTTTCGTCGTCGGTGAGTTCGCCGAGCGTGGCCTTTGTGGCGACAAACTTGATTTCGTCGCTGTTCTGGAGCGTTTGTTCGATGACTCCCGACTCGTCGATGACTGCGATCTGTTTCTCTTCGGGGGTGGCGAATACGGCTATCAGGGCCGGCACAACCATGATCGCGACCATGAAGATGGGCATCAGTATGGTCGAGATGATGAAGCTCTTGCGTTTGACGCGTTCGAGATATTCGCGCGCTATGATGGTCGATAGTTTGGAGTTCATGCTTGCTGAGGGTTGGATTGGTTAGACATTTCGACTGTGCGTATGAATATTTCGTCCATGCTTGGCAACACTTGGCGGAATGAGCACAGATTGACTGCTTCGTTGGCGCGGGCGATGGCTGTGCGCAGGTCGTCGGCCGAATTGAGTTTCAGGCTTATCGAGAGGTGTCCGTCGCGGTCGATGCCGTTTGACATGATCTCGCGTGTCATTGGCGCGAGCGCTTCGGTCAGCCGTGTCTGTTCGCCGAGAAAACTGAACTCATAGGAGTTGTCAGAGTAGCGGCGACGCAGCTCGCGTACGCTGCCTGTCAGTATGTTGTGCGATTTGTTGATTAGGCTTATGTTGTCGCATAGTTCCTCGACGCTGGCCATGTTGTGGGTTGAGAAAATGACCGTTGCGCCTTCGTCGCGCAGACGCAGTATCTCGCGTTTGAGCACATTGGCGTTGATGGGGTCGAAGCCTGAGAAGGGTTCGTCGAATATCAGCAGTTCGGGGCGATGGAGCACCGTGACAATAAACTGCACCTTCTGAGCCATGCCCTTCGACAGCTCCTCGACTTTTTTGTCCCACCACGACGATATTTCGAGGCGTTCGAACCACTCTTTCAGCGAGCGTGTCGCCTCTGCCTTGCCGAGACCTTTGAGACGGGCGAAGAAGATGGCCTGCTCGCCGACCTTCATTTTCTTGTAGAGTCCTCGCTCCTCAGGAAGATAGCCGATGTTGGCCACATCGTTGGCCGTCAGCTGATGGCCGTTGAAGGTCACACTGCCGCTGTCGGGAGCCGTGATGTGGTTGATGATGCGTATGAGGGTGGTCTTGCCCGCACCGTTAGGTCCGAGCAAGCCGTAGACTTTGCCGCGTGGCACCTCTATCGACACATCGTCGAGCGCCTTGTGGCGTGTGAACGTCTTGACGATATTGTCGGCCTTGAGTATGATTTCGTCCATTGCTTGTGATGTTTATTGTTTTTTATCGTTACGTCTTTTAGACGCTTTATGCATTAAAAAATTACATTTCATGCAAAAAAAATATCAAGTGCGAAGATGTCAAATGACTGTGACAGATTGTGCGGCCGGTATTTTGGACCATGAGAAGAGGTCGATGAGGTCTAAGGCTTTGGTCGGAGTGGCATGGTCGGTGAGGCCGGCGAGGTGAGCGGCAATGCCGATGACTTCTTCGGGGCTGTGGTGCAGCCGCAACTGCTCCATGCTCATCGCTCCGTCGCGCTTCGACAGGCGCTGACACGCTGCGTTTGAGATTAGAGGCAGATGGGCGAAGCGTGGCGAGGGAAGGTCGAGCAAATCATAAAGATAGATTTGTTGAGCTGTCGAAAGCAGCAGATCGCAACCTCTGACCACTTCGGATATGCCCATGAGAGCGTCATCGACGACTACGGCAAGCTGATAGGCCCATGCGAGATCGGCGCGGCGGATTACGAAATCACCGCAGTGGCGTGTGAGATTGACCTCCTGATGTCCGAAAACAAGATCGTCGAACGCTATCAGACGGTCCGGAACATACAACCTTGTCGCTCCGGCCGACGGACTGTCGCAGACCGGAAATGGTGGCAGGGCGGCAGGGCGGCAGGTGCCGGCATAGACTATGCGGCCGTCAGACTCGTGGGGCGCCTGGGTAGCCATAATATCGGCACGACGGCAGCGGCATTTATATGTCAATCGGGCAGCTGCGAGGCGGTTGAAATAGTCGAGATAGACGGCGTCGCGCATGCTCTGGCAGTATGGCCCGCAGTCACCGATGCCGTCGATGCCGCCTTCGTCCCAGTCAAGACCGAGCCAGTGAAGGTCGTCTTCTATCAGACGGGCATATTCGAGTTTCGAACGCTGAGGGTCGAGGTCTTCAATGCGTAGCACCCACTTGCCGCCCTCTTTTCTGGCAGACAGCCATGAAATCAAGGCCGTGAACACATTGCCGAGATGCATTCTTCCGCTCGGCGACGGTGCGAATCGGCCTTTATACGGCTGCTGTCCGGCCGATGTGATTTGGTCTGAGTGGTCTGATGCGGACATTGGCTACATGTTTTGCATGCAAATTTACGTCTTTTTCGTCAACTGAACATTATTATTATTAACTTTACGGCTTAAATGTAAACTATGAATGTTTTTTCAGTTTTGAGACGGTATGTTGCCGCATCCGCATTGCTTGCCGCCGCTGCCGGGGCATATGCGGCCGAAGGTGGAGACACGGTCACATATGTTGCATCGGTGATGGCCAACGCTTCGACCGGACGTATGGCGCCATATATGATTGGTTCATGGAATGCCGATCGTTCGACGATGAAAAATTCAATCGTCGCCGATGTTGAGATAGAGAAGAAGATGTCACCGACAGGGCGTTTCAGCTGGGGTGCCGGAGCAGAACTTATGGGCGGATATCAGCATGATGCCGTCTATAGGCAATTTTCCGCTGCTGAAAGCCAATGGACTCTCAGCCCGATGCGGCCGGCGGCATTTTCGATACGGCAGCTTTATGCCGAAGCCCACTACCGCAGTCTTTATGCTCAGGTCGGCATGAAGTATAGCCATTCAAAGATCGTTGACGACCGTCTGTCGTCAGGAGATCTCATCCTCAGCAATAACGCAAGGCCGATACCCGGTCTGACCATAGGTTTTGTTGACTTTCAGGATATACCCTTGACCAACGGCTGGCTTCAGATCGACGGCAAGATAATGTATGGCAAACTGACAGACAATGATTTCCGTCGCAAGCAGTATGATTATTACAATGCTTTGATCGCAACTGATATATGGTTTACATATAAATACTGTTACTTCCGCACCAAGCCAAGCGAACGTTTTTCGGCCACTTTCGGCATGCAGACAGCCGGGCAGTTTGGCGGCAAGACTGTCCACTACCGACAGGGTGTGGCATATCGTGAAGAAAACCGTGGCTTCAGGTTTGGCGACGTGTTCAAGATGTTTTTCCCGACCCAGGGTAACGGCAACGGCTATTATGAAGGCAATTCGCTTGGTTCGTGGTCGCTCAGAGCCAGATACAGTCTTGATGGAGGCAGCGAGATAGCGGCCTATTGGGAGAACCCCTTTGAAGACGGTTCGGGCATAGCATGCCGCAATGGGGCCGACGGTCTCTATGGTGTGCAGTTCTCGCTCGGCAAACGCGGATGGTTTGAAAGCGCGGTGGTCGAGTATCTTGATTTCCGCAATCACAGCGGACCCATACATTGGGCTCCGGGCGATCACGACAATTCGTCGATCACGACCGAGGCCACCGGAGGTGACAATTACTATAACAACGACTCGTTCGGCTCTTATGTCAACTATGGCATGGCGATAGGTTCTCCGATGGTGATGTCACCGATCTATAATGCCAACGGTTATCCCGAGTTTATCTACAACCGCATGCGCGGAGTGCATGTCGCCATGTGCGGCAGCCCTATGTCTGAGCTTTCCTACCGGCTTATGGCCGGATGGCAGAAAGGCTATGCCATGGGACGCACACCTCTTCCTCATGCCAAATCTGATGTCTCGGCCATGCTTCAGCTCAACTGGAAAGCCGACCGCATATTGCCCGGCCTCGATGTCGACTGCCGCATAGCCTTTGACCGGGGTGAGTTGAGAGGCGACAATTTTGGTGTGGCGCTTGCCGTATCTTATACCGGAAACTTTAATTTTGGCAAATGATGAAAAAAATTATATTCTCGCTCTTATTGACTGTGTTGTTGAGCGCTTGCCGCGTCAACAACGGTGATATCGGTGATTTCTTCGGCTCATGGCTTGTGGAGTCGCTGACGGTTGACGGGGTGGTGCCTGACGATTTCAATGACGAGACTTCTTTCTGGGAGTTTCAGAACAATATCATCAAGGTCTCATATATCGAGAACCTCGACGAACTCGACAGACGTTGGGGCACATGGGCCGAGGACGATAACAGTCTGCTGCTCGATTTCACCCACTATGAGAACGGCGTCGAGCCCGGAACTCAACATTATCAGGCTCCCGAATGGCTATACATGCCGCAAGGCGTCGTGATCGACCTCACTTTTGTCAGTCGCGGATCACACCATATGACGCTTGCTTGGACCGACGCTTCGGGCTGTCGCATAGTCTACTCACTTCGCAAAATCTGGTAAAAGAATCATGATAGATAGAAACAAACCTGTTTTAGTTACCGGAGCCGACGGTTTCATCGGCTCGCATCTGACTCAGATGCTGCTTGACCGCGGTTATAAGGTCAGGGCTCTGGCTCAGTATAACTCATTCAATTCATGGGGCTGGCTTGAAGGCATTGTCTCCGACAGGCTTGAAGTGGTCTGCGGCGATGTGCGCGACGGAGATTTCTGTCGTGAACTTGCAGCCGGCTGCGGCACAATCTTTCATCTCGCGGCTCTCATAGCCATACCCTACAGCTATGTCGCACCTGACAGCTATGTCGACACAAATATCCGCGGCACTCTCAACATGTGCCAGGCAGCGCGTGCGGCTGCTGTCGACCGCATTGTCGTCACATCGACGTCCGAGGTCTATGGTACGGCTCTCGAAGTGCCCATTCCCGAGACACATCCACGCCAGCCGCAGTCGCCGTATTCGGCCACGAAAATCGGTGCTGACGCCATTGCCGAGAGTTTCTATAACGCTTTCGGCCTTCCGGTCGTGATAGCGCGTCCGTTCAACACTTATGGTCCCCGTCAGAGTGCGAGAGCCATCATCCCGACCATCATAAGCCAGATCGCCTCAGGCATGCGCAGCATCAAGGTCGGCGATCTGTCACCGACACGCGATTTCAACTATGTCAGTGACACATGCCGTGGTTTCATTGCCTTGGCGGAGACACCGGGCATAGAGGGACGGAACATAAACATAGCGTCGGGAACAGAAATATCTATGGCTGACACACTCCGCACCATTGCACGTGTGATGGATGCCGATGTCGATTATGTGGTAGATCCCGAACGTCTGCGTCCGGCCAAAAGCGAGGTGCGCCGTCTCTGCGGTGATAACCGCGTGATAACATCGCTCACCGACTGGCGCCCCGAAGTGTCGCTCGAAGAGGGTCTGCGCAAGACTGTGGAGTGGTTTACCGATCCGGCAAATCTGGCGCGATACAAAACTGACATATACAATCGCTGATATGGATCTTAAGACTGTCAGGATATTGTTTCTCGGTGGCGCCAAACGCGTCTCGATGGCCCGCCTTTTCAAACAGGCCGCAGCGCGTATGGGCCTCGGGTGTGAGATATTCAGTTATGAGACTGACCGCTGTGTGCCGGTGGCTTGCGAGGCACAGGTTGTTGAAGGCCGGCGTTGGTCCGACAGCGACATACAACGTCATCTCCACGAAACTGTCATGACCCATCACATTGATATCATAATACCGTTTGTCGATGGCGCCGTGGCCGTGGCGGCAGATTATGCATCGGCTCATCCCGGAGAAGTCTTTGTGCCGGCAGGCAGTGCGGCGGATGCCGAACTTATGTTTGACAAGGTGAGGGCTGCTCGGCGTTTTGAAGCGCTTGGACTACCGGTGCCGCGCACCTATGAGCCCGGCGACCCATGCCTGCGGCTCATAGCGAAGCCACGTCACGGGTCAGCGTCAAAAGGCATAATCGAGATAAATTCGATCGAGCAACTTGACGATATATTGCTCCGCCGTGAAGACTATCTCATACAGGAGCGTATAGATAATCGCGAGGAATTGACCGTCGACTGCTATGTCTCGGTCACCGACGGTGATATATTGGCTGTGTCTCCGCGACGACGCAATGTCACCGTCGGAGGAGAGGTGTCAGACACCGAGACTGTCGATGTGTCGGAAGCCGTGGCTCTGGCGTCAACGACTCTCAAGTCGACAGGCCTGAGAGGGGCTGTGACGGTCCAGTTCATACGCGATCTTGACGACGGACGTCTGATGATTATGGAAATCAATCCGCGGCTTGGAGGAGGTGCTGTATGTTCGGTGATAGCCGGTGCTGATATCCCGGCTATGATTATCAGCGAGGCCCTCGGACGCAAACCGCATGCGATGACCGCCTCTTCGGCGGTCAGAATATGCCGTTACATGCAGGAAGTCGTTTTTATTGACGGAAAATATAAAGGGAATGAATAATCCTCAACATGTCATCATAATAGCCGAAGCCGGCGTAAATCATAACGGAGACATCGCTCTTGCACGCCGCATGGTTGTGGCGGCAAAGGAAGCCGGAGCCGATTATGTCAAGTTTCAAACCGCGATACCTGAGTTGGTCATTTCTTCGATAGCGCCCAAGGCCGAATATCAGAAAGTGACGACAGGTGCTGACGAAAGCCAGCTCGACATGTGCCGCAAACTACATCTGCCATTGTCTGACTATGCCGGTCTGAAGGCATACTGCGATGAGATAGGCATCGGTTTCATGAGCACGCCCTTTGACCTTGTATCAATCGACTGTCTCAATGAAATCGGCATGGACTATTGGAAAATACCATCGGGTGAGATTACTAATCTGCCATATCTGCGTAAAATCGCAGCCAAAGGAGGTCGTGTCATTCTATCGACAGGCATGTCTGTACTACACGAAGTGGTGGCAGCGGTGGAGATTCTTGTCGATGGCGGCATCAGACGTGACGACATAATTCTGCTTCACTGCACAACCCAGTATCCGACTCCCTATGATGCAGTCAATCTTCGGGCGATGGACGCCCTGCGCGCTCTCGGATGTGGCGGAGTCGGCTATAGCGATCATACCCAAGGCATCGAAATCCCTGTCGCTGCTGCGGCTCTCGGAGCATGCGTCATAGAGAAACATTTCACCCTCGACCGCAATCTGCCCGGTCCCGATCAGACATCGTCGCTTGAACCTGACGAACTCCGGGCTATGGTAGAAGCTGTGCGCAATGTTGAAGCAGCTATCGGCAGTGGGGAGAAGACTGTGGCCGATGTCGAACGTCCCAATATCGAAGTAGCGCGTAAAAGCATAGTAGCTGCACGCGACATCGCTGCCGGTGAGATTTTCACGGATGACAACATCACCGTCAAGCGCCCCGGCTCGGGCATTTCACCGATGGAATGGGACAAGGTCATAGGGCGTCCGGCGTCTCGCGCCTTCATCGCTGATGAATTGATTGAACTTTGATCGTAAAGACCAGTCCGACTTGTCGAAAAAAACAATCAGGAGGTAAACACTAATTTTGGGTGTTTACCTCCTGATTGTTTTTGGGATATATCTTATATCGCTTACTTCACGATAAGTTTTTCAACTTTGTTACCGCGTCGCACGATGTAGAGACCTGCAGCTGATGCGTCCTTGACTTCCACTCCGTTGATGAGGAAGTAGCGCGGAGCTTCGTTGCTGTCTGCATTGACAGCGTCGATGCCTGATGTGCCGGGATCAACATAAACCGAGCCGTTGAACTCAACTTCGATAGGCAGGTATGTCTCATGGTCGTCAGCACCGTTCATAAGCCATCTTACATGGATTTTCATTGAAAGATTATGGGCGGCGTCTTCTGTGCCTTCGAGGTCGACGTCAGCGTAGATCTCGGTTGTTTCATCGAGATTGAGGGTGATGTTTGTTGCAGAGCCTGTGTAGATGATATTATCGCTGTCGGCAGCCTTGATTGTCTTGACATCATTGACGCGGATGTTGCCCATATCAAATTCGCCGTCGAGTGAGAAGTGGTCGAGTGCGAAGTCGCATGTTCCCACGCCTGTGGATGCAATCTTTACAATCTGGTCGTCAAGAGATGCCGGATCGCCCATGCCGAGATCGATTGTGATTGTGCCTTTGTAGTCAGCACTTGCAACTTCGACGGGTGTGCCGGTCTCCTCCTGCTCGGGTTCCGCAAATTGGATGACATAAGAGTGTGATGCTTCACCGTCTGAGTCTGCGTCAACGTTTGAGACCTTGACTGTCGCAGTGTGATTCTCATCGTCAAAATTGATTTCTTGAGCAGCCGATTTGCCGAGTACGGTGGCTTCGACTGCATGTTCGTTAGAGTAGGGTATATCGACAGCATAGCTGAAGTTGCCGCTGTCAAAGCTTTCGACGGGCTCGCCGTTGACGCTCAGTGATGACAGGCGTGAGTAGTAGACCATGCGTACGTTGTCTACGGTGAGTGCATCGCCTGATTTATGGGCTGAGCGGTCTGCGAAGTAATCCATGGCTGAGAACACGACGTTGATCATCGCAGGAGTCGCGTCGCTTTTATATTCAAACGGAATTGTAACAGTTGTCCAGTCTTCGTTGGCTTCGGTGATTTTGTCATTGATGGTGGCGATTAGCTCAAAATCGTCTGAGTATGTAGGTTCGTCGCCATAGGCATACTCTATGCCGAGTATGTTGCGGTCGCGGTCGGTCATTGTCACCTTTGTCGCTGAGGATGCTACGTTTGAGGGTACATTTGTCTGTGTCGTTGTGCCTTTCCACAGATATGCCACGACAGATGCAGGTTGTGTCGAGCCTGACCCCTGGACTCTCAGATAGTCGAATTCGATGGCATCCGGACAGGATGTGAATTCAACTCCACCGAAGACTCCACCGTCGGAATTCTTACCTGAAGTGTTTGCTGTATTCCAGGGTGTACCTAATGAAAGGTAACCGGGGATGACGTTACCGACAGTTGTCTTGTTTTCAAGCTTGGCGGCTTTTGCGCTGTTGTGCCCTTCGGCTTCTGTTACAACGGTTGTTTTGCCAACCCATGATTTCTTGCCAAAAAGGTTTAGCTCATACCCCATTACATTCGCGGCATACCAGCTGGTGGGCTGGGTTCCTTGCGAGGCTACATAATTGCCTGCTACCCATGGATTGCATGTCACCCATTCATCGTCAAACGAGGCATTGGGGAGCTGTTGCGCGTTTGCAGCGGAAAGTCCGAGGAGTGCGGCAAACACACAAGCACTTGTTTTCTTTAAAGTCATAATGTGAGATTTTAAGTGATTTGTCAGTTATAATGTCGCAGAGTCTTTATCTGCCGGTTGATATTTTGCTGACAAAAGTACTTAATATTTCATTAATATAATCAAATTGACGCAAAAAGTTCTGAAAAATGACACTTTATTGTAATATTCGGCAAGTTTTTAATACGCTCTATGTGTGTCGCCGACTGTTGCGTATATATAGCCAATGTTCGCTTAATCCCCTGGCGGAAAGGTAGACAAGAAATGCCAGCCAGAGTCCGTGATTGCCTAATGAACCGTTTGTGGCGAAATACACACAGAAAAAGACTATCGTGGCGAATATCATGGACTTAAGCATCAACCGTGTGCGGGTCAGTCCGATCAGTATTCCGTCCCATACAAACGCTGTCGTGCCGGCTAATGGCACACATGCGGCCCAGAGGATATAGTCATGGCATATTGCTGTCACATCGTGTGCGTCGGTGAGAAGACCGGCTATATCGTTGCCGAATATGCCGTAGATGGCGGCGAAGGCTATGGCGAGTGTCACACCTGTCTTGAGCAATGACTTTATCACGGATTGCAACGAGTCCCTGTCGCCGCGCCCGGCATATTTGCCGGCAAGGGCTTCTCCGGCATATGCGAAGCCGTCCATGAAATAGGAGAAAAACATGAACAGTTGCATCAATATGGCGTTTGCTGCGAGGATGTCCACTCCTTGTCTGGAGCCTGAACGGGTGAACCATACGGTTACTGCGACCAGACAGAGTGTACGCAGGAATATGTCGGCGTTGATAGAGAAAAAGCGTCGGAGTTCGGACGGATGTGCCACTTCGCGCAATGACGGACGTTGCGGGCGGTAGTGCCGCAGGGCCCGTGTCAATCCGAATATGAAACCGCTCCACTGGGCTATTGCCGATCCAATGGCCACACCTTCGATTTTCAGACCACATCCGAATACGAGTGTCAGGCTTGCAGCTATGTTGACAACGTTGGTCAGCAATGCCATCCACATTGGCGTGCGTGAGTCCTGCATGCCTAAAAACCATCCCGACAGGGCGAATGTGCCGAGAGTGGCCGGGGCTCCGGATATGGCTATCATAAAGTAGCGTCTCGCTTCGGGCAGTGTGTCTGTGTCCGGATCCATGAAACGCAGCAACACCTCGGCAATCGGGTCGCTCAGAGCAAGCAGCAAGCAGCCGACGACCACTCCGACCGCAAGGGAGCGGTAGAACAGGGTCGATGTGGCGCGTGTGTTACCCGAACCATATGCTATCGCAGTCATGCCGCTCGATCCCATGCGGAGGAAGCCAAACAGCCAGTAGAGCATGTTGAACATGCTCGCTCCGATGGCTATGGCGGCGATATAGACAGCCGAACCGATATGTCCCACTATGGCCACGTCTATCATGGCCAGAAGCGGGGTGGTGATGTTGGATATTATGGCCGGTCCGGCAATCGCTGAAATTTCGCGGTTGATCGATCGCTTCATTCCATCAATTCTTTCCCATGTCTCCGGCTATGCTTATGCGCAGCATATCGGGGTTGAGATATTTGCCGGCCATTTCGCAGACTTTCTCCGGCGTGATGTCGGCCAAAGTCTTCCGGCGGGCTTCAAAATAGTCGGCGGGAGTGCCTACGGTCAGATTTAGCTCATAATAGTCCATCATTGTCATGGGCGAGTCGAGTGTCGACGCAAGGTCAGAGGCGACGTTGAAGCGCAGCCTGTCGAGCTCGCTTTCGTCGAGCGGACGTCTGACCATATCGGTCAATTCTTTGCGCACTTCTTCAATCAAGGCTTCAGTGTGGCGGTTGTCACATTGGGCATTGATAGTGATATAGCTGCCGTCGAGCGAGCCTAAGAGCGCGGCTGATATGCCGTAGGTATAGCCTTTGTCCTCACGTATATTGGACATCAGACGGCTGCCGAAATAACCGCCGAGTGCGGTTACGGTCATTCTCAGAGGGTTGTAGTCGGGATGACTTCGCGCGATGGCAGGAAGCGAGATTGCGACGGCGCTCTGCAGGGAGCCGTTTTTTTGGATGGTCGATGTCGATGCGTCCATGGGCCTATAAGCCGCAAGTTTGACAGGCGAAGCGATATCGCGCCGCGGCATCGCCTCAAGCTGCCGGGCCACACTGTCGGTGAGCGACGGTGTCAGACGGCCGCAGAGATAGGCGTGGGTGCGGGAGGAGTCAAGACGGGAGTGATGAAATTCTTTGATGTCGTCTATCTGCAGTCCGGCAATGTCTTCGGGCTTCGGAATGCGGCTCTCAGAATGAGACTCACCGCAGATCAGGCGTTTGTTGTCTGATGCGGCCAGAAAACTGACCCGGCTGAGATTCAACTGCTGTTGGGATACGCCTTTCTGTCTTATCACCTCAAACGCACGTTCAGGAAATGTCGGTGAAATCATACAGTCGATGGCGTCAGGCAGCACAGCCCCGAGGCGTGAGCTGAGAGCCGAAAGTCGCAGACATGTGTGGTGGGATGACGAGGAGCAGTTGAGCCACGCTCCGTTGTAGTCGATCATGTCGGCTATTTGTTCGCTGTCGTGCATACTGTTGCCTTCGCGCAGCAGTTCGGCGGCGAATGTGGCGATGCAAGGATTGTCGCAGTCGTTGGCGCCTCCTTCGCAGACCACGCTGAGACGCGCTACGTCCTGGTCTCCGCCGCTGAGAGTGTGGAGTGTGAGTCCGTTTGACAAAGATATTGTCTCTTCCGAAGGTAGGACAAGGCGACCGAATGGTTTGACTGCCGGTGCCTTGGTGCGGTCAAGCATTGCCATTGTCTATTGTTTTGAGATATTCGATGGCGGCTTTGAGATCTTCGGGAGTGTCAATGCCGATTGTTGGGTTTTCGGTTATGGCGACGCGTATCTTGAAGCCGTTTTCAATCCATCTCAATTGTTCGAGCGATTCTGCCAGTTCGAGTGATGACTGGGGGAGACGGGTGATGGTGTCGAGTGTGTCCGCACGGTAGGCATACAGCCCCACGTGGGTGTGGAAACGGGCATGGTCAAGCCATTGTTTCCATTCATGGTTGCGCACGTAGGGAATTATCGAACGTGAGAAATAGATGGCATTCATCATATTGTCCATGATCACCTTAGGGGTGTTGGGGTCAAACAGGGCGTCAAATCCACGCGCAGGGTCGAAGGGGCGGGCAAGGGTGGCTATGCACACCTCACTGTCGTCGAAGCAGGCTTTGAGGGCTGCGATCTGTTGCGGTGCGATAAAAGGTTCGTCGCCCTGGATGTTGATGATGACATCAGCGTCTGAACCGACATTGGCATAAGCCTCGCGGCAGCGGTCTGTGCCGCTGCGGTGGCTTTCTGAGGTCATGACGGCTTTGCCGCCGAATTTTGTCACAGTGTCGAAGATGCGGCTGTCATCTGTGGCGACGACCACTTCATCGAGTTCTTTTGATGCCTGACGATAGACACGTTCGATCATGGTCATGTCGCCTATCATCGCAAGAGGTTTGCCCGGAAAGCGGCTTGATGCGTAGCGGGCGGGTATTATTCCGATAAATTTCATACTGTCAGATTTGTTGGTTCGACATAAAGCTGTGCGTTCTCATAACGCACGATGCGCACATGGCTTCCGGCCTCGATATATTCGCCTGTCGACACTGCGTCATAGACCTCGCTGTCAATCATTATCTTGCCCGCAGGTCTCAGTACGGTGAGTGTCCTGGCCTTTTGTCCGACAAGACGGGCCGGTTGCATGTCGACACCGATATAGCCTTTTTTGACATCCTGGGTCAGCAGTAGTTCGGAGTGGCGGCGGACGCATTTTGGCCCGTGGCTCGAGGTTAGCCATGCCACGAGGGCAATTGCCGCTGCCAGACCGATTCCGGTGATGGCTATCGGTTTGCCCAAGAGTGAGAGTGTGAATTCGTGTCCGGAGCCGGTCGGTGGTACGATGGCGGCGCAGAGCGCTACCACTACGGCCACGATGCCGCCCATTCCGCAGATGCCGAAGCCTGGTATTACAAAAAGTTCGAGGGCTATGAGCACGACACCGGCGATAAGAGTGATGAGTATCCACGCCGGCAGTGTGCCGCTGGCGAGCATAGGCAGGAAGTAGAGGCAGCTTGCCACAAGGGCGACTGCAGCCGCAAAGCCTAAGCCCGGAGTGTGCATCTCCATATATATGCCACCGATGATAAGCATAACGAGTATCGCACGCACAGCTGCGTTGCTGAGAAAGCCGAGTATATCGTCCGACAGATTGGGTGAGTAGATGTGTCTGGTGTTGTCGGATGCGTTGAGTTGTGTGAGCATAGCCTCGAGCGATGTCACCGTTCCGTCGGAAAAACCAGCGGTTTCAGCTTCTGACGATGAGAACGACAGTATGCTGTCACCCCTTACCATAGCCGCCGCAAGTGCCGGATTGCGGCGCCACACAAGGCTGTCTCCTTCGTGACGTTTGCCGTGGCTTTCGGCCGTGCTGCGCATGATTGAGCTCATGTAGGCCTGATACTTGTCAGGCATAGGTTCGCCGGAGCCGTTGACGACGGTCGCCGCACCCATGCTTGAGCCGGGTGTCATGAAAACGCTGTCACATGCCAGCGCTATCAATGCTCCGGCCGATGCGGCGTTGTGGTCGATGAACGCGACGGTCGGGATCGGCAGACGCATCAGTGCCGAGCGTATCGAGTCGGCCGAGTCAAGAGCGCCTCCATATGTGTTCATTCTGACCACAAACAGCGACGCGCCCATTTCTTCGGCTTCTGAACATGCACGGCGTGTGTGCTGCCATGCCCGCGCGTCTATTTCGTCTTCCATGGGAAGTATAAATACAGGTCCTTGATTTGCGCGGACAAAAAGGCTCAGCCCGAAAATCAGCAGCAGGCCGGTAAGAATGCGTTTCATTGTCGAAGAGATTTTGATTTTTTTGAAAAATATGACGGCAACAGTGCGCAGCCGGCAATGAGATAGACATAATAGCTGAGTATGCGCCAGATGAGGGCTATGACAAGTGCCACACTGACATCTCCGATGAGGTCGCCGTAGTAGTTTGTGAAAAGCCATTCGCTGATGCCGCTCCCGCCGGGAGTGGGGCTGACCATAAGCACAACCCAGACCACGAACTGACGACCGAACACAAGCAGCCCGGATGCCGAGGGGACAAATCCCCAGAAAAGAGCGTTGACAACAAGATATCGCGAGAACCACGACACCACTGTCGCGCCGAAGACCTTAAGCCACCATTGACGCGAGGCGTTCTTGACAAAATCTGAGGTCTCAGACATGTTGGCTGCGGCGCGGTCAACTGCGCCTTGCCAGCGGCGGAGAATGCGGATCGAGAACAGGCGGTGAAGCACGTTGCCGACAGCCTGTGGCTTGACTATGATGCCCATGAAGAGTATGGCGGTCCAGATGACTATGCCGGCATATACGAGCCAGAACACCACACGTATGCCCGACAGTATGCTGACGGTGGCATCTGTCCCGAATAGCGCGGAGTCGGGAATAAGCAGTACAAGCACCGGACAGAACACGACAAAAAATAATTCGTCGAGAAACAGAGTGGTCAGAGTCAGCGTGGTCGCCCGTCCGACCTGTATGCCCTCGCGGTTGAGGTAGAAGATGGCCAGAGCGCTGCCGCCTACCACCGACGGGGTGATGGCAGACGTGAACGCACACATGAGGTCGACCTTGATGGCCCGGGGCCACGAAAGGTCGCCGCCGGCGATGGTGTGGAAGCGCCACGCCAGACCGAAGTCTCGGCCTATCACAAATATCAGCGCAACGGCTATGGCTGTCAATGTGCGCCATGACAACTCAAAGCTTGAAAAGACAGCGGGATTGAACTCGTCGTGAAACATCCACACGACTACTGCGAGCCCTATGGCTATCGGCAGCAGCATTTTCCATAACGTTTTCGATAGTTCGCCGCTCATGTCTGTCTGTGGAGTGAATGATTATTGAGCTTTGGCCTCGTTGAGAGCCGAGATTGTCAGCTCGGTCTCTCTGACAGGATCTTTGGATGCGATGATATGCATTCCGGTGGCGATGCCTGATGCCCCGGCTGCGATGTAGACAACCGCGTCCTCGGGCGAAATTTCTCCCATGGCCACTATCGGCAGTTCGATGCCCGCTTCGCGAACCGTGGCTATGAGCTCCGCGATAGCCTCGGCTGACATGTCGGCGGGGGTGGTCACATAGTCGATGTCGGCATTGCGCAGCGACAGTATCGACGATGCGCTGCCCGACTCTATGCCGATCACAGCCTCAGGACCGAGCTCGTCGCGATATGAAGCCGCACTGCGGCCTTTGAGGTCTTTTAGGTGAACACCATGAAGACCAAGCTCCTTGGCCAGCTCGGGACGGTCTTCGATTGTCAGAAACGCCGCCGCCTCGCGACACATTTCGACTATGTCACCGGCCATCTGGCGGATGTCCTCGTCGCTGAGATCGGGAAGATGTAACTGTATCCAACGGCAACCGCCTTCGATGGCCATCTGGACTGTTTCGGCGACCGAATAGCGGTCATTGATTTGTGCGATAAATTGTAGCATGATGCAAATTTAATATTCTTTCCAATTATAAACAAATCTACACCTGATTTCGCATAGCGCAAGAGCCACCAACCCTGACATTTCACGACAATTACACTTTATCCCCCCCTCGATGCCAACATCTCAGGTCGCAGACGCTATAATTGCGACCGGCAGGGGAATTGTCCGCCCCCGGCAGGTAAAAATTCAACCTCTCCGAGGTTAGTTTTGGAGGAGCGTTTCGGCATCCTCACGCAGGCTAAGTCTCCGACTCATCTCTGCATGAGGATGATCAGGTGCTTCGTCACCGACGATGCTGTAATAGGCAGATAGACGCCCCGCTACGCGGAGCTATTGGGGGATTGGGTTGTCGCTCTGACCTATGGCTGCGCCTGCTGACGCGAGGCTTGCCATAGGCTAACATCGGTGCCCCGCTACGCGGAGCCAAGCGCTACGCGTAAATCCCATCCGACGAAGACTTCAGCCTTTTGACTTTTAACTTCTGACTTGCGCTATGGCTCTATGTTCTTCTTACCTCATACTGACTTGGTCTGAAACTTAGGTCGCAGCTGGAGTGGAACATTGCCGCGAGAGCTCTTCATCGTCGCGAGACGATGCACCAGGCCAACCTCATGCAGAGATTGGTCGGAGACCAAGCCTGCGTGAGGACTGCGAATCATCCCACGCAAAACAACCTTGAAGAGGTTGAACCATACATCTCAACAGGAGAACATAATCAACAATCAATAAACAAAAAAAGTTAAAAACTTGCAAAACGATGTCAAAAAACATTATCTTAGCAACATAACCTTCAAACCAATCCCCCGCCATGAAAAAGTTACCAACTACGGTTTTCGCATTAATTCTCGTTATAGAAGTGCTATGCGGGAATTTGGGCGCGAGGGGATATGTAAAAAATGACAATCGTTATAATTTGGATTCTTTCTTCTTGGAGTTTCCTGAATATGTAGAGCGCGACACATCGCTGTCCATGGATTTGAAACGTCTAATGATGGAGGACGATGACACCTTCGGCGAGATAGTAAGGACGGTATTGAGTCCATATCTTGCATCGATCAGGCCGGAAGGCCGAAAAACAGCCTATGCCTGTGTCGAACCGCATGCTGCCTATATAGATTATATAGTCCATCTGATTTCTTCGAGTGAACACTACCCTTTTAAGATTTCCGCAGACACGATACTTGACGCAATAGGCTATATCCAACACGATAGTCTGTATGTGATTTTGGACAAGAGTTTCAGAAATAGAGTTGTTGTTTCTGACGAACCGAGCCGAAGTTTCAATTTAAAGCTTAAGCATAATCCGGCTCAGGACGAAACAATAATATGGTGGTTCAGACAGGACAGTGCTTCTGTCAGAGTTAATGTTTGGACAGAAAATTATTGGCAGGACGAACGTATGCGGCAGCGCATTTTGAACTGCTTGATAAAAATGGACGAGCACGACTTTTAGGTAACAAAAAATTATGAGAAGAAAGAAAGTAAATAATATCATCGGAGCATCAATCACTATTTCTGTATTGGCATTTATTGTGTTTTTTGTAAGCAAAATTGCGCCGGGAGGCTATTATTACGGCTCTGAAAAATTTATGACATTTACAGACAGCGGAGATATTGTAGCACGTATGGGAAAAACTTAAGGAATTACATCCTGAATATAATGTCATATGGAAAAATAGAGACGATGAATTTTATAATCCGGACATAAGAGAACGAAAAGGCAGCCAATATTTCCATTCATTCTATTTCTCGTTGCCATACAATGACTCGACAGTCACCGTGCATATAGCTGTACCTGAGGATGACTCCGAAATTTTTATTGTCGGTTATACTTTCGATAAAGATAAACAGGGATGGTGGATGTGGAGTGACGAACGCTATAAGAAAGAAAAGAAAGAGATAATCAAGTTGACACGTGAAAAAGTCCTTGACGAACTTGATATATGGTATCGCAAAAAATGGTTCAATGAATTTTAGCGCTATAAGTGGCTGCAATGTCGCGTGTGAGGCGCACCGCTACGCGGAGCTAAGCGCTACGCGCAAATCCCATCAGACGATGACTTTTGCCTTATGACTTCTTACTCCTGACTTGCGCTATGGCGCTATGTTCGTCTGTCTTCCTAATGCGGAACGCGCGTAGCGGGGCGTTTTTACCGGACATCAAACCCGCGCGCGGGCACAAGGTTCAACCTCTCCGAGGTAGTTTTTGTCAGAGAGCTCCTGCGTCCTCACGCAGGCTAAGTCTCCGACTTATCTCTGCATGAGGTTAATCAAGTGCATCGTCTCCGACGAAGACTTCAGCCTTATGACTTTTAACTTCAGACTTGCGTCGAGCTCTATGTCTTTTTGTTCTTCTGTCTTCAAGAGCAGTGCAGCCTTGGCTTCCGACTTATCTCTGCATGAGGTTAATCAAGTGCATCCTCTCCGACGATGACTTCAGTCTTTTGACTTTTAACTTCAGACTTGCGTTCAGCTCCATGTCCTTATGTTCTTCTGTCTTCATGACTCAATCATGCACGTGTCTCCGACGAAGATTTTTGCCTTATGACTTCTAACTTGCATCCTGCTCTATGTCTTTTTAGGAGGGAATATTAAACAGTTTCTTTAGCATGATGTTCTATATTTAAACATCCGTATAAAAATAGAATGTTATGATGAAGAAATTGCTTCTTGCGTTTATTATCCCTTTGGCTGCTATCAATGTAGCAGCACAGTCGTCGTCATGTTTTGGCGTGAGGCTGTCGTTTGATGTGACCCATGCGACCGGTACAGACGACGGGCTCAACAACGGTTCGGGTTTTACGGTCGCAGGCGTTTATAATTTCCCGTTGACATCGAAAGTCTACCTTGAGCCCGGAGTAGGAGTCTTCTACAATACGATGGGCATACGTCCTGTCGAGTTTGACGAAGGCCTCTATGACGGATCGATAAGCAATTTCGGTGTTAAAGTGCCGATCAACGTGGGCTATCGGGCCGAGATATTCGAGAACCTTGATCTGGCGCTTTTTACCGGGCCATGGTTCAATGTCAGTTGCACGGCCAAAGCCGGTCTGCAGCCAAATTTCGAAGGCCCTGCGCCTTCGCGGTCCACGTCGCTTTTCGATGATGGATGGCATCGGTTTGATGCGCAATGGGGCTTCGGCTTAATGGCCACCTATGCCTCGCATTATTATATCAGTGTGAGCGGAGGCATAGGCATGACTGCCATGGCGACATTCTGCGGTCAGGATGGAGGCAAGCACAATCTCCGGCGCAACACTGTGTCAATCACACTCGGCTATAATTTCTGATTGCGTTTGAGATAGAGCACCGCGTGGGGCGTCGCCACAAAAAGCGCTCCGCCGACGATATTGCCTATCGTGGCGGGTATGAGGTTATCAATGACAAAAGCGCTGACTGAGACATCAGCGCCCTGCATCATGCCCAGCGGGATGAAAAACATGTTGGCTATGCAGTGTTCGTAGCCTAAGGTGACAAATGTCATCACCGGAAGCCAGCATGCTATCATCTTCTCACTTAGGCGACGGCCCGACATGGCGAGCCATACGGCAAGGCATACACACCAGTTGGCTCCAATGCCGCGAAGGAAGACGGTGAGCCATGGCAGCGACACTTTGGCCTCGGCCACGCGGATGATGGCCGGAGCATAAGGGTCGGAGGCTGTCAGCCCGGGCAGATAGACAAGCAGCCACGCGAAAGCCAGAGCACCGACGAAATTGCCGAAATAGACGATGGTCCAATTGCGGACTACGGTTCCCGCGCCATAGTCGCCGCGCATCCATGCCGGCACCATCATGGCGTTGTTGCCCGTGAAGAGTTCGCCACCGAGCACGACTATCAATATCAGTCCCACCGGAAAGACACAGCCGCTGATGATTTTCTGAAGTGCGGCCGGACAATCAGGAAATCCGTAACCTGCGATTAATGACAGCGCTCCTCCGAGAGCGATATAAGCCCCCGCCATGATGCTGAGGGTGATGAGGCGCGGTGTGTGGATTGATGATTTGGTGATGCCGTTGTTGACGGCTGTTTCGATTACTTCTTGTGGAGTTTTTACCGGCATTGCTTGGATGTGATGAATTTAATGATGTATGTCGTTTCTGTAATCAGGGATTTGATATTTCGAAAGTGGCCTCTATCGGATAGTGGTCCGACGATCTGATTTTGCCGCGTTTCATCGCGACCGGCTTCATATCGCCACGGTAGAGTATATGGTCGATGCGGAAGTAGAAACGTCCGGCATTGTATGTGATCATTGGCCCGAAACCAACTTCAGGGTATACCTCCTTTAGTTTAAGTCCGGCAAGCAGACGCAGCGAGTAGCATCCCGGCACATCGTTGAAGTCGCCGCAGACAATGACATTGGGACCGCCGTATTTGTCTATGTAGCGCATGAGCTGTCGGGTGTCGAGCACCCGCCGGGGTCCTGCTGCACATATCTTGTCGATAAGATGGCGTTGCATCTGTTTGATCTCGCTTTCATTGCCTTCGAGGCGTGTGAGCTTCAAAAACATCTCCCGGTCTTCGGTGACAAGATCAAACGACTGCAGATGGATGTTGAAAATCGTCACTTTGTGACCCTTGATCTCAGCGCGGAAACATGCCATGTCGGCAGCTCCGCCGACGTTGGCATACTTGAAGCCTATGTTGACCGGCTCGACCGGAAATTTCGACAATATGGCCTGTGAGCGGCTGCCGATGAGGACATATGGATACTGGGCGTGGAGAGAGTCGATCTGTGAGGCTGTGATATGCTCTGACGAGCTTGGACTGATGAAGGTGGCTTCCTGAAGACAAGCTATGTCGGGATCTTCACGCAGGATATGGCTGATGACAGGATTGACTCCTCCGGGATAGGCGTTGCTCTGGTCGACGAAGCCAAACACATTATAGCTCATGATGGTAAACGTCTCGGCGTCGTCGCTGACCTTCGACGGCAAGTGGAGCGGAGAGTAGTCGAGGATTGATGGCATGGCCACGCAAATGCCCGCGACAACGATGAGTGTCACCCATTTGCGAAGAAAAAGTGTTATGGCGATTGCGACAACAGCTCCGATAAGCCACAACGGAAATGTCATGGCGATAACCGGCGCAAAGGGATGGTCGACCGGATTGATCGCTCCGGCATAGGCGGATGCGACAAGACCTGTTGACGCGACGGCGCAGATGAAAATCAGCAACCATGTCAGTGCCTTATGCCATAGCGATTTATGTTGACGGTCTGCTTTCATCGTTTGCGTGTTGTGGCTGAGAGTTCGAAGAAACGCCTTTTTTCGTAGGACGATAGCGACTCATATCCGCTTGCCATCACCTTGTCGGCGAGAAGTCTGTATTCGTCATGCTTGCCTTTCAGTTCACATGAAGTTTTAATCCGTCTGCGTATGATGATGCCTGCGACTGCTCCGGCCAATGCTCCGCTCAGATGGGCGAGATTGCCCCCCGCATTGTCTGAAGTCAAGCCTATGCCGAACAGAATGACAACAACTGTCGTGATCCATTTTATCCTGACATTGCCAAAAAGCGGAAGCATGAGCTCTGTATCCGGCATTATGAAAGCAACGGCTACCGCAACGGCTATCACAGAGGCTGAAGATCCCATCAGCATCGATGGCGCCGAGGGAGAGGCGACCATGGGGTAGAAGGCTACAAACGCCAATGCTCCGCAGACTGCGGCTGCGAGATATATGAGCGCTATCACCCGCGCTCTGACATGGAGAAGCAGAAGCCGCCCGAAGCAATAGAACCACAACATGTTGAAGACAAGCTGTAGCAGGTTGCCATTGGTGAAGGCATAGCTGATCGCTGTCCATGGACGACCGGCAACAACCGACGGATTGTCACTCAGACACAGCATCCCGCAGGCTGAATGCAGGCTCTCATCGGACAAAAGGCCTGCACCGGCTATGACTGCGCTCAGTGCGATATTGAGACCGATCAACACCGTGAGCACTGTAGGCCGGAAATATGGCCGAAATGATGATATGTTAGAAAAACCAGCGGTCATTGAGGTCGCCTCTGCGTTTCCAGTACAAAATCATGAACACCCCAAACACCATGCCGCCGAGATGCGCCCAGTGGGCCACGCCCGTTGCCGAACCGCTGACGCCATAGAAGAGTTCCAGGATGCCATATCCGAGCACCATCCATTTCGCTTTGATCGGGATGGGGACAAACATAAGGTAGATTGGCTGGTTCGGGAAAAGCATGCCGAAGGCGAGCAGCACACCGTAGACAGCTCCTGACGCTCCGACGGTCGGAGTGTTGACAAGAAGGTTAAGGGCTCCGGCCGACGGATCTGTGAAGTTATATCCTTCCTGAAGTATACGGCTTCCGCGACGGACTATCTCATCGAAATCTGCGGCTGAGAATGCTTCATGATATTTCATCACCATTACCGCAAACACGCCTTCCTGAATCAGCGCAGCGCCGATGCCGCACGAAAGATAGTAGAGCAGAAAGCGTTTCGACCCAAGAGCCCGCTCTATGACCGATCCAAACATCCACAACGCAAACATGTTGAAAAACAAATGCATGAACCCGCTGTGGAGAAACATGTAGCTGAACAACTGAAATGGATTGAACAGCGGAGACTCTATGAAATAGAGCGCGAGCTTTGCATCCAACGTCGCGCCAACCTTGGGGAGTAGGGCGCAGACTGCCCACACCAGGATATTGATCGCAAGCAGGTTTTTTGTTACCGGCGGAATGCGGTTGATGATAGACGATGTATTCATAACTGGGATGATAATGCTTTATGTGTTTGTGTCGGATCGAGGCATGTGGTTGAGCCCTGTCTAATCCTGCGCAAATTTACGAATAATATGACAAAAAGACCTTCAAAGATGGCTTCAATGGCCGTTTTTATCCAAAAATTGCATTTTTTTTTGAAATATTGTTGTTTTTTCAACATAAAAACTTATATTTGCGACCAGAATCATTCAAACTTTCTAAAAACTAATCCATTATGAACAAGACAGAACTCGTAAACGCTATTGCCGAAAAGGCTAATCTTTCTAAAGTTGATGCCAAGGCCGCTCTTGATGCAACTATCGACGCTATCTCAGCAGCTCTTGCTGAAGGTGATAAAGTCGCTCTTATCGGTTTCGGCACTTTTGCTGTAGCTGAAAAAGGCGCTCGCACAGGCATCAACCCCCGTACTAAAGAAACTATCAACATCCCCGCTCGCAAGGCTGTCAAGTTTAAAGCCGGTGCAGAGCTCAGCGACAAGGTGAAATAATCCTGAAAGGCTTACTTAAGATACAGACAGCGAGGCATGCCGCTCTTATGACGGGACGCCTCGCTGTTTTGTTTTGTGGTATGCTGATCAGTAATTGTTGGCCTTGCGCTGGAACCATCCCTGGTCCATGCCGCACACCGGACAACGTTTAGGCGCTGATTTTGCCGTGATGACAAATCCACAGCGGCGGCACATCCATTCCACCGGTTCCGACTCTTCAAATTCGGTGCCGTTCTCAAGCCGTTCGAGCAGCTTGATATAACGCTGTTCATGCATAACCTCTACCTTGGCTATCAGTTTATAGAGGTTGGCGATATGGGGGAAGCCTTCTTCCTGGGCTACCTTGGCAAAATTCTCATAGAGATCGTTCCACTCTTCGCGTTCGCCTGCGGCTGCCTCAGCGAGGTTGGTTTTGGTGTCGCCGACAACTCCGGCCGGATAACCGGCTGAGATCTGAACTGTCCCGCCTTCAAGCAGCGCGAAAAACTGGCGCGCATGGCTCAACTCCTGTTCGGCAGTCTCCATAAACACCGCTGCAATCTGCTGATAGCCTTCCTCGAGTGCCTTTTCGGCAAAAAGGGTATATCGTGAACGTGCCTGGCTTTCGCCGGCAAAAGATGCAAGAAGGTTATGTTCGGTTCGGGTGCCTTTGATGCTTTTTGTTTCCATATTGAGAATATATAATTAGTTAGTTTTACTTTATTGTCAATATTTAAAACAATAACGCCGTCGCAAAGTTCAACCCGCAGAAATTCATCTGCCGATAGTCAAATATTTGCGGATGTCGGAAAAACGTTATATCTTTGCAGTGCAAAAGCGCATGTGGCGTAATTGGTAGCCGCGCCAGACTTAGGATCTGGTGTCTCGCGACGTATGGGTTCGAGTCCCTTCATGCGCACTGTTCTTATCACTCCCTTGCAGATGCTCAGGGAGTGATTTTTTTATTTATGAATATGATGAAATATCGTAGAGCCGGACGAAGCGGCGTGTTGTTGCCCGAAATTTCACTTGGCCTGTGGCACAACTTTGGTGATGTCGATGACTTTGAAGAAGCTCGACAGATGATTGTTCATGCGTTCGACAACGGTGTCTGCCATTTTGATCTTGCAAACAACTACGGACCGTCGCCGGGCAGCGCGGAACTCAATTTCGGCCGCATCCTCAGGCGCGACCTTGCGGCACATCGCGACGAGATGTTCATTTCGTCGAAAGCGGGTCATGAGATGTGGCCGGGAGTCTATGGAGACGGGTCGTCCCGTAAAAATATTATTGCATCATGCAATGCCAGCCTCAGACGCACAGGTCTCGAATACTTCGACGTGTTCTATTCTCACCGCTATGACGGGGTGACTCCTGTTGAGGAAACCATGCAGGCCTTGATCGACATAGTGCGTAGTGGCAAGGCTCTCTATGCAGGCATATCGAAATATCCGCCCGTGATGCAACGCAAGGCATACTCGATACTTCGGCAGGCTAACGTGCCATGTCTTCTGAGCCAATATCGCGCCTCGATATTCGACATGAAAGCGATTGACAATAATTTCGAACCGGCCGTGGAAAACGGCAGTGGCGTTGTTTGTTTCTCACCGCTTGCCCAGGGTTTGCTCACCGATAAATATCTCGACGGTGTGCCTGAAGGCAGTCGTGCCGCCCGAACCACCGGATACCTCAAAACAGCGGACGTGACAACGGCCCGTGTGGAAGCGGCGCGTCAGCTTGACGTCATCGCTCGTTCAAAAGGCATCTCATTGGCCGAGATGGCTGTCGCATGGCTTCTTGCCGACCAAAGGGTGACGTCGGTCATAGTAGGAGCTTCATCTGTCAGACAACTTTCACAAAATATTAAAGCTGTCTGCACTCCCGGGTTCTCCATAGACGAATTGGAGGCAATCAAATCCATAGCGACACGTCCGGGCGTTGCTTTTTAAAGTAGTAAACGTGGCGGTTCGGCAAAAAATCGCACATATCGGTTGCATGTGGCGAAAATATTCGTTAACTTTGCACCCGCAACCATCCGAAGGAGAGATGCCGGAGTGGTCGATCGGGGCGGTCTCGAAAACCGTTGTACCCTTACGGGTACCCAGGGTTCGAATCCCTGTCTCTCCGCCAATAGGTAGAAAAAGTCCTGTAAGTATTTGCTTACAGGACTTTTTCTATGTTCGCCCGACATGGGCCAGAGAAAAGCAGAAACAGAAGAAAGCTACCCCCGGAAGAATAGATCGGAAAGCGAAAGGTATGAGGGATCGCCTGCTTTGATTGGGATAGTTGGAGACGAACTCGTAAAAGTGCAACTATCGTCAGACAGGATGTTGGAGTATATCCTGACTACTGACAACCTTAACAGAGCGTACCGACAAGTTAAGGTCAACAAGGGGAGCTGTGGGATTGACAGGATGAGGTAGACCAACTGCAGCCATGCTTGCGAGAACACAAGGATGAAATAACAGAAAGTCTGGGTGGTCGATGTGAATTGTTGATTTTGCTAGTAATCAGGGTGCTGTATTTTGATAAAGGTGTGATTAGAAAACAAGGTTTGACTGTGTAAGAACCGTGTAGGGAAACTATGGTTGAAACTTTTAACCGTGGCAAATTGTTGGTGTATGAAATATATTTATTAATTTTGCCACACGAAAGGAAATCACAATCATGAGCAATGCCATATCAACGAACCTAAAAAAACTTAGAGAAGCCGCTCGTTATACCCAAGACGAAGTTGCGCAGGCTCTCGGTATAACCCGCTCTGCATACAGCAACTATGAATCAGGAGAAAGGGAAGCCCCTTATGACGTGCTTGAAAAAGTATCTGATCTTTTCGGTTGCGATATGTATGTACTCTTTGAGGAGAATGAAAATGCGGATGCGATGATTCTTGCTTCAGCGTTCCGTCTTGATGGACTCACCGAAGAGGACGCTGCCGAGATTGTCCGTTTCAAGGATATAGTCAAGTCTTATCTGAAAATTGAGGCGATTGAGGCAAAATGAAGTTAGCATTGTTAAATCTCATTGACCGGCAGGTCTCTGAATTCCTTCAAATAGTGGGACTAAGTGACACGCAAGCGGTAAATCTGAAAAGCTTACTGCTGAAACTTAATGTCCTCACAATATATCGTCCGCTGTCAAAGGATTTTTCCGGAATGAGTCTGAAGAGTCCTAATGGGAAGCGGTTTATGTTAATCAACTGCAACCAGCCCAGAGGCCGACAGAATTTCACGATAGCCCACGAACTCTATCACCTATATATAGAGGAGAACCCGATGCCTCATAACTGTGGTGTGGAGAGAGGCAAGAGTGAGTCGGAACAATGCGCTGATGCGTTTGCTCTTAGATTCCTGATGCCATATAATGCAATTCTCCAGATGATACCGGCGGAGGAATTGAAAGGAACGGTTTCATTGGCTACCATAATACGTATGGAGCATTATTTCTCCGTTTCCCGCCAGGCTATCTTAAATCGTCTTTGTGATACAAAATTCATTACCAGATCGGAACGAGATACTCTGCTGTTATATCCGGCAATGAAGACTGCCCAAGAATATGGATATGACACGTCGCTATATCTCCCCGGCAATGCAAATCTCGTTATCGGTAATTTTGGTGAGAAGGCACGAAAACTCTATGATGAGGAAAAAATATCGGAAGGTCATTACCGTGAACTTCTGAACAAAATAGGAGTGTATGGCGAATAAGACAAAGATAGTGCTTGACGCCGATGTAATCATACACTTCATTAAAGCTGGCCAGTTTAGCCTGTTGCTCGATATTTTCCCAGAGTATCAGTATCTCATTCTTGACGTAGTCTATAATGAGGTTACAAAACAACGGGAGATAAAGACGTAAATTGATAACACACTTCACTTTTTCAGTTCAAGGATCTCCAATATAAAGTTTACTCCCCAAGGAGAGTCTATACGGGAATATGCACGGTTGCTTCAGTCATTGGGACGTGGTGAAAGTGCCTGTATGGTTTATTGCAGAGACAACCAGGATGTTCTCGGCAGTAGCAACCTTCGCGATATAAGGCAATATTGTTCAGAGAATGGAATCACATATCTTACGACCCTTGATTTTCTCTATTATGCGTATATAAGGAAGAAAATCACAAGGGAGGATTGTGACGCATTCATAGAAAAGGTCATAAGCAAGGGCAGCAAACTCCCGAGGATAGATATATCACAGTACAATTGCGAAGTGCAAATCTGAAATCTATCTCAAAAGTTGAAATTCAGGAAAATGAACCCTCGGACTTGACAGTCAGGAGAATTATGATCCAATTTTCTATTGGATTGTAGCGTGACCGCGAGGCGGTCGAGAAGACTCCATAGCCGGACTTTCTGCATCAGGTACAAATCCGGCATAAAAGCGATTTCAAGCATCTAGCTATTTGATAGATATGTATATAGGCGGGTGGTTCGGATGGTTACTCTTCTCTATGATTATATTTTTACAACAACCAAAGGCTGCCTCGGAGTTGAAGCAGCCTTTGGTCGTTGTTTGTTTGTGTCAGATATGGTCCGGGGTCAGTCGCGGCGGAATATGTCGCGGGTATAGACTTTAGCCTCGACGTCGTCGAGACATGAGTCGTAGCGGTTGGCGACGATTGCTCGGCTCATTTGCTTGAACCTGTCGAGATCGTTGACCACAAGACTGCCGAAGAATGTCGTGCCGTCGTCGAGCGTGGGCTCGTAGATGATGACCTGCGCCCCCTTGGCCTTGATGCGCTTCATCACGCCCTGAATCGATGACTGACGGAAGTTGTCAGAGTTGGACTTCATCGTCAGACGGTAAACACCGACAGTGCATGGTCCTTCAAAGGCTTGGTTGTATTCTCCGTTTGCCGTGTAATAGCCGGCTTTGGCAAGTATCTGGTCAGCGATGAAATCCTTGCGTGTGCGGTTTGACTCGACAATAGCCGACATCATGTTCTGTGGCACCTCGGCATAGTTGGCCAGCAACTGTTTGGTGTCCTTGGGCAGGCAATAGCCGCCGTAGCCGAACGACGGATT
>CAXHOY010000019.1:0-75451 GCA_964018265.1 uncultured Muribaculaceae bacterium
TCAATAGCTCAGTCGGTTAGAGCATCTGACTGTTAATCAGAGGGTCGTTGGTTCGAGTCCATCTTGAAGCGCAACAAAGGCTGTTACCTTATCGGTGACAGCCTTTGTTGCATATAGATGGTCATGCTTGCTCCCTCGCCGCCTCAGTCTCCGGTGTGGATTATTGTCAATGTGTTGTCGACAAGATCGTCCTCGGTGAGCACATAGCGCGTGTCGTAGATATTGTCGCGTATTATCTCCTCTTCGCTATATCTGTCCAATGTACTCTGCTTAAAAACCAATACATGAAGCAAGCGCCCATGTTGCAAACTTCCATAGCAAGATTTTTCTTCGACTGTAGTAAAGCCATTATCCTCAACCTTAATCATTGGCGGCAACTGGTTGTAAAAATCGCACGGACCGAAGTCTTCTCCTGGATCGACAATCCAGGAGAAGAAATGAACACTCTCTTCTGTTTTATTTTCGAAATACAATTTGGGAGCCTCCGGCGGAGTATAATCATAAAAGCCAAAAAATTCTCCGATAAAATCACATGAATTGCTCGCCATGCACAGAAAAGCCATCATGGCAATCATCAATATCCTGTTCATAACTTCTTGCTGTTAGTCGTTGTAGACAATTCTCATTCCTCCGTCTTTAACAACTCTGTCCATCATCAGAATATAACGTTTGTCAACAATTTCATTTTTCTCGATCTCTTCAAATGTATAGCGCTCAATTGTTTTTTGTTTTAATATGATGATTTGTACAAAAGATGATGAATAATCGTAATTGTAATCTCCTTCCGAATAATCAAATAATTCTAAATTAAGGCTGTCTGAAGGTGCAACTTTCCACCAACGTTCAAAAGAAATAGGGGTAAGCATAATATTATTTGCATCTTGGGTATAGGCCAGGTGTATCGTATCGCTGCTGTTATTTATGACACAAACACTTTTATCAAGTTCTTTGGGCATGTCTTCATAACATAGCGGACATGCACACAATAAAATACTTGCTAAAAAGCACACTATAATACCTTTCATCGCTGTTACTTTTCGTCTAATGTTAACCATCTCTTAAAAAATAAAGACCCAAAATGTTGATTGTCCGCTGTGTATTTCTTTGGCCCTAATGAATAGTGTGCCAGCGGATTTTTCCGATTGGTGAAGGTGGGAGGGAGGATTTTTGCTTTCATGATTTTAGGGTGTTAAGGTGGGGGGAGTTGAAATGTTAAAGGATCGGGTGTTTTTTGGATTTGTTGTTTGTTTGCAAATGTAATAACTTAGTTTAAGCTTTGCAAATATTTGTGAGGTAATGTAAAAAATGATTTCTACGCTGCCATATGATCCGTTTTGAGAAACAAAAAAAACACCGCGCGGCCCGACTGATGGGTCTCGCGGTGTAGTTGGGTCGAATAATGATTGCGATTGGTTTATCTCATGTCGAGAACATTGACTTTGTCCATGTCTCCATAGTCGAGGTTCTCGCCTCCCATGCCCCATATGAACATGTAGTTGGACGTTCCGGCCGCAGCGTGGATCGACCATTCGGGCGACATGACGGCTTGTTCGTTGTGGAGCCAGATGAGACGGTTTTGCTGTGGTTCGCCCATCAGGTGGCAGATGGCGTTGCCTTCGGGCACGTTGAAGTAGAAGTAGGCTTCGACGCGGCGGTCGTGGGTGTGAGGTGGCATTGTGTTCCACACGCTGCCCGGCATAAGTTCGGTCAGACCCATCTGCAGCTGGCACGGACCTTCTTCAAGGACGTTGGCGACGATCAGCTGGTTGATGACACGGTCGTTGCTCTCTTCGAGCGAGCCGGCTTTGATGCGGTTGGCCTTGATTGAGCCTTTACGTCCGTCGATTGTTATCAGCTGAGTCTTGTATGCCTTGTGGGCCGGGGTGGAGTTGAGATAGAATTTAGCCGGATTGGCCGGGTCAGAGCTTCGGAAACTTACGTTTTTGTTGCCGCGGCCTATATAGAGGGCGTCCTTGGCGTGGAGCTCATATTCTTTGCCGTCTACGGTGACGATGCCGTCTCCACCGATGTTGATCACACCGAGTTCGCGACGCTCGAGGAAATACTCGGCTTTGAGCGGGTCGATGGTCTCGAGTCCGATGGTCTCGCCGACAGGCATGACTCCGCCATAGACAAGGCGGTCATACATCGAATAGGTGAGGTTGATGACGTTTTTCTCCATCACCGCCGGCATCATGAAGTGAGAGCGCAGCTGCTCGGTGTCATAGTGTCGCACGTCATCGGGGTGGCATGCGCGGAGGATTGTATAGTTTGTCTTTGCCATCATAGGGATGAAAGCGATGCCTGAAAGGGCAAGCACGATTGCTGATTTTAGAAATTTCATTGTTATTGATGTCTGAGTTGGGTTAACGTAGTTGTTCGGCAGTCTCGCTGCGTATGATGCGGACACGGTTCCAGACGGCGAGCATCAAGGTCGAGCACACGAGAGTGGCGGCGCCATACCATCGCCATTGTTCGCTGGCGGTGAATTTATAGATCAGCCAGCTGAGCGGGCTGGAGGCGAAGTCAAGGCTGCCTCCCGAGAAGCCTTCGGGGATCGCGACTGCCGCATCGCCGGTGCGGGCATACACGTCAGCGGCCGCGGCCGTAAATGCCTGCGACATGTCAGTCACCATCAGCAGGCCGATGACAAGCACTGCAAGACCGACGATAAATGTCCTTACGACGCTGCCGCGGGTGTAGGGCAGCACAAGCGGGAAGATGTAGAACATGCCGGCGAGCGATGCAAGAGGGAGAAATTCATTGCCGGGCAGGAAGACTGCGATGACAAGCGTGAAGGGGATGAGCAGGAGCGACACGACAAGAGTGGTGGGATGGCCGATGACAAGCGCCGGACTCATGCCGATCGTGAGGCCTTCAGCGCCGCGGAAGCGACGGGCGATGAATGAGCGTGTGGCGTCGCTGATAGGTCTCAGCCCCTCGATAAACAGGGCGGTGACTCGCGGTATCAGCTCCATCACGGCTCCCATTTTGATGCCAAGACCGAGAATATACGGTATGTTCTCGGCGATCTCGGCCCATGTGCCGCAGGTGAGGGCTCCGATGACTATGCCGACGATGACGCCTAACATGAGAGGCTCGCCCATGACACCGAACTTGCGCTTGAGGCCTTCAGCGTCGATCTCGACGCGGTTGATGCCAGGCACACGGTCGAGGCCGCGGTTGATGATCACTGCAAACGGAACGAAGCCCGCGCAGAAGGGTTGGGGTATCGAGATGCCATCGACATCTTTATAGAACTGTTGAAATCTCTTGGCTGTCATGTCGGCGATGACAAGGGTGACGGCATAGCATATTATGGCAGCAAAGAAGCCCCATGCCAATGAGTCTGAGACGAAGCTCACCACTGCACCGATAAAGGCGAAGTGCCAGTAGTTCCACAGGTCTATGTTGACGGTTCTGGTCGTGCGTGTGACGAGCATCAGAAGGTTGACACCCAGACAGACCGGTATGATCAGGGCTCCGACTGCCGTGTTATAGGCGACAGCTGCCGCCGCAGGCCATCCCATGTCGAATATCTGCAGCTGCAGGTCATATATGCCTACCACCTTGTTGAGTGCCGGGCCGAGGCTCGATGTCAGCAGGGCGGTGATCACCGACAGGCCGACAAAGCCCACACCGACCTTAAGGCCGCTCTTGAGTGCTTCGCCGAAGCGTATGCCGATGCATAGCCCAAGAATGGTGAAGATCACCGGCATCATCACGGCTGCTCCCAGTCCGATGATGTAGGAGAAAAACTGTTCCACGGTGACTTCTTTTTAGGGTTGTTTACCGATGTAGGCGAGTATGCCGCCATCGACATACAGTATGTGGCCGTTGACAAAGTCAGAGGCTTCGGAGGCCAGGAATACGGCCGGTCCGGCCAGATCGTCGGCTGTGCCCCAGCGTCCGGCGGGAGTCTTCGAAATGATGAATGAGTCAAATGGATGACGGCTGCCGTCAGCCTGACGCTCGCGCAGAGGTGCGGTCTGTTCGGTGGCGATGTAGCCCGGCCCGATGCCGTTACACTGTATGTTGTGTCCGCCGTATTCGGAGCAGATGTTGCGGGTGAGCATCTTGAGGCCTCCTTTTGCTGCGGCATAGGCTGAGACCGTCTCACGACCGAGTTCCGACATCATGGAGCAGATGTTGATGATCTTGCCGTGACCTTTGCGTATCATGCCCGGTATGACGGCCTTGGCGCAGATAAACGGACCGATGAGGTCGATGTCGACCACACGCCGGAAATCTTCGACGGCCATTTCTTCCATGGGTATGCGCTTGATGATGCCTGCGTTGTTGACGAGGATGTCGATGGTGCCCACGTTCTTCTCTATGTCTGCGACCATCTCGCGGACTGCGTTTTCGTCGGTGACGTCGCAGAGATAGCCGCGGGCGTCAATTCCGGCTTCGCGGTAGGCGGCAATGCCGCGGTCGACTGTTTCCTGACGCGAACAGTTGAACACGATTTTCGCACCCGCTCCTGCAAGAGCCTTGGCGATGGCGAGTCCGATGCCATATGCGGCTCCGGTGACGAGGGCGACTTTGCCCTCAAGATTAAAAAGATTATTCATGGCTCAGTATTGGTTTTTTTATTGGATTGTTATTTGTTTGGTTTGCTGAATGAGTCGGATTGCTTATCAGTCATTCGTGACCGGGCAGTCAATGGCTTCGAAGAGCTTCAGGGCGTCGACATAACGGATTATGCCTTCGGCCACTTTCTGAGCGTCCTGCATGGCGTGGACAACGGTTGCCGGTCGGTTGGTGACGTCGCCTCCGGCAAACACACCCCTGCGGGTTGTCATGCCATAAGGGTTGTCGCGTGTGATGACATAGCCTTTGTCATCGACATCGATTCCCGTGGTGGTCGACACGATGCGGCTCGCAGGCGCGCTGCCAACAGCCATGATGACTTTGTCGGCTGCCTCGGTGACGCTCTCGTCGCCACTGCTGATCACCACTTCGTCGAGCACTCCGTCGTGGTCGTGGATTTCGGTGATGCTTGAGTTCCAGCGGAATTTGACGCCTTCGGCAACGGCATCGTCATATTCAGCCCGCAGTGCGCTCATCTCGTTGATGGTGCGGTGGTATACGACTTCGACATGCGAAGCTCCGAGTCTTACGGCCGTGCGGGCTGCGTCCATGGCTGTGTTGCCACAGCCTATCACATAGACTCTGTCGCCTTCCTTCACTGGCACTTCGCGGCGACTTATGTAGCCCGAGTTAAACAGGCTGACACGACGCAGGAAGTAGATAGCCTGACGCACGCCTTCGAGATGTCCGCCCGGCACTTCGAGCCGTTTGGGTTTGCCTGTGCCTGTGCCCATGAAGATGGCGTCGAAGCCCATGGCGAAAAGGTCGTCTACGGTCAGTTGACGGCCTATGGTGACATTGCAGTGGAAGTTGACTCCGAGTTGTTCGATCTTCTTGATTTCATGTCTGACGACATCTTTCGACAGACGGTATTCGGGGATTCCGAACATCAGCACACCGCCGGGTTCGTTCTCCATCTCGAAAATCTCGACATTGAAACCTTTGCGGGCAAGTTCACCGGCGATGGTCAGTCCGGCAGGACCGCTTCCGATGACTGCCACACGGCCACGGTCTTTCTGTACGATGTTTTCGCGGGTGAGGTTCATCGAAGAGTCGAAATCGGCCACGAAGCGCTCGAGTTTGCCGATGTTGATATGTGCTCCTTTTTTGCCGAGCACACAATTTCCCTCGCACTGCCTTTCGTGGGCACATACACGTCCGCAGACTGCCGGCAGGTTGCTTTTTGCGTTGATGATGGCCATGGCATTGCCGAGATTGCCCATCGACAGCTCGTGGATCCAGTCGGGAATGTCGTTGCTGATCGGACATCCTTTCTTACACTGCGGCACCTTGCAGTGGAGGCAGCGTTTGGCTTCGTTGACGGCTTCGAGCATGGTATAGGCTTCGGAGCTTTCGTCCTTGAGTATGGTCGTATTTTTTTCAGTCTGGTTCATTGTTCGAATTGTGATTTTGGTTATTAATCGCAAAAATAGAGCATTGTTTCAAGAAACAATGCTCATAAATTATCGGATATTCGGATAAAAATAGCAGACGGGTGGCAAAAACTGACACTACGCCATGGTTTTTGCGTGTCTGAGGCGTGAGAGGTTGCGGATGCGTGATGCAGTCCACCATGCACACAGGAAGTAGACCGCGGTCAGAATCCACATCGCGGCGAAGGGTCGTGACGACTCTGCCAGAGTGGCGGCGTTGCTGTTGATGCGGATGAAGCCCTCGATGCCCCATGTGGCAGGTATGAGATTGCCGACCCATGTCCAGAAATCATTCATGGCATATCGGGGCCAGGTCAGGCCTGAGATGAAAAGGAAGACTACCGACGTAAAGACGACGATGAGGAATGTGGTCTCGCGTTCCTTGAACCACAGCAATATCGCTTGTCCGAGGAAGGCGGTCGCAAGTAGCATCGGCAGCAGGAAGGGCAGATATTGGGTGGGACTGCCGTAATGGGGCAGGTTGAACATCTCCGGAATGCATGATGTGACGTAGATTGTCATCGGGATGTAGATCAGCACATAACATAGAGCTTTGCCCCATACAGAGGCCGATGGCGACGCGTTGTCGATCATCAGAGGGTCGATGCCGTTGTTGCGGCGACGGCGTTCGCGCGAGGTGCCTCCGATAAGGGTTATGCCGAGTATCATGCTCTGCTGGAGTATCAGGATGACAATGCCCGGCATCACAAACGATGCAAAGCCCTGTTCGGGGTCGCCCAAGAATGAGTTGTGGGTCTCGATCGGCATCTTTGTCATCCCTGTCGACTCTATACCTGCCGTCTCGACACGGTTGATGGTGATTTCCTCTGTGGTCTTGAGCTGCAGGTCGGTCATGGCCGCAAGCAGCGCACGGTAGCGCAGCAGAAGGCTCATCTCGGTGTAAAGCTCGACATGGGTCTGGTCGCCGGTGGCGATTTTATGGGCGAAGTTGCGGGGGATGCGCATGATGGCAAACACTTTGCCTTCGTTCATCCATTGCCGGGCCTCGTTCATGTTGGCGGCATAGCCGGCAATGTCGATGGCCGGTGAGGCGGATGCGTCTCTGACAAACTCGCGTGAGCGGGTGCTGCGGCTCTCGTCGATTATGGCGACAGGCACTTTCCTGACGACCTCGGTGTTGTAGATCAGTGTATATGTAACCGGATAGGCCAGAGGCAGGACGATAAAAAACAATAACACTCCGGCATCTTTGCCGACTATCTTCCACTCGTTGCAGAAGACACGCGACAGGTCGCACATCCAGTTTAATATAGCTTTGAGTATTCGTTTCATGACAGTCGGATTGAATTATGGCACATAGACAGGATTGAGACACGCATTCTTGAGCCGTCTGACCCCGAGTGAGCATACAAACGGAAATGCTATGAGTGCCACGAAATACCAACGTGAATAATATAGTGGAATTCCGTTGAGCGCTTCATTGATATATATCAGGAAATAATAGCGCACGGGCATAAGCCAGCTGAAAATGCCGATGGCTCCATACATGCTCTGTACCGGAAACGAAAACCCTGCGAACGAGAAGGACAGGATGCCGAGCAGGGCCGCTATCGACATCGCCAGTCGTGGATTGGGTACAATCGAGCAGAACAACACTCCCATGGCTTGCGACGCGACGACGAGCAGTACTGTCGCCGCTGTCAGGGCCGGCATGCTGCCGTTCATCGGAAAATGACGGAAGCCATAGAGCATGGCGAGCATAAACATGGCGCAGACAGTCCATATCACAGTCTGAGGTATGAGTTTGCCGGCAAGAGCCACAGAGATGCGCCCGTTGGCTCCTCTGAGCCAGTCTACCGATGTGCCGAATTTGATTTCAGTCGTGATCGAGAATGCTGTCACGAGCATTATCATCAGTGCGAAAAGCCCGGCAAGGAACGAGGGTGTCAGATAATAGGAGTAATTGGTCCACGGATTGCCTATCGGGTGGGTCTCGATCGCGATAGGCTGCATCAGTGAGCCTACGGTGAGCGGATCAGCGCCCGAACTGATGAGTGTCGAGCTGACGAGTTTGGCGGTTGTGCCTACGGCCACGGTCTTGAAGCCTTTGAAGGCGAGTGTGCCCGGCACGAAATATGTCATGTTGGTGAAATATTCGAGCGTCGGAGTGCGGCCTCCGAGTGCGTCGCTCTGAAAATTGACCGGAATGACAAAGAATCCGTAGATCTCACCACGGCGGGTGGCTTCGAGAGCCTGGTCATAGCTTTCGAGTTTGGCGGTGATGTCGATGAGTTCGGTTGAATTGATCGAGCGTATGATGGACCTTGACATCGGCGAGTGGTCGAGGTCAACAATGCCGGCCGGTGTTTTCAGCGGAAGTCCCGTGCCGAGCAGGTTGACGAAGAAGAGCGTCATCAGCACAGGCACCAGGACCATCGAGAAGAGATAGATCCTTCTTGAGGTCAGCCTGTGGATTTCGCGTTTTATCGTTGCTTTCAGACCTAAAGCCATTGTCAGAAATCTTTACTTATTTATAAATTATCGACATGCCGGGGCGCAGTCCCTCGACAGCTTGGGTCGGACGGGCCTTGATTTCAAATGTGCGGCTGTCCCAACTGCCGGTGGCCTTGGTCGAATGCCATGTCGCATATGAACCCATGTCGCGGATATAATAGATTTCGGCCTCTATTTCCTTGCGGTCGAGAGCCGGAATCATGACGTTGATTTTCTTGCCTATCGAAAGCTCGTTGAGCAGTTCTTCGCGCACGTTGAAGGTGATCCAGCGTTTGTCAGTGCGCAGAAGTGACATAATGGGAGCTCCAAGTGCGACAAGTTCGCCTTCTTCGGGATATACCTGGTCGATGGTGCCGTCGAAGGGTGCGGTGAGATAGCTGTCATCAAGCACTGCCTGAACCTGGGCCACACCGCCGCCGGCTGCCGAAACAAGGGCTGCGGTCGACTCTTTGTCTTCTTTCTGTGCGCCGGCCTTGGCTAAAGAGTATTGGCTCTCGGCTGCGCTGCGGGCTGCGCTTGCGGCTTCGTAGGCCGCTTTGGCTTCGTCGCGTTTCTGCTCTGACATCACACCTTCCTTATAGAGATTTTCCATGCGGCGGTAGGTCTTTTCGGTGATTGTCTCCGCTGCCTTGGCTTGCTGGAGCAGGTCATATGCGGCCTGGACGATTTGTGAGCGCGTACCGGCGTCAACTTTGCGGTTCTGGGCGCGGGCCACTTCTTCGAGGGCTTCGGCCTGTGTCAGCTGTGCGTCTGCCAGAGACGAGTGGATGTGGACAAGTGTATCGCCGGCGTGGACCGTGTCACCTTCCTCGACATAGAACTCGACGATGCGGCCGGGCAACTTGCCTGAGATGCGCACAGTGGTGCCTTCGACCTGACCTTCGATGAAATCGTCGGGTTTGTTCATGAATATAAATCCGATGACAGCTATAATGGCAACGGCTGCCACCACGAGGCCCATTGTCAGCAACAGTGTGCGCTGGGTTTTCTTTTCCTGATTGATATCGTTGGTTGCCATGGTTGGATATTGTTTTTTTAGATGTTATTTAGGTTGTTGATATTCATATTGTAGTGTGCCGAGCGCCTTGTTGAGATATGTGTTGCATAGCTGCACGTCGATCATGGCGTCGATCTGCTCGGAGTGGGCTTTGAGCCACGCGGTCTGCGCCTCCATGACATTGTCGGCTGTGGCCACGCCTTCGCGGAAGGCCAGGGTGGCGGTGCGCAGGTTGTCATCGGCCTTGGCAAGGTTGGTGTTGGTCATGTCATAGGTGCGATATGCTTCCTGTGATTTGAACGATGCCTGATTGACCTGAAGGTCGACCATGTCGCGGGCGTTGCTGAGTTTATATTTCATGATGGTCTCCTCGCTTTTGGCCGCGCGATATTTGTTGTAATTGCCGCCCCAGTGCCAGATGGGTATCGACACTGTGGCTCCGACGGAGAACGCGCCGTTGAAGCGTTTTGCGAAACCGTCAAACATGTTTGGATTGGAGAACGAATATGCTCCGACGACAGCGACCTTGGGAAGCATGTCCGACAGAGCTACTTTCTTTTGCTGGCCGGCGATGTCCACTCCGATGGCGAGCGCCCTCAGGTCGGGCCGGCGGCTGTAGACTTCCTCCATGTTGTAGCTGCGGGCCACATCGGCTGTCACTGTCACGTCGTCGATACCCTCGTCGGCGAGGGTGAAGACTGTGTTGACAGGCAGTCCGCAGACCTGAGCCAAAGCCATGCGCGCGAGCGACAGCCCGTTTTCGACCTTTGTGAGGTCGACTTGTGCGGAGTTGAGTTTGACATCGACGCTCAACAGGTCGCTGCGGGTGGCAACACCTTCGTCCACCATCAGAGAGACGTTGTGCTGCAGGGTGTCGAGAAGATTGACATAGCTGATCGCCAGTTCCTGTTTGGCCTTGAGGGATACGACCATCCAGTAGGCCGCGTCCACGGCATAGACCACATTCTCGGCCTCGCTGTTATTCAGTTGCTCGGCGAGAGTTTCGGCATAGCGTGTGATTTTGTTCATGGCCACAATCTTGCCGCCCATGTAGATGGGCTGTGTCAATGTCACCGCTCCGAAAAACACATTGTGGATGTCGTAGGTCATGGCTTCTTTGGGAAGATATGCCACGTCCTTGGGAATATACTGTCCGTCAGGACCTTTGACCGGCATACCGGTCTCGGGATTTGTGACGAGATTGAATTCATAGCTGCCTTTGACCGGATCGAAGGTCTTTATCGGCAGGAATTGGTCGCTCGAAAATATTGCAAGATCTTTCTGGTTGTAGGCATATCCGCCGTTAAAATCTAACGCGGGAAGATATGCCGCAAAGGCCTGCTTGTTCTGATAGTGGGCGGTCTTGATGGCCTGACGGCTGATCATCAACTGCTTGTTGCTCTCCAATGCCATAGTGCGGCAGGAGTCAAGCGTTACGCTCCCCCCTTCAGCGGGCGCTGATTGCGCCTGTGCGGCAAGTGTGATGCTGAGAGCAGCCAATATGCTTTGTAGCCTCATGATAAATAATTGAAACTTGATTTATTAATATAAATGTGTGGAGAGGCAGACGCGCTTGCCGCGTCCATTCATCCTGCAAATATAACACATAGTTTCTTAAATTTGTTGAATGTGGACGAAAAACGAGGCGATTTCGTTTTAAATTGATTCTAATCTTATTAGAAAAGGCTCTTGCCTTGCATATAGCCGCAGGGGTGTTTTGTTGGTGATTTATGGCAAAATGTTGGCGGTAATGACGCTTCCGGTTTCGAAATGACAGGCGGATGCTTGTTTATTTGTGCTTAATGTGTATCTTTGTGCTGTTTTTAACCAATAATCCTATTAAATGAACAAACTTTACTTTTCGTTATCATCAAATCTTGGAAAATCGGCTGTGCTTGCAGCCGGATTAATGTTGCTTTCGGGGGGAATGGTTGCCGGTGCCCAGTGCCTGAAACCTGTCGGTTCGGCGGCTTATGCCTCTGAAAGAGTGGACCAGCAGGAACGTGTGATTATTGACGAGGATTTCTCCCGTTTTGCAGCCGGCAGCAATGATGCTCCCGACGCTACTAATATCGCCAATCGACTGACCGGTGAAATTGCTTCTGGTTGGACCAAGAAACCGGGTTGGACCGGAGCGGCGATATATCAGGCCGGAGGCGCTTGTGCCATTCTCACCGGAAAATATCAGGGCGACAACGGTCCATATGAAGACACCGGTTTCCTGCGCACTCCCATTGGAGATTATGCCGGCGACCTGACGCTGACCTTCCGTGCCCGTCTCGTCGACGCACAGGCCGATGACGATCTCATGGCTGTCATACTCAACAGTGTTAACGGACGTCTTGAAGTGGCCACGAAGTCAATAGGCAAGGATTGGGCTGACTTTACGGTCAATTTCTCAAAGGGACTTTTCTCCGGATGTCTGATTGAATTCACAATGCAGAAAAAGGAGGTGCTGATCGATGACATCCGTGTCACTTCGCGCGCCACTTCGCTTCCGGCTCCCGTCATCACCGGGGCGGATAAATTCACCGCAGACGGCTTTACCGCCAACTGGCTTCCTGTCGCATCAGCTGAGAAATATGTAGTCAACATATATGAGCGAGATGTCGAGGGGGCGGTATCATATGTTGACTTTGAAGAAATCAACACTCTCGACGGCAAACATATTGACCCGGCAAACTCAGGCTTGCCCGAAGACTGGACCTTTGCCTATGGCAACAGCCGCGGCAAGGACATTTCTGACAAAGGCTATGGCGGATCGCAGGGCATCGTGTTTGATGCGACAGACGACGGTTTTATTACGCCTCTATATGACGGTGCTATCCGTGATTTCTCGTTCTATGCCTGTCATCCGAGCGGAGTGGAGTGCCTGAGCAATGTCAGGTTCTCGGCTCTTGTCGGCGGTGAGTGGGTGGCTTTTGGCAATATTGATGTGGAGACCATGGCTAAAGAAGGTGATATAATCGATATTTCGTCAAAAATTCCGGCAGGCGCACGCCAGATACAGATGATGTTCAACAAGAATGTCGCCAATGATACCGGCAAGGATGTCAGCATCGTGATCGACCATATCCGCATTATGACCGAACCTGCTGCGACACCGGTGCAGACCGGTCTTGAGACGCAGGGCGCGAGCTTGAAAATCACCGGCCTGGATGCGGCTAAGGATTATTCATATACGGTCAAGGCCTTTGGCTCGGGATTGGAGTCTGCCGTATCTGAAAATGTTATGGCGCGCGGCCTCATCGCCCCCGAGCTGCATAAGGCTACAGCGGTGACTGCTGATTCGTACTGCGCTTCATGGGGCACTACACCCAAGGCCGACGGATATCTGGTGTCAAATTACAAAGTCTATAGAGTGCCTGAATATGAGGAGGTCACCATTCTTTATGAGAACTTCGACAAGGTCAAAAAAGGCACACTCGAAAAACCCGTAGGATTGTACAACGTCGCTAATCCAAAAGCTCTTGACGACTATACAGCTAATCCGGATTGGTATGGAGTCGGCAATTATTTGGTGGAAGGCATGATGGGCGCGCGATCTTATATGGTGGTAAGCGGATGCATCCAGACTCCTGCCTTGGATCTCAGCGGAGATGAGGGTCGCTTCAGTGTCTATCTGACAGTCTACGGTGACACGGATGCCGTTGGTGACTCGCTTGTCGTGCAGGCCGGCGCAAAAGTTTTCAGCCGTCAGCTCATTGATGTCGGACATGAAGCCATCGATATGGTTTTCGAATTCGAATGCGGCGAAGCCTCGATGCCGCTTCTGATCTACTCATATAACGGCATGCCTTTCTATATTGACGAGATAACAGTGAGCCAGATGTTGAATGAGGGAGATTTGGTTTATCATAAGACCGAAAACCGCTATCTCGCAGGAAACGACACTCAATCGACGGTCTTCAGCGGACTTGGGACAGGCGAACATGAGAGCTTGGCATACAGGGTCTTCGCCTACCGTAATTTCTATGGCGGACGTGTATATTCGGTTTCTGATGCCGCAATGCACGTGGAGGCGTCGGCCGGTGTGGAGGAAATATCTGTCGGCGAACGCCTGAAAGTGTCGGCCGACGGACTTACCCTGGCTATAGATGCTGTTGCGGCAACGTCTGTGAAAGTTTTCGGTGCTGATGGCCGTGTGGTGGCCGACATTGTTGTGCCTGAAGGCAGGACAGCCCTTGGACTTCCCTCGGTAGGGCTTTATTTCGTGGCTGCCGGAGATGGTTCGGTGACAAAGATTTCAGTGCGTTGAGCAATGAACGAATTTTTTTGTTAACTGACAAATAATTTGTAATTTTGCATCTGATAAAGACACAACAATTAACCAAATAACGACAATTATGAAAATCGAAAAAATCATTGGTCGTGAGGTGCTCGATTCACGCGGCAACCCCACAGTAGAAGTTGACGTAATCCTCGAATCAGGCGCTTTCGGCCGTGCTTCTGTGCCCTCCGGCGCATCTACAGGCGTTAACGAAGCCCTCGAGCTCCGCGACGGTGACAAGTCTCGTTATATGGGCAAAGGCACTCTCAAAGCCGTTGCCAATGTCAATGGCCCGATCGCTCAGGCTCTCGTTGGCATGAGCGCTCTCGACCAGATCGCCATCGACGAAAAGATGCTCGAACTCGACGGCACCGAAACCAAGTCTAACCTTGGCGCAAACGCCATCCTCGGCGTGTCTCTCGCCGTTGCAAAGGCTGCTGCCGACTACCTCGACCTGCCCCTCTACAAATACATCGGCGGTTGCAACACTTACGCTCTTCCCGTTCCGATGATGAACATCATCAACGGTGGCGCTCACTCTGACGCTCCCATCTGCTTCCAGGAATTCATGATCCGTCCTATCGGTGCTACTTCTTTCCACGAAGGCATCCGCATGGGCACAGAAGTGTTCCACAACCTCAAGAAGGTGCTCCATGGCCGCGGCCTCAGCACAGCTGTAGGTGACGAAGGTGGTTTCGCTCCCGCCCTCAACGGCACTGAAGATGCTCTCAACGTAATCATGCAGGCTATCGAAGCTGCAGGTTATGTTCCCGGCAAGGACGTGACAATCGGTCTCGACTGCGCTTCTTCTGAATTCTACGAAGACGGCAAGTATCACTATTCACACCTCAACAACGGTGTTGCCAAGGAAGCAAACGGTGCTACTTACACCTCTGCTGAGCAAGCTGAGTATCTCAAAGGTCTCGTTGAGAAATATCCTATCGACTCAATCGAAGACGGCATGGCCGAAAACGACTGGGAAGGCTGGAAGATCCTTACTGACCTTATCGGCGACCGTTGCCAGCTCGTAGGTGACGACCTCTTCGTGACCAACGTCAAATACCTCAAGAAAGGTATCGAACTCGGCTGCGCTAACTCAATCCTCGTCAAGGTTAACCAGATCGGTTCTCTCACCGAGACTCTCCGCGCCGTAGAACTCGCTCAGCGCAACGGCTACACTGCAGTGATATCTCACCGCTCAGGCGAGACTGAAGATGCTACAATCGCTGACATCGCAGTTGCTACAAACGCAGGTCAGATCAAGACCGGTTCTGCAAGCCGTTCTGACCGTATGGCCAAATACAACCAGCTTCTCCGCATCGAAGAACAGCTCGGAGCTGCTGCTGCATATGGCTATGGCAAAAAGACCAAAATGCCCCAGGCTTAATAGCCGCGCATAAAAAGCGTATAAACATCGGCGAGGCCGCGACCGGATTTCAATCCGTCGCAGCCTCGCCTGCTTTTTGCCCTTGTTGTTGCTTGCCCCGGGAATAGATTTCCGGCGCAATTACGTTCCCTCCTATATTAATAATATGTGTTAGCGCTCATTAAATAAGCTCCGATAATAGCCCTGTGTTGATTTTTTTGCGGCGTGAACCAACTTGAACCACTGCTAAACTTGCATTGGGCTATTTTTTTATCTATTTTTGTCGCGGTTCATTATTCCTAATATCAATGAAAAAATCGACAGTCATATCATTGGTCTTTTGCTCATCTATGTTATTGGCATCATGCGGAACTCACTCCGATGAACCGCAGCCGCCGGTGACACCTCCTCCGACACCCGGGCAGCCTTCAGAACCCGACAGACCCGATCCGCCGGCCGTAGAGAAGATGGAGATAAAGATCAGCCCGTCGCTCTTGTCTTCGCGCGCGACTGACTATGGCTTCGAAACCAACGACCGCATCGGCCTCTATGTCGTCAACCGCCCGGGCAGTCTTGCCAACACCGGAAATCATGTCGACAACATGCGCTTCACTTATTCGGGATCATGGACGCCCGACAGTCAGATATTCTGGGCCGATGAAGAGACCCATGCCGACTTCTATCTCTACTATCCATATGCGGCCGTCAAGTCAGTCTCCGCCCATCAGTTCGATGTCCGGCCCGACCAGTCGGCCGAGGCAGACTACAAGGCTTCGGACATGCTGGTTGGCAAAGCCATCGATGTCGCTCCGACGGAAGAAGCGATAACAATTCCCGCCGACCACGTCATGAGTCGTGTCGTGATCAATCTCGAGGCCGGCAACGGATTCACGGCCGAGTCTCTGGCCGCAGCCTCTGTGTCGGTCAAAATCAATGGCGTGAAATGCGGTTCGACGGTCGATATCGCCTCCGGCAATGTGACGCCTACAGGCTCGGCAACGAGCGTAACGCCTCTTTTTGCCGAAAATGCCTACAAGGCAATCATTGTGCCTCAGACTGTTGATGAGACCGATCTTATCACCGTCACCGTTGACGGCCGTGACTACAACTTGCGGAAAGCCTTTAAATTCGAGCCTGCTGTGAGCCATAAGTTCACCGTCACTCTTAGTAAGACGTCCAACGGGTTGAATGTCAATATTAATCCCTGGACCGACGACGGCACGGACAACGGCGGCACTGCTGAATGAACTCATAACCAACCGATCACTATCTCAAGCTTATGACCTGTAATATGAAGAAACTGTTCTACTCGACCGGGCTTATAGCCGCTTTGGCACTGGGCGGCTGCTCGGAAGAGTCTTTCGACAATCCGGTGCAGTCATCGGGTGAGGCCGGTCTGATCACGCTCTCGGGCCAGATCACTCAGGAAACGGTGACCCGTGCCAACGACGGTGGATTTACTGACGGTGATGTCATCGGTGTATATATAGTCGATTACAACGGCTCTACACCCGGCACTCTCAAAACAACCGGCAACCGCGGCGACAACGTCAGTCATACCTTTGACGAAGCCGCTTACCGGTGGAACTCAGCATACGATCTATACTGGAAAGACAAACACACACGCATCGATGTCTACGGCTACTATCCGTATTCATCGCCCGGCGACGTCAACAACTATGGTTTTTCTGTCGCCGCAGACCAATCACGCACCTACGACGACGGCACGATGGGCAACTATGAGGCGTCTGACTTCCTTTGGGGAAAAGTTTCGGGAGTCGAGCCTACTACAAATGTGATACGCCTGCCGTTTACCCACCGCATGGCCAACGCGCGCGTGACCCTCGTCGAAGGTTCTGGCTTCGATAGCGGCCAGTGGACCGACCTTAAGAAACAGGTGCTTGTGACAAACACCATCCACGACGCCGTCATCGATCTCTCAACCGGAGCAGTCACTCCCTCGGGTGAAGTCAGCCCCAACGCCATCATTCCGACCAAAGACGGCGATCAGTGGCGCGCGATTGTCGTGCCGCAGACCGTCGCAGCCGGAGTGTCGCTGTTCACCATCTCCATCGATGGCGTTCCTTACCGCTTCGCCAAGAATGAGGCTTTCACCTACGTAGCCGGCAAGATGAACAATTTCAGCATCCGTGTCGACCGCAAGGAGATGTCCGGTCAATACACCCTGACCCTCATCGCTGAGAGCATCACTCCGTGGGAGGACGACCTTGTCAGCCACGATGCGACCTCCAAGCAGTATGTCATCGTCAATTCCACCCCAGGTGGACTCAAAGAGGCCATCGCTGCCGCCGGTAAGGACTATCAGAAGCTCAAGAATCTGAAAATCACAGGCGAAGTCGATGCCCGCGACTTCTACTTCATGCGCGATGAGATGGCTGAACTCCAGGCGCTCAATCTCAAGGAAGTGGTCATCAAGGCCGATCCTGAAAACTCGAATACTCTCAATTATCAGATTCCCGAAAATGCATTCAGCGGAAAAACTTCACTTACATTTCTTATCTTGCCCGACAAATTGGTTTCAATCGATTTCAATGCGTTCAGAGGCTGCAATAATCTGTTTGGGTCACTTGTTATTCCCGAAGGAGTGAAGGAAATCAAACCTATGGCATTTTATGAATGTAGATCTTTAAATGGGTCATTGACCTTGCCGTCAACGTTAAAATCAATAGGTTATTCAGCCTTCCGCATGTGTGGATTTAATGGAGAGTTAGAACTTCCCCCAAGTCTGGAAACAATTGAGATGCAGGCCTTCCTTCAGTGTGATGGTTTTTATGGCAATCTCAGATTACCATCTGATCTCAAGACAATCGGGGAGCAGGCATTTGATGGATGTTCGAATTTAACAGGATCTCTGGAAATACCTCAAACAGTGACAGAGATTCCTGAAAGAGCTTTTAATGGTTGTGGTTTTGATGGCGTTTTGCAACTTCATGATGGCATAATCTCGATTGGAGCTTACGCTTTCTGTTTTTGTCCATTTAAAGGAGAATTGGTGTTGCCGAAGAATCTTTTGAAAATAAGTGATAACGCCTTCTATGGATGTAACTTTTCCGGTAGTTTGGTCTTGCCTGAATCTATATTCTCAATCGGTGAGGCTGCTTTTGCCTACAATGTCCGTATTATTGGCGTAATAGAGTTTCCCGATGGCTTGCAATCAATAGGCATGTCTGCGTTTGCCGGATGCCGAATGCTTGAGGGAATTGTATTTCCGGAAAGTATCGAAAATATCATGAATGGAGCATTTTCAGATTGTTTCGGAATAGGATCAATCGAATGCAAGAGCCATATGCCACCCCATATCATGTCCGGGGCTTTTGACGGTGTGGCCAAAGATAATTTCACGGTAGAGGTACCTGAAGTTGCGGTCGCTCAATATCAGACAGCTCCGGGATGGTGCGATTTCAAGCGCATTGCGGCCCACCATGAGCTGGTATGCCGTCCGTCAGTGGCCTGCGCCCTGTCGACAGAGCATAAGCAGACTCTTGTCATCAATGCCGAAGGCGACTGGGAAGTCGAGTCAATGCCCGATTGGTGCGAGCTGTCGCAGACTTCCGGAAGCAAGAAGACCGAACTGACGCTGACCATCAAGTCAACATCAACGTCTGATCAACGCGAGGGCGACGTGGTGTTCCGACTCAAGGACAAGGATTATACCCACAGCTGCCACGTCAGCCAGTATGGCTACGAATACGCCGAAGATGAGTTTTTGACATTGCAGAAAGCAACCCGTGGCAACAACGGAGGCATCAACATTGTCATTCTTGGTGATGGATATGATGCCAAGGAAATCGCTTCCGGAGCATATATCAATGACATGAAGCAGGAGATTGAATATTTCTTTGCCATCGAACCGTATACGACCTACCGCGACTATTTCAACGTCTACACCGCCTTCCCGCTGTCAACCGAGAGCGGAGTCGGCTCTCTCAACACCATACGCTATAACCGCTTCAACACGACCTATACCGATAATGGGCTGGAATGCGACAACGACATGGTGTTTGACTATGTGACAGGTGCACCGACAGTCAACCGCACCAATCTTGATCAGACCTTGATCATAATCATTCCCAACAGCACGGAGTATGGCGGTGTTACTCAGATGTGGCCATCAGGGGCTGCGATTGCATTATGTCCCAAGAGCGACTATGCCTACCCCCTCGACTCGCGTGGCCTGATACAGCATGAGGCCGGAGGTCATGGTTTTGGAAAATTTGCCGACGAGTACATTTACAGGAACGAATTCATCAAGGGAGATTATAAAGATGAGCTTTTAATCGGTAAATCGTTGGGGTGGTACGACAATCTCGAACTGACAGGCAAGATGCACGAAGTGGGCTGGAGCCATTTGATTTTAGACCCGCGCTACAGCGATATCGTCGATATCTATGAGGGTGGCTATTTTTTCAGCCGCGGAGTCTACCGCTCTGAACAGAACAGTTGCATGAACAACAACATCCCCTACTTCAGCACCATCTGCCGCGAAAGCATCGTCAGGCGCATCAAGCGCTATGCCGGAGAGGAATTTGACTTCGAGGAATTTGTCGCCAACGACCGGCGCACCATCGAGTCGCGCTCGTCGTTCATGCCGTCGTTTGACGCAAGTTCAAACGTTGCCCCGCGGTCGATGCCTCCTGTCATCCACAAGGGCAGTCCGCTGTCCGGCAAAACAAGGATAGGTAAACGTAAATAATTAATCAGCAGAATATCAGAGATGAAACACAACATATCCTCAATAATCAGCATTCTGACGCTCGCGGCCGGACTTGCGTCCTGCTCCGGTTCGACAATGGATACCGGCGATATATTGTCAGACGGTAAAACGGAAATGGCCTTTACGTTCAGTCATCCGTCGCAGATGCAGTCACGCGCCACCGAAACCGCGTTCGAAAAAGGCGATGTGGTCGGGCTATTCGTGGCCGAGAGCGGCAAGCCATTGGAAATCGTCGGTAACACCGTCAGCAATGAGGCTCTGACCTATTCAGGCTCGTCGTGGACATCGGGCCGCAAGCTCTACTGGGACGACGGACAGTTCAACATATTTGCATATTATCCCTATTGCGGCGATGTCAGCTCGACAAGCGACCTGCCCTTTGAGGTCGCTCCCGACCAGCGCTCCGGACAGTCGGCAGACATGGACGGCTATGAGGCGTCAGACTTTCTCTTCGCCAAAACCGGACCGGTGAAGGCATCGGCAAATCCCGTCAGCCTTCAGTTCCGCCACATCATGAGCAAGATCTCAGTGCGTCTGGTCAAAGGTGAGGATTTCGACGGGGAGATACCCGAAGATGCCACCGTCTATATCCACAACACTGTCACCCGCGCAGGCATAGACCTGTCGGCAGGTGTGGCCACCAAAGACCCAAAGGCGCAAGGCAAGACTGTCATCGCCCGGAAAAACAGTACGGCCGTTTTTTCGGCCATCATCGTTCCCCAGCGCCTCGAAAACCGTGTGCCGCTGATCGAGGTGGTCATGAACGGTGTGTCATGTCTCTATGAAAGCAAATTTGTCTTCAAACCCGGTGTACACCATCTTGTCAATCTCGTCGTGGACAAGAACCCCGACCAGATAAAGATTGAAATCGGAGGCGAGATCACCGACTGGAATTGAGTCGCCAACAGTATCGATTAATAATCAAAACTTAATGTCACTCAGAAGGAAACGTCTTAACATATCGCTCATTTTTCTTACTCTAATACTGGGAGTCTTGGCTGTCTGTCTAAACAGGCAGCCTGCTCTCTTTTTATCTGCCACCGGTGAGGACGGACCTGTGTCTGCACCTTCCGACAGTGTGGTTTTACAGGTTCAGGCGGTCGATACGGTGGCATCGGAAAATGTTGAAGTCACACCTGTCGAGTCCCCGGTAATCACACCGCTTACAGAACTCGCCGACCTGCGCATCAAAGCGTCTGATTTCGGTGAAGCCGAACCTGCAGACATGATCGGTGACCATCCATTCAAGGCCGAGGCTATAAAGGTGCTCAGCGGCAAACTCCAGGAGACAGACTCCCTCAGCCGGCGTAAAATACTCAGCTATTGTGAGCATCTTCGCACAGCCTATACCACGCGCGACATCGATTTCATCCGTCAGGTGTTCAGCGACAATGCTCTGATCATCGTGGGCCATGTGGTGAAGACCGGGCCCGGGAACGGGGTGGATATGGGCGTCAGTGACAAGGTGAGATACAGCATCCGTTCCAAACAGGAATATGTCAGGCGTCTCGCCCGCATCTTTGCTTCCGGCAAGAAGATTGATGTGCGTTTCGCCGACTTCTCGGTGATGCGTCATCCGACTGTGCCAGGCATCTACGGTGTGACATTGAGGCAGCAATACACGGCCGGAGACTATAGCGACGACGGATTCCTTTTCCTGCTGTGGGACTTCCGCGACAGATCAATGCCGCTGATACACGTGCGCACCTGGCAGCCTTCGACAGGCGCCGCCATGGAAGACGAACTCATCGACCTAAGTGATTTTAACCTCAATTGACTTTCATACGACAAAACATATGACACGTCTGATATATAGCCTGATGCTTGTTGCCGCCTTGGTTCTGTCGATGGCCGCGGAGGCTGTGGCACAACGCTTTTCGGTGGCGTCGTTCAGGATGCTTGCCAATGACGTGACGGCTTTTGTCGATCCGGTCAACGACCTCAACGACGAGGCTTGCGGCCTTATAAAGGTCATGGCCGGTGAGGACTTCGTGTTTTCAACACCCTTGGGCATAGTGAAGCGCGTCGACAAAGTGGGTGAGATTTGGCTCTATGTGCCGAAAGGCACAAAGAAACTGACAATCAAACATGCTGACTGGGGCGTCTTGCGCGACTACGCACTGTCGCCAAAGATCGACAGCCACGTATCCTATGAGCTGCGCATCACCGAACCGCTTGCTGTCATCCGCCAGGCCGAACCCGAGCGAATTGTCACCACCGTGGTCGATACGCTGGTCGTGACCCGTGTGGACACACTGGTGCTTGAAACTCCCCGCAAACTTGTCCCATTTGAGTTTGACGCTCTTGTCACCCTCGGCTACGGAGGCCGGTCGAAGACCATGTCGGGCGGTGTGATGGCGGTGGCCATGAAGCGTCATGGCGCCTTTGTCCACGTATCGACCGATTTCGGTCGTATTGGCTCAACTGTGGGTGAGTGTGACAAGACAGGCATGACCGGAGGCGTGAAGCCTTTCTATACCGGTCGTTCGCGCCACTCTGCATTCATGATCAACGCCGGCGCCGCACACCGTCTGTCAGACCGTGTGGCCGTGTTCGAGGGTCTCGGCTATGCGTCATCGGCCATAGCGTGGCAACTCGCGTCCTCTGAAGGAGGCGGCTATATCAAGAATAAGCATTATTCCACGGCGGGTCTGTCGTTTGAGGTAGGCGCGATTTTGAAGTTCGGCCGCCTGAGGCTGTCGGCTTCGGTGGTAAGCATAAAGGGTAAGGATTGGTATGGTTCGGCCGGCATAGGCCTCGTAATCGGAAAGGGAAGGAAATGAAGAAGGTGTTGACTGCCATATTATCATGCGTGTTGGCGATTGTCGCTCTTTCCGGCTGCACGGGCATCGATGCGCCTTATAATCCGGAACCGGTGGTGACCATGGCCGAGGCCACTGGTATAACGCGAACAGAAGCTGTGATTTCTGCGCGTATTGAAAATCCGGCTCAGGGCAGACTTGACTATGTCAGGCTGTTTTATGGACAACAGCCTGACATGGATGACCGGACGGAGGTAGCGTGTGATCCAGACGCGTCGGTCATCGCTTTGCATCTCGAAAATCTCAAACCGGGCACTTCATATGCCTGTTATGTCGTGGCCGGAACATCGACGGCCACTATCAAGTCTAATACAATCAGTTTTACGACGCTTCCAAATGACAGACCGTCGATTGCCCCGCCCGCAGTCCTGTCCACGGGGCCGGTAGGCATTATTGTCGGCATTGAAATCACTGATGATGGTGGCGAGCCGGTAACTCAGGCCGGTTGTGATGTGACAGATATCGCGACGGCAGAGTCTGTGCGCTTCAGCATCGGTGAAGAAGCCATCTCTACCGGCTTCTACAAGCTGCATATCTCCGGTCTGGCTGCGCGGAAACGTTATGCCATAACGCCTTTTGCCGCTAACACTGTCGGCACGACCGTAGGCGAGACCATCGAATATACGACTGGCAACAGTGTCATGCTCGCTGCTCCCGGCGAATTGTCAGTGCTCCTCGGTCAGACTGCCGGTCAGTTGCCTGAGCCATTGGTCATAGCGGGCATGATGGATGGTGATGATTTTCGTTTCCTGCGTGCTCTTCTGGGCGCGCCGTCTGATAGTGACTGTTCCGTCAAGATCCGTGACATCGACCTGACGGATGTGACGATAAGTGAGGGTGGGGGTAGTTATGACGGTAGTCGTTTCACGGTCGCGGATGTGCTGACAACAGGCATTTTTGCCGATTGTGTCAATTTGCGCAGTGTGCGTCTGCCATCGACGGCAGTAAGGCTTGAGCGGGATGCGGTCGCCCGTTGCACCGCGCTCGAAACATTGATGATCCCGGCCGCAATATCGCAGTTGCTGCCTTCGTCAGGGTGCACGGCGCTCTACTCGATTGAAGTTTCTCCGGCCAATGGTGATTTCACGTCTGTCGATGGAGTGCTTTTCGACCGGGATGTCTCTGACATATTGTGGTTTCCGGTGGCCAAGGACGGGGAGTATATTCTTCCGCCGACTGTCACGGCCATTTCGGAAGAGGCTTTTGCGGGAACTTCAATAACTGCACTCATCATACCGCCGTCGGTCAACCGCATCAGCCGCGGGGCTTTCGCGCGTTCATCGCTCACCGAGATTACTCTGCCCGACAACTTGTCAATCATTACGGCCGGCATGTTCCAGAACTGCGCGCAACTGACAAGTGTGCATCTCGGCAGCGGCACCGAACTGATCGGTGACTATGTCTTCGACGGCACAGCGCTCACAGACCTTTATGTGGCGGCTGTAATCCCGCCGGTCGTAAGCACATACGCTTTTGTCAATAAATCATCCTCAGTCACTGCCGGCTGCATGCTCCACGTCCCGGATGCGAGCAAGGCCATATACCGCAATCATCCTCACTGGGGCAAGTTTTACAAAATTGAAGGTTTTTAGTTTGTTTGATCATGAATAAAGACAAGACAGACAAGTGCAGACAATGTGACGAGGACGACATCGAGTCTTCGGCTTATCTGCTGTCTGACAACGATACGGGGGCTCTCGATTTCGGTGGCCTTTTCTCGGACCGTTTCGGCAATATGGTGCCGCTGCATAATTCAGCCGCATCACCGACCGAACTGTTCTCCGCCACGCGCTATGGCAAACGCTTCGTGCTCAAGGGACTCAGACAGCAGCACCGCGATGACCCCATTCAGAACATGGCGCTTGCAAAGGAATTTGAGATCGGCATGCTTCTCGAACATCCTAATATCCGTCGCACGGTGGGACTTGAGACTGTCGATGGCCTCGGCCGGGTAATTGTGCTTGAGTATGTCGACGGCCTAACACTTGAGGAACTTCTTAAATCAGGAAATCTGACTCAGGCATCGGCAAGGACGATTGCAGCGCAGATTGCAGATGCGCTCGCTTATATGCACAGCAAGCAGGTGCTTCACCGTGATCTCAAGCCTTCAAACATTGTTGTCGCCCATCATGGCGGCTGTGTCAAGCTCATCGACTTCAATCTGTCGGACAGCGAGACGTTCATCATTCTCAAAAATCCTGCCGGTTCTAAGAAGTATATTGCTCCTGAGCAGTTGGAGCCGGAAGCCAGGCCCTCGGCCGTGGCTGACATCTATTCGTTTGGCATGGTCATCGATGAGCTTGCCGTAGCTGCCCGCGACAGTCAGTTGCACGAAGTGGCGGTCAGTTGCATGAATCCTGATCCGGCAAGACGCCCTCAGACAATGACAGCGGTCTCTCTTCCTTCGGTCATCCCCACGGCCGGTGAGTCATTGTCTGCTATGCTTGCGTCAAAAGGTCTGACCGTTGTGCTGCTATGCATGTGCGCGGTTTTGGCAGTCTATATAATATACACTCTGCTCTCCGTCTACAGATAATTTCAATCAGAAAATATGGATAAAAAACTCGCGCTCGACATGCTTATCAGCATAACCAATCATAATCTCGGCTTCACACCGACATCACCGAGCGAATTCAGCAGTCTCGCCTGGCAGATTCAGAGAAAGACTGGAAGGGAAATAAGCATTTCGTCGATCAAGCGCCTCTGGGGATATGTCCGCTATGAGGGTTTTCCGGCTCTTACGACACTAAATATCCTGGCGCAGTTCAACGGCTATAAAAGTTGGAATTCGTTCCTGTTAAGCGATGCCGTCAACACATTCGACAGTGATTCAGGCTTCCTTTCGGAGTCGGTAATCAATGCCGACGATCTCAATAACGGTGACCGTATTCTGCTGACATGGGGTGGCGAGAAATCCTGTGAGATCGAATATATCTCGCATAAACGCTTCCGTGTCAATAAATCAAACAATATAAAGCTGAAGGTCGGCGATACATTTGTCTTGCACACTATCAGCATCGGTCTGCCGATCTATATAACGGATATAGTCAGAGGCAACGACCGCATCCCGGCCTACATTGGGGCCAAGAAAGGGGGAGTGATCTCGATATCGCTTCTCCCTAAATAGTTGTTTGCGGAGACCAATTTGTGTAGGGAGAGACAGAAGAACAAAAAGACAGAATATTTTGCTCTTCTGTCTTTTTTTAACTCACATAACGTTATGTTCTTATGTTCTTTTGTCTTTTTAATATCCACACAACGTTTTGTTCTTCTGTCTTTGTTCATTTAATCCGCCTCAACATTGAGGTTTGAATATGACGGTGGCCGATGGCGTATGATTGAATATGCGGTCGGCCGTAGTGGCAATGTCATCGAGGCTCGTGCGACGTTGTCTTGCAACGGTCTCGTTGATGTCCTCGCCGTGATAGACGGCCATGGCGAGCGAAGTTGCACGTGACTGATAGCCGATATTGGAGAAGCGGAATGTTGACTCAAACCTGTTCATGCAGCGCTCGAGCTCATAGGCGGTCACGTCTCCGCTTACGGCAAGTCTGCGGCACTCTTTCTCCATCTGTCGGCGTGCTTGCGAGATGGCGCTGTCGCTGCTGTCGGTCAGGCGGGCGTTGATCATCAGGAAGCCTTCGTGTTCGCTGCCGCAGATTGATGCGTCAATTTCGCTGAAAAGGCCGTCTCCCTCCATGAGCAGACGACGGAAAAAACGGGATGAGCGTCCGGCCGACAGAAGGTCGGTGATGGTGTCGGCGGCGAAATATGCGCGGCTGCCGTAAGCATCCATGGGATAGGCCGTCACGATGGCCGTCTGTGGTACATCTGAACTGATGACACACTCTTTGTCCTCCGTGGGAAAGATTGGCCTGGGCAGATTGCGGGGCGTGATGTTGCGTCGCTCTATAGGGCCGAACCATTTTTCTGACAGTCTTCTGACCTCGTCAAAACTGATGTTGCCGGTTACTGCCAGCACGGCGTTGTCAGGTCCATAATGATCATAGAACCATCGGCGGGCGTCATCGACGCTCACCGAGGCAACGTGGGCCGGCTCCTTGCCTATGACAGGCCATCCGTAGGGGTGAGAGTCGCCATAAAGCAGACGTCTCAGGTGATGGCCCATCTCACCGTATGGACGGTTGAGACATTGTTGTTTAAATTCTTCGATCACCACGCGACGCTGCACGTCAAGCGTATGTTCGGTCAACGATGGCGCAAGCATGCGGTCGCTTTCAAGCCAGAAGGCTGTCTCGACATTTTGAGCCGGCAGCACTTCGTAGAAGTTGGTGAAGTCGTTGCTCGTCCATGCGTTGTCAGATCCTCCGGCGGCCTCGATATAGGTGCTGTAGTCGCAGACGTTGGCCGAGCCGCCGAACATCAGGTGCTCGAATAGATGTGCTATGCCGGTCTGGCCGGGATTTTCGTCGCGTGCTCCCGTGTCGTAGAGCAGATTGATGGCCACCATAGCGGTCGAAGGGTCGCAACTATGTGCGACCCTTAGTCCGTTATCGAGCGTAAACGTCCGATATTCAATCATCTCTTTTAATTAGTGGCTTAATCTACAATTTTCATAGATATGATGCGGATGTCGTCTTTCGGGCGATCCATGCCGTCGGTTTCTGCTTTTTCGATCTTGTCGATAGTGTCCATGCCTTTTAAAACTTCTCCGAAGACTGTATACTGAGTGTCGAGGAAGGGTGTGCCGCCGACGGTCTTATATGCTTCCTTGACTTCCGGAGTCATTGAGACCGGGTGCTGCGCGACATAGTCCTGAGACTCGGTGATGAGTTGGTTCTGAAGTTTTTCAAGGCCTGCACTGTCGCCTTTTTGCTGCATTGCGCGGATTTCGGTCATGTGCTGCTGGGCGAGTTCCTGGAAACGGGTGCCGATGGCCTGTTGTGTGAGGTTATTTTCCATCTGGGTCATTTCAGCGTCGCTATACTTCTTGCCTGTCACGATATAGAACTGAGAACCGGAAGAAGCCTTGGTCGGGTTGACTTGGTCGCCTTGACGTGCGGCAGCGAGAGCTCCGCGTTTGTGGAAATGGCGGGGATATGCAAATTCGGCCTCGATCGTGTAGTCCGGGCCACCGCTGCCGAGAGCCTGACCGGGTTTTGCAGTCTTTGAATCCGGATCACCGGCCTGGACCATAAATTGGTTGATCACGCGGTGGAAGAGGGTGTTGTTGTAATAGCCGTCCTTGACGAGTTTGACAAAGTTGTCACGGTGGCGTGGTGTGTCGCCGTAAAGCAATACTGTAAACGAGCCGACCGAGGTTTCGACCTCGACGGTGACATCAGATGTGTCAGCGGGATTGTAATTCATTTCTGTAGCTGTTTCTTTTTTTTGTGCTGTGCTGTCGTTGGCTTCATCGGAGTTCTTGTCAGCGCTTGTTGACGAGCTGCATGCGCTGAGGCCGAGAATCATAGCCGCGGCAGCGAGATAATTCTTGATCATTGTCAGTGTGATTGTATATTTGTTTGTGTATAACGATCTTTCAGATCAGAGAGTTCGGGTAAAGCCGTTTATAGATACGGCGGAAATTGTTGTCTGATGCACTGAGTTCGGCTGCGTGGGAGGCATAGTCGGGCCCATAGAGACTGTTGAGGATATCAGGCAGATATCTGTGCTCGCGGTCTTTGTCGATTGTTGCTGCAACCATGCGTTGCACCGTTGCGGCATAGGCTTCGGCGTCTATGGCATGGAGATAGCGGGCTGCGCTGGCCAGAAATTGACCCGACAGATCGACGGTCTCCATGTTGGCCGTGAGCCAGTCGAAATCCTCGCTGTCAAGCGAGTCGATATGGTTGGCGATATATTCGTAGGTCAGCAGACCGTCGGGGTCTTGCTTGAGCTTTTGTTTGTCAGAGTCTTGAATTGTCATATTTCAGAAATTTTGGCAAAGATACGGATAAGAGAGTGCAATGCAAAATTTATTTTTGCGATTGCCGAACGAGTATCTTAGGCGGAAGCCAAAGATTTGCCCCGAGGCAATGCAAAATTTATTTTTGCGATTGCCGAACGAGTATCTTAGGCGAGAGCCAAAGATTCGCCCCGAGGCAATGCAAAATTTATTTTTGCGATTGCCGAACGAGTATCTTAGGCGGAAGCCAAAGATTCGCCCCGAGGCAATGCAAAATTTATTTTTGCGATTGCCGAACGAGTATCTTAGGCGGAAGCCAAAGATTCGCCCCGAGGCAATGCAAAATTTATTTTGCCAGCCGCCGGCGCAGATACTCTATGACGAAGTCTGCGGTTTCGTCGAGCGGCATCAGCGATGAGTCGAGGCAGAGATCATAGCTCGACGCGGCGCCCCAACGCTTGTCTGTATAGAAATTATAGAACGCGGCCCTCACTTTGTTTGTCCGTTCGGCAAGACTCCGGGCGTCATCTGCCGTGAGCGAGTCAGCGCGGTCAAGGATTCGGCGGACGCAGTTCTCAAGCGGGGCATGGACAAATATATTGACCACATTGTCAACATCGCGCAGCACATAGTCTGCCGTGCGTCCCACGATGACACATGGACCTGCGTCGGCTATCTCATGGATGAAGTCGCATTGGGCCTGATAAATGCCGTCGGGACTGATTGACGAAGGACCGGCATAGTAGCTGACCGGATTATATCCGTGGCTGAATGAGAACAAGCCGGAGAAAAAGCGGGGTACACGCTCGTCGTTGCGTTCGAAATATTCAGGGCTCATTCCTGCTTTCTTGGCAGCTTTGAGCAGCAGTTCCTTGTCATAAAAATCAATGCCGAGTTTGTCGGCGATCAGACGTCCAAGTATACGGCCTCCGCTTCCAAACGAGCGGCCGACTGTGACGACATATTTTTCGGGGAGTTTCTTATCTTGAGCTTCCATGGTGGTGTGAGTCTCTTGTTTATCAGTGGCAAATGTAATTATTTATTTCGGTTTATGAAAACCGTGCTTTAAGAAATTAACGTCTTGGTCGAGATGAAGTTTTAAATATTGATAGAGCTGATGCTGCGGAAACTGAACTATGCAAGCTTACCTGGCGCTTTTTTTCAGTGGACTGACCGGAGTTTATAAGAAAAAACAAGAGGTTTAATATATTTTAACATAATTAGTTGTTAACACTGTTTATGTTTGTTTAAATTTGCAAACCCCTACTAATAAAGTTTAATACCATCACATGTACCAACCAAAGTCTAAAACCAAACAGCTGGTTGCGGCTGCGTTAATGACGTTTTCGGCAACCGGTCTGATGGCTCAGAATAAACCTGTGACCATCAAAACAGAAAGTGTTCCAATCGCAACTGTCCTTGCGCAGATAGAAACGCAGACAGGTTATGTCTTCGAATTCCGTGATTCTGAAATCGATACGGAGCGGACAGTCAGTGTCAACGCTGACAATCTTTCGACCAAAGACCTGTTGAAGTCTATTTTCCCTTCGTCGGAGGGTGTTAAGTGGAACCTTAAAGGTCATACAATCACACTTGTCTCTAAAAAGAAAAATGCCAACAAAGCCGTCGCCGGAAAACGTGAACTTACGGGTACGGTGATGGATGCTGACGGAGAACCTCTCGCAGGAGCGGTTGTCAAGGTGCAGGGCGATGACAAGAATGCTGTCGTTGTCGATGTCGATGGCAACTTTTTTATCAATATTGATGACAGCGACGGCAAAAAGACGGTTCTTGAAGTGTCGTTTATCGGTTATGAACCGCGTGAGGTGCCGGTCAAGGGTTTGTCGCACATCGACATCCAGCTCGCAGGCGCGGCAAAATTCACTCGACGAACTCATCGTGGTGGGCTCAGGCTTGCAGAAACGTGTTTCGGTGACAGGCGCCATTTCGACTGTCAGCGGTAAGGATCTTGCCACAGCTTCCACGACTCTCTCTCGTGCCCTGGGCGGCAAGATTGCAGGTGTCATTTCGCGACAGACAAACGGCGAACCGGGAACCGGCGCTGAATTCTATATCCGAGGCATCTCTACCTTCGGCGGCAAGGCTACGCCGCTCATCCTTCTTGACGATGTTGAGATCACAGCGACTGACCTCGACTTCATTCCCGCTGAAAACATCGAGAGTTTCTCTATCCTCAAGGACGCGTCTGCTACGGCGATTTACGGTGCGCGTGGTGCTAACGGTGTCATGATTGTGACTACAAAGGGAGGCGACTACAACTCGAAGACCAATATCACCGTGAAGGTGGAGAACGCCTTCAACTATGTCGATGATTATCCCGAATATGTCGACGGCGCTAACTTCATGCGACTCTACAACAAGGCTAATGAAAGCCGAAATCCCGGTGCAGCTCCGCTCTACAGCGATCTTGCAATCGAGCGCACCGAGCAGCATATCAACCCCTATCTCTATCCTGACGTTGACTGGAGGAAGGAACTTTATGGCAACCTGGCCATGCGTCAGCGTGCCAACCTCAGCGTCAGCGGTGGTGGTGCCAAGGTGAAATATTATATGTCTATTGATGCAAGACATGAGAATGGCCTTCAGAAAACTGACAAGGTGAACTCATGGGACAACAATCTGAAGATATATAACTACACATTCCAGAACAATATCTCTTATAAGCTTACGTCTTCGACCAACCTGTCGCTCAATATCAACGCACAGGTGCGTCAGAAGTCATCACCGTCGGTAGGCGCTTCTGCCGGCTTCGCTTATGTGAGCAGTTCAAACCCCGTTGAGTTTCCCGTCTATTATCCCGAAGGTCCGGACGGAGAGGTGAGATACGGTTCTAAACTTGCATCCGGACAACCGATGCTTAACCCCAAGGCAGCCTTCAACCAATCGTTCTATCAGGAAAACCTGAGCGCGGTGAACTCGGTGCTCAAGGTAGACCAGGATCTCGGGTTCATAACAAAAGGCCTTAAGCTTAACGCATGGGTCAATTGGCGAACATACCATTCAGACTGTTATACCCAGACCATCTCGCCACAGTTGTGGAATGTGCCTGTCAATGACGACATCGATCTCGATGCAGATATCGTCCCGACTCTTCTCAACCCGAATGTCAGCCAGTTTATATCTCAGAGCGGAACAAGCCCGGCCGGTAACACGACATTTGAATTTCAGGGCAACCTCAACTGGTCGCGCCGTTTCGGAGCTCACGACATCACAGCCATGGTGCTATACCGCGTGCGTGAATACCGCAGCAATGCTGCCGTGCTTCCCAACCGAAACCAGGGTGTCTCCGGTCGAGTGACCTATGACTACGACCATCGCTATCTACTTGAGTTCAACTTCGGTTATAATGGTTCTGAACGTCTGACCAAAGCCTATCGTTACGGCTTCTTCCCCGCAGCTTCGGCCGGTTGGGTCGTGAGCAACGAGAAGTTCTGGGAACCTTTGCGTAACGTTGTCTCTCACCTCAAGATAAGAGGTTCTTACGGTCTTGTCGGCTCTGACGACCTCGCCCGTCCCAACGGAACATATTATCTCTATATGGACCAGTTGACCAACAACAACCTCAATTATCTTGTCTGGACAACCGGCGACGGATACAGCAGCTATGCAGGCTACAGCCCGCTGATCAGATATTACGCACTCAACAATGTGACATGGGAGAAGAGCCGCAAATTTGACATCGGCATCGACTTCACCCTGTTCAACAGCCTCAGAGGTACGATCGAATATTTCCGCGAAAACCGTTATGACATCTTCATGGAACGCGGCAGCTGGCCTTGGTCGCTCGGCTATGGTCTCGCCATACCCTGGGCCAACACCGGCAAAGCCCTTAACCAGGGCTTTGAAGTCAGCCTCAACTATGATAAGTCTTTCAGCCCCGAGCTCGCTGTGTCGTTCCAGGCAAACCTCACCTACACACAGAACAAATATGTCGACAAAGACGAACCCAACTATAAGTATCCGTGGCTGAGAGTGACAGGCAAACCCCTCGACAACTACCGCTTCGACGGTTACATCGCCGAAGGTCTCTTCCGCAGTCAGGAAGAGATCGACAACAGTCCCGAACAGCAGGTCGGCACAGGCATCGTCAGAGTCGGTGACATCAAATATAAAGACCTCAACGGCGACGGCAAGATCAATGCCGACGACAAGACCATGATCTCAAAATATGGACGCATCCCGAGACTCATGTATGGCTTCGGTGCTACGGTCAACTGGCGCAAGTGGGATTTCGGTTTCTTCTTTACCGGCACAGGTTGCCGCACGGTGAGCATCGCCAATAAAGTAGACCCCAAACAGGATGTGTTTGCCAAAAATCTCAACGTGCTGAGCTGGGTCAATGACAACTATTTTGATCCTGAAAAAGAGAATTTCGACGCACAGTATCCCTTGCTCGGTCTCACCACAAGTGACATCTCCAACAACACCGTTTATTCGACCTACTGGCTGCGCAACGCCTCATATCTTCGTCTGAGAAGTATCGAACTCGGTTGGTCATTCAAATTCGGACGTGTATATGTCGAGGGAGACAATCTTTTGTGCTTCAGCGGCTTCAAACTTTGGGATCCCGAGCTTGACTCTCATTCGGTCTATCCTTTGCAGAAGACTGTCAATGTCGGTGTGCAATTTAATTTTTAATCATCAGAGTAGCAACTTAACAATCTCAGAACGATGAATCTGAAAAATATCATATTATCAGCGGCCATATCCGCATATGCCGTGGGCATGACATCATGCGATTATCTCGACGTGGTGCCACCCGAACAACCGTCAATCAACAACACGATGGACAACTTCAACCAGGCGTTGGGTTTCCTGCACGGATGCTACATCGGAGTCACACGTCCGATTTCTTCAGACTGGTCTCCCGGCTTCAGCTACGCCTACGGACAGCCTATCCCGGCCCAGACGCTCGGCGACCTGCACACGACCACCGATGAGTGGATCATGGACGACATCCAGTTCAACCAGGCTCCGATTGTGACAGCGACCTACACCAACACACTCTCGGCCAACAATAGCGTCAACGAATATAAGTGCTATTCGATATGGCTCTCAAACGTCTATCTGTTTCTCGAAAAACTTGAGGAACTCGGAGTGCCTAACGGCATTGTTGACGAGGATATAGCAAAACAGTGGCGTGCGGAGGCCAAGTTTCTCAAAGCATACTATCATTTCTGCCTGCTCCGTCGATATGGCCCGATTGCCATCGTTGAGGACCGCCTGCCGATGGACGCCAGCCCGAGTTCTTTCCCGGGACGCATGCACTATGACTATTGCGTCAAATGGATTTGCGACAAACTCGACGAAGCCGCAGAGGATCTTCCTGCCATCCGTCCTGGCTCAGAGACCGGACGAGCTACTTCGACGATATGCAAGGCTCTTAAAGCCAGAGTTCTGCTCTATGCAGCGTCTCCGCTGTTCAATGGAGAGTTCCCTTATCCCGACTGGACAAACAAGGTTGAGACTCCGGGTTATGGCTATGAGCTCGTGAGCAAGACCTATGACCGTGAAAAGTGGGTTACGGCCAAAAAAGCATCGGAAGAAGCTTTGGCGTTTGCACTCACCGATGGCCAGAGATCTCTCTATGAAGGCAGCACGACTAATGAGTCGGATCAGATGGTCAAGGCTATATTTGTGCCGGTCGATGATGTCACGGATGACTTCAAAAGGGCTGTCCTGCGTATGCGCAATGTGGTGTGTGTCAAAGAGCTCGATGGCAATCATGAGTTCATATGGACCGCAGCCGACAACTATGCGGTGCCGAGTATCTACAATCAGCGTGTGCCGCGAAATCCTATACCTGTCACAACTCTTGCACCTAACGGTGTGAAATTCACCTTCTCATGTATCGGAGCCACACTGTCAACCAACCTGCGTTTCGGCACCAAGAATGGTCTGCAACCTGAAAATGACCCCGGTTTTACTCCTGAGTCGGACTGGTATAAGGCTGCCGGATATAAAGACAGTGGCATTGCATTACGCTCTCATATCATCAACCTTAACAAGAACCGCGAACCGCGGTTCTATGCGTGGCTCGCATTTGACGGAGGTGACTACGGCACACTGATGCGCTACGGCTCAGGTCCGCTACCGATCAACATGCTCCGAAGCAGCGAACAAGGCTTTGACCCGTTGTCGTTCAGAGATTATTGCCCGACCGGTTTCATGATGCAGAAGTGGATCAATCCGCGTTCGACAATAAGCAATACAGGTGTCGCTGATTTCAAATACTCGCCGCTGCCGTTGATCCGTCTGGCCGAGCTTTACCTCAATCTGGCGGAGTGTTGCGCCGAACTTGATGACACACGTGGTGCTCTCGAAAACATCAACATTATCCGCCGCCGCGCAGGTGCTACGGAACTGACAGCTGAGATGGTTGCGCAAAGCGGCAAGTCGATTGTCGAATGGGCCCGCGACGAACGTTCGATCGAACTCTTCGATGAGATGCACCGCTATTTCGATGTGCGCCGCTGGTGCAAAGGCGAGCTTCTCGGATTCGGCACACGCAGAGGCCTTAACGCCCATATCGCAAATCCGCGTTTCGAAGTGTTCAACAAGCCGGTAGCCGTAAATCAGGGTCACATCTATTCATGGGGCGACCGCATGTATCTCTATCCGATTGACGCTAATGAACTTTACTCTAACCCGCAGTTTGTGCAGTCACCCGGTTATTAATTCTAAAAAATAAAATATCATGAACAAGATATATAAAATATTATGTGCGGTCTTCGCAGTTGTCATGGCGACGGCTTGCGATGAATACGACGACCGCTATTCGCCTGAATATGCAAGTGTCGTGCGCCTGTCGGTTTATGGAGAGAACACGATCAAGGTCCTGAAAGCGACTCCGGAGACGGTGTTCGAGTTCAAGGTGCTCCGCAGTGGTCACGACATAAGCGGCGTGGCCAAGGCGACAGTCCGCAGCATGACGGAAGCAGAGTGGACGAGCTATGCCAATACTTATGGCGTGCAACGGTATTATACCGTTCCGTCTGAGTGTTTCTCCTTCGAAGGCAGCTACGAGGCCGACGGCATGGATGTTTCTTTTGAATCCGGACAGATTGCCGGAGAGGTAAGTGTGACGATCGATTCAAAGAAGTTGCAGGAATTCAGCGCGAGCCTGCCTCCGCCTCCATATCAGGGCGCGGAATGGGCCAACGTGATTTGTCTGCCACTGACATTGGAAGTCGATAACGGATCGGTCTACAGTGAGTGTGAGAATTTGATCCTCCGCCTCTCTATCTGATCATAGCATAATCTCCTTCAGGCGTCCGGTCAATCATTGACAGGACGCCTGAATATTTTATAGCCGAAGAGACCGTCTGAGACTTCGAAAGAACGGGTCTGGCCATTACGTGCGTTGCGGTAGCCGTTTGCATTGACCGGCAGATCGCGTTTGACTCCGTTGGGAAAGCTGACGGTGACATAATAGACCTTATAGGTGCCGTCGGGCACAGAACGGCCTCGGCCAACACGGCGGTAACGTGTGCGCTCCTCGCTGTGGCGTCCGGTGACGACTGCTTCCACGCTGTGTGTCGTAGTGGTGTCGGCAAATGAATAGTTGATCCCGAGTCCGGCACCATATATGACCATTGCTGTCCACACCCAGACTATGGCCACAACAGCCTTGCGCGACATGCCGGGCATCATGTGCCTTCCCGCAGGCATCAACAGACGGCAGCATGCCGCAGATCCCAAGGCCGCCCAGAGCAAAGGTTCCCACCACGTGACAAATGTGTGCCACGCACTCCAGTAACCCCAGCCGGCAAATCCTGATGCGGTCATGATTGCCATGACGCGCAGTGCAATCAATTTCTTCATACCTTATGATTGGCTCTATTTGGTTTTGGATGCGAATTTAAGCAAAATTTTGTAATTTTGCCGACGCGTAAGGCCTGTCATCGGTTTGTCTGCGACACCGCCGCTGCCTTTGACTGCTTCTGCTTCCCTGACTGACTTCGGGCGGATAAATCCGGCCATCTGAAAAATGAGATTTTTATAAATAGATTCTAAAACACTATAATCCTGTTAGTAGAAATGAATTTCAACAGACTTAAAAACATTGTCATTTTTGCCATGGCCATGTTGGTCATGATGCCGGCTCAGGCTCAGTTCAATCTCAAAAAGGCCGCAAGCGGTCTCGGCAAGGTCGCAAAGGCGGCGACTCTCACCGACGACCAGATGGTGCAGTATGTCAAAGAATATATCGACTGGATGGACACTCACAATCCGGTGCTCCCGGCCGACGATCCCTATACGCAACGTCTGGCGGCTCTCACCGAAGGACTGACCGATGTTGAAGGTCTGCCGCTGAATTTCAAAGTCTATAACGTCGTTGATGTAAACGCATTCGCATGTGCCGACGGCAGCATCCGTGTTTTCGCCGCGCTGATGGATATAATGAGCGACGAGGAGCTTCTCGGTGTCATCGGCCATGAAGTGGGCCACGTGGCTCACAAAGACTCCAAGAAGGCCTTCCGTCAGGCCCTGCTGACATCGGCCCTCAAAGATGGTGTGGCTTCGACAAGCAATAAGGCTGCAGCTCTCACTGAGTCGCAGCTCGGCGACCTTGGCGAAGCCCTCGTGTCGGCTAAATACTCACAGAAACAGGAACGCGAGGCCGACGACTATGGCTATGAGTTTTTGAAATCACACGGCAAAAATCCATGGGCTATGGCTATGTCATTCCGCAAGCTCAAACAGCTTCAGGATGAAGCCGGAGCTCAGAAAACAAGCAAAATCAATCAACTTTTCTCTTCTCACCCCGAACTCGAGTCGCGCATCGAACGCATGGAGAAACGTGCGACCGAGGAGGGCGTGGCAAAACCTGAATGACCGCAACCCTCCCGAAATATTCGCCCGACAGAGTCGGCATGCTGTGGTTTGACCTCGACGACACGCTCTGGGATATGACCGGCAATTCGGTCATATGCCTGCGGCAACTCTATGAGACCCGGTCGCTCGACCGCTATTTCGACAGCCCGCAGCAATGGGATGAGGTCTATCATCGCATCAATGCCTCGCTGTGGGAGCAATATGGACGGGCAGAGATAACACGCGACTTCCTGAGGTCGGAGCGTTTCGCCCGACCCCTCAGGCTCGCGGGGGTCGATGCGGCGGAGGCCGATGCCATGTCGGCCGAATTCGACACATATTATCTGCAGTTGCTCGGATCTAAGACCGGACTTGTCGATGGTGCGCGGGAAGCGCTCGTTTATCTCCGCGGCCGTGGCTACCGCATGGCCATCGTTTCAAACGGTTTCCATGAGGTGCAGTACAACAAACTGCGCTCGTCGCATATCGATGGTTTTTTCGACCTTGTGGTTCTCAGCGACGATGCCGGATATAACAAACCCGATGCCCGTTTCTTCAGATACGCCGAGCGTCAGGCTGCGACTGAAGGCAGTCTCAACGTCATCGTCGGTGACAACCCTGTCGCCGATATCCGTGGAGCCATCGATGCCGGATGGAATGCCGTCTGGTTTGATCCATCGCACAGCGCTGACACGTCGGTTGTGGATGAAGTGTCGGACAGAGGCCGTCTGACAGCCTGCGTCAGTTCTCTCTCCAAACTCCGCGACATATTTTGATACGGCTTTGGACAGCCTGTGTTGTCCGGGTATCATAGATTATGTATAAAGCTCTGGTTATTAGGTCCTGTTGCCATGGTTGATTTCCGCCTTTTTTTGAACGTGGAAATGGTCTGAAATCGATAAAATCGACATAAAACGTAAAATATCAACACAAAAGAGCATAAAAATTGCGCGTGTTTCAAAAAAAAACACGATATTTGCACTTGCAAAATTCCGGAAAGCGCTTCATGCGAGCTAAGGTATTGCTTATCAATGAAATTAACTCAACTAAACTTTTTGTAAAATAAACAGCTATGACAAAAGCCGACATCGTTAACGAAATTGCCAAATCAACCGGCATCGACAAACCCTCAGTACTCGAAACAATCGAAAAGTTCATGGAAGTTGTGAAGGATTCTCTCGCTCATGGCGAAAACGTATATCTCCGTGGTTTCGGTAGCTTCATCGTGAAGACCCGTTCAGAGAAAACTGCCCGCAACATCTCAAAGAACACAACAATCATCATCCCCGCTCACAAGATCCCCGCGTTCAAGCCCGCAAAGGTCTTTATGGAAGATGTGAAATAATTTCAACCACTATATTAACCTTTTAATTTAGCGTAAAATGCCCAGCGGAAAGAAAAGAAAAGGTCACAAGATGGCCACTCACAAGCGCAAAAAACGTCTGAGAAAGAATCGTCATAAGAAGAAATAATCTTCGCGATTCGGACATCACAAACGCTATACGAAGAACAAACTTGAGGCGGGGATACCTTCAGGGGATTCTTACCCCGTTCAAGATTTGTTCTTTGTGTATTTTTAGAATTGTACTTATTTAACCCCCTACTCGCATCATTAATGAAAAGCGAACTCATCGTAGACGTAAAGCCGGGCGAAGCATCATTCGCACTGCTTGAAGATTCGCGTCTTGTCTCTCTGCAGAAAGAGGCGCGTGACATCTCCTATGCTGTCGGCGACATATATCTGGCTAAAGTCAAAAAACTAATGCCGGGTCTTAACGCCGCATTTGTCAACGTGGGTTACGAAAAAGATGCATTCCTCCATTATCTCGACCTCGGCTCTCACTTCGCAAGCTATGCCGAGTTTGTCAAACAACTCCTTTCTGACAAGCAGAAAGTGCCTGCCATCTCGAAGCTCAAACTGCTCCCCGACATCGACAAGCACGGTTCTGTGTCAAATCTTTTGCAGAGCGGACAGGAACTCCTGGTGCAGATCGTCAAGGAACCCATTTCGTCAAAAGGTCCGCGACTGACAACCGAAATCACATTCACCGGACGCTATCTCGTCCTTATCCCGTTCAGCGACAAAATTTCTATCTCTCAGAAAATCAAGACATCTGAGGAAAAAATGCGTCTGCGACAGCTCATCGAGAGCATTAAGCCCAAAAACTTCGGTGTGATAGTACGTACTTCGGCCGAAGGCAAACGTGTCGCAGATCTCAACCATGAACTGAAAACGCTCGTGCAGTGTTGGGAAAACACCATCGCCAAGGCACAGCGCTCCGAAGTCCCTGCGCTGATTTTCGAGGAAGAAAGCCGTATTGTCGGCATGCTCCGTGACATTTTCAATCCTTCGTTTGAAAGCGTCATGGTCAACGATCCCGACATCCACTCTCAGATCAGCAAATATGTCGCTCTGATAGCTCCCGAACGCAAAGACATAGTCCGTCTGTATGACCGCGACGAGCCGATTTTCGACCATTTCGCCATCACGCGGCAGATTAAGTCGTCGTTTGGCAAGACTGTCTCGTTCAAGTCTGGCGCTTATCTCATCATAGAGCATACCGAGGCGCTCCATGTCATCGACGTAAACTCCGGCAACCGTGCCAAAGCGACAAACGATCAGGAGAGCAATGCCCTTGAGGTCAACCTCCGTGCCGCAGACGAAATCGCGCGGCAACTGCGCTTGCGCGACATGGGCGGTATCATCGTGATCGATTTTATCGACATGAACAAAAGCGAGCACCGGCAGCAGCTCTATGAGCATATGCGCGAACTGATGGCCAATGACCGTGCGCGGCATAATATTCTCCCTTTGAGTAAATTCGGACTTATGCAGATCACACGTCAGCGTGTGCGTCCGGCTCTCGACATCACAACAACAGAGCGCTGTCCGTCATGTCTCGGAAAAGGTGAGATTCAGCCCTCGTTGCTCTTCACCGATACCCTTCAGGAGAAACTTGACTACATGGTCTCAGTCCTCGGTCTGCGCGACTTTGTGGTGTATGTCCATCCTTTTGTCGATGCGTATATCAAGAAAGGGATCTTCACATCGCTTTATGGTAAATGGCGCCGCACGTTTGGCCGTTGTTTCAAGATCATGCCCGACCAGTCGCTTGCCTATCTTGAGTATAAAGTCTTCGACAGCAATCGCAACGAGATTTCTCTGCGTGAGGAAAAAGACACAGGCGAGTCGTCGGCCGAAAAGGTCAACAACAAGGTGAAAAACCGCGACAAAGATGACACAGCCAGTCAGGAAACGGCTGCGCCGAAGGCAAAAAACAAAGCGAAAAAGCAGTCGGAGGCACAGAAGTCTGATGCTCCGGTAGCCAAAAAATCGCAAAAGACAAGCGAAGATGTCAAAAATAACGAGACTGTGTCTCAATCTATGACGGCAGAACCTGTAGCGGCTTCCCAAGGCGACGAAAAACCGAAACAGGCCAAGCCGAAAAAGAAAAAGCCTGCGCGGAAAGCCGTCAGTGTCGAGACTGCCGATGCGGATACACCCTCAGGCAAGACTCAAAATCAACAGACCCCTGATAATACAGCCGACAAGGCTGTGCTTGAAGCCGGAAAATCTGTTGACAATAAGCCAAAGGCTGACAAAAAGGACACTTTGACCGACGAGGATAAAGCTGTCGGCCAGAGACAATCAAAAAAAATCAAGATCGACCTCGGTAAGGCGCCTCTCGCCCTTCCTCCGGCCGAACCAACAGAGGAATAATAAATCTTTTCGAATCCCAAACAACCCGAATATCAGCGGCCCGCCCCCTTAAATGGCGGGCCGCTTTGTCTCGTGACGGATCCGGCCGGTCGGTCCGGCTAGTCAGACGGTGTATTTTCAGAAACTAAGTGCAAAAAGTTTTGCTGACCGGATATTCGAAGCCGGATTTTGCGTTCTTCAGAATATTTCATATCTTTGTCAGAGTGTGTCTATTACACGCTTTATTATTCACCCGATAAATCAATACGATGAAAAAGTGTTTATCAATTATCGCTGCCGTCCTGTTGCTGCTTGCTGCGGGTTCTTGCAGTTCCTTCTCCAATCGCGGGGAAGTCAACAATCCCATGATCGGGAGTGCAAATCAGACTTCGTTGAGTGTCGACCGTGTGTTACTGACAGATTCGGCGACTGTTCTCGACTGTGTGGTTCATTTCAATCCCGGCATGTGGGTGCGCATCGCTTCAACTTCTGCAATCCTTGCAGACGGGGTAGCCTATCAGCTTGAGTCGTGTGACGGCATTGAGGCTGACGCGCAGGTGACCATACCTGACTCGGGAGTCATACGCTTCGCACTCAGATTCCCGCCTGTGCCGGCTGATGTGAAAAGCATCGATTTTTCGGAACAGATAGCCGACGGTTGGCGGATGTGGGATATCGATCTCACCGGTGAGGCCAACCATGATAAGAATTTGGCAGAACTCCCTTCATCCCTTCGTGATGCGGCGCTTCCTGACAAATTCCCCGAGCCTGTGATTGCCTTTGCCGACAGCACGACTGTCAATATCCACCTCTTGGGCTACAAGCCTGAAATGGGAAAGAAACTCTATTGGGGCGTCAACACTGTCAGCGGTCAGTATGGCACAGACTCTCCGGTCGATGTCAATGCCGACGGCACAGCCACAGTCAAACTCGACATCGCTATGCCTTCGTCTTTCTTTGTCATCGGTTTCAGCTACGATATGGGCGGTCAGTTGAACGGTGGCTGCCTGCTGTCGCCGGGCGAGACCGCCGATCTCTATATAGACACTCATATCCTCGGCATAAGGAACATGAACGAACGCTCCGGAGGCGATAGATTGAATTGTCCGGATGACTATATGTGGTCGTTCAGCGATGGTTATTATCCTGATTTTGGCCGCGCTTTGCGTAATCGTCACGCAATGGAGTTCTATACCGGAAACTATGGAGATTATAATATGGACGGTGACCAATATACGGCTTATATCCTTGATGATTATAAGCGTCTCAGGGAAGCTATCGAGTCTGACTCCACTATTTCAGAGCCTGTCCGTGACTATCATTTGACGATGCTTGACGGAGATTTGATCTATGGTACAGTCAACGCTCGCAATATACTCGGCCGCAATTATATGTCTGTCAATAATGCATGGGGTAAGCGTATGCCCGAAGGTGCTGTCAAAATGTCGCTGTCGCCTGAAAACGTCAAGCAGATAGCGTCTTTTATCGATTTCAATGACAAAAACCTGTTGCTATATTCGTCTATAGGCTACATGCTCGGTTCGACAATATGGGAGGATGCAGGCGTTGACGCAGGCATAATCCGTTTGGCCGGCCTGTATAAGAATGCATATGTTGAGGCCGACAGAGCTGAACTCAACGACGCGACCGTAGCAGAGTTGAGGACTCTTTCAGCTCCGCTTGCCGACGCTGTTGCAGCTCATTACAAGGCCAGGAAGGCCGAGCTTGACGCTGTAGATATGTCGATGATAAGCCGGACGCCTGACGTTGCGTCTGACAAACTGCTTGAAGCCATCGTCGCGCCCCATAAAGGCAAGGTCGTGATGGTCGATCTATGGAACACATGGTGCGGTCCGTGCCGTGGGGCTCTTGCCGAAAATGAACCCGAAAAAGACGGAGATCTGTCATCAGACGATATAGTGTGGATCTATATTGCCGACGAGTCATCCCCAATGCCTCAGTATGTCAAGATGATCAAGGATATACGCGGCATACATTATCGGCTCACATCAGATCAGATCGCAGCTATCCGCAAGCAATTTGATGTCGACGGCATTCCTTACTACATTCTGGTTGACCGCAAGGGCAAAGCTACCGGACGTCCGGATCTGCGAGACCATACGCTCTTTAAGAAAACCATACTTTCAGAGCTGTAAAGATCAATTTGAAAACCGTTTTTCAAGAATGCAGGAGCTTGCCTATAAGCTATAGGCAGGTTCTTGCATTTTTTAGAATGAACTTTTAGGCGTGGTTTATGAAACCGCGGCTTGTCTCAGTGCGAGGCTTTGTAGACGTGGGTGTGGAGTGTCCGGGCGGTTGAAGCCGGAGGCAGGACGGCGGTTGCCATCAGGTGCAGCGGCACGGAGGGCAGTCCGGGCGAATAGGGCGGCTGGACATAATCTCTGTCGATGGTCTCGAAACCGAGGCGACGGTAGAAGGCAAGGCGGCGCATGGTGTCGGGTGCACTTTCGACAGGTGGTTCGATTTCTACGACTACCGGCGTCATGCCGCATAGCTCGCAGATCAGTCTGACTGCTGAGCTTCCGCTGCCTTTGCTGCGGAAGGCCGGGTCGATGGCAAGATGTTCGATATATGCGAAGCGTTCGAAGCGCCAGAGCGTCAGAAAGCCTGCTATCCTGCCATCGGTGATGATGGCATGCAGCTGCGGCCCATAGGGCGATTCTGGATTGACGACAGACTTCCACGGACGTCTTTCTTCGGCCGGAAAAGAGTCGGTATATAATTTTTCGAGCATGGGCAGATCCTGCTTGCTGATGTCTGTGCTGATTTCTGTTGTCATGGAGCTTAGATGAAAAAGTATGAAGAGTGAAGTATGAAGTGAGAAGTTGATTCTCAGCTTTTGCCGATTAAAATTCGGCGTATTTCATTGAGCTTTGTCAGAGCCTGGATAGGCGTGAGGTTGTCGATGTCTGTGCCGATGATTTCGTCACGTACCTGCGACAGGACAGGGTCGTCGAGCTGAAAGAACGACAGCTGCATGCCCGGGCATGTATCGGCCATCGAACCGAGATCCTTGCCTATGTCTTCTCGCTGTTGGGTCGATTCGAGATGGTGGAGCACTTCGTCGGCGCGTCGCACAATCGATTGGGGCATGCCTGCCAGTTTGGCTACATGGATGCCGAAACTGTGTTCGCTGCCACCGCGGGCGAGTTTGCGCAGAAACACTACCTTCCCGTCGATTTCCTTGACCGAGACATTGAAGTTGGCAATGCGCTCGAACGAGCGTTCCATCTCGTTGAGTTCGTGGTAGTGGGTCGCAAAGAGAGTCTTCGGGTGAATGCCCGGGGTCTGGTGGATGTGCTCGACAATGGCCCAGGCTATCGAGATGCCGTCGTAGGTCGATGTGCCGCGGCCGAGTTCGTCGAAGAGGATTAGTGAGCGGCGGCTCATGTTGTTGAGTATTGATGCGGCCTCGTTCATCTCGACCATGAATGTCGATTCACCGAGCGAGATGTTGTCGCTGGCGCCTACGCGCGTGAATATTTTGTCAACAGTGCCTATGTGCGCGCTGTCGGCGGCGACGAAGCAACCGATCTGAGCCATGATGACATTGAGAGCGGTCTGACGCAGAAGGGCTGATTTACCCGACATGTTGGGGCCGGTGATCATCATCACTTGAGTCGCTTCGTTGTCAAGGCTGATGGAGTTTGAGATATATGGCTCGCCGGGAGGCAGTTCGCGTTCGATGACAGGATGGCGTGCCTCTACCAGTTCGATGACAAGTGAGTCGTCGACCACAGGGCGGTTATAGCGGTTCTCTGCCGACACACGGGTGAACGACAGCAGCACGTCGAGTCTCGCGAGCATGGCGGCATCGACTTTCAGCGCAGGGATATATGATGAGGCCGCGGCGATAAGCTCGCTGTAGAGGCGGCTCTGTATGGCTTCGATTTTCTCCTGTGCACCGAGGATTTTCTCTTCGTAGTCCTTGAGTTCCTGAGTGATATATCGCTCGGCGTTTACAAGGGTCTGTTTGCGTATCCATTCCTGCGGCACTTTGTCGCGGTGGGTGTTGGTGACTTCGATATAGTAGCCGAAGACGTTGTTATATCCGATTTTGAGCGATGAGATGCCGGTGGCTTGAATTTCGCGCTGCTGTATCTGCAGAAGATAGTCTTTGCCTTGATATGCGATGTGGCGCAGTTCATCGAGTTCGTGATCGACACCGTCGGCGATGACCTCGCCACGGTTGACGGCGATCGGGGCGTCCTCGCGTATCTCCGAGCTGATGCGGTCGCGCAATGTGGGACATGGATTGAGTTGTTCGCCTATGGCCTTCAAGGCTGATTGTTCTGAGCGCAGGCAGAGTTCGCGTATCGGTTCGATAGCCCTGAGAGCGTTGCGCAACTGTAGCATCTCACGCGGTGAGATGCGTTCGGTGGCGACTTTCGACACCAGACGCTCGAGATCTCCGACCTGCTCGAGATGCTCCCGCAGTTCGTCACGTCGGTCAGGATCGCGGAAAAAGTATTCGACAACATCAAGGCGATTGTTGATGGCCTTGGGATCTTTGAGCGGAAAGAGTATCCAGCGTCTCAGCATGCGGCCTCCCATGGGGCTCACCGTGCGGTCGAGTACGCTGAGCAGGCTCTTGCCGCCTTCGTCGAGGGCTTCTGTCAGCTCGAGATTGCGCACCGTGAAGCGGTCGAGCCTGACATAGCTGCTTTCCTCTATGCGTGAGATCGAGGTTATGTGAGAGGTGCGCCGGTGTTGTGTGAGGTCGAGATAGTGGAGAATTGCACCGGCGGCGATGATGGCGTCATGCATGCGGTCTATGCCGAAACCTTTGAGTGAAGCGGTCTCAAATTGTTTGCGGAGTCTTTCGTTGGCCGCGTCTGAGGTGAACACCCAGTCTTCGAGTTCGAAGGTTATTGTCCTGGAGGTGAAACTTTCGTCGGCCATGCCGCGGAAGCCTCTCTGCACAAGAAGTTCTTTGGGTTCCATGTTGCCGATGATCTTGTCGATATAGTCGACAGGGCCTTCGGCCGTGAGAAATTCACCGGTGCTGATGTCGAGAAAGGCCACCCCGACCGAATTTTTGTTGAAATGGACAGCGGCGAGGAAGTTGTTCTCGCGATGATTGAGCACGTTATCGTTCATCGCCACGCCCGGAGTGACGAGTTCGGTGATGCCGCGTTTGACGAGCTTTTTGGTCAGTTTCGGATCTTCGAGTTGCTCGCAGATGGCGACGCGTTTGCCGGCGCGCACGAGCTTGGGCAGATAGGTGTCGAGCGCATGATGTGGGAATCCGGCGAGCTCGACATATTGCGCCGAGCCGTTGGCGCGGCGCGTCAGGGTGATGCCGAGTATTTCCGACGCATTTATGGCGTCGTCAGAAAATGTCTCATAAAAGTCTCCGACACGGAAGAGCAGGATGGCATCGGGATGCTTCTGCTTCATCTCGGCATACTGCTTCATCAACGGAGTCTCAACGATCTTCTTTGCCATCGGTTCAGCGCTTTTCAGCCTGTTTGCGCAAGCGGTTTGAGATTGCGATTGCCGAGTAGCCGCGAAGCACAGCGCCGGCGAGCGTGAACGCTATCCAGTCACGCATAGTCGAGCCGGGCCAGAACAGGAAAAAGGTCGCGGCGACAAACATCAGGCTGCTCCAGCCCTGTATGCGGCGCAGGGCTTTCATCTTCATGTCGTTGCCTTTGTAAGGCGACAGGATGGCGCATATGACCATCACGGCTGCCCCCGCCGCATAGAGATAATGAAACCATGTGCCTTCGTATAGCGGACCCATGAACATCGGCACTGCCATTGCGGCAGCTACCATCGCAAAACCTGTGGTCGATGAGATGTATAAGGTTTTTTGTGAAATCATTGCTGTTTGGATTATTCTGTTTCGCCGTCTGATGTTGTGAAAATGAACACGTCTTCGTCGGGGCGCTTCATGTTGTGTTGTTCCCTGACAACTTGCTCCATGACTGCCGGGTCGGTTGAGAGACGCGAATTGAGTTCTCTGTAGTAGAGCATAGAGTCGCGGGTCTCATTGACTTCGGCCCTGAGGCTATCGATGATGCGCTGATATTCAATCTTTTTTGTGACAGATGTGCTGCTGAAAAATATCATATAGACCACTGCGCCTATCACACAGATGGAGAGCAGTGAGAAATAGCGCTTGAACCAGCGGGTCGATTTTTCGATATCAGTATTCATGACGGTCTATGCAAAATTAACTCAAATCGTCCGTTTGTGCAAATAAAAAATAAGGCGGCACAAATCATGCCGCCTCATTTTCAGAGTATGTACAGGTTGATAAATAAACGGTCAATTATCAATTGTCCATTGTCAATTATTCATTGTCTCTACATTTCGTCGATATTGAAATCGTCGACAGTCACATCAAACTCGATCTTGTCAAGCACGTCAGGATTGTTGATGGCTATATTGTAGATATATGCGTGTCCGGCCTGCCATGCTTTGACCTTGTCTGAGGTGGTCGGGTAGACAATTCTGCCGGATGTTGACGACGGGACAAGCATATAGGACGGAGTGTGGCTGTTAGGCCATAGTTTAGCCCCGGTGGCTGTGTCGAATATCTCGCAGTCAACCTGTATGAACGTTCCGGTGTAGTCTGAGTTTACAAGTTCGGTTTCGGTCAATGGCTGCGGTATGACAAAGCTGTAGTCCAGATTGTTTTCGGTATAATCTGTTGGCGTTGATGTCAGGATGACTTCATCACCTTCACCCATGGCATAGAACAGCAGATTCTTGTTGAGCATCTTGTACATAGACCATTTGCCGGTTACATCAGGAGTCGATGCGAGGGTCGAATTGTCAGGGAACGTAAAGGTGCCTTGCAGATAGAGGTTGCAGAGCGAGACATGGTGCACCTTCACGCTGATCCTTTGGTTTGTGCTGCTCAGCATGACGCTGACTTTAGAAAGGGCATGACGGAAATTGAGCAATACAGGTGCGGCTTGCTGCGAGACATCAGTCTTCACTGAATACAGCAGGTCGATGTTGCCCGGGTTGAGATAGTCGGGAATGGTGTTGGACTGGTTGATGCCTTTGATGCTTGCCGAATTTGAAATGTCCGGACTGAATGCATAGAAATTTACCGGAGAGACCGGCCAGTAGGCTTCGGGAGCATATGTCCACGAACTGCCTTTTCGGGTTACTTTTACTCCGTTCATCAAAGTGTCGCCTTCAGTGAAAGCATAAACTACAAAATCTTTCATCGTAGCCGTGGTTGTTGACGCTGCTCGCGTACCATAGGGGACCACTGCGCTTAAAGCGATGGCATCCGACCTGTCGGTTGAAACACTCGGTTGGTCGTCGTCGCTGCTACATGCGTTCATTGCCAATGCCATGCCGGCGATGCCAAGAATAAAAAGTTGGTTTTTCATAATCTATATATTTTAACTTTATAATCGGGAAATGGATGTCACATATTTACAACATATTTCAATCGCTAATGTTTATCACGACATTGACCCAGTTGTCGACTCCGACGTTGAAGCCGCCGGTTGACTCGCCGGGTTCTGACTCCTCAAGTTCAAGACCATAGATTTTTATGTGGACATCGAGGGGGTCGGGAGAGCGGCGTATCTGGTCGCTGACTTCAAACTCATAATTGAATTTTCGTCCGTCGGTGAGCGTCACCATGAGCGACAGATAGTTGTCGACCGTGGGCTCTTCGGGTATGCCGAAACAGATGAACTCTCCCGCGATTGTAGTGCTGTCGGCCCTTCCGGCAGCCGAAGGCATACGCACGGGGTAGTTCTCTTTCTGTCCGCATGCCAGATTGATCGCACCGGCCAGGCCGCTGCACATGGCGCTCATGACGCGCACTCCGTCGAGGTTTTTGACATCATATATGTCAAAGCTGTATCTTGCCGTCAGTTGTTTCTGTGCCAACGGCAATATCCGCTCCGGAGTGATGGTGAGCGCTTCCGGCGAATTGCCGTATTCAAGTCTCAGCGGAGACAGGTTTACATGTCGGCATGAGCAGCCCCACATCATGTCAGGACACTCAACGGGCGTTTCAGATGACGAGACAGATCTGGATGGCAGGGCATATTTAGTGTGTAGCTCTGTGGTATATGCAACATACTTATCATAGCCATGATCTTCTTCAAATCTGACGTGATATGTGTCGTTGTTGTAGCACAGGAAATTGTAGTCATTGTCCGGCAGATCGATAACGCCTCCCTCGCGTCCGGGCAAATCGTAGCGCCATGGCTGGCCTCCTTGCACCGAAAAGAAAAAATATGCCATGCCCTCAGGGCTGGCATCGGGTGCATCTCCCCAGTTGTTGACAATGCTGAATGTCTCGGGCGGACAGTTGTCATACTGATATATGCATGACTCCGTCGCCGTGCATAGGCACGACGACAGAAATACAAGTTTTATAGTCTGTCTGCATGACATCTGTCGATTGCTTTCTATTTTCTCCTACGTCATTCTGTCTTTTATTAACAACTGATCAGATGACCTGTTCGGTGTGGCGACAATCTAAAGCGTGTATTCATGGTTAAGACCGATAAAAAAACAGGAGCTGTCCGTAATTGGACAACTCCTGTCGGAATATTGTGGTTATGAGCGGAGGCGCGCCGACGGTGAGTCGGGCAGCCACCGGTTAGTCGATCTTTTCGTCAGCTTCGTAGCCGCCCATTTCGCGGATTGCGTTCTTGAGCATGACATACTGCTGGAAGAGGTGATTGACGGGAACCTCGTTTTTAGTGTAGTCGTGCATCGGGCTCTTGAGGAAGAAGCTCAGGAAGCGCTGGATGCCGTGACGGCCTGCGCGTGCGGCGAGGTCACTCAGAAGCACGAGGTCGAGGCAGAGAGGAGCGGCGAGGATTGAGTCGCGGCAGAGGAAGTTGATCTTGATCTGCATCGGGTAGCCCATCCAGCCGAAGATGTCGATGTTGTCCCAACCTTCCTTGTTGTCGTTGCGCGGGGGATAGTAGTTGATGCGCACTTTGTGGAAGTAGTCGGTGTAGAGGTCGGGCTGTTCTTCCGGAACGAGGATTGACTCGAGGGTCGAAAGCTTGCTGACTTCTTTTGTGCGGAAGTTGGCGGGTTCGTCAAGCACGAGACCGTCGCGGTTGCCGAGGATGTTTGTTGAGAACCATCCTGAGAGGCCGAGACAACGTGTGCCGATAATGGGGGCGAAACCTGATTTGACAAGTGTCTGGCCGGTCTTGAAGTCTTTGCCTGCGATGGGCATGCCGGTCTTTTCGCTCATTTCCCACATTGCGGGGATATCGACAGTGGTGTTCGGTGCGCCCATGATGAAGGGTGCGCCTTCTGCGAGAGCTGCATATGCATAGCACATCGAAGGTGCGATGTGTTCTTTGTCGTCAGCTTTCATCGCTGCTTCGAGAGCTGCGAGTGTGCCGTGAACTTTTTCGTCAACGGGGACATAAACTTCAGTAGAAGCGGCCCAGAGAACGACTACGCGGTCGAGGTTGTTGTCTTTCTTGAAGTTGCGGATGTCTTCGCGGAGCTGTTCAACCATTTCCCAGCGTGTTTTGCCGGTCATGATGTTGTTACCGTCGAGACGCTTTGCATAGTTATGGTCGAAAGCGGCTTTGAGGGGTTTGATAGCTTCGAGTTCGTCTTTGACCGGGTTGATGTCTTTTTCTTTGAGGACTTCGGCGTTGATAGCTGATTCGTAAGCGTTTTCCGGATATACGTCCCATGCTGCAAACACGATATCGTCGAGTTTTGCCATAGGCACGATTTCGTCATATTTGAGATATTTTGTCTCTTTGCCGTCGCTTACACGGATTTTGTCATATTGAGTCATTGAGCCGACGGGTTTGGCAAGGCCTTTGCGGGCCATCAGAACGCCGGTCATGAAAGTGGTGGTCACGGCTCCGAGGCCGACTACCATAACACCAAGTTTGCCCTCTGCGGGCTTGACATTACTTTTGCTCATTGTCAAAATGGTTTGATTGAGTTGTTATTTGTTTCGTTTATGTTTCGTATAGTTGTTTTTCACGGCTGTTGCCGATGAAATCGCAAGTCAAATTACCCGTAAAGGTACATATACTTTTTAATTGCAAAAAATATTGTAGGATAAAGAATTTAAAATTATGCAATATAAAGTTAAAAATCAACGTAAGCTGTTAAGCTGTGCTAATTGCTGCGATGTTAGTCGTTTGAAGTGTTAACGCCTGTTAAGTTAGTTGGTGCATACTTCCCGTCCTGAAGTGCTTTCGTGAACTGACGGCATATTTTTTCATGACGTAACACCATATATATTAGCAGCGCGTTGAGCACAACGAGTTCAAAAACGAAATAGAGCCATGGCATGGCCACAAAGAGAGAGGCGAAGAGGGCGATGCAGCGCCAGTTGAATGACAGGATGTTGGTGTATTTCATCAGCGGCAGGGATGCTTGTCTGAAATCTTCGCGGAAACCGGCCGGTATGCGTCCGTCGGGGAAGCGGCGTGACAGCTCGGCGCGGAGCTTCTGCATCGCCGGTGCGGTTGCTTCCTGCTGTAGTGTATAGTTTGTATATGTTGTGAGGGTCAGTTTCTGCCAGAAGTTGCGTGCCCATGACAGTTCGGACAGTTTCTTTTTCAGCTTGACTGCGCTGTCGAGTTCGCTGCCTTCCTCGCCTTTGAGGAAGTAGAGGTGGAACTGACGGTAGTAGTCGGCCATTGCCGCCTGTTTGGCGTGGCACAGTCCGGCAGTGACGGCTATGGTCCATATCACCCAGTGGTGGGCCGAGAAGAATGGTGATGTGACATTCTCGCGCAGACAGATGGCTATGTAGATTGCCGCGAACCAGAAGTCGCCGCTTAGGCCGTCGAGTATTCGCCCGATGCGTGAGTATTGTTTGGTCATGCGTGCAAGCTGACCGTCGGCGCTGTCAAATGAGTTTGCCCAGATGAGAAGCAGCATGCCGATGATGTTGATCCACATTACGGGAAAGTAGAACGCCACGCCGGCACCGATGCCGATAAATATCGATGCGATTGTTATGGCGTTAGGCGTGACTCCGAGTTTCTTTGCCAGGCAAGCCCATGCATAGCCTATCGGACGATAGAACACCAGGTCTATGCCTTCTTCGGTGTCGAGTGATTTGAGTGATTGGAGATATGCGCTTTTTTGATTGGTTGACTGTTGCTTTGACATGCTCTTAGGGGAGTTTTGATAGTTCGTAGGTTTTTGATCTCAGGAAGGCTCCGAGTTCCTCGGGGCTCGAATTGTGGAGCGCTTGTTCTTCAGGAGAGATGGGAGTGCCGACGCTGATGTGTAGCTCAGTGCCGACTTTGCGGAACACTTCAGCCGGAAGCCGCAGCGATCTTGCCGGCCAGCAGGCGTGGCCGAGGAAATTGCACCACCAGCTGTTGCCGCCATGGAAGAAGATAGGTATCACCGGCACTTTGGCGCGGGAAATGATCTGCAGCACTGATTTCTGCCACTCACGGTCCTGAAGGCCGTGGCGCAGGGTGGTCTTGCTCATGGCTCCGGCGGGGAAAAAGCCGACGGGGTTGCCGTCTTTGAGCTGTCGCAACGCCTGCCGGATGCCATTGACTGACACGGCCCGCTTCGACGGATCGTCGGATGCAAGCGGATCGACGGCTATGAAGTTGGGGCGCATCGCCGAGATCTGGTTGAGTATCATATTGACCAGAACCTTGAATTCGGGGCGTCGCGATGCCACGAGGTGAATCAGTGCAATGCCGTCGAGTGCTCCGAACGGGTGGTTGCTGACGGTTATAAACGCGCCTTCGGGGAGGTGGTCGAGCTGTTGCTCGTTGTCGACGCGCAGTGTCATTTTGAATTCGTCGAATAGCAAGCGTCTGACGAAATCCGGTCCGGGAGTGTCGCAGCAGTTGGCGTGGACTCTGTTGACCTTGTCAACAGACAGAAAGTGAAGCAGTCCGTTGACGAGTTTGGGATGGCCGTCGAGAGCCGGTATGAGGCGCCGGATATCGTCATAGTTGATGACATCGGGGCGTATGCCGTCGGGGTATTGTTTTTTTGAATTTTCGCTCATTGTCGGTGATGAATGTTATTTTTTTCGCGACGCGTGGCGGGCTTTGACCGCGCTCATGACATATTTGGCTATCTGTGTTGCAGCCTCCTGGCGGCAGGGCGCGAAGCTTGGCCAGTCGTCGAGGTCGATGATGCGCATGGTGCCGTCGCGGGAGACGATGCAGTCACCGCCATAGATTTTGACGTCAAGTATGTCGGCGGCGGCTGTGCAGAGAGCCTGCAGCCGTTCTTCGTCAAACGATGGGGCCTTGGTTTCGGTGAAACGGTTGCGTTTGCCCGATGAGTCGCTTGCCGACAGCCAGTAGAAGAACTGTGTGCCTGCTATGCCATAAAACTTGATTAGTTCGCCGTCGATATGGCGGTTGATGACAGCGCGTTTGATGCCGCGCAGGAAGTACTCCTGCAGTATCTCCTGTGCTTCTTCGGGATGTCGCACCTTTGTGACGTCCTCTTTGTGCATCGTATGTGAATCGCCGCGCTTTATCCAGCATTGTGTAATGTCGGCGGAGGTCAGTTTTTCGCGTATGGCTTCGTCGGTGTTGACGATGAAACTCTCGGGGTAGGGTATGCCTGATCCGATAAATATGCGCGCCATGCGTTCGCGTATGCAGTTCTCGATGCCATAGCCTGAGTTGATGACTATGGATCCACGGTCTTCAAGTTGCTGGAGCAACTCGATAGAGCGGCGTTCACGGCACATGTTGACAATGATGTCCTCGTTGACGCCGTTGTTGATGAAGCTTTCTTCTGTATAGACGTTGACCTCGCAGCCGCGTTTGCGCAGCTGGTCAGCGACAAGGTTGAAGATTGTTGAGTCGTTGCCGATATGGTTTGGCGAGAATGCTCCGGCTCTCATTATGCCGGCTATTTTGATTTCGGCCATGGTGAGGTGGTTGGTTTATATCATTTCTGCAAGACGGCGCAAGCCTTCGGACGCTCCGGCGCGTATGACTGTGACGCCGGGCGGCACGGCTGCCGGATTGGGGTCGATGTAATAGACGGGCACACCGGCTCTGACATAGTGCAGCAGAGATGCTGCCGGATAGACCACGAGGCTTGTGCCTATGATCACGAAGATGTCGGCCGTAGCCGCGATTTCTGTCGCAGGTGTGAAATTGGGCACGGCTTCCTGAAAGAAGACGATGTGGGGCCTTACATGGTGACCGTCGATGATGGTGTCGGGTGTGGTGACACAGGTCTCCGGTTTCAGGTCGAAGACGAGCGACTCGTTGTCGATGGCTCTGGCCTTCATGAGCTCGCCGTGAAGATGAAGCACATTAGAGCTGCCTGCCCGTTCGTGAAGATCATCGACGTTCTGGGTGATGACTGTCACATCGTAGCGTTTTTCGAGTTCGGCTATGATGCGGTGGCCTTCGTTGGGTTGACATACTGTCAGTTGCTTGCGGCGGTCGCTGTAGAATTGGTGGACAAGAGCCGGATTGCGTTCGAAGCCGTCAGCGCTGCAGACATCCATCACCGGATAGTTTTCCCACAGTCCGTCGGCGTCGCGGAATGTCGAAATGCCGCTTTCGGCACTCATGCCTGCTCCGGTCGAGAACACAAGTTTTTTCATCAGTCTCCGAGGTCTTCGTCGTTAAATTCAATCTCGATTGTCTGGCCACCCGTCGGCTGTGACGGTGCTGATTGTTGCTCGACATGACGTGTCTGGTCCGCGGCGGGGCGGCTGACAGGTGCGGTCGACACTTTCTTCTTGCGGTTGTAGGCCGGAGCCTTTTCGAAAGCGTCTATGGCCTCGTCGTTGTCGAGTTGGTCGGGCTCGAGGATGATATAGTTCATTATGTCGCGCTGGCGCTGCATCTCATCGACTTTCTCATCGCCATAATAGTCGCGTATGCGGTCGATGTCAATCGCCTCGTTGTCTTTCTGTTCTGTCTCGGGTGCTGTGATGCGTATGGTCTCGGCCGCGGTCTTGCCTTCGCGGACAGTGACGTCAAAGCCGGCCGCAAGGATGGTGAACTTGACTTTGTCGCCGAGTGTGTCGTCGTAGGTGATACCCCAGATGACATCGACATCCTTGTCGATTTTTGACACGAAATCGTCGAGTTGCTGCGACTCCTTGGCTTTGAACGGAGTCTGTGCGTTGCGTGAGTAGCAGAGATTGAAGAGCAGGCGCTTGCTTGAGAAGACGTCGGTGTTTTTGAGCAGCGGTGAGTGGAGCGCGTCCTCGATGGCGTCGGTGACGCGGTTGTCGCCTTCGCCATATCCGATTGAGATGAGTGCGGTGCCACCGTCGCGCAGTGTGGTGTCGACATCGTTCATGTCGAGGTTGATCTTGCCCGGATTTGTCACGATTTCGGAGATGCTCTGGGCCGCCACTGACAGTGTGTCGTCGGCTTTGGCAAAGGCGGAGTCAAACTCCAGGTCGGGATAGATTTCCGACAAGCGTTCGTTGTTGATTATGAGCAGAGCGTCGGTATAGAGTCCCATTTCGTCAGCGCCCACGATGGCTTTGTTGATTTTGCGCATGCCTTCGAAGCGGAAGGGGATGGTGACAATGCCGATGGTGAGCAGTCCGCGTTCGCGCGCTATGCGGGCGACGACGGGGCCTGCGCCTGTGCCTGTGCCTCCGCCCATGCCTGCGGTGATAAACACCATGTCGATTTCAGGCGTGAACAGTGCGGCGATTTCGGCTGCGCTTTCTTCAGCGGCTTCGCGTGCTTTCTCGGGTTTGTTGCCGGCTCCGCGGCCCTTGGTGGTGTTGGGGCCTATCAGGAGTTTCTTGGGCACCGGAGATGTTCGCAGAGCCATGTCGTCGGTGTTGACCACGACAAACGACACTCCGTGGATTTTAGCTTCGGTATACATGTGGTTGACGGCGTTGTTGCCACCACCGCCCACACCGAGAACCATTATACGGTCCGGCACAGTTTCCGGTTCTACATATTTGTCGAGATATTGATTGTCTGAGTTGCTCATAATATCTTAAAACAGATGCTGACGCAAGGGTTATGTGTTGTTTTAGGGGAGAGTTGTCAATTAACGGTGTCGTCGAGGTCGTCTTCCTCTGCGACCGGCTTGGTCCAGAATTTCGCGAGTCTGTCTTTGATGCCGATCACGAACCGGTGACCTTTGCCTCCCGTATCTTCGGAGTTGTCATCATATTCGTCGTCATCGTCATCAAATTCTGTTTCAACCGGTCGTCTGTTTTTGTGGGATTTGACTTTGGAGTATCCTCTGACGGTAGGGCTATCCGGGTTGTCATCCTCATCACTGTCATCTTCAAGTAGGTTGTCATCATCGACTTCAACCTGACGGCGGCCATGATTGGAATGGTAGCCAGACTCTCCGCTGTCTCCGCGGGTGTAGTCTTCGCTCGGGTCTTCGTCGTCGGACAAGGGCGCAAGACAGTCAGCGTCAGACTTCTCGGCCGCATATCGAGCGATGGCGAGGATGTCGGCGTTGTCGGTGCGGTCAAATCCGTTGCCTTTGAATTGCAGGGAGCCGTCGATGTTGGCCAGACGCACCGGCATCTTGGCCTGTGCCTCAAGCATCCGGTCGAAGCCCCTGAGCTTCGAGCCTCCGCCGGTGAGGATTATGCCTGCCGGCAGGTTCTGGGCGCGGAAGCCGGCGGCTTCAAGCTGATGGAGTATGTTGGCTGTTATCTCGCCGGCGCGCGCGTTGATGTAGTTGTTGATTTCGATGTCACTCGAATTTGCTCCGTCGAGGGGTGTGCGTGACTTGGCTGTCTCCGCATTGTCCTCTGTCATGCTCATGCCGGTCATCAGGTCGCGTGTGATGTTGCGCGAACCGATAGGCAGGGTGATGATGGTCTGTAGTATGTCGTTTTTGTAGACGCTTATGGTGATGGTCTCGGCTCCGAAATCGACAAGCGCACATCCGAGCTGTTTCTCTGACGACGACAGCAGGAGGTCGGCCTGGATGATCGGGCGCACGGCATAATGGCGTTTGGGGTTGCGCTCACCGAACTTGATCATGTCGAGATTCCGGCTTCCGACAGGTGAGATGACGATGGCCGAAAACTCGGCGCGCAGATGTGAGCCGACAGTGCCGACCACATTGCGTGTCTCTGAATTGTCGACATAGAATGCGTGGGGAAGCATTGCCAGTGTGGACTTGTCGGTGACAAGATTGAACGAGGCCTCGCGTTCGAGACGGTTGACTGTCTCGGCGGTGATTTCGATTGCCGTCGGGAATGTAGCCTGTGCCTGGGTGCGCACCACAGACAGCGAGCGGCCGCCGATGGCGACAAAGACTTCCGATATCTTGCGTGGAGCTATCTTCGGATTGTTTTCGAGCTTGCGCAGGATGTCATTGACGTGAGCCGATACTTCCTGGACGTTGCGCACGTTGCCATAGCGGACACAGTTGTTGACTCTGCATTCCTCTATGGCTATCACATTGATGTCTCCTAATGAGCCGACTGAAGCGGCAAGTCCCTTTATTTTGGAACTGCCGATCTCGATTGCGACTATGTATCTGTTGTCCATAAACCGGTTATGTTGTTTTGTTGTTTGTGCTTGCTTGTGTCTGTGGTTCGTCATCGATGAAACCGTCTTCATCGGGGAGCATTGTGGCGGCGTCGTCAATGAGGTCAAACTCTGAGTCTTCGGCCTGAAGGGTCAGGCGTCCGAGCGATTTGTCGCGTCTTGAAGCCACTACCTGACCGGCCCATTTCACCGAGATGGTGTCGTAGGTGTTCCACCCCTTGACTGGCATCACTTCGGCATAGAACGTCTTCAGACGGGCAAATTTTCCGGCCACGTCGGTGGTGTCGCCGAAGTTGATGATCTGACCTCGGATGACGGGGATGAGCAGTATGTCGTCTGAGCGTGACAGCGCCACAGCCGAGACGAGGGCGTTGGCCGTAGGGTCGGCGGCTATGTATGACAGCATCGGAAGCAGGTCTGACGCACGGCGATGTCCGGAGTCAAAGTTGCCGACGACAATGGGCACATCGACATGATAGCGGGCGGTGGCCTTGACGCGCTTGCCTGACGAATTGATGTAATATGAACCGCCGTCAGGCGAGAACACTCTGGCAACGGGGATCATCGGCTCGACGTCAATGCGCAGAGAGCCGTCGTTGAGTGCGGCGACATTGGCGCGTTCGATGACAGGAAGCTCCATCAGACGGCCTTCGAGTTCGCTGAGGCTAATCGATCCGCGGGGCTCTGATGCGATGCGGCTGATCAGTCCGTCGCATTCGCGTGAGACATCGTCGGTGGTCACGAAGCCGCTTCCGAGTGAGTCGGCGACCTCGATGCGCAGCTCTGTGTAGTGGTCGGCACGACCGGCGTTGCCTGTCATCGCAAGTGCGAAGACAAGATATACCGTGAGCACGGCCGAAAGAGCTATTTTTATGACGGTGTCCTTTTCCATGTCTGAGTCGTTGACTACAGTTTGTCGCCGCTGATCTCCTCACACAATTGCGGGAGATAGAGATAGAGGTCTCCGGCTCCTGCTGTCAACAGAATTTCAAAATTACTATTTTTTGCGGTCTTTACAAAGTCTTCCTTAGAAATCATCGTTTTATCGGCGCAATTTATGCGGTCGAAGATGATTTTGGAGCTCACGCCTTCGATGGGTTTCTCTCTTGCCGGGTAAATGTCGGTGAGAATCACTGAGTCGGCGAGCGAGAGAGCTTCTGCAAATTCGGGTGCGAAATCCCGGGTGCGGCTATAGAGGTGTGGCTGGAATGCGACTGTCAGCCGGCGTCCGGGATAGAGTGCCTTGACTGATGTTATGCTCTGGCGCAGTTCGTCGGGGTGGTGTGCGTAGTCGTCGATAATCGCGCGTCCCTTGTCTCCGCTTTCCTTAAGGTGGAATTGGAAGCGTCTCTCAGGCCCCATGAACGTTGACATCGCCTGGCGGGCAGATTCAGGCTCGAAGTCACCGGTTAGCCATACGGCTGCGAGTGCTGCGATCGCGTTGTCGATATTGATTTCGACCGGCACACCGAGTTTGATGTCACGGAGGCATCCTCCGGGATAGACGAAGTCGAAGATGATATCCCCGTTGCCTTGACGGATGTTCTCGGCGTGGAAGTCGCCTTCGTGACGCGAGAATGTGAAACAGTCAACACCTTTTGGGGGACGCGGTGTCAGTTTGAGGCCGGTGTGGATCAAGAGTTTGCCGCCGGGTTTGATGAGTTCTGTGAAGTGTGCGAAACTTTCGAGATATGCCTCCTCGGTGCCGTAGATGTCGAGATGGTCAGGGTCTGTGGCGTTGATCACGGCGATATATGGCGAGAGCTGGTGGAATGAGCGGTCATACTCGTCGGCCTCGATGACAGAGTAGGGCGACGTGGCCGAAAGCAACAGATTGCTGCCGTAGTTGCGGAGTATGCCGCCGAGGAATGCGTTGCAGCCTTTCGATCCGCTTTGGAGTATGTGTGCGGCCATAGACGACGTTGTGGTCTTGCCATGTGTTCCGGCGAAGCACAGACCAAGGCTGTCGCGGGTGATGTTGCCGAGCACGGCGGCGCGTTTCAGCATCTTGAAAGCTCCGTTGCGGAAATAATTGAGCGGAATATTGTCAGATGGTATGGCCGGAGTGTAGACGACTTCGGTTGTCTCAGGGTCTTTGAAGTCGTCAGGTATGGCCTCGAGCGAGTCTTGAAATGAGATTTCGACGCCTTCTTTCTGAAGCGCATCGGTCAAGGCAGAGGCCGTGCGGTCATATCCTGCCACACGATATCCACGTGAGAGGTAATAGCGTTCGAGAGCCGCCATGCCTATGCCGCCGGCTCCGATAAAGTATATTTTTTTCATTTCGAGCTAAGAAGTTCAACTATTGTGTCCACTATTTTTTCATCGCTTTCGCTTAAGGCCATCGCCGAGATGTTTTCGCTGAGTCTGCGACGGGCATCAGCGTCGGCCATGAGTCTGCCGACTTCATCGGCAAGACGCTCTTTGCAGTCCGCGTCCTCGACCATCACTGCCGCGCCGGCCGACACAAGAGCCATGGCGTTTTTGCGCTGATGGTCTTCGGCGACGTTGGGCGACGGGACGAGAATGGCCGCTTTGCCAAGGAGCTGCAACTCACTTATGCTTCCGGCCCCGGCTCTCGACACGACAAGGTCTGCGGCTCTGTAGGCTTTGTCCATGTCGGTGATAAACGTGAGAGCCTTGACTCCGTCGTGACTCTCGGCTGTGCGGACGGCTTCAGTCCCGGCATAGCTTTTGCCGGTCTGCCACAGCAACTGCACACCGTCTGCAGTCAGGCGGTCGATTGAGGCGGCGACGCTTTCATTGATGGTGCGCGCTCCGAGACTGCCTCCGACTATCAGCACCAACGGGCGCGAAGCGTCAAATCCGAGTGCGGTTTTGGCCTCTGCCCGGGACATGGTGTTGTCAAGGAGAGTCTTCCTGACAGGATTTCCGGTCATGACAATCTTTTCGGCAGGGAAAAAGCGTTCCATGCCTTCATAGGCGACACATATCCTGCCGGCTTTACGGGCAAGAAGTTTGTTGGTCACTCCGGCATAGGAGTTCTGTTCCTGTATGAGTGTCGGAACGCCCAGACGTTGGGCCGCCTTGAGCGTAGGGCCTGACGCATAGCCGCCGACACCGATGGCCACGTCAGGCTTGAAACTGCGCACGATAGATCTGGCTCTCGAAAGCGCACGTCGCAGACGGATGAGCACGGCGATATTGCGGAAGATATTCTTGCGGTCGAAACCGCTTATGCTCAGCCCTTCGATAGGATATCCCGCAGCCGGCACACGTTCCATCTCCATGCGGTTGTCGGCTCCTACAAACAGGATGTTGACGGCCGGAAAACGCCGCCGCAGAGCATTGGCGATGGATATTGCGGGAAAAATGTGGCCGCCTGTGCCGCCACCGCTGATTAACACACGTTCGATATGGACTTGATTGTCTGATGTTGTATTTTGGAGCATATGAGCTTGTGATGAGTGTCAGAGTTGTGATGGGTTGTCATTATGTAGACGCTCGGGAAGGGCGTTTAGTTCTTGGCGTATGGCTTCTTTATCGCCCTTGAATGCTGCGTGGCGGCTTGTCGACAGCATTATGCCGAGTGCTATTGACGTGACTATCACAGATGTGCCGCCTTTGGAAATGAGTGGCAAAGGTTGGCCTGAGACAGGGAAAACTCCCGTGACAATCGCCATATGGAAGATGGCCTGATAGACGATATATATGGCACATCCGATGACAAGGAGACATGGGAAAGTCTGTTTGCACTTGGTGGCGACACGGCCGGCCCGTGCAAGCAGCCACAGATAGCAGCAGAGGATGAATATACCGGTGATGAGACCGAGTTCTTCGATAACAATGGCATATATGTAGTCTGAGAACGCAAGCGGCAAGCGGGCGTTCTCACGCGAATTGCCGGGCCCGACACCGAGTATGCCCCCATGAGCCTGGGCGATATAGCTGAGTTGTTCCTGTTTGTTGGTGTCATCGATTTTGTCACCGGCCTTGTTGATGCGGAAGTGGCGCTGAAGGCGCGCCTTCCATGTCGATGAGCGGTTGCCTGCGCCTTCTCCGACCTCCTCATGATTGAGCGCTGCTATCTCAATTGCTTCGGGCGTTGGGGCGGCGTCTTTGTTCTGCGCGAGTTTGTAGCCCACGGCTATCGAGCCGAGTACTAAGTAAGCGGCGCAGACAATACCGATTTTCCGCATGCTGACGCCTCCGATCAGCATCATCGAACCGCTGATGGCAATGATGAGAAGGGTGTTGGTCAGACCATGCGAGAAGAGAAGCCCGGCGCAGACGAGCGTTAGCCCTGCGCTCTCGATGACTCCGCGCCATGTCACATCACGCTTGCCGGGCATCTGGTTGCGGCTCAATATATATGCTATGCCAAGCGCTGCCGCAAGTTTGAGAAATTCGGCCGGAAGTATCATTATCGAGCCGAACTGTATGGCTCTTCTCGCACCGTTGATGTTGACTCCTGCGACCAGCACCAGTACCATCGCGCCGATGCTGAAGATGACAAACGCAGGCGTGAGTTTGTAGATATATTTGAAGTGAAAGCGCTGTATGCCGAGCATCAGCACAAGCCCTATGATCAGAAACCGGGCATGGCGTATGATTGGACCGTAGATGTCGTTGACCTCCACTTCCTGACTCGATGCGCTGAACAGCTCAATGACCGATACGATGAGCAGAAATATGTAGATGCCCCAGATGTGATGGTCGGTGCGCAGTTTGGGGGCGAGACGGCGCACGTCGTCAGATGCCGTGCCTTCGGCTGCGGGTGCTGACGTGATTTCGTCGATGTTGATGATTGGTTCCATGCGGGAGAGTATGTTTTGCTTTGACGGGGTTATTTTTCTGCCAGTCTTTTGACTGCATCCTTGAATTGACGTCCTCGGTCTTCATAGCTTGAAAACAGGTCGAAACTTGCGCAGCAGGGTGAGAGCAGCACCGTGTCGCCTTCGGCTGCAAGCTCGCGGCATGCCGCTACGGCTTCGTCGAGTGAATGGGTGTCGCGGATTTCGGCAACCTCGTTTTTGAAGTAGTCAAGGATTTTTTCATTATGCAGGCCCATTGCCACGATGGCTTTGACCTTCTGTCGCACCAGCGGCAGGATTTCGGAGTAGTCATTGCCTTTGTCCTTGCCGCCGAGTATCAGCACTGTCGGACGTGTCATCGAGTCAAGCGCATACCAGCATGAGTTGACATTGGTGGCTTTCGAGTCGTTGATCCACTCGACCCCGTCGATGCGGCCTGCAGGTTCGAGGCGGTGCTCGACTCCCGAGAAGTCGCCTAAGGCACTGCGTATGTCATCCTTGCGTATGTTCAGGAGACAGGCCGATATGCCTGCGGCCATGGAGTTATAGAGGTTGTGGATGCCGTTGAGAGCGAGGTCGGCGCGAGGCATCGACAACGACGATGACGGAGTGTTGATGATCAGCTCGTTTTCGGCGTTGATATATGCTGCACAGGTCTCTTCGTCGTTGGCCGTAAATGGATAGAGATGTGCTTCGGTCGCGATCTTGCGCAATTGTGCTGTCACCACAGGATCGTCCTTCCAATAGATGAATGCGTCAGACGGTGTCATGTTCTGAAGTATGCGGAACTTCGCGTTGACATAGTTCTCCATCTTATAGTCGTAGCGGTCAAGATGGTCGGGAGTGATGTTGAGAATGACGGCGATGTTGGCGCGGAAGTCATACATGTTGTCGAGCTGGAATGAGCTCAGTTCGATGACATAATATGCATGGGGATCTCGTGCCACCTGAAGAGCGAGACTTTTGCCGACATTGCCGGCGAGACCGACGTCAAGACCAGCGCGGCGGAGGATATGGTAGGTCAGCAGCGTAGTGGTGGTTTTGCCGTTGCTGCCGGTGATGCATATCATTTTAGCATCGGTATAGCGTCCGGCAAATTCGATTTCGCTGATGACCGGAATGTTTTTAGACAGGACTGATTGCATCACAGGTGTGGTGTCGGCTATGCCGGGGCTTTTGACAACCTCGTCCGCAGCGAGGATAATGTCGAGGCTATGGTGCTTTTCTTCCCAGCGTATGCCTTCGGCGTCAAGAAGCTCTTTATAGCGCGGGGCTATGGCTCCATAGTCGCTTACGAAGACATCAAAGCCTTTGTCCTTGGCCAGAACGGCTGCTCCGGCACCGCTTTCGCCGGCGCCGAGTATGACAATGCGTCGCTTGGCCTGATTGTTGGATGATATGGTCATTGTGTGATGTGTTTTATCTGATTTTGAGTGTTACGAATGTGATGACGGCCAAAATGATGCCTATGATCCAGAAGCGGGTCACAATCTTTGACTCGGGGATTACCTGGATCGGGCGCTGTATCAGAGCTTCTATGCCTGAGTTGCCCGGCTTCTGGAAGTGGTGGTGTATGGGGGTCATCTTGAAGATGCGTTTGCCGTGGGTGCGTTTGTAGTATGCCACTTGAAGTATCACCGAAAGGTCTTCGATGTAGAACAGTGCGCAGAGTATCGGCAGCAGCAATTCTTTGTGGATCAGTATGGCGAAGATGGCGATAATGCCGCCGAGTGTCAGACTGCCGGTGTCGCCCATGAATACCTGCGCCGGATAGGCGTTATACCACAGGAAGCCTACAAGAGCACCGATGAATGCCGCCATATAGACCACAAGTTCTTCGCTCTCTGGTATATACATTATATTGAGATATGCCGAGTATATGATGTTGCCTCCAAGATATGCCATGATGGCGAGCGCTATGCCTATGAACGCCGACAGTCCGGCGGTCATGCCGTCGAGTCCGTCGTTGAGGTTGGCGCCGTTGCTTGTCGCCGACACAAAGAATATGACGAAGATGAAGAAGATCACCCAGCCGCCCGTTTCGGCGTGTTCGCCCATCCATGAGGTGAACCATTTGTAGTTGAAGTTATTGTTTTTGACAAAAGGTATGGTCGTCTGGGGAGATTTTGTAGTGTCTGTGTCATAGACGACGAGCTCCACTTCGTTTGTGTCTGTGTTGACAACTTCGTTGTTTTCGACGATGACCATGTTGGGGTTGAGGTACATGGTCACGGCCACAATCACAGCGATGCCCACCTGACCTATGATTTTGTATTTGCCTTTCAGACCGTCTTTGTTGCGGTATTTTATCTTGCGGTAGTCATCGAGAAAGCCTATTGTGCCGAGCCATAGAGTGCCGACAAGCATCAGTATCATGTAGATGTTCGAGAGGTTGCCGACAAGCAGACAGGGCAGCACGATTGACAGGATGATGATGACTCCGCCCATCGTCGGAGTGCCGGTCTTCTTGGTCTGGCCTTCGAGGTCGAGATTGCGGACGATTTCGCCGATCTGCATCTTCTGAAGCGCTTCGATGATGCGTTTGCCGGCGAAGATGGCGAGTATCAGCGCAAGCACGAACGCGATGCCTGACCTGAAGGTGATGTAGTTCATCAGGCGTGCACCAGGAAGGCCTGAGTCTTGGAATAGTTGAAATAGATAATAGAACATATCTTTGTCTGATGTGCGTTTGTGTTGTTTATAGGGCGGCGAAGGCTGCTGTCACTTCTTCGCGGTCGTCAAAGTGGTTGGTGACGGGCCCGATGATCTGATATGTCTCATGTCCTTTGCCGGCGATGAGTATGACATCTCCCGGACGGGCAAGAGCGACGGCTGTGCGTATGGCCTCGCGGCGGTCGGTTATGGTGAGCGTAGACGCGGCCTGTCTGTCGTTGAGGCCGGCTTTCATCTCGGCTATGATGGCGTCGGGATCTTCGTTTCGGGGATTGTCGGACGTCAGGATCACGCGGTCGCTGCGGTCAGCGGCCGCCACTGCCATCTGCGGACGTTTGCCACGGTCGCGGTTGCCGCCACAGCCGCAGACGGTGATGACGGAACAGCGGTGGCCGACTATGTCGCGGATCGCATCGAGCACGTTGATGAGCGCGTCAGGAGTGTGGGCGTAGTCGACGATTGCCGTGATGCCGTTTGAAGAGCGGAATGGCTGGAAACGTCCTGCAACGGGCACGAGCCGGCTCATTTCGACCGGAAGACGTTCGGGGTCATAACCCATCAGCAGTGACACTCCGTAGACAGCCGTGAGATTTGAAGCGTTGAAACGGCCGGTGAAGAGGGTTTCCACTTCTGTGCCGTTGAAGGTCATGGACATGCCGTCGAGTCTGTTCTCTACTATCTGTCCGCGGAAGTCTGCATCGCTCCGCAGTGAATATGTATAGACGCGTGCGGCAGTGTTCTGGACCATTACCATGCCGTTGCGGTCGTCAGCGTTAGTGAGCGCGAAGGCGCTTTTGGGCAACAGGTCGAAAAAAGATTTCTTGGCCGACAGATATGCATCGAAGGTCTTGTGGTAGTCGAGATGGTCGCGGGTCAGGTTGGTGAAAATACCGCCTGCAAAATGCAGTCCGGCTATGCGATGCTGATGTGCTGCATGGCTGCTGACTTCCATGGCTGCCACTGTGCAGCCGGCGTCAACCATGCGGCGGAGCAGTCCGTTGAGTTCGATGGGGTCGGGGGTGGTGTGGGTTGATGCGACATCCTCGTTGTCAATTTTGTTGACGACTGTCGACAGCAGACCGGCCTTGTGACCGTAGAGGCGGGCCATTTCATAGATCAGTGTGGCTATGGTGGTCTTGCCGTTGGTGCCGGTCACTCCGACGAGCGAAAGTCTGCGTGATGGATTGCCGAACCATTCAGAAGCCAGAAAGCCGAGAGCCACCGATGAATCAGCGACCCTGATCCAGGTGATTTCGGCGGTGACTTCGTTTGGTATTTCCTCACATACGACTGCAGACGCTCCGTTTTTAATGGCCTGGCTGATGAAACTGTGGCCATCGACATTTACTCCGCGGACGGCCACAAACAGTGTGCCGGGTGCACATTGGCGGGAGTCGGATGTCAGTGATGTGATCTCGATTGACTCATCTCCGATCGTTTCTTCGGTTATTATTGATGAAAGTAGATGTGATAGTATCATTTTGTCTGTTTAGTCTTGCTTGAGTGTTATGCTTACCTTTGAACCGCGTGCAGCACGGGAGCCCGGTGCCGGACTCTGTTCGACAACATATCCGATGCCATGGAAATCCACGTTATAGCCTGCTTTTTCGATAGTCACGGCAGCTTCGCGTATGCCGAGTCCGCGCACATCGGGAACAAGCCCTGCGTCTGTGGGCGCGGGGGCGTTGATGACTGTTCCGGCTGGCATCTTCAGGCCATTGGCGAGACGCTGATGGCGTTTCGCGTCATTTGAAGCGTAGAGTGTGGGGCGGCTGTCGACAGGCTCTTCTTCTTCAAGTCTCGCGCTGTTGCCGAGCATGCCGCGTGAATAGAGTTTCAGGGCCACATTCTTGAGCACTGTGCCCGATGTCATCGCAGCGCCTTTGTAGGCCGGCGACGGGTCGCTTATCATAACAAACCCGGTGTATTTAGGTTTTTCAAACGGGAAAAATCCGCAGAATGCCAGTCTGTAATGGTTGTCGAGGTAACCGCCGACTTTGACTGCTATCTGAGGCTCGTTCTTTTTCGTTGTGCTGTCCGGCTGATTTTTTTTCGATGGCTTTGCTTCGGCAAGTATACGGCAGGTTCCGGTTTTTCCGGCAATATCGACGATGTCGCTTTTCAGCACTTTGGCGGTTCCGCCCTGTCCCCACACTACTTCGTGGAGCATGTCGCGCAGAAGACGGGCGTTCTTACGGCTCATGATGCTGTCGCGGACATAGGTTACGGGCACTATTGAGTCGATGCCTTCGGGCGAACGTAAAGCCTTGACCAGACGCGGGCGCACAAATTTTCCGTCATTGGCAACCGCGTTATACATGGCGCATGTATATAGCGGCGGTATCATCGTCGAGTAGCCGAACACCATGCGCGACAAGGCGATGCGGCCACCTTTATTGTTGGCTACGGTCGGGAAATAGGGCGTGCGTTCGCGTGCGATGCCGGTATTGAAGCGGTCAAAGAAACCGAGATCACGCAGCCGTTCTCTGAACGCATTCGGGTCGTTTTCGAAGTGTGATGTCATGAGCTTGGCCATGCCTATGTTTGACGAATATTCGAGGAAACGGCTCACCGGCAGAGACGACGGAGAGTGGGTGTCGTTGATGGGGCGTCCGCCGCAGTATCTGAAGCCTACGCCTTTGGGCTCGAGGCTGTACTGGCGGTCGAGCGGGAACGCAAATCCGTCTTCCATCGCAACAATCATCGAAATTGTCTTGACAACTGATCCCGGTTCATATGCCAGCACAGCGCGGTTCATCGCTTCAATATAGCGGTTTGAGCCCGGCACAGTGTCGCGTTCGAGATTGGATATGGCTTTGATGTCGCCGGTCTCGACGTCCATAATCAGGGCAGTGCCCCATTCGGCGCCCGTGGTCAGGAGCATGTTGCCGAGCTCATACTCGAGGATGTCCTGCATGGTGATGTCGATCGTTGTCGTCACGGTGTAGCCGTTGCGTGGTTTCTCGATTGTCCAGTTGGCCACTCGGTCGGTGAACAGTACTTTTTTCGCCTTGCCCGGATGTCCGTATAGCAGAGAGTCGAGGGCACGTTCGAGGCCTGAGATGCCGCGTATCTCGCGGTTGGCTACTTCGCCGACGCGGCCGATGCTGAGGGTGGCCATGTCGCCATAGGGATATTTGCGTTTCAGCACACGTTCGCGCACCAGGCCGGTGCGGTTTGCATTGTTGCTGAGGTGGAAATAAGGAAATTTTTTCACGCGTTGCACCTGATCGTCGGGGATTTCCTTCAGGAGCATGTAAGACGACGAACGTTTCTTTCGCGGCTTTTTCAGCGGTGCCTCAAGGTGGGCGCGCCATTCGTCGCGTGTCCTGCGCGGGAAGTAGTGGGCGAGGCTGTCGGCGAGCGAATCGAGGGCTGCGGTGTATTCCCGTATCATAAAACGCTTGGCCTTGAAGTCAATGCGCAGGTTGAAGTAGTTGAGGTTGGTCGCGAGTATGCTGCCGTCTTCTGCAAGTATGTCGCCTCGGAGGGGCTTGATTGTGACTGTGTCGTCGAGGTGTTGTGTGCCTTTTTCGTTCCATTGTGAGGCGTTGATCACGGTGTTGTTGACAGCCATGAATATGATGCACACCGCAAAGAAGATGATTATCAGTGAGATACAGCCGAGGCGTCCGAGTATGTGCATGCGGCGGCTACCCGCTGCGTTGTTTGTCTGCGGAGTCGTTTTGCGTGCTTTTGCCCGGATGTTGTTAACGTTGCTCATCGTTGCTGTAGCTTAATTTGTAAGGCGGTCTTTCTTGTATGCCGAGGCCGAGATGGAGTGTGTCGACAAGTGCCTGCATGGCTGACTCGCGGGTCGATGACATGTAGGCCGAACGCTGGTTCTGCAGTTCGGTTCTGACGATGTCAAGTTCTGATTGCAACGCGGTGATGGTCTCCATGCCGGTGACACAGTCATAGCGGTTGGAGATATAGATCATGACCAGCCCCACGATGAGTGTGGTCTGGAAAAAGTATTTCTTGAAGAACCGGCTCGACACCACGCGGCCGTAGGCAGCCCTGTTGGCGGCATCGGATATGTGGCGGCTCGCACCATTGATTTTAAATTTTGACAGCAGTTTCATGAGGAGTGTGAGGTTTATATTTTTTCAGCGATGCGAAGTTTGGCGCTGCGGCTGCGGGGATTGCGGTTGATTTCGTTCTCGTCGGGGACTACAGGTTTTGATGTCAGGGTTTTCAAAGGTGCATTGATGCGTCCGAAGAAATCTTTGTCGGGTTGCCCGTTGAAGTTGCCATAGCGCATGAAGTTTTTCACGAGTCTGTCTTCGAGCGAGTGGTAGGTGAGTATGGCCAGCCTGCCACCCGGACGCAACATGCGGCACGCCTGTTCGAGAAACGACTTGAGGGCGTCGAGTTCGCCGTTGACTTCAATGCGCAGGGCCTGGAAGATGCAGGCAAGGTCTTTTTTCTCTTTCTGGGCGCTTGTGAAGCGGGAGCAGATTTCAAGCAGACGCTCGACTGTGTCGACCGGACTTTGGGCGCGGGCCGCAACTATGGCGGCGGCTATGCGTCGTGCTTGTTTGAGTTCTCCATAGAGGTAGAATATGTCGGAGAGTTGTTCTTCGCTGTAGTTGGCCAGGATGTCAGCAGCTGTGCGTCCGGCGTGTCTGTTCATGCGCATGTCGAGCTTGCCGTTGGCGCGGAATGAGAAGCCGCGCGACTCATCGTCGAAGTGATGGAACGACACTCCGAGGTCGGCCAGGATGCCGTCTACCGAGTCGACGCCATAGTAGCGCAGGAAGTTTGACAGAAAGCGGAAGTTGCCGTAGACCATCGTGAAACGCGGGTCGCTGAATGCGTTGTTGACTGCATCCTCGTCCTGGTCAAATGAATAGAGGTGTCCGTTATCGTTCAGATGTCCGACTATGGCACGGGAGTGTCCGCCGCCGCCGAATGTGGCGTCGACATATACTCCGTCAGGATGGATGTCAAGGGCTTCGATGCTTTGGCCCAGCAGAGCCGGTATGTGGTAAACTTCTTGATTCATAGTCTTGTCTGTATTCTTGACCGGTGATGACTTTGCAGGATGTAAAATTACTCAAAATCGTCGGATAATTCTTAATCCCAAACTGCAAAAAATGATGTGCTTTCTCAAAAAAGTTATCAACAGGCAGGGTGTGAATTCGCCCTGAAAGATTATTTGGGATGCGTCGTCACGAGTTAGGCGGTATCAAATGAGTTTTTAATATGTATTTTTAACAATTGGCGCTCTGCTTGTTTGTTGTATTTTATCTATTTTTGTGGGAATAAAAATTATTGCAACTTACTGATTAAACCTTTATGAAGAAAATCTGTGAATATCCTTATGCTTGTTGGCGCAATTTCAATAAAACAACCTATGGATGCATTAATCACTTGTGCGTGTCGGTCGTTATGCTGTTTGTACTCGGACTTTCTGTTGGCGCTCCCGATGCCGGAGCTTTTGTCGGGGGAGAGTATTGGGATGAGGAGGCAGCCTCTAAAGGAGTCGAACCCTCAGGCTCATTGCCGGTGCTGTATATCAATACTGAAAACGGAGCTGTGATTGACCAGAAAGTCACTTATATTCCCGGTGAATATTGGCTTGATGCCAAGGGGATTGCCGGATATAATGATATAGGCTCTGCCGACGAGATGTTGCCTCTTGAGATCCGTGGTCGTGGTAATACCACATTCTTTGGCTTCGATAAGAAACCTTATAAGATAAAACTGGGTAAGAAACAAAGCATGCTCGGCATGGGCAAGAACAAACATTGGGGCTTGCTGCATTTCATAGGCGACAATACGTCTTATTTCGCTGAATACATATTCCGTATGCTGTCACGGAAGCTGATGAAGTGTTGGACTCCCGATGTGAAGCCTGTCGAATGCGTGCTCAACGGTCAGTATATAGGATTATATTTTCTCTGTGAGACTATAAGGATTGATGAGACCCGCCTGGATATCAATGAGCAGCCTGAAGGCAACGAGGATCCGGACCTGATGGATGACGGATGGCTGATTGAAATCGACAATCATCCTTCTGACAATTATATAAGCATGGAAGTTGTGCCGGGAGGACGTGTGATCAATATTACGCCCGACACTCCCGATCCTATGACTGACGCCCAGCGCCGGTGGCTGATTGACGAGATAGACACTCTCAACTCTGCGATCTATACTCCCGATAAATTGTCGCGGGATATCGAGCGATTGCTTGATTTCGATGCTCTGGCGCGCCATTATGTCATTGAAGAGATAATGGGTAACTATGACGCTTATAACGGAAGTGCCTATTTTTACAAGGAAAAGGGTCAGCCATGGCGCTTCGGCCCTATCTGGGATGCCGGTAACGGCTTATTTCCAACCAAGAAGGATTTACTTTTCGAGAATTATCCTCAATTCTGGATTGGTGAAATCTATAAATACCCACGCTTTGTGAAAGCGGTGCAGGCTATATGGGATGAATTGAAGTCAAATCTTGAAATAAGCGAAGTGGATAGATGGGTTGACGACTGGGCTGCGCAGATAAAGTCTGCCGAAGCCCGGAATCAGATAGTTTGGAAATATTACAGAGGTAATCCACTTGAGTCGAGGCAACGCTATGCCAAGTCTTGTTTCCGTCAGCATTATGCGTGGCTTGACAATCTCTGGGGGCAGCGTCCGCTGACTTATAGCGTCACTGTCTCTTCAAACGAATTCGGTAAGGTGCTTCCCGGGGGACATGAGTTTGAGCAAGTGGATGTTCTGCCTGAGCAGATTGTTGTTTTTGAATTAGTGCCGGATGACGGGTATGCCGTTGGCAGGGTCTTTCTAAGTGGAGTTGATGTCACAGATGTGGTCCGGGACAACAAACTCGAACTGACCGGCATAGAGGCGGACTGTCATGTGGAAGTTGTTTTTGACGCCGCGTCTTCGATTGATGAGCCGTTGGTCCAGGACGTGGAGTTTGTTATGGACGCTGACGGATTAATCAGGTCTGAGTTTGATCTTCGGGTTTTCAATGTCGCCGGACGATTGATAGGAAGTGGTAACGAAGTACAACTGCCGGTTCGTGGTGTTTACATTGTCAGGTCATCAACAGCTGTTGCCAAACTTGTTTATTAATCGGATTGATCGATTTATCAAGCTGAGAGGGTGGCATTCGATATGCTCCCATGCAAAACTGAAAGAAGCTCCCGAGGGAGCTTCTTTCAGTTTTATATATGTGGATGTTACAGGCTTTTGCGCCATGCGCGGCGACGGCGGTGCTGTTCGTGTTCATATGCGTCCCATTGGCGCTGTACGTTTTCGTTGCCCTCGAGTTCGGGATTGCTTTCGGCATATTTGTATCCTGCTTTGCGGAATGCCGGGATGAGATCGGTGAAAATCAGGGCGTTGACGCCTTTGTTCTGATATTCAGGCTTCACGGCGACAAGAAGCAGGTCGACGGTATCGGTGTGGCCTTTCAGGGCGCGCAGCAGGTGATACCAGCCGGTGGGGAAGAGTTTGCCCCGGCTTTTGCGCAGGGCGTCAGACAGCGACGGCATGGATATGCCGACAGCAACGATGTTGTCGTTTTCGTCGACTATGACAGACACGCAGTCGAGTCTGATGATGGCGAGATATTGATCGACGTATGCGTCGATCTGTTTGTCGGTCAGTGGCGAAAACCCATACAGGTCGGCATAGGCCTCGTTGACGAGGTCGAAGAGAGGCCGTCCGTAGCGCTCCTTGATGACTTTGCGTGAAGTCAGAGGCACCGAGCGGAGTTTGTATTTGGTTTTCACAATCTGCGCAATCCGGGCATATTTGTCAGGAATGGCCTCGGGTACGCGTATGCGGTATTCGACCCAGTCGACCTCTTTCTCAAAGCCCATGCGCACCATGTGGTCTGCATAATAGGGATAGTTGTAGATAGTGGCCATTGTGCCGTTGCGGTCAAAACCTTCGATGAGCATGCCTTCGTGATCCATGTCGGAGAAACCTAACGGGCCGACAATCGTGTCCATACCTCTTTCCCGACCCCAGTCTTCGGCCGCTTTAAAAAGGGCGTCGACGACTTCTGCGTCGTCGATGAAATCCATGAAGCCGAAGCGCATGATCGACGTCCCGTCTTTTTTGTTGACGAGGTCGTTGATGATGGCGGTTATGCGGCCAACAGGCTTGCCGTCGCGCATGGCCATGAACGACTGGGCGCGGCATGTGTCGAAGGCCGGGTTTTTTGACGGTGACAGGGTGGCGATTTCGTCTATGACCAGCGGTGGTACGTGGCAGTCGTTGTCTTTATAGAGGTCTATGCCAAATTTGACATATCGCAGCAATTCGCTGCGGGTGGGTTTCAATGCTATTATGTTGACTGACATTGTTTTTTTTCTTATTTGTCTGCGTTTTCGATTTGTTCCATAGTCGGAGCCTCCGGACGGTAGGGCGATGACAGCCATGCGAGCACTGCGACCATGACAATCAGGAAAGATATGACCAGTATGTAGAGTCTGTTTTCCCTGCGGTTTTCGAGGGCTGATTTCAACGCATGGATATCCTTGAAGCGACGGCGGGAGTCAGCATCTGCGCAGCGCTCTGCAATCTTACGCAGTTGCGGGTCGCTGATGCCGCTGCGGTTAAGGGTCTCAAGGATAATGATGCCGAAGTTGTGGATGTCGTCAGAGGCCTGTTCGGGAGTGAGAGCCGGACGTTGTTCAAAGCCGACATCTATAAGCTTGAGATTGCCGATGTTTTCGGTGAATATGATGCGTTCGGGTCTTATCGGCAGGTGGGCGATGTGGTTGGTCTGGATATATTCGAGCGCGCTGATAAATTGGGTCTTGAGCTTTTCGATATGTTTGGCTGTCACCTTGCGGTCGTCAAGCAGCGAGCGCAGCGAGTCGCCGTAGACATCATCGGTGATGATGCAGCGTCCGATGCCCGGCACGTCCTCAAAGTCGTTTATCATCACGATATTGGGATGGGCAAGATTGTAGCGGGTGTCAAATTCCTTCTCTATCATCATCTGATATTCGGGCTTTTCCCTATACTCTGCTTTGAGCGTCTTGAGCATGACCCATTTGCCGAATTTTTTGGCGGTATAAACGTCATAAAATTCCTCATCCCATTTAGGTAGGTGTTCTATCTCTGTCCAGCGGGGCTCTGATTTGTCCATTGATGTGATTTGTATGTTGGTTTGCGCAAAATTACGAAAAATAAGCGGATGTCAATCACTCTCTGAGGCGTAACACTCTGACACCCGACAGTGAGCGGTTGCGTTTCATATAGTCTTTCAGCGGGCGTTCGCTGATTTCGATTTTGCCGTCACTACTTGATGCGTGGAGCAGGTACGGCTCTCCGTTTTCGATGACTACGAAGCCCATGTGTGAGACATCCAGATTTTTCATTGTCGTGACCAGCGCAACGGCGTCACCGTCGATAAAGCTTGCTTTGGTTTCTTTCCCTCCCAGGTCGATGGTCTTTATGTAGGGGAAGCGGTGGCTGCGGTAGCCGATCTCGACATTTTTCATGCGTTCAAACTCCACACTGTCGGCGAGCGCGGGATATTTGTCTCTGTTTGAACTCATGAAGTCGATGGTCCTTATTATATAATTGACTTTTGGAAAAAGGTTTGTAGCGTCTTGAATATTGCCGCGATGGGTGTTGTCGACTACCCAGTCGCAGACATAATGCAGACGCGAGCTGTAACCTCCGAGCTCTCCGCCTCTGTAGCGCAGGCGTTCGAGATTGTAGACGAAATCGCGCCAGGATGTGCGTCCCTCACCGATGGTGTATGCCATTGCCAGCACTGTCTCGACAAAGGTGGTGCAGTCAAATTCGTCTATGTTGACGGTCACGAGTTCAGGGCTCTGTTCGAGGGTCGAGGCCACGTAGGGCTTGCCGATGAACTTGCGGGCTATATAGCCGCAGCGTTCGCTTGGGGTCTTGAATTGCTTGGAGGCGGCGTCAATCAGGATTTCGTTGATGCGGGTTGTGTCGCTCGCTTCATTATGAAACCTCACATTGGCCAATGCCGATGCCTTGATGCCGATAATCGATAGGATTGCTATTATGAAAAGTGCTTTTTTCATGTTTTTTTGCTTTATTGTCCACGAAATTACAAAAAAAATATGAGCTGTCGTTGCACCGGGGCGATAATATGCTTGTTGACGAGATGATATGAGTTGAGAGATAACGTGAGGGGAGTCATTGTTGTGTATCTTAAGATATAGCTCCTTTATTCACAATCGTTGGGGATATGAGTCTTGAAAATTGGCGCGAAGCTTTATGCCATAAGATTACATATCTGTGACAAAATTGGTCTGAAATCGATGAAATTACACCATTGTAACAATTTTGTATCATTTTATTGTGATTTTAATGCATTGATGTACAATAGATAAGGCGTTCTGTCTTAGAAAAATCATCAAATTTACATATTTTAACTTTAAAACTCTTGACAAATTGAAAATCGGTTGTAGATTTGCATCGTAATCGATTTGTAA
>CAXHOY010000020.1:0-75356 GCA_964018265.1 uncultured Muribaculaceae bacterium
AAAAAATTACTCGTCATCACGACGAATAATCTTCTTACCTTAAATCTAATACCATGAAAAACTGATGCAAAGTTAAGCATTATATTTAATCCGACATAATATGCAGCAATAAAAATGCCGCATATTAACTCTTTTTAAGAAAACTTCATGCGGTGTGAATCAAATATGCTCTCTGCACACGCAAAAAGCATTTTATGCAAGCTCCGGTGGCATAGTGGTTTATGAAACCGCGTCTAATATCAATAGACCCTTAATTATAGTCAAAAGTATCTGTGTCATCACAGATACTTTTGAAAAAAAAGATATTTTGACTAATTTTGTAATCATAGAGCGACAACAATGAAACTTTTTTCGCAAGAAGATATAAACAACATAGAGCTGGCCATGCTCGCAGCCAACGGCATGACCAAACTTGAATTCATCGAGGCAGTCGGCATTGATGCAGCAAACGAGATTGCATCTGTCAATTCGAATGCCTTGCCTATCATAGTCTTCGCCGGACCGGATCAGTGCGGGGCTATCGCACTCGCCACCGCCCGCCACTTGCACGCCAAGGGTGAGCGGGTTCATGTTTTCTTGTTCAATATAGGCGGCAACCGTCTTTCAGACGAATGTCAACAGAGCAAAGACAATTACATTGCAAACGACGATACGCCCGAAATCACGGAAGTGACGGGCATGCGTTTTTCCATGCCGGAACTTGACAACCGTATGCTCATAGTCGACGGATTGTTCGGCAGCTCAATCACCGGCCCCCTGTCAAGAGGCTATCAGATATTGGTCAGCAACATCAACGATTCGGGAGCTAAGATTATATCTATCGACTGTCCTTCCGGACTTCCCGGAAATCCGATGTCGGGACTAATCAACAGCAAGATAATTCATGCGACGCTGACTCTGGCTGTGACGCATCCACGACTATCGTTCTTCATAAACGAGAACATCGAACTCGTCGGTCAGTGGAAACTAATAGGTCCACGACCCGATGCATCATTGATAAAACAAACAGCCAACGCACACTTTCTCATCGAAGGCCATAACATCAGACACAGACTGAAACAGCGTCTTTTCGACACATCGAAAAACGACTATGGGAGCGCCATATTATTTGCCGGTTCCTATGGCATGATGGGTGCGGCTGTGCTGGCTACGCGTTCGGCCTCGAGATCAGGATGTGGTCGCGTGACATGCCATGCCCCGGCCTGCGGCTATCAAGTGCTCCAGACTTCTGTGCCGTCGGCAATGTTTGAATGCGATCCTTCAGACAAGCATATCAAGTCGATAGAGTTGCATCACAACCACACAGCCGTAGCCATAGGTCCCGGCATAGGGACAGACGACCATACAATCGACGCTCTCGAGGCCTTTCTGAAGATATCATCGGCAAACCAAAGACCTGTCATCCTGGATGCAGACGCACTCAACTGTCTTGCTATCCGCCCGTCGATGCTTGACTACATACCGGTTCTTTCGATACTCACGCCACACGCCTCAGAGTTTGACAGACTGTTCGGGCGGCAACCATCTTCATCAGCCCGACTGTCCAAAGCCATAGAGGTGTGTCGCCAATATCGCATCATCATCGTTCTCAAAGGATATTACACTGCGACGGTGCGTCCCGACGGCAAAGTTTTTTTCAATTCTTCAGGCACTCCCGCGCTGGCAACCGCAGGCACAGGCGATGTGCTGACCGGTCTGATGACAGGATTTATGGGACAGGGCATGAAACCTGAAATAGCGTCTATAGCCGCGGTCTACGTCCACGGCATAGCCGGGCGCATATCCGAACGTATCCACGGAAGTTATGGAACGACAGCCGAAGATGTCGCCGAGAATATCGGCCGCGCCATAAAATCTGTCATGGAAGAATAATAATCTGCAAATTTTTATTACTGCATATGAAACATCTAAGCTCGATATTAATCGCGACAGCCATGATAACAACAGCACATGGCTCATTCGCACAGACAACACAACGTCTCGATGCATCGAAAGCCAATGAATATGGGCTGCTATATTCGCTGCCACGCACTGTTGTCGATATCACCATAGAGGCCACTCACACAGAACGCCAACCGGGCGAATTCTACAACTATGCGAAGTTGAAGCTCGGAAAAGACGACGCCATAACAAAGCCATCACGCACTGTCGAAATCAAGAGCGTCACCATCAGCCCGCGAGGCGTGGCTGATGACAACAACCGTTGGCTCGTGCAATTCAAAGCAGGCTCGACACCCTACTTCATCCTTGGCGAAAACGGGTGTCCGGTAGCAGTCAACACTGAGCACCTGCCACAAAACACACCCGCCGAGCTACCTGTGGCCAAGGCCGCCGAACCCACTCCACTCGAGACAGCCGCCGCCGCCCAGGCCATAACACAAGAGATGACACTGAGCTCATCGCTGTCGAAACGTGCCGACCTCGTCGCTCAACGCATTTTCGAGCTGCGCGAAAACCGTTCAGACCTCATTTCAGGTCAGGCTGACAACACGCCACCCGATGGAAAATCGCTCCAGCTTGCGCTCGATAATCTTTCGGCACAGGAAGCCGCACTGACAGCAATGTTCACCGGAACTGAAAAGACATATACCACAGTATCGACCACAACATTCGAACCCGATAGCGAAGGTATCAGCAACGAGGTTTTTGTCCGTCTGTCACCGGTCGACGGTGTCGTGGACTCAAACGACCTCTCCGGCGCCCCGATCTACATATCGGTTGATATCCTCGAACAAGGCGAACTACCTGTCAACGAAAAGGGCGAAACGAAGGCTTTCCCCAAAGGCGGACTTGCCTACAATATACCCGGACGAGCCTTGATAACATTGAGCTATGAAGGTCAACAGATTGCTTCGGCAGAGGTATCTCTGGCACAGCTCGGTGTGACATTTGGCCTCGATCCCAAATTATTCACAGACAAAAAGCAACCATCGAAACTGCTGCTGAATCCCACGACAGGTGCAATCACCCTGCTCGGTCCGGCCGACGAATAACATAGTGTTGTATACTGACCATGGCAAAAAAACTGACTATCTCATTACTGACGCTTGCGCTGGCTGTATCGACAGCCGGAGCATGCACATCGGCAATAGTCAGTGCATCGGTTTCGCGTTCAGGCAAACCTTTGTTATGGAAACATCGCGACACATCATCTCATGAAAGCAATTTTATCGAACGTGTCGAAGCGGATAATGGCAAGTTGGGCTATGTAGCATTGTTCAATGCCGGAGACTCGTTGCTTGCCGAGGCGTGGATAGGAGTCAACGACGCTGACTTTGCGATCATGAACACAGCGTCTTACAACCTGGCGCCGGACACAGCCATTTACCGTGACCGTGAAGGCTTCATAATGACAGAAGCGCTGGCCACATGCACTTCGGTTGAAGACTTCGGAGAATTGCTCGACCGCCTGCCAAAACCATTGGGCGTAAGCGCCAACTTCGGAGTGATAGACAGTCATGGCAATGGTGCTTTCTTCGAGACTGATGATTACGGCTATGTCGTGTTCAACCTGTCAGACGCTCCTGATGGTATATTGATAAGAACCAACTACTCTTTTTCGGGTGACGAAAACGGAGGATACGGCTACATCCGCTACAAGAATGCAGAGCAGCAGATATCTAAATATCTTGAAACCGAAAAACTTGCGCCCTGGGATTTCACCGAGGGTATCAGCCGTTCGTTCTACCACTCCATCTATAACCGCGACATGGCATCAGACTCGACCAGATGGGTGGCTGACAACGACTTTGTTGCGCGCTACTCATCGACGGCATCTGTTGTCATTGAAGGTTCTCTTCCCGGAGACACCACCGGCCGCCGCTCTGTGATGTGGGGCGCGCTCGGCTATCCACCATGCGCCATTGTCGAAAGGATTAGCGCCGGTCATGTGCCCGACAATGTACGCCCTGTCCTTTCCGGCTTCAAGTCCGAAGCCTCGCAAACCGCCATCGCAAAAAAGCACAAAGCATTTCCGATGAAGGACTGCAATGGCTCACGATATATAGATATGTACTACCTTCGGCCGGAAATAGAAAGTTGCCGCATACAAAGTATAAACAAATATGGACTCTGATAAGAAATATATCTTCGAGATGAACATGAAGGTTCGTGATTACGAAGTCGACTCTGAAGGCATCGTAAACAACGCGGTCTATCTCCACTATCTCGAGCACACAAGACATGAGTTTTGCGAGCAGGCCGGCTTGTCTTTCCGTGAAATGCATAAAAATGGCATAGATCCTGTGCTTTCGAGGGTTGAGATTGACTATAAACATCCCCTTGGACTCGGAGATAGAATGGTAAGCAAGCTCAACATCAGCCGCCGCGGCCCACTGTTTATTTTCCAACAGGATATAGACAAGCCCGACGGCACTCCGGTTGTCAGAGCGACTATCAGCGTCGCATGCCTTGAAAGCGGAAAGCTTTCACGCGGTGAGTGCCTCGCAGAAGCGTTTAAAAACTATCTGCAATGACTCCTGACGGCCACATATCAAGCCAAGATATTCTGTCGATCGACCCGCTGCTGAGTCGTATTGCATTCTCACGTGTGAAGGGCATCAATCTGTCGACAGCTCGCATACTGCTCAGCCGCATCGGCACGCCCGAAGCGTTTTTCACGCTGAGCCCATCGGCCTTGTCAGCCGCCAGCGGACTCGATTCAAAGATCACATCAAGCGCTTACCGCAACGACTTGCTGGAGAAAGCCAAAAGCGAATGTCAATTTGTAAATGACAAATATATAAAAACCTTATTCTGCACAGACAGCGACTACCCACGCCGCTTGCTTGACTGCGATGACGCGCCTGCGATGCTGTATTCAATAGGTTCTTGCAACCTCGACAGTTTTCATAGTGTAGCTATCGTCGGGACACGCCATGCAACTCCCTACGGCATAGATTTTGTAAAAAAACTCGTCGCAGATCTTGCATCGTCGCTCGACAGTCTCATTGTGATAAGCGGCCTCGCCTATGGCATAGACATCGCTGCCCATAAGGCAGCTCTCGACAATAAAGTGCCGACAGTAGGGGTCGTGGCCCATGGGCTCAACACAATCTATCCTGCCGACCACAGAGCCATCGCTGCAAAGATTGTAGGAGATGGTGGAGCAATCGTCACAGAATACGGTTCGCAGGACGGCATACACAAAGGCAATTTTCTCGCCCGTAACCGCATCGTCGCAGGGCTTGCCGATGCATTGATTGTAGTAGAAAGCGACATGAGGGGAGGAGCGATGACCACCGCCAGAATCGCCTCCGCATATAACCGCGAGGTTATGGCCACACCCGGGCGCACTACGGATACATACAGCCGTGGTTGCAACGCTCTGATTGCCGACTGCACAGCCCAGATCATCACCTCGGCCGATGACCTCATACGCGTGATGAACTGGACAGCCCGTCCGAAGGCCGAGACTCAGACCGAGCTACGTTTCGAAATGAGCGCTGAACAGCAGACATTGGCCGATTACATCACACTCCATCCCGAGCATACGGTCAACGACATATGCGTTGGTCTCGGCATGCCCTTCAGCAAACTGTCAGCCCTACTCTTCGAAATGGAAATGAGTGACATGATCCTGACGCTGCCAGGCGGACGATACATGGTCAAAGCCTAATTGGAACAAACAAGTTCAAAGCAGCACAACATTCCGCTTGTTTATACGTTTAAATTATATCATAACTAACACAAAACTATAAAAATATGTCAAAAAAAATCATACCAGAATCAGAACTGATCATCAATCCTGACGGATCTGTGTTCCATCTCCATCTACTCCCCGAACAGCTCACCGACCGTGTGATCCTTGTTGGAGATCCTGCCCGCGTGAATATGGTGGCAGAATTTTTCGACACCAAGACCTTTGAAGTGTCATCACGCGAATTCCACACCATCGGCGGCACATACAAAGGAAAGCCCATCATGTGTCTGAGTCACGGCATCGGGCCTGACAACATCGACATTGTCATCAACGAGCTCGACGCTCTGGCCAACATCGACTTCAAGACACGAGAAGTGCGCGACGAAAAGCGGTCTCTTACACTGGTGCGCATCGGCACATCAGGAGCCTTGCAGCCTGAACTTTCGCTCGGCACCCCTGTCATAGCCGAAAAATCAATAGGCTTTGACGGAGTGCTGAACTATTATGCCGGACGTAATGACGTTGCAGATCTCGAATTCGAGCATGCACTGTGCAAGCACACAGACTGGAATCCACTTTGGGCAAAGCCTTATGTCGTGGATGCCGATCCCGAACTTGTCGCACGTATCGGCGGCGATGACATGGTCAGAGGCAACACCATCTCAGCTGTTGGCTTCTATGGTCCGCAGGGCCGTGAGCTACGTCTGGCATTGTCAAATCCTGACCTCAACCGACGGATTGAAGAATTCGAATTCAACGGACGCCGCATCACCAACTATGAAATGGAAAGCGCTCCGCTTCAAGGTCTCGGCAAGCTCATGGGCCATAAAGCGATGACTGTCTGCTCAATCATCGCCAACCGCTTCAAAACCGAAGCCAATCCCAACTACAAGTCAGGCGTCAGAGACCTCGTTGCAACCGTGCTCGAACGCATCTGACAATCATATGCTTATAAAAGCACACAATGAGTCACCGACAGACATGGCCGGTGGCTCATTTGTATTTTGCGAACCAGACACGAATGTCATTATCACGTCACAGTCGAACTCTAAAGTCAGTTAAAGAGTCTCTAATATTTGGTTATACATCGACTAATTCGTACTTTTGCAAAAAATATACTTATCACTATCTTGTTATGAAACCCACATTATTAGTACTCGCAGCAGGCATGGGAAGCCGATATGGCGGTCTCAAGCAACTTGACGGCGTTGGCCCTTCAGGCGAAACCATCATGGACTACTCTATATATGATGCAATTAAAGCCGGCTTCGGTAAGGTTGTATTTGTAATCCGTCATGATTTTGAAGATGCATTCCGCGAAAAAATCCTGAGCAAATATGAAGGCTCGATACCCGTTGAAGTTGTGTTCCAGAGTGTCGATGCCCTGCCGGAAGGCTATGAGGTGCCGGAAGGCCGCGAAAAGCCGTGGGGTACAAATCACGCGATAATGATGAGTGCCGAAGCCATCAAGGAACCATTTGCAGTTATCAACGCAGATGACTTCTATAGCCGTGACGCTTTTGAGGTGATTGCCCGTCAGCTTAGCCGCGAAGATCTCAAAGCCGGGGAATATTTCATGGTCGGCTTCCGTGTCGGCAACACAATGACAGAAAACGGTTCGGTTTCGCGAGGAGTATGCTCAACCGACAACGGCAAACTAACAAAAGTCATCGAGCGCACCGCCATCAGCTATGACAACGAACACCGTATCACTTTTACCGACGAAAACGGAGATACACAATATCTTGATGCGGAGACTCCCGTATCAATGAACTTCTGGGGACTCACACCCGGATATTTCGACCTGTCCAAACGCGAATTCCGCCGTTTCCTTGATAAATATATAGCAAAACCCAAGAGCGAGTTCTTCATCCCTTCAGTTGTTGACAAACTTATCCGCAACGGAGAAGCAAGCGTGGAAGTTCTTGACACAGAAGCACGTTGGTTTGGAGTGACATACCCTGAAGACAGGCAAAGCGTTGTTGACAAACTGGCCGAACTTCACCGCTCAGGTGTATACCCCGAACATCTCTTTTAAGAGCATCCATCACATATCACTATAATCGCATATGGACTTCAAACTGACAGCCACAGCACCCGGTTGCGCGGCAAGAGCCGGAGTAATCACGACAGACCACGGAGAGATAGAAACCCCTATTTTCATGCCTGTCGGCACACTCGGCTCTGTCAAGGGCGTCCATATCCACGAGCTGCGAGAGGATATCAAGGCTCAAATCATACTCGGCAACACATATCATCTCTATCTCAGGCCGGGCATGGATGTGATGCGTAAGGCCGGAGGCCTGCACAAGTTCAACGGCTGGGACCGTCCGATTCTTACTGACAGCGGAGGTTTTCAAGTTTTCTCATTAAGCGAAAACCGTAAACTCACACCTGAGGGAGCTCACTTCCGCAGCCATATCGACGGATCCCGTCACCTGTTCACTCCCGAGAATGTCGTCGATATCCAACGCATAATCGGATCGGACATCATGATGGCTCTTGACGAATGTCCTCCAGGCAACGCCGAACGGGCTTATGCCCGAAAATCCCTCGACCTTACAAAGCATTGGCTCGAGAGAGGCTGGAAGCATTACACCGAGACTGAGCCGCTATATGGACATAGTCAGGCATACTTTCCTATCGTACAAGGAGTGACATATCCCGATCTACGCCGTGAATCGGCTGAATTTGTAGCATCGCTCGGCGCTGACGGAAATGCGATCGGAGGTCTTGCCGTGGGCGAACCTGCTGAAGTGATGTATGACATGATCGAAGTGGTCAACGATGTATTGCCCAAAGACAAACCAAGATATCTCATGGGCGTCGGCACACCTGCCAACATACTCGAAGGTATCGACCGTGGAGTCGACATGTTTGACTGCGTAATGCCGACACGCAATGGCCGCAACGGCATGATATTCACGCCCGACGGCACATTGAATATGCGCAATAAGAAGTGGGCCGACGACTTCAGCCCGCTCCAGGAAAATGGGCCGAGTTACGTAGACCGGGTATACAGCAAGGCATATGTCCGCCATCTGTTCATATCGCAGGAACTGTTAGGCATGCAGATCGCATCAATCCATAATCTCGCCTTCTATCTGTGGCTTGTCAAGGAAGCCCGCAAACATATAATCGAAGGCGACTTCCATTCATGGAAGTCAGAAATGGTCGAACGTGTAATGAGAAGGCTTTAAGAGTGTGCCAGAAGCATGTTTAAAATTCTCGACAGATATATAATCCGGAAATTTCTCGGAACATACATATTCGCCATTATCCTGCTGTTGGCGATTGTGTTCATGCTTGATATAAACGAGAAACTTGACTCATTTCTTAAAGCGCCTCTCAAAGCGACAGTATTTGATTATTTTGTCAACTTTCTGCCGTCGGTCGCCAGTCAGTTCGCGCCATTGTTCACGTTTATAGCCGTCATATTCTTCACATCCAAACTCGCAGGCAACAGTGAGATCATAGCTATGCTGTCGACAGGCATGAGTTACAGACGGCTGCTGCGACCCTATCTGTTTTCAGCCCTTGTGATCACTGCCTTCAGCTATACACTCGACGCATACATCATTCCTCCTGCAAATGTGAAGCGCATCGAATATCAGAACACATATATCAAAAACAAACGAGTCGACTATGGCTCAAACATCATGCTCATGGTATCTCCGGGGCAGATTGCATATATGAGCCGCTATGACAATATTTCGAAAATCGGCTCACGCTTCCAGCTTGACCACTACGAAGGCAAGGAACTGAAATCCCGACTGACTGCGCAGACCATCAAATGGGACACATTGTATAACTGGCAGATCCGCGACTATGTGATCCGCGATTTCGATGACAATCGCGAAATCATCACAAGCGGTTCAAAACTTGATACTATTATCCCATTCGAGCCAAGCGACTTCCTCATTGCTGTCAATGACCACGAAAAGATGACGTCTCCGGCTCTGAAAGATTATATCGAACGCCAGAAATCCCGTGGCGTGGCAAACATCAAGTCGTTTGAGGTCGAATATCACCGCCGTTTTGCAATGACAGCCGCTGCATTTATTCTCACTGTCATAGGCATGGCTCTGTCTTCCCGCAAAGTGAAAGGCGGACTTGGAGTCAATATCGGCATCGGTCTTGTGCTAAGCTTCAGCTACATACTGTTCATGACCGTGACGAAAACTTTTGCCACGTCGGGACTGACATCTGCCTTCATAGCGATGTGGATACCCAATGCCGTGTATGCCGTGATAGCAATCGTGCTCTACCGCAGAGTAAGCAACGCATAATGGTCTTGGGGGGCACAATGATTATTTATAACCTTCGCGATATTTGCCTTCACCGGCATCCTCAAGGATGCTGAGATAGGACGCATAACGGGATGATGCAATGCGATTGTCTTCAACTGCATCAAGCACTGCACATCCAGGCTCACAAGTGTGCGTGCAATTGCCAAAGCGGCAGTTATGTGACTCTTCAAATATTTCAGGGAAATAATGGGCGACATCATATCTGTCGAAATCTACAGTTCCAAAGCCCCTGACTCCCGGAGTGTCGATGATACTTCCTCCCCCAGGCAGATGAAACAATTCAGAGAATGTCGTGGTGTGCATGCCGGTTCCATGTGCAGAAGAGATTTCTGCCGTGCGCAAATCAAGACCCGGTATTATAGCATTGATCAACGAGGACTTCCCCACTCCCGAGTTACCGGAGAACAAAGTGATCTTGCCCTTCAACAATTCGATCAGAAAGTCGACTCCCTGTCCGGTCTTGGCTGACAGTTCGACCACGTCATATCCAATTGACCGGTATAGATATGCTACCGCATCAAGAAGTTGCTTGTCTTCCTCAGACAATAAATCTATCTTGTTGACAGCGATTATCGCAGGGATAGAATAAGCTTCGGAAGTCGCCAGAAAACGATCAATAAATGTTGTGGATGTCGGAGGATCGACCAATGTCACGACAAGCAGAGCCTGATCGATGTTTGCAGCAAGAATATGCGACTCTTTCGACAGATTGCTCGCCTTGCGGATTATATAATTCTTACGCGGAGTTATAGCTGTGATATAGGCTACTCCGTCAGGACCAGGAGCCCCAACTGTGACCTTGTCACCTACTGCAACAGGGTTGGTCGTCCTTATGCCTTTAATCCGGAAATTGCCTTTTATCTTACAATTTACGTTCTCTCCGCCGTCAATTGGCTCAACGACATAATGTGCTCCTGTATTTCTAATGACTGTTCCTTCCATATTCAACGTAAAATTACAACAAAACGCTCAATAAATATCAACAATGCACGTCGATTTTTTGTCTGTCAAAATGCATAATTTTTTGACAAAACACATTTCTAAGCCTTTTATCAAAAAAAACATACACTTTTTATCAGACATTCAAGCTCTACTATATGCCTATCCTCTAAATAATTAACAAATAGTGCAACAAAATCGCATGCAAATTGTTTTAATAATAAATTGATATTATGTAATTTTTTAACTAAGTTTGCAAACAAACTGACAATTCAACAAGACCCAAAAAGATACTATTGTCTAACAATTCTAATAAAATTCAACACAATGAACATCGAAACAATCGGAACCAACGCAGGCAGCGTTTGGACCGCGCTTAACACAGCCGAAGCACTCGGAGTAAAGCAAATCAAAAAAATCACCAAACTGAAAGACAAGGAAGTATTCGCCGCCATCGGCTGGCTCGCCCGCGAAGGCAAAATCAACATCAATGTTGACCCTGCTGACGAAAAAGACTACGTGATCTCTTTAGTCCAGGATTGCTGATATCCTGACAGACATCATTCGAAATAGAGCTCGTCTCATAGAAAAAAATGGAGGACTTTGCATCCTCCATTTTTGCATTATGTAACTGAAAAACCATTCGATATTCAGTGCGTGGCGAAAACTCTCTCCGGCCTTTGGCTCAAATGTATTTCCACAATCTATGGAAATGATTCACAGGGCCATGTCCATGTCCGATTTTATATGCCGAACCTGACTTTATGGCATCAGATATATATTGTTTTGCCCCTGCGGCTGCATCATCCAGAGTGTAGCCTTTTGCTAAGAATGCTGCGAAAGCCGATGACAAGGTGCAGCCGGTCCCATGAGTATTTACTGTGTCAAGGCGTTCAGAACTTAGTTTTGTGATTGTTCCCGTCTCAGCATTAAAAAACACATCCACAAGCTCTTGATCATCAAGATGACCGGCTTTTAATAAAACCGAAACCTTTCCACGGCATGACAACGCTTCAGCCGCATCTGGAAGTTCGGATTGCGAATTTATTTTTGTAGCAAGCAATATTTCAGCTTCAGGAATATTTGGAGTTATCACTCTCACCTGCGGAATAAGCACCTCGGCCAGCGTCCTTACGGCGTCATTCTGCAGAAGCGCATCGCCCGATGTTGCGACCATCACCGGATCAAGCACTATATTTCTGATTTGATAACGTCCGAGAGTGGCTGCGACAGCCTCTATGAGTTCTGATGAGTGGAGCATACCGATTTTAATCGCGTCAGCCCCGATATCATCAAGACACGATGCGATCTGACCTTTGACAAAACCAACCGGTATCGGATGGACTCCGCTAACACCGACTGTGTTTTCATCAACTACAGCGACAACGACCGACATGCCGTAACACCCCAGGGCCGAGAAAGTCTTCAAATCTGCCTGCAAGCCTGCTCCGCCGCTCGGATCACTGCCGGCGATTGTTAAAGTTCTTGTATATGTTTTCATATTTTCCATTTTTCAAGTTTCCATGCGCTATCCCAAAACATCCATTCCATTCGTGCGCATATAACAAATATATCGACCATTTTTTGCCGCGTTTCAGTTGTAACGCGTTCAGCCATGTCATCGCATAAATCAATTGCACGTTGAGTTGCCATACGGAATGTATCGTCAGCATATGTTTCAATCCAACGCTCATAAGGATTGTCTTGACGGCTTGTCGCGGCAATGTGCTCTCCGACTTTCTGATAAATCCAGAAACAAGGAAGCAGAGATGCAACCTCAACTTCTACAGGCTCATAAGACTGACTTTTCAAAAAACTGATATACAACAGGCATGACGGACTGGCCTTCAACCCGTTGAGATTGCAACCTGACAGAAACGATCCGTGCAATGCGCGCTCTACGGCTACGCCGTCAAGAGCGAACTTCAGGAAAGACTCGATTTCGTCTCTCACCTCAAGCCGGCTCGCCACATGAGCCAAAACCCGGCTATAGTTTTCAAGATATTTTGCGTCCTGAGCCAGATAATACAGAAACCGCTCGCGGCTAAGAGTTCCGTCTGACAACGCGACAACAAACGGATGCTGCAAAATTTGCTTGAAAACTTCTGCCGCCGCAATCCATGCCTCTTCACTCCATTTCATATACCAATCACATTTTGTATGCCGATATGGCAACATAATCACCTCGGTCATAACCTTCTACCGGTTGTTCGACAGCAAGATCGGAGTATAAAGGATTAACGGTCAATGTCTGCATGTACTCTTGATTTTTGAAGCCTGCACGTTGGAGGATCTCCATTTTCTCTTTATTTGTGCGCCAATTGGCAAGTTTTACAAACTCAATTGGATAAGGATTAGACGGATAGACACCGTCAAGCAGCGGATGCTCCCAGCTGCCGAGCGCCTTGGCAAGATTATACATCATGCCGTATGCACCCTCTTTAGGTACATCGATCAATATGATACGTCCACCTGATGCAAGCGAAGCATAAGCTTTTCTGACTACCGCTTCAAGATCCGTTATATAGCTCGGACATCCGTTAAAAAGAATCGTATCATACCTACCAACTCCGAAATCGGCATCTTCGGCCGTGACAATTGTCACATTCATTCCTCGCTTCCGGGCAATCTCAGCCATGCCCGATGACGGTTCGATACCGTCGCGGATATCAATGTCATATTCATTGCGCAGTATCATCTCAAAAAGGCCACTCCCGCAACCTACAGACAGGATTCTTCCGGCATTCCGCAGAACCCGCGCAACAAGGTTAACCTCTGAATACAGAACATTTCTGTTCTCCATAAACCATTTATCATATGCCATTGCATATTCATCAAAACCTTTACTCATCGCTATATTTGAATAATGTCAGTATTTAATGTCAGTAAATCAATCGTAAACAGTCTGCCGTCAAGCACATCTCCAAAACCGGCTATTATTTTGAGGACTTCAAGAGCCTGAATGGCTCCGATGACGGCCGGAACAGGACCAAGCACTCCGGTGGGTGATGGAGCGAGATTGACGAGTCCATCGCTTTGGGGATATAAATCAGTGTAATGCAACGCGCGCTTGTAATTGAACACACACGTCTGGCCACCAAATGCACCGATAGAGCCATATACCCATGGGATCGAGCAGCAGGCACACACTTCATCGATCAAATATCGTGTCCCGAAATTATCCGTGCAATCAACAACGACATCCACACACGATATCAACGCATGGGCATTCTCTGAAGTCAAGCCTTCGGATACGGTCTCGATGTCCAACAACGACGACTGGGCGTGAAGTCTTCGCCTGGCGCACCCTGTTTTTGTCAGGCCCACTTCATCTTCGGTGTAAAGCACTTGCCGCTGAAGATTGCTCAACGACACCACATCATTGTCAGCAAGGATAAGTTTGCCTATGCCTGCACCGGCCAGATAAGTCGACACAACCGAACCAAGGCCTCCCAATCCGACAATCAGCACAGCCGCTTCGCCTAACTTACGCTGGCCTTCAGGACCAATCTCCGGCAGAACAAGCTGTCTGCCATATCTATCTTCTGTCATAATCAGTCAAAGATTTTATCCCAATCCTTCCACACGACTTCCACGCCACGCTCTTTAAGATCGCGTTCGACCTCGGCCGGGCTACGTCCATCGCTGACTTCAAACTGTTCGAGAGCCTGCGGATAAGTATGATAACCACCGGGCTCAGTCTTTGAGCCTGCACTCATTGACGTGCAGCCGAGTGTCGCCATATTATTACGGAAATATGGACGCTCGCGTGTCGAATATGATATGTCGACGTCGTTATCAAAAATTCTGAAAGCAAATGTCAACTGAGCCAATTGACGATCGCTCATGATAACGTTTGGCTGGAAATGCCCCTCCGAGGGACGCATCCTCGGAAAATTAACACTATAACGTGTACGCCAATAATTCTTCCTTAGATACTGAAGGTGTGCGGCCATCATCGTCACATCAGTTCTCCAGTCCTCAAGACCAATAAGCACCCCCATCCCGATCTTATGTACACCGGCCGCTCCCATGCGGTCAAAGCCGTTGAGACGCCATTCAAATTTTGATTTCATGCCGGCGGGATGATAATCCTTATATTTCAATCTGTTGTAGGTTTCCTGGAAACAAACGACTCCATTAAGTCCTGAATGTGTCAGTCTGCGATAATCATCCTCAGTCAAAGGCATCACCTCAATGCTGAGATTACTGAAATACGGGCGACACACGTTGAGTGCTGTCTCGATATACTCAGTCCCCGCGACAGCCGGATTTTCACCGGTGACAAGCAAAAGATTTTCGAAGGGGCCGAGTGATTTGATTGCACGGCATTCGTCTTCTATCTGTCCGGGTGTCAAAACAACGCGCGCCATCTTGTTATGGCGATTAAACCCACAGTAAACGCATGAGTTTGTACACGAATTTGTGATATACATAGGGATATACATCGACATCACTCTCCCGAAACGTCGTTGTGTTATGTCACGGCTAAGCGCTGCCATCGGCTCCAAATAAGGTTCTGCAGCCGGAGACACCAACGCCATGAAGTCATCAAGTGTCGGACGAGAACTTGAGAGTGCCCTCTCTACATCTCTTGATGCTTTCGATTCAATACGCCTGGTTATCTCATCCCAGTCATATTTTACCAACTCTTCTGAAAACATGGTCTTCAATCAAGAAATGAGGTCAATGGACTGCTTGCATCGGCATGTCGAGCCACGGCTCCAAGCCCGCTTTCATATGCCTCACGCCCGGCCTCGACGGCTTTTGCAAATGCTTCTGCCATCTTTGTCGGATCACCGGCAACTGCGATCGCTGTATTTACAAGCACGGCATCCGCTCCCATCTCCATCGCTTCGGCGGCATGCGACGGCGCACCAATACCGGCATCTACGACAACAGGCACACGGCTCTGCTCGATAATAATCGATAACAGCTCGCGTGTCACTAAGCCTTTGTTGGTTCCTATTGGTGCACCAAGAGGCATAACGGTAGCCGCACCCGCTTCTTCGAGACGTTTACACAACACCGGGTCTGCCTGCACGTAAGGCAAAACGACAAAACCCATTTTAGCCAATGTCTCGGTCGCCTTCAGCGTCTCTACAGGGTCAGGCAACAGATATTTAGGATCGGGATGTATCTCAAGTTTTATGAAATTTGTTTCAAATGCCTCTCGCGCGAGCTGGGCGGCAAGGACAGCCTCTTCGGCATTGCGCACACCGGACGTATTTGGAAGTAGCTGGATGCCAGGGCGCACGATATGGCAGAGCAGATCGTCATTTTCATTGTTCATGTCGACACGTTTCATAGCCACGGTGACCATTTCCGAGCCGGAAGCGGCTATCGCTGATGCCATTGCTTCGTTGGAGTGGAATTTTCCAGTGCCGACAAACAGTCGCGAACTAAAAATTCTACCTCCGATTTCCAATTGATGTTTCATCTCTATAATATGGTTTTATTTAAAAATTTTCGAGTTTCGTCAACAGGATTGCCTGCATTGATAATCGCACCGGAAACAGCTATGCCGCTGACTCCGGCAGACATAATGTCACTTATATCATCACAGGTGATGCCTCCGATAGCCACTATCGGAATGACAATACTGTTTTCTTTACATTGTCTGATGATATCCCGATAACCGTCAAGTCCCAATACCGGACTAAGTTTCTTTTTAGTTGTCGTGAATCTGAATGGCCCAACTCCGACATAATCAGCTCCTGCATCATAGGCAGACCTGAGGTCTTCAAAAGTGTTGGCTGTAGCTCCGATAATCTTGTCCTGACCAAGCAAGCGACGCACTTCGCTGACAGGCATGTCGTTTTTCCCTACATGCACACCATCGGCTCCGATGATATTCACTAACTCTGCAAAATCATCGACAATAAGGATTGCGCCATAGCTGTCACACATAGCTCTTAGCTTATGGCCCGTCTCAATGACAGCGGATTCAGATGCATCTTTCATGCGGAGCTGTATCCATCTGCAGCCCCCGTCGAGCGCTGCTTTTGCTCCGCTCAGCTGATCATAGCGGTCATTTACGTGCGTTATAAATTGGAGTTTTTCCATATTTCGTCAATATTAGCTGTAATATCTTCATAAGTCTGCCCACGCCATATGGCACCAAGAAGTGCCGCGCCGGCGAAGCCAAGTCGATGGACTGCGGATAGATGCAGAGCATCAACGCCGCCAAGAGCATAGACTTCTCGCCCGGCCAGCGGACCACTGAGCGCCTCGCATAATTGCGATCCGTTGAATGCTCCACGATAGTTTCTTTTAGAAATGCTGTCGAAAACCGGACTTAAAAAATAATAGTCACAGTCATGGGCACACACTTCATCAAACGAGTGACAAGAACGGCTCACATGCCCGGTAAAAGTGCAAGTAATGACAGGATTGCGCGAGTTTAGATGAATGCCCCCCAAACCGTACTCCGCAGCGAGGACATGGTGGTCGTGCAGTGTCAGCCAAGGATATATATCCTCAGGCAAAGACTCTATCAGAGCGCGCATGGCTGCAAAGTCATAATGTGGCTTGCGTATGTGAATACGATGGAAACCGCTCTCGACAAGCCTTATAATCGCCTTGCGCTCATAACCGGCTGTTTGTTCGGAAGTAATTGCAATGAGTTTCATTTTTCAGTGACAGTTTATCCACCACACACGGCCTTGATTACTGTCACGATCATTCCATCGGCTAAAACGCACCTTGACCAGTCGGCACGCTTGACGACTATGTTATTGACGGCTACGGCGATTCCGGGAACATACATATTGCAGTCCTCAAGTAATCGCTGGAGAGTGACACCGTCCTCAATCTCCTTTTCGATGTGATTTAGAAAAATTTTCATAAGCCTCAATTTTTATAAAATATCCTGAGGGATGCATTCCACGCTAAGGAACACTAAAATCAAGGCTACGAACAAGTCCTTTCGTCGGTATTAACCGCATCAAGTTCATAGGGTATAATCTCAGCCCGCTGTAAACGGGCACCCCTCTTGTGATTTATGTCGCAAAGTTATAAAAAAGTATCCAACAAACAAAAAAATAACCGGAATCACTTTTTGGGCGATTCCGGTCACGATATATATGTGAGCTAATTATTCAGCTACAACCTCGAAGGGCACTTCAACAGAAACTTCTTTGTGGAAGTTGATAGTTGCAGTGTAGTTGCCGACTTCTTTTACAGCTTCGTTGATGACGATCTGACGACGGTCAACATTGTGTCCGAGTTTTTCAAGAGCTTCAGCAATCTGGATAGCGTTAACCGAACCATAAATAGTACCGGTTGCGCTTGTCTTAGCACCGATTGTGAGAGCAACACCCTGAAGCGCAGCAGCTGCGGCTTCTGCATCAGCCTTTATCTTAGCGAGCTTGTGAGCACGCTGACGCTGGTTTTCAGCAAGAACTTTAAGAGCTGAGGGAGTAGCGATGACAGCTTTGCCCTGAGGAATGAGGAAGTTGCGGCCGTAGCCGTTCTTAACTTCAACGACGTCGTCCTTGTATCCGAGGCCCTGAACGTCTTCTTTAAGTATAATCTGCATAGTTAATTCCTTAGCTTAAAGTTATTTCATAAGGTCAGTAACGTAGGGAAGGAGTGCAAGGTGACGGGCACGCTTAACAGCCTGAGCGACACGACGCTGGAATTTCAGAGAAGTTCCTGTGATGCGGCGGGGAAGGATTTTGCCTTGCTCGTTGAGGAATTTCTTGAGGAAATCAGGATCCTTGTAGTCTACATATTTGATGCCGCTACGTTTGAAACGGCAATATTTTTTCTTCTTCACGTCAACCGACATGGGAGTGAGATAGCGGATTTCAGATTGTGCCTGTGCCATGATTTAATCCTCCTTTACTTCTTTGGGTGCGTTGTCTTTGTTAGCTTTGAGACTGCGACGCTTTGCAGCGTATTCAGCAGCATACTTGTCGAGACGGAATGTGAGGAAACGGATGACACGTTCATCACGGCGATAAGCTGTCTCAAGTTTTTTAATGACTGTCGGCTCAGCGTTGAACTCAATGAGTGAGTAGAAGCCAGTCGATTTCTTTTCGATAGGATATGCGAGTTTGCGCAGACCCCACTCTTCGGTGTTCACAATTTCAGCACCGTTGTCGGTGAGAACCTTGCTGAACTTTTCTACCGCTTCCTTCATCTGAACATCAGACAAAACGGGAGTTAAAATGAAAACGGTTTCGTAATGCATTGGTTAAACTTTTAATAATTAATGAAATAGATTTTCGTGTTTTTAAACCGACTGCAAAGTTAGTGCTTTTTGCTCACATCCACAAATATTTAGCAATCATTTTGCGCATTTTTCCAAAACTTAGCACAAAAACAAGCTGAAGCGCAGATGCAATACCGAAGTATTTTCGCTATATTTGCATGAATAATTTTGCCCACTCTCATTATGAAAGAACTTAAATGTCCAAACTGCCAGCACGTATTCCACGTTGACGAAGATGTATTCCAGTCATTGGCAGGCCAAGTGCGCAATGCGGCGTTTGAAGAAGAACTCGACAGACGCCAGAAAGAACTTGCCGAACGCACAAAACTCGAGATACAAGCGGCAATGACCGAGGCTCAACGTGGTTTTGCCGAAAAACTCGGAGCCAAAGAAGTCGAGCTCAGCCGCCGCGATGCCGAACTGGCAGTTATGCGCCAGAAACTCGAAGATGCCTGCAGACAAAAGGATGCCGAACGCGACAAACTGTTGGCCGAGCGGGAAAAAGAAATCGCAAAACTACAAGCAGCTTTAAATCAAAGCAGTGACGCCAAGCGAATAGCCATATTAGAAGAACGTGAGAAAAACTCCGACCAACTTCGGCGCAAAGAGAATGAGATATCCGAGCTGAAGACTCAAGCAGCCAACCAACGCAATCAGGCCATCGAACGCGAGAATCATATACGCGAACAGCATGCTCTCGAGATACGCCAGAAACAGGAACTCATCGATTATTACAAGGAAATGAAGGCCCGCATGTCGACAAAAATGATTGGCGAGTCACTCGAGATCCATTGCTATAACGAGTTCAACCGTATGCGATCCATAATGTATCCCAACGCATATTTTGACAAAGACAACGATGCGAGCGATGGTTCTAAAGGTGACTTCATTTTCCGCGACTATATCAATGGTGTCGAATACATCTCCATCATGTTCGAGATGAAAAACGAAGCCGACACCACGGCCACCAAACACCGAAACGAAGATTTCTTTGCCAAGCTCGACCGCGACCGCACAAAAAAAGGATGTGAATATGCCGTACTCGTATCCTTGCTCGAAGCCGACAACGATTTCTATAACGAAGGGATTGTCGACGTATCATACCGCTATGACAAAATGTTTGTCATCAGACCTCAATTTTTCATATCACTCATCGGACTTCTGTCGCAAGCCTCTCGCAAGACTGCTGACTATAAGATTGAGCTTGAAAATATTAGGAAACAGTCGATTGACGTATCAAACTTCGAGCAACAGTTAAATGCTTTCCGCGAAGGCTTCGGACGGAACTACCGCCTTGCAAGCGAGAAATTCCGCGCTGCCATCGAAGGCATCGACAAGTCTATAGCAAGCCTTCAGAAGATCAAAGACGCCCTCATAGGCTCTGAGAACAACCTCAGACTTGCCAATGACAAGGCAGAGGCTTTGACTATAAAGAAATTGACAAGGGGCAACCCTACAATGAAGGCCAAATTTGACGAAGCCCGCGAGAAACGAGCCGGACAACAAGAGTGAGCCAAGCGCTCTTCATAGAACACCGCCCCCGTGGCACACATTTATCGGCAAATCATACGGGAATATCACAAATATATTCAAAAAAAATGCCAAGGACTGCGTATGGGTGCAGTCACCTTGGCATTTTTAACCTTTTACTTTAATGTTTTATCAGTCTATCTTTATAACCAGATAGTTGGATAGACTCCAAAATGCATCGGGATTTGTAATGACAAGCACCTTCTGCCCGTTGTCATCATCCATTATATATGAGCCCGAAGGTTGATTCGATAAGATCTCGGCCTTTTTTGAATGAAGCGCGATGCGTGACAATGTACGTTTGTCGGCTGTAGTAAAGAAACTCTGGTCGAAGTCCCCCTTCATAAGTTTTGTCTTGCGCAGGAAACCGGTCTCGATGATGTGGCGTTCCTTAAGTTCACTCTTGCTGCCGATGGCATAGTAGCATGTGTTAAGTTCGTTGGCGAGAGCCACGCTTTCTTCCTGTGCCACATTACGTTCGTCAGTTACAGTTGAGACTGTCGTATTGAGCGAATCGACTGCAGCATCAAGTTCACCGATACGCGCTCTTGCCTGACCGAGATTATCTTTAAGCGAAGCTATTTCGGCCGACTGGGAGTCAATCTGCGAACGCAAACCGGCTATTGTCTTACGTAAGCCGGAGTTTTCAGAAGCCGAGCCACTGAGCTTCTTCTCAAGAGCTTCGAGTTTTTCACGGCGTTCCTGAAGGGCTTTCTGTATGGCTGCGATATCGCTCTGCACCTGCTCGCGTTGCGACATCGTCTCCCCGGGCAGATTATTCGAGACAGTCAAGATATTTTCAAGCTGTTTTATCTGATCCATACCCTGGTTTATATCGTTGACCAACGACAGCAATTGATCGCGGTCAGCTACTGCCGCGGCAAGTTCTTCGCGTGAAGGCAAATTCTGATCTTCGTTTGTTTCACGTTCGTTTTTGGCTCCGTCACAGGCCGTCAGCACCAAGGCTGCAATCATGCCTGACAATACAATCTTTCTCATGATAAATAGTTGTTATTCCTTGTATTTGTTTTTATGTATCTTTTCAAGCGGAGAATCGTCTTTGCCTCCTACTACCAGAACAATCTCACCTCTGGGTTGGTTCACGGTGAAAAAAGCGATGAGTTCATCGAGTGCCCCCCTGACAGTGGTTTCATATAGTTTGGAGATCTCCCGAGACACCGAGGCAGGCCTGTCGCCACCGCAGAATTCGGCCAACTGAGACAAAGTCTTCACCAACCTCAACGGAGATTCATATATTATAAATGTGCGAGTATCAGCCGCAAGAGCCTCAAGTCGTGTCGCTCTACCCTTTTTCACCGGCAGAAATCCTTCGAAAACAAAACGGTCACATGGCAATCCGGAGTTAACCAAAGCCGGCACAAAAGCTGTCGCGCCCGGCAAAGTCTCAACCTCAATATCATTACGTCGGCACTCTCTCGACAGCATGAATCCAGGATCTGACACACCGGGGGTTCCGGCATCAGACACAAGCGCGATGACCTCACCGGCCATCAACCTGTCGATGACAGGTGCCACAGCTGTGTGCTCGTTGAACTTATGATGGCTCATCATCGGCGTTGTTATGCCGAAATGCTTCATCAGCGGCGCACTCGTCCGGGTGTCTTCGGCAAGAATTAATGACGCTTTCGACAGGACTTCGACTGCGCGTGGTGTCATATCTGCAAGATTGCCTACCGGTGTAGGCACAATGTAGAGTTTACCTGACATAACTGATAATTTAATGTTTGGAAAAATATTTTGAAATCTTCTCCTTGAAATAAACGACGGTGTCAGAAGTCGGATCCCAAGTCATTGTCGAGAGATATTCATCAGCTTCGGCCTGTGAATTCATACTCGACAGACGGTCAATGGCCGTGACAAGTTCGGCATCGTTATTTGCAAACAACTCACGACGGAACAGAAAGCGGTCGTTGATGGTGAAGGACTTGAACAAATCAAAAGAAGGTTTTGGAGCCGTCTGCGAAGTAGACGGTGACACTGACACGTCCGTCGGCTCCTCTATATTTTCTTCTGGAGAGTTATCAGAGTCGAAGGCAGCATTCGAAGTGCTTATGTCAGAGCCGGACAATCCGGATAATTCATTGTCATGACTCTTTTCATGATCTTCCGGCTCAGACGTCACGGTCTGAGCGTCTATAGCATATGTTTCACGCAACTGATTGAGGATGTCTCTGAGTTGCGCCTGTTTTGCTTCTATCTCTTCGCAAAGGCCTAAAGCCCTATACAATAATTCCATACGAATAAAAATTAAAGAAATGTATCAATCATGAGTTGCTCGACGCTCTTTTTGAGCTCTGAACGTTTGCAGAAAAATCCATTGACCATCACCACTACGATGTGGGTCGGAGCGCCGTTATCATCCAGTTTATAACCTGCATAGCATTGAACTGCATTCATGCTGCCGGTCTTCAATGCAAGCTTACCCTTAAGATCTGAGTGAGACAGGAAACTGCTCAGAGTGCCGTCCATGCCGGCTTTAGGAAAAAGCGATACATATGTCCCGGCTTTAGGACTTTCGGCCATCCATTCAAGCACATCTGCAAGAAAACGCGGCTGAAGCCTGTTGCCTCGCGTCAGTCCACTTCCATCAAAAATAATCGCATAGGAGGGATCAACGCCACGGTTCCGCCATAGCTCCTTCTCTCGCTTTATCGCCGCATCCCGGTCACCCGAGGGCGCGAGGGCTCTGAGCATGCCTTCGGCAAACAGATTGTCGCTTCTCACCATCAAACTGCGGAGCATATCGACAGCGGCCGGCGAGCGATGGGTATAGATGACAGTCCCGTCTGATGTTGCGCTCTTGTTTCGCTGCCCTGTTATCTTGACTCCATTACGCGACAGCATCTCCGTAAGCTTATGTATGAACACTGCGGCCGGATCGGGAACTGTCGTGGCCACAGACCATTTTTTATTATTGGTATTACGAGTGTAGACGGTCAGTTTATCAGAACCTACACCTCTGACAAGGTCGTTGGACTCAGCTCCACCAATCACCTTAATCTCAAAACCGGGCACATGAGGCCGTGTCTCTCCGGTCAACGGATAGACAGTACAGACATTGTCCCTGTAGTTGAAGCCAAAATGGCCGGCACCATAAGGCCACGCCACATCTTCAATCTCCCATCTTGTCACAGGCCCTGCATCTTTCATGGTCTGCTCGACCACGATGCGGCCATCGATAGTCTTTATGCCGCGCCGAAGTATTGCCGCGCATATCGAATCGCAAAAACTGCGGCCGGTCTTGAAGTTCTCGCTGTCGATTGTCGGATCTCCCGACGAACACACGACAACGTCGCCTCGCCATACACCGGCTGCATCTTTGGCTCCGCGCAGCCCGACAGTCGTCTCAAAGCGGAAATCTTCGCCAAGGAGACTCAACGCCGTGGCCGATGTCACAGCCTTCATGACGCTCGCCGGAGTCAAGGCTGTTTCAGAATTGAAGTCATATAAAACTTCTCCCGTGGTAATATCCTTGATGAAAACACCGATTGACGTAGCTTCCTCGCCTTCGATGCCAAGGAGATCCTGCGCCACGATGCGAGGACAAACAAAAGCAAATATCAAAAAGATATATAATGATTTCATACTTTTACCTTAAAAAACAATGGGTATAACCATTACCCATCGGGAAGCGAAGTTACAAAAAAAGCCCCAATTAAGCCTCCCATATCATAAATTATATGTATTTTTGCACGATAAATATCGTCAAAAGATCATCAATCATAATATCCCTCAGCGGGAAGCTAAACATAAAATCTCATGGCAGAACTCAACGAAACAGAATCAACCGAAAAAAAAGGACTGAATTTTGTAGAACAGATAGTATGGGACGACCTTCAGGCCGGCAAAAACGGCGGACGTCTCAACACCCGCTTCCCGCCAGAGCCAAATGGCTATCTGCATATCGGACATGCGAAAGCCATCTGCATGGACTTCGGTGTGGCTGAAAAGTTCGGAGGCACATGCAACTTGCGCTTTGACGACACCAACCCCGTAAAGGAAGACGTCGAATATGTAGACTCCATACGTGAAGACATCCATTGGCTTGGATTTGACTGGGGAGACCGCGAATATTATGCGTCTGACTACTTCCCCAAACTCTATGATCTGGCCATCCGTCTTATCAAGGACGGTAAAGCATATGTCGATGATCAGACATCTGAAGAAATCGCAGCACAGAAAGGCACACCTACCATCCCCGGAACAGAAAGCCCCTACCGCAACCGCAGCGTAGAGGAAAACCTCGACCTGTTTGAGCGGATGAACGCCGGCGAATTTGAGGAAGGCGCCCGGGTGCTTCGTGCAAAGATTGACATGGCGTCGCCCAACATGCACTTCCGCGACCCCATCATGTATCGTATTATCAAACACCCGCATCACCGCACCGGCACAACATGGAAAGTATATCCCATGTATGACTTCGCGCATGGCCAGAGCGACTACTTCGAAGGTGTCACCCACTCTATCTGTACGCTCGAATTCGTTCCTCACCGTCCACTTTACGAACATTTCGTTAAAGAACTCGCAGACGAAAGCTATTGTCCTCGCCAGATCGAATTCAACCGTCTCAACCTCACTTACACAGTGATGAGCAAGCGCAAACTGCTCCAGCTCGTGAAAGAAGGACTCGTCGCCGGATGGGACGATCCCCGCATGCCGACCATCTCAGGCATGCGCCGCAGAGGCTATACTCCCGAATCAATCCGCCGCTTTATTGACACCATAGGCTACACCAAATATGAAGCGTTAAACAGCGTGTCGCTTCTCGAACATGCCGTCCGCGATGACCTCAACAAAAAAGCGACACGTGTGATGGCCGTAATCAATCCTGTGAAGGTTGTAATCACAAACTATCCCGAAGGACAGACCGAAACAGTCGAGATGGATAACAACCCCGAAGAAGAAGGCAGCGGCACCCACACGATGCCATTCTCACGCGAAATATATATCGAACGTGACGACTTCATGGAGAATCCGCCCAAGAAATTCTTCAGACTCGCTCCTGAAGGCGAGGTTCGACTTAAAGGAGCATATATAATCAAGTGTACGGGCGTTCACAAAGACGCCGATGGCAATATCGACGAAATCTACTGCACCTACGATCCCGACACACGCAGCGGACTCCCCGGTGCAGCACGCAAGGTCAAAGGCACCCTCCATTGGGTTTCGGCCTCACACGCCATCGATGCTGAGGTACGTCTGTATGACCGTCTCTTCAATGTCGAGAACCCCGCGGCTGAAACAGAGCGTGATTTCCGCGAAATGCTCAATCCCGACTCTTTGAAAATTGTAAAGGGCGTAAAAATCGAACCGTTTATCGCAGAAAACAACGAACGCGGACGCAAGTTCCAGTTCCAGCGCATCGGTTACTTCACACCCGACTACGACTCAACAGCCGAAGCCCCTGTCTTCAACCGCACCATCGCCCTCAAAGACAGTTGGGAAAAAGAACAGAAAAAATCATGATAACGCCCATATGAGCGATAATAACGACGACCGCCGTAACGAACTATGCACTCGCTTCCGCGAATCATTGACCGACGGCTCGGCATCACAATATTTCGACGAGGATGACCTCGTCGAAATATTTGATTATGCAGGAGACCTCAACGACGACTACCTGCGCTTCGAAGTGCTGCTTTGCGGTGCAAGATACTATCCTGACAGTGTCCCATTAAGGGAACGCCGCGCACTGCTCTACGCAAATTTCAGCGATGATATGTCGACCAAATACCTCGAGGACAACACCGGACGCAATGGCGTCCTCTGGGACATAGCGCGCCTGCGCAATGCAAGTCCGATGGGACAGGATGCAGTCAATTCCCTCGAAAACCTTCTGAAGTCATACAGCGAATTTGACGACGAGGAAGTCATACAGTTTGTCGATCTGGCATCGTCGCTCGGACAGACAGACTGGTTGATCGAACGGCTCGACGCCATCCGTTCGCATGTCACCTATCTCCCCACTCTACTGTTCGAAATAGCAGTTATGCTTGAGATGGAGAACCGTTATGACGAAGCGATAAACCTGCTCGAAGAGCTGACGAATCTCGAGCCATACAATGAACAATACTGGTTTATGCTCGCTCAGGAATATGATCTTAACAATAATAGCGAGGGGGCACTCCAGGCTCTCGATCTCGCATTAGCAATCCTGCCTGACGACAAAGCCATGCGCTTCTATCATGCTCGTCTGCTTGCTCGAGATACCACTACACAGAATCGCGCGATAGCATCGCTCGAACGGCTTGCCGACGACTTCCCCGGTGACACAGATATCTGCCGCTTCCTGGCCGCGCTCCACATCGAGGCCGACCCTGACGAATCGGCAGACCAAGGACGCATCAACGCCGCTCGTGTCCTTACACGTTGCTTCAAGCTCAACCCCGGAGACCGCAAACTCGCCACCGACATGCTGGCGATTGAAGCCATTGAGACCAATGAGATTATCACATCGATCGAATGTCATCAGTCTCCCGGAGATGTCAGCGAATGGATTTCATGGGCCGAGGAACTACAGTCTCTCGGAGCATATGACAAGGCAATAGCAATACTGCTATACTGCGAGAATAAGATCGGCAAAAAAGACGTAGACATCAACGAAGCACTGATAGTCGACTACTTTATGCTTGAAGATTTTTCTGCCGTGTGCCGACGCTTTGAGTCGGCGACAATAGGCAGTTCTAATTCAACTCCTGACAATGCCGCCCTTCTTTTCACCATCTATGCCATATCTCTTGTCAAAACCGGACGTAACGAGGAAGCCCTGCAATTCAGCAGCATGATACTGAAGCTTGTTGTCGAAGACGGTCCCGACGACATTACATACGCACTTCGACGCATAGGCACAGGAGTTGTGCTTACAGATATCATCGAACGCATCAAATCCGACAAACAGACCGACTGGAAATCATATGACCCGCTCGGTCTCTGGAACAAAGGCTGACCGCAAACACCCAAACCTCACGACTCACTGCCCGACAACAATACGGCACCAAGATTCCCATCACCACTCTATACATGACAAAGAGGTGACATGCCAAACGCATGCCACCCCCTTCGTCGCGTGTTTTTACAGGTTTATATTTTCAATAGTTCTTAGCTTCGATCTCAAAGAACGACTGAGCATGATTGCAGACAGGACACACTGCCGGAGCCTTTTTGCCTATGACGAAATGTCCGCAATTGCGACAAATCCAGACAGTGTCACCTTCGCGTGAGAAAACGATGCCCTCTTCAATGTTCTTGAGGAGACGGCGATAACGCTCCTCATGATGACGCTCGATGGCTGCAACAGCCCTGAACCTGTAGGCTATCTGGGTGAAACCTTCTTCCTCGGCTTCAGCTGCCATGCGATCATACATATCGGTCCACTCATAGTTTTCACCTTCTGCTGCGTCACGGAGATTTGCCATCGTGTCAGGCATGTCGCCACCATGGAGATACTTGAACCAGAGCTTGGCATGCTCCTTTTCATTCTGGGCTGTTTCCTCAAATATAGCCGCAATCTGCTCGTAACCTTCTTTGCGCGCTTTGGAAGCATAGTAGCTGTATTTGTTGCGTGCCTGAGACTCTCCGGCAAATGCTTCCATCAGATTTTTCTCTGTTTTAGTTCCTTTTAATTCTTTCATTTTCTTATTTGTCTTATGTTGTTATTTTTTCTCGGATAATATGCAATCCGGACAAAGTCCTGTAAAAAACAGATCGGTAAGCTCCACACGGAAACCGGGTGAAACCATTTCGTCGAGACCGGCAGGAAGAGCCATGTCGTATATACGGCCGCAAGCCGTGCACCTGAAATGACTGTGTGGCAACAGCTGCGCCAGATCGTAATGGGTCGAAGAACTTTCAATCTCCAATTCACGCAACACACCGGCATCGACAAGCGTATGGAGTGAATTATAGACGGTCGTTCGCGAAACATTTGGAAAATCAAGCGCAATCCTATTGAACACTTCATCAGCTGTCGGATGAGTCCGATGGTTTGCAACATATTCAAGAACTGCAAGACGATGAACCGACGGACGCACATTTGCTCTATGAAGCATGTGTATCATCTCTGTGTTGCTTAATTCAGATTGCCCGGTTTTCATATTAACATATTTGTAATCGTTACAAATTTAATAACAATTACAATATAAACCAAATTTTACAAGCAGTTTTGATACAAAAAAAATAGCAGCCTCACAAAACAATCATGATTATCAACATAATAGACAAATAGCATCGACTCAATTTCAAGTCTTGACTTTTAGGGGTAAATTAGGAAAGCTTGCAACATCAATTTGCAATCATTTTATGACATTTGCAATAAAACAGACACCCGACAGACGGGAGCCGCGTCCTATTGGTGCGGCTCCCGTCTGTCGGGTGTTTTATGTAAGATGGTAAGATGTATCTCTTATCAATAGTTCCATTCGGATGCAACCATATGGAGGTTGGGGCAAGCGATCGAACGGAAATCGGTGATCATGTTGAAGCGGCAGTTGACATAGGTAAGAGCCTGGTCAAAGGATACGTCAAGCATGGTTAACTCGTTGTTGTTGCAGAGCAGACGCTGGAGGAATGTCTGGTTAGGCAAGCTGAGCTGTGTAAGGTCGTTGTAAGAGCAATCGACAAACTGGATGTTAGGACAATTGGTGACGTTGAGAGATGTCAGGTCATTGTAAGAACATACGAGGTCGAGAAGAGCGTTACAATCGCGGACACCGAGAGTCTTCATATTGTTGTCAGAGCAGATGAATGTCGACAGAGAAGGAAGACCGGATACAATGAGGTTGGTAATCTGATTGTCGTCAATGTTGAGGTTCTGCAGACTCTCGACACCTGTAAGGTTGAGAGTAGTCAGTTTGTTATAACCGCAATAGAGGTTCTTGAGAGCCTTACAATCTGCCACGCTCAATGCTTCGAGGTTGTTTGACTGACAGTTGAGAGTCTTCAATGTGGGAGAGAATGAGAGATCGAGACTTACAAGGTGGTTAGAAGCGATGTTGAGGTTCTGGAGCGCGCTGACACCAGTGAGATTAAATTCTGTCAGACGATTGTTGTTTGCAGAAACCTTAACGAGGGCAGTAGCGCCTGAAAGGTCGATTTCGGTGATTTTGTTTCGTGATACGTTGAGTTCGGTCAACGCGCCGTCACCAGCTACTGTAACAGCCTCAATGGCGTTTCGAGAAACATCCACACTTGTTAAGGCAGTGAAGTCTTTGAGGTTAAGAGTACCGGCAAGTTTTTTGCCTTTCCAATCAATTTTGGTCACATGACCGTTTTCTACTGTGACACCTTCCCAAGTAGAAGGAGATTTAACGTCGGTGATTTTAAGCGCCTGGGCGTTTGTTGCATCTTTCTGAGCGGGAGCTGCGAGGAAAGCCTGAAGCTGTTTCAACTCGTTTTTGTCAATTTTCTGTGCGTTAACTGCCAAGCTACATACTGCGACAGCAAACAATAAAGCGACTTTTTTCATATCAAACATAAATAATAGTTGTGATTAATTAATTCTGCTGTTTTATATATCGTTATTATCGATTTTACTATACAAACATACGGACGGTCAAAAAGGTTTGATTGTCCGTAGAAAAAATTAAAAAAACTATTTCCTTAATGTAATGTCAGCTTTCGCTCCAGTATTTTGACACATTATCCTTCCCCTGACTAAAACGGCACAGGCTCATCAGTCGACCTCAACAGTTCGGCGCTACCGCCCGACAGCTGGAAGTTTTGTCCGGCCGGTGTGTCTCCCATATTCAGGCGAGAAGTCGCGGCCTCGACTATCGGCTCTCCGCTGCTATCCTCCAACCAGTTTTCAAAACGTGCAAACTGGGCACGGAAACGCATGTTGACATCTTTAACCGAACCACTGCGGTGCTTGGCAATAATAAACTCAGCCAGACCACGGATATCTTTTCCGCTCGGGTCTGTGTCACTGTGGTAATAGTATTCGGGACGATGGATGAAGCATACGATATCGGCGTCCTGCTCTATCGCTCCAGACTCACGAAGGTCAGATAACTGAGGTCGCTTGTTGTCGCTTCGGTTCTCAACCTGACGGCTGAGCTGAGAAAGCGCTATGATTGGGATGTTGAGTTCCTTAGCGAGCTGCTTGAGCGAACGTGAAATCATGCTGACCTCCTGTTCGCGCGATCCGAACTTCATGCCTGATGCATTCATCAGCTGGAGGTAGTCGATAATGATCATCTTTATATTGTGCTCGCGCACGAGGCGGCGGGCCTTGGTTCGTAGTTCGAAGACTGAAAGCGATGCCGTATCGTCAATAAAGAGCTGAGCACCTGTGAGGTGTTTTATACGCGCCATGAGCTGATCCCATTCGAGAGTTGAAAGCTGGCCGCTCTTGATTTTTTCGCCCGGCAGCTCGCAGACATTCGAAATAAGACGGTTGACAAGCTGAAGATTACTCATTTCGAGCGAGAACACAGCTATTGGGATGTTATAGTTGACCGCCATATTCTTTGCCATAGAAAGAACAAAGGCCGTCTTACCCATGGCCGGACGTGCGGCAATGATGATAAGATCGGAGTTCTGCCATCCTGAAGTAACTTTATCGAGTTCATGGAAGCCCGTCTGCAGGCCGCTGAGTCCCGACGTACGATTTGAAGCCGCCTGTATCTGGTCAAGAGCTGCCGTTATGACAGGGTCAATCTGTGTGACGTCTTTCTTGACATTTCGCTGCGAAATCTCAAAGAGCTTGCCTTCCGCTTCCTGAAGCAAGTCATCGACATCTATACTTTCGTCAAAAGCATGGTTCTCAATCTGGGCAGCAAACGAAATCAGCTCTCTTGAAAGATATTTCTGTGCCACGATACGGGCATGAAACTCAACGTGCGCGGCAGAAGTTACATTAGATGTAAGCTGAACCACGAATGCCGGGCCTCCTATTTCATCAAGAGTTCCGTTAAGACGCAATTGTTGAGTCACGGTCAAAAGGTCGATCGGTTGTTGCGAGGCTCCGAGGGTCTGTATGGCCTCATAGACCTTCTGGTGGGCGGGATCATAAAAGCTCTCGGGTTTAAGAAGGTCGCAGACATTGGTATATGCATCCTTCTCAATCATGAGCGCGCCCAGGACCGCTGCCTCGACATCAGTGTCGCGCGGAGTCAGACGGCCAAGAGCATCGGCCGGCACAGCGGGTGCCTTTCGATTGTTATATTGTCTGCTGTTAGTTTCAGCCATTGGATCAGTGAGTATTTTCTATGTAAATGAGTGAGCAGAATTTTTGTCCGTATCATATTAATACGCGATTACAAAGTTACACTTTATCGCCACATTTTCCAACACACCTTGTCAATCTCTTGTCATATTATCTACAGCCTTTACAGAGCTTTTATGACTCGCGCCGACATTTTCAGATTTATTAATTGTCCATTTTGTCCATAGAATTGTCCTTTATATCCATAATCCTAAATACTGCAGTCATACTTTTATAACTTTGTAAAAAACTACAATCACACAGACTACTGATGAAAAAACTTCAAATTATTGCCGCCGCATCAGCTCTCACATTAACACTCACTGCGGCAGCATCAGAAACTACGTCATCAATGCTCACACTCGACGACTGTCTAAGGATTGGACTCAGCCAAAGCCCGACGGTCAAGATTGCAGACATGGAGGTGACAAGAGTTGACTATTCGCGAAAAGAAACACTCGGACAATTGTTGCCGTCGATTGACTTCGGGGCGACATATAACCGCACACTGGCCAAACAGGTCATGTATATGAATATGGACGGATTTGGCTCGGACATCTCTGGCGACGACAGCCAGCAAACGGAGAGCCGTGCCGGATCGCGAGGAGCAAACGGTGGCGGTATAAAGGTGGGACTCGACAACTCTTATTCGGCCGGCTTCACAGCCTCAATGCCAATCATAGCGCCTCAACTATGGCAGTCGATGAAATTGGCCGACAGCCAGATATTAAGAAATGTCGAACTTGCCCGTTCATCGCGTCTTGAACTCATCAACCAGATAAATAGCGCATATTATACGCTCCTGCTGGCCCAAGACTCACGGAAAGTCATCGAAGAAAGCTACGAGATGGCCAGATTGAACCATGAGATCTATTCAAAGAAACTCGAAGTCGGCACCGCATCCGACTATGATGTGCTCCGCACCTCCGTGGCTATGAAAAACATCGAGCCGGAACTGATGCAGTCTGAAATTGCCATAAAGCAAGCGCGCCTGCAGCTTCTCATCCTAATGGGTCTTGACGCAAGTTTTGACTTCTCGGTCGAAGAAGGTCTGGCAGGATATGAGACAACGATGTATGAGACAGTGCTCAACATCAACCGAGACCACTCGCTCAATCCGTCTTTAGTGCTGAACACTCTTGACACTGACATTGCAAAGCGCAACGTAAAGATCCAGCAATCGGCATGGTATCCCACCCTCGCCTTGTCAGCAAACTACAACTGGACATCAATGTCAAACGGATCTCCCTTCAAAAATTTCAGATGGACTCCCTACTCCGGCATCGGTCTGACTCTTTCCATTCCTATATTTGAAGGCGGACAACGCTATTCGCGGGTGAAACAGGCCAAACTACAGGCCGCAGAACTGACTCTTCAAAGAGAAAATCTCGAACGCTCCATCGCCAATCAGGTAACACTCGCCATTGACAACATCAATATCAATGTAAGGCAAATCGCATCATGCTCTGAGAGCGTCACCGAGGCCGAGAAAGCTCACGACATCATGTCAAAAAGTTTTGACATCGGAGCCGCGTCATATCTTGATCTCAGAGATTCGGAATTGGCTCTGACCCGCGCACGTCTGGCCAGATTTCAGGCTATCTACAACTTCTTGATAGCCCACAGCGAACTTGAATTGCTGCTCGGCAATGCTCCTGTTGACAACTACACTTCAGAAAAATAAACCACACAAAAGCATATCACACGATGAATAAAATCCAACTTATCTCACTCTATACGGCAGCGTCTGTAGCAATGTCGGCATGCAGCAAACAGGAAGCAAACATTGAGCAAGCCGAAGAAGAACTCCCGAAAGTCGAGACAAACATAGTCAGCTCTCAGGCTGTGCCTCAGACATATGAATACACTGCTACAGTCGAGGCCGACAACATCAACAACATCGCCCCCTCGACCCCCAACCGCATCAAAACCATCGCAGTAGAAGTCGGAGACCACGTCCGCAAAGGCCAGACACTTGTCACTCTTGACCCTGCAAACACAAACCAGCTTAAAATCAACCTCGACCAGATCGAACGTGACTACAACAGGGCTGTTCAGCTTCTCGAGATAGGAGGAGGCACGCGTCAGTCTGTCGACCAACTGAAGGCTCAACTCGACGCGGCCCGATCTCAATATGACAACATGCTTGAAAACACAGTGCTCGTATCACCGATATCGGGAGTTGTCACAGCCCGCAACTACGATCCGGGCGATATGACTGGCAATCTGCCGGTGCTCACAGTCGGCCAATTGTCACCGGTAGTGAAAGTCATGATCAACGTAACCGAAAACGACCTCTCTAAAGTAAAGACCGGTATGCCTGTCTCGATTGTGTTTGATGCATTTCCCGACGACAGTTTCGAGGGCAAGGTATCACGCATCTATCCTACCGTCGACACATCGACGCGTACCTTCCAGACCGAAATTGTCATACCAAACCCCAACGAGCGCATCATGCCCGGCATGTTTGCCCGCGTGACGTTAGATCTCGGAAGCCGTGACAACGTAGTGGTGCCAGACCGTGCCATTGTCAAACAGACCGGCTCAGGCAACCGCTATGTCTATGTCTATCACAACGGCAAAGTCAGCTACGAACGTGTCGAGATCGGACGCCGGCTCGGTGATACCTACGAGTTGCTGTCAGGAGTCAACGACGGTGACACTGTCATCATCTCCGGTCAAAGCAGACTTGCCGACGGCGTGTCTGTCGAAGTCATAGGCAACAAATAATCTTCACACACTCCACTTATAAACCGCCAAACTACAAAAATACAATATGAGTTTATACGGAAATGCAGTCAAACGGCCAATCATGACGACCTTATGCTTCGTTGCGGTTGTCATCCTCGGTCTATTCTCCCTAAAGACACTGCCTATAGACCTCTATCCTGACATCGACACCAACACCCTGATGGTCATGACCACATATCAGGGAGCCAGTGCCCAGGATATCGAACAGAATGTCACGCGCCCGCTTGAAAACGTGCTTAACTCGGTCAACGACCTTAAACACATCACATCCAAATCGCGCGAAAACATATCGGTCATCACTCTTGAGTTTGAATATGGCAAGGACATCGATGTCTTGACCAATGACGTCAGAGACAAACTTGACATGGTGTCATCATCGATGCCCGACGACGCAGAGACTCCTATCATTTTCAAGTTCTCGTCTGACATGATCCCTATAGTGCTGCTCTCGGTCCAGGCTGACGAGAGCATGCCCGGACTCTATAAGATTCTCGATGAGGCTGTAGCCAATCCGCTCGCACGCATCAACGGTGTCGGTTCGGTGTCAATCTCCGGTGCTCCTAAACGCGAGATCCACATTTATGTCGATCCTATACGTCTTGAAGCCTATGGTATGTCAATCGAACAGATTGCATCAATCGTAGCGGCCGAAAACCGCAATATACCGGGCGGAGCGTTTGATATCGGTTCTGACACCTACTCGCTCCGTGTGCAAGGCGAATTTGCATCATCTGACGAGATGCGCGACATTGTTGTCGGCTCGCGAGATGGCAAAAACATATTCCTGCGTGATGTGGCCAGAATCGATGACTCTCTTGAAGAGCGTGCCCAGCAGACCTATAACAACGGTGTCAAAGGCGCTATGATTGTCATCCAGAAGCAAAGCGGAGCCAACTCAGTAGAGATCTCAAACAAGGTGCTCAAAATGCTTCCGTCACTGCAGAAACGTCTTCCGTCTGACGTCAAGCTCGGCATAATCGTCGACACCTCAGACAACATACGTAACACCATAGCCTCGCTCGTCGAGACCGTGATGTATGCCCTTCTGTTTGTGATCATAGTCGTGTTCTTCTTCCTTGGACGATGGCGAGCCACACTCATCATCACCATCACGATCCCGATCTCACTGATTGCGTCATTTATCTATCTTGCAATCACCGGCAACTCACTTAACATTGTCTCTCTGTCAGCCCTATCGATATCGATAGGCATGGTCGTCGACGATGCCATTGTGGTGCTTGAGAATGTGACATCACACATCGAACGAGGCTCTGATCCAAAACAAGCTGCCGTACACGGCACAAACGAAGTGGCAATCTCGGTCATCGCCTCTACATTGACTCTTATAGCCGTATTCTTCCCTCTCACGCTCGTGACAGGCATGACAGGGGTGCTCTTCAGACAGCTCGGCTGGATGGTCACAATCATGATGATCATCTCCACGGTCTGCGCATTGTCGCTAACTCCAATGCTGTGCTCTCTGATGCTGCGCCGCGTCAATCACCACGGCAAACTCTACAACCTGCTCTTCGGTCCGGTCAACCGCGGACTCGACGCTTTTGACAACGGCTACGGAAATCTGTTGAAATGGGTCGTAAGCCACAAACTAATAAGCATCATCGTCTGTATCGCTATATTTATCGGCTCGCTCGGGCTGATGAAACATGTCGGTTCGGAGTTCTTCCCCACTGCCGACGACGGCCGTCTGTCTGTCAATCTCGAACTTCCAATCGGCACACGCGTTGAGATCTCTCAGGAAGTGACTCAGCGTCTCGTCACCGAATGGCAAGAAAAATATCCCGAGATAAAGGTCATCAACTACACCGTCGGCACAGCGTCGAGCGACAACACCTTCGCATCTCTGCGCGACAACGGATCACACATTGTGTCGATGAACATCACGCTTGTCGATCCCGGCCTGCGAGACCGCGGCATTGTTGAGATCGCAGGGCTGATGCGTGAGGATTTGAAAGACTATCCCTTATATAAGAAGGCTCAGGTACAGGTCGGCGGCAATGGAGGCTCAATGGGCGGTCAGGCGTCAATCGACTTTGAGATATATGGATATGATTTCACCGAGACAGACTCAGTGGCTCAACGTTTGAAGACTGTGCTCGAGAGTATCCCCGGCACAGCCGATGTCTATATTTCGCGTTCGGATTACCAACCGGAATATCAGGTAGACTTTGACCGCGAGAAACTTGCCATCTACGGGCTCAATCTACAGACGGCAGCGACATATCTGAGAAACCGCATAAACGGCTCGACCGCATCGCGTTTCCGCGAAGACGGCGAAGAATATGACATCAAGGTTCTCTATGACCCCGACCACCGCACATCAATCGATGACATCGAAAACATACTCATCTACAACAACTCAGGAAAAGCCGTGCGCATACGCGATGTCGGCAAAGTTGTCGAACGTTTCACCCCTCCCACGATCGAGCGTAAAGACCGCGAGCGCATCATAACCGTAAAAACAGTGGTTCAAGGTGTTCCGATGAGTGAAGTCGTAACTAAAGCACAGGCCGAAATCGACCGCATGGACATACCGCAAGGCATCTCCATCCAGCTTGCCGGCAGCTATGAAGACCAGCAGGAATCATTCGGCGACCTTATGATGCTCGCTGTACTCATCATCATACTGGTCTATATAGTCATGGCGGCTCAGTTTGAGAGCTATACATATCCGGCCATCATCATGACATCGCTGCTATTTGCATTCTCCGGTGTATTTATAATCCTGTATATCACCGGGCATACACTCAACGTGATGTCGATGATCGGAGCCATAATGCTGATCGGCATCGTGGTCAAGAACGGCATTGTGCTCATCGATTACATCACCCTTAACCGCGAACGAGGCATGTCGATACGCCGCTCGGTTATCGACGGTGGCAAATCGCGACTCCGTCCGGTCGTCATGACCACATTGACGACCATTCTCGGCATGGTCCCGATGGCTGTCGGCACCGGTCAGGGAGCAGAAATGTGGCGACCGATGGGAACAGCCGTAATCGGAGGTCTGACATTCTCCACCATCCTCACCCTGCTGTTTGTCCCGGTGCTCTATTGCGTGTTTGCCTATAACGGCATCAAAAACACCCGTCGCAAAATTCATAAATCTTTAACTAAACAAGAGTCATGAAAGCCATACTGATAACATTTGACCAAGCCCACTACGAACATATCATCGAAATACTCGAACGCAACAACTGCCGAGGTTTCACCTCATGGCCACAAGTCTCGGGCAGAGGCTCCAATGATGGAGAACCTCACTACGGATCACATGCGTGGCCATCTATGGCATCGGCCATTATCACCATGGTCGAGGACCGCAGAGTCGACATCGTGCTGTCGAAACTGAAAGCTCTCGATGATGAGCGTCCAAAGCTCGGGCTTAGAGCATTCGTATGGCAAATTGAAAAGAGCATTTGACCTAATGTATCCTATGACGTGGTGTGTAAAATTGCACACCACGTCAATTTTACACACCTCCCCTAAAAGACTTTCAGCGTTTTGAACAGTTAACTCAACAGCATATTTGCACACACGTGTAAAAATCACGTAAAAATCTGAAATATCTTTTGCAACTTAGGATTATTTGTTAATTTTGCGAACGCTGTAGATCAGCATTCAGAGATTATAATATCATACTACTTAACCCCGGCAGGAAACTCTGCCAGTTCATTTTTTATTTCAAACGACATGAAATACACCCGATTGACACTGACTATGTCAGTATTAGCGGCATTGGCTTCGCAGTCATGCGTTAAAACCACACCTGTCGCACCATCAACACCTGAAGACGAGGTCATCCTTCATGCCTGGTCATGGTCATTCGACACCATCGCAGCCAATATGCACCGCATAGCAGATGCCGGCTACAACTACGTGCAGACATCTCCGGCACAGGCATGCTTTATCGGTGAGGACGGAGGCATGGCGCTTTACAGCGAAGAAGGAGACTCGGTGAGAGGCAAATGGTACTACTATTATCAGCCCACAGACTGGACTGTCGGCAATTATATGCTCGGCGACCGCGATGCATTCAAAGCCATGTGTGACAGTGCCAAGGCTTATGGTGTGAGAGTGATCGTCGATGTGCTGCCCAACCATACAGCGGTCGACCATACAGCGGTACTCGAAGGCCTCGACAATGCTGTGGGCGGACATGAGAACCTGTTCCACGCCAACGGCTTCACAGACATTACCGATTACAACGACCGCATGCAATGTACGACAGGGAAAATGGGCGGCCTGCCTGACGTAAATACAGAGAATCCAGATTTCCAATATTACTACATGACATATGTCAACGATCTCATCTCTCTCGGAGCGCGAGGCTTCCGCTATGACACGGCCAAACATATAGGTCTGCCCTCTGACCCGCTTGATCCCAAAGCTGAGCAAAACGACTTCTGGGACATAGCCACCGGCCGCAAAGACATACGCGGACTATCGCTCTCGATGCCCGACAGCCTGTTTATATATGGCGAAGTCCTGCAGGACCGCAATGTTAAAGAAGCTGAATATGCCGATTATATGAGCCTTACGGCAAGCAATTACGGACATGCGCTCCGCAAAGCCTTGACTGACAATAACGCGAAAGCCGAAGACATAATCTCATGGCATCATCCCGCATCGGCCGACAGACTTGTCACATGGGTCGAAAGCCACGACACATACTGCAACCAGCACGAATCGGCAGGCATGGAAGACGAACTCATTCGCGCAGGCTGGACAGTTCTTGCTGCTCGTGACGGCGGCCGTCCTTTGTTCTTCAGCCGGCCGGCCGGAAGCACCCGCGAAAACTACTGGGGCAACAACCGGATCGGCGCAAGGGGCAATGATGAGTTCTTCCACCCGGAAGTGGTGGCGGCAAACACATTCCGTCATCGCATGACTGGACAACCCGAACAGATAATCATAGCCGAGGATGGCAAATATATTGAAATCAACCGTGGAAAGGCGGGAGCTGCAATCGTAAACTTCACTGACGCGCCATGTGAAATATCCATACAGACTACCCTCCCCGACGGCACTTACACTGATACAGTCCACGACACTACATTTACAGTCACAGACGGCATAATCACCGGCACAATCCAGCCTCATGGCTCATATATCATCTATGCCGAATAACGATTGGTTTTACTTCTAAAAATCGATAGCATCCCACCGGGGCCGCAACATTGAAGTTGTTGCGGCCCCGGATTTTCTGCTTCAAAAATGTGTTTTGCAGCATATTTCATGTCAAATAGTTATATTTTTTAAAATTTTTATCGGCCAAAAATATGTTATAGAGCATTATGTAAGCATTTGATTAAAATTTAGCACTATATAACATTGTTGTAAACTTTTTGCCGCACTTCATAATTATTAATTATCAACAATAATTCCGCACTGCAACCTTAATAATCGTAATAAATTTAATCGATATATGAAATTCATTAAGCAGATGCAAAAGCCCGGCCTTATCGTCGGTGCTTGACAAGCGGCAAATAATTGCTAACTTTGCACATGTAAAACAAACGACAATATAAACGCTTTTTCATATAATAAATAAATCTGGAATAGACATATAAATCTAACATTAAGTACTATGTGTAAGAAAAACAATGGAGGTTCGTGAGAATCTCCATTGTTATTTTATACATCTCATTAATCTTTTATTATATTGCTTTAAATTAACGGGAATATAGCTTTCCGGGACTATTTGTGGGCCAACTGGGAGGCGTCTATCGCCGACAAAGGTCAAAAAATTTAATGGCGTTGACCATTAAACCGGTCAAATAATCGTAACTTTGCAATGATATGAAACGAATTGACCGCGAAACGACACAACGTATTCTGGACACCGCCGATATAGTAGACGTTGTCAGCGATTTCGTCAGCCTTAAGCGACGAGGTGCCAACTATATAGGATTGTGTCCTTTTCACAACGAACGCACCCCGTCATTTTCGGTTTCCAAGTCAAAGGGCATTTGCAAATGTTTCAGTTGCGGCAAAGGTGGCTCTCCGGTCAACTTCATCATGGAGATAGAGCAGATGAGCTATCAGGAGGCCCTGCGATACCTCGCCAAGAAATACAACATCGAGATCGTAGAACACGAGATGAGCGAACAGGAACGCGAGGAAGAATCTCAACGCGAATCCATGCTGGCCGTGAACTCGTTTGCCATGCAACACTTCGAGAAAAATCTCACTGATACAGCTGACGGCCGGGAGATTGGACTCGCATACTTCAGAAAACGCGGCATAAACGACGCCATGATAAGCCGCTTTCATCTTGGCTATTCGATCGAGCAAGGCAATGCCTTACATGCTGAGGCTACGGCCAAAGGCTACAATGAGAAATATCTTGTCGATACGGGTCTCTGCATACGCAACGACCGCGGAACAATCTACGACCGCTTCAAAGGGCGCGTGATATATCCTGTCCACAGCATCTCGGGCAAAGTCGTGGCCTTCGGAGGGCGTACTCTCAGGAGTGACAAGAGCGTGGCCAAATATGTCAACTCTCCGGAGTCGCTGATCTACAGTAAAAGCCGAGAGCTTTACGGTCTGTATCAGGCAAAACACTCCATTGCCAAGAAAAACAAGTGTATACTTGTCGAAGGCTATATGGATGTCATCTCCATGCATCAGTCTGGAGTTGAAAATGTGGTCGCATCATCGGGCACATCGTTGACCGAAGGCCAGATACGCCTAATCCACCGTTTCACAGACAATGTCACCGTGATCTATGACTCGGACGCAGCCGGCATAAAGGCATCGCTCCGAGGCATAGACATGATACTCGCTGAAGGCATCAATGTCAAGGTGCTGTCACTGCCCGAAGGAGACGACCCGGACTCGTTCGCTCAAAGCCATACAGCCGAAGAACTCGAGCAATATCTGGCTCAAAACGAAACTGACTTTATCCACTTCAAGACTAAAATACTGCTCGCTGACGCAGCCGGAGACCCTATCGCCCGTAGCCGCGTCATCACCGACATACTGCGCACAATCGCAGTGATTCCTGACGCAGTCACACGCACGGTCTACACAGCCGAATGCTCTCGTGCCTTCGACATCGACGAGCAGGTGCTCGTTATGCAACTTTCGAAACTCATAGCTGAAAGGGCTGAAAACACATACAAGCAGACGCGTCAGGCCGAGGCGAGAAAGTCGATTGAAGGCGTTGAGCAAACCACTGCTGAAAATGTCAACGAGCGAAAGGAGCCAACCACACCTCAGACGACACATCCCGCCGAAAACACCGCTCTTGACGGACGGACCCGCTATCTCGAGCCTTTCGAACGCAATTTGCTGCGCTTTGTCGTGAAATATGGCATGTGCGATCTATGTGAGGCCGAAGACGCCGACGGCAATCCAATAACGCTCAAACTGGTTGATTACGTCAACTATGAGTTGCAGAAGGAAAGTCTTGGCTTCACAGTGCCGCTCTACGCCCGGATGTTTGAGCAAATCAACAATATGGCTCATGAAACATGGCCAGATGACAGCCACGCTAATTTCGAACGCCTCAACCGGGAGAGAGAAAGCACACGGGCCGTCGCCCTTGATGAAATCAGCAGATCCGGGCTATCCGTCAACGAAATAAAAGGCAAGGAAATAGCTCTTGAGACACGTCTTGAAACAAATTACAATGAAGCGGTGGCTGAATATGCCGAACATTATGCCGAACAACGACTGTGTTCATCACCCGATGATGAAATCAGGCTTCTGTCTACGGATCTCGTCAGCGAACGCCACAAGCTAAGCAAAATCCACTATAAGTTTTCGAAAATAGAAACCGAGCGCGACAAGCTTGTCGAAAACGTGCCCCGTGCCCTATATGAACTCATGTATGGGGTCCTCGACTACGATATCCACTCCATCGAGCGTAATCTTGCCTCCACAAAAGACATGTCGGAGGCCAACACGCTCATGCAACAGTATATCGAAAAGAAAAAGACCCAACAGGAGTTCGCTAAATTTCTCGGAGAACGAATAGTCGCGCCACGCGCCAACAAACGTAAATAACCAACAAACAGAACAAATGATACAACAAGGAGACAAAGTTCCCGACATTTTGGGAACAGACGAAAACGGCAACGTCGTAAAGCGCAGCGATTTTCCCGGTAAAACGATCGCACTCTACTTCTATCCCAAGGACTCTACCTCAGGATGCACGGCACAGGCTTGTAACCTTAGAGACAACTACGACACTCTGCTCGACGCAGGTTTCCAAGTGATAGGTGTCAGTGTCGATCCGGCCGCATCTCATAAAAAATTCAGGGAGAAAAACTCACTTCCCTTCCCTCTCATCACCGATACAGACCACAAGCTCGTCGAAGAATTTGGCGTATGGGGCGAAAAATCAATGTATGGACGCAAATACATGGGCACATTCCGCACCACTTTCATTATCAGCCCGGAAGGCATTGTCACCAGAGTCATCACTCCTAAAGAAGTCAAGACTAAGGACCACGCCGCACAAATCCTCGGCTAAGGCTCTTATGTTGTATGGATCAGATGGGTTCAATCATCTGACAATTAGCACACATAGCAGTATCATTCAAGGAGTTGCGCATCAAAATACGCAACTCCTTGTGCTTTTTGCCGAAGTCATGCGGCCTATATAACTTTATTTCACTACAAATTGATTTGCAGATTAGACAAAGTTTATTAATTTTGTTGGTGAATTTGGTCGCTCTATGCTCATACTTGCGCTTCCGATCAAAAAACTTAAATCAGACTATACCAAAATAATTTACAATAAAATTATGGCAGAAAAGAGAGAAAAATTATTCGACCAGTTTCCCGGCATAAGCTATGACGAATGGCGCGCCAAGGTTGAAACCGACCTCAAAGGAGCGGATTTCAACAAGAAATTGGTCTGGAGAACTAACGAAGGGTTCAATGTCGAGCCTATCTACAGAGCAGAAGACATTGCAGACTTCAAGACAACAGAATCACTTCCCGGAGAATACCCCTTTGTCCGCGGAACCCGCGCTGACAACGACTGGCTGACCCGTCAGGAAATCATCGCATGCGATCCGGCCGAAGCCAACAAACTCGCGCTTGAAGTAATCGGCAAAGGCGTCAACTCACTTGGCTTCAAGGTTGAGGAAGCAAGCGAAGCTACAGTAGCAGCACTTCTTGAAGGCATAGACCTCGAGAAAATTGAAATCAACTTCAATTGCTGTCCCTGCAAGGCTCAGACTCTGGCAGAAGCCCTGGTAAAATATATCAAAGACAACAAAGCCGAAAAGGCGTTCCACGGCTCAATCGACTACAATCCGCTTCGCAAGGCTCTGCGCCATGGAGGTGAAGTTCCGGCAGAAATAGCCGCCAAAGCAAAAGTTCTCGTAGAGACTGTAAAAGACATCCCCTCGCTCAAAGTGCTCGCTGTTGACTCAGCCCTCTTCTGCGACGGTGGTTCTTATATTTTCCAGGAACTCGGCTACGCTCTCGCATGGGGTGCTCAGTGGATGACCGCCCTCACCGACGCAGGCATGAGCGCAGACGATGTGGCGACACGCATCAAATTCAACATGGGTGTATCATCCAACTACTTCATGGAGCTTGCCAAATTCCGTGCCGCCCGCATGCTTTGGGCTCAGATTGTAGAGCAATACAAGCCCGCAGCCATTGACTCGGCCAAGATGCATGTACATGCTTCGACATCAAAATTCAACCAGACAATCTACGACGCCCACGTCAACCTGCTCCGCAGCCAGACCGAAGCGATGTCGGCAGCTCTTGCCGGAGTTGACTCGATAACGGTCGTTCCGTTTGACACCCCCTACAAGACTCCCGACGCATTCTCTGAGCGCATCGCCCGCAATCAACAGTTCCTTCTCAAGGAAGAAAGCCACCTCGACAAAGTAGTTGACCCTGCAGGCGGCAGCTACTATGTGGAAACACTCACCGTGTCGATTGCCAACGAAGCATGGAAACTCTTCCTCGATGTAGTCGAAAAAGGCGGTTTCTTTGCCGAAGTTGCAAACGGAGAGGTTCAGAAATCAGTTAACGAATCTTGCGCAAAACGCCACACAGATGTTGCCCGCCGCAAAGAAATCCTTCTCGGCTCAAACCAATATCCCAACATCAACGAAAAGGCCGCCGGCAAAATAGAGACCAAGGCATGCTGCTGCTCTTGCGGTGAAAAAGCAGAAGCAACAGGTACAGGACTCTCAATGAGACGAGCTGCGACCGATTTCGAAGAACTGCGTCTTGCAACAGAAGCTGCCGCAAAGCGTCCCAAAGTGTTCATGCTTACCATCGGCAACCTCGCCATGCGTCTTGCCCGCGCGCAGTTCTCAACCAATTTCTTCGGTTGTGCAGGCTATGAAATCATCGACAACCTCGGATTTGACACAGTCGAAGCCGGTGTTGACGCAGCCCTCGAAAAAGGCGCTGACGTGATTGTGCTCTGCTCAAGCGACGACGAATATGCCGAACTCGCTCCCGCTGCATTCAAGTATCTCAACGGCCGCGCCGAATTTGTTGTCGCCGGAGCCCCTGCATGTGCAGAAGACCTCAAGGCTGCAGGCATCAACGAATTCATCCACGTACGCTGCAATGTGCTTGACACACTCAAAGCATTCAATGCCAAACTTCTCAAATAATCCCTTACGACAATGAAACCCGATTTCAAAACCATAGACATTACAAAAGACGCCTTCGGCGCTCAGCATGCGCCCGTCGCCGGGGGAGAAGAATGGCTCACACCCGAACTCATTCCCGTAAAGCCAGTCTACACAAAAACTGACCTCGAAGGCCTTGAACACCTCAACTACGTTTCAGGCATCCCTCCCTTCCTGCGCGGTCCGTACAGCGCGATGTATCCACTGCGCCCCTGGACCATCCGCCAGTATGCAGGCTTCTCGACAGCCGCAGAGTCAAACGCATTCTACCGCCGTAACCTTGCCTCAGGACAGAAAGGTCTTTCGGTGGCATTTGACCTTGCCACACACCGCGGCTATGATGCAGACCACGAACGCGTCGTCGGCGACGTCGGCAAAGCAGGCGTATCGATCTGCTCGATTGAAGACATGAAAGTGCTTTTCGACGGCATACCCCTAAACAAGATGTCTGTATCGATGACTATGAACGGTGCAGTGCTTCCGGTGCTCGCCTTCTACATCAACGCAGGCCTCGAGCAAGGAGCCAAGCTCGAAGAAATGGCAGGAACAATCCAGAATGACATCCTCAAAGAATTCATGGTGCGTAACACCTATATCTACCCGCCGGAATTCTCAATGCGTATCATCGCCGATATTTTTGAGTACACTTCGCAGAACATGCCCAAGTTCAACTCAATCTCAATCTCCGGCTATCATATGCAGGAAGCAGGTGCCACTTGCGACATAGAGCTTGCCTACACTCTCGCTGACGGTCTCGAATATCTCCGCGCAGGCGTCAACGCAGGCATGGACATCGATGCTTTCGCTCCACGTCTGTCATTCTTCTGGGCTATCGGCATGAACTTCTTCATGGAGATTGCAAAAATGCGTGCTGCACGTATGCTCTGGGCCAAGATTGTCAAGCAATTCAACCCGAAGAATCCCAAATCGCTCGCACTCCGCACACACTCGCAGACTTCCGGCTGGTCGCTGACCGAACAAGACCCCTTCAACAACGTCGGCCGTACATGTATCGAAGCCATGGGTGCAGCCCTCGGCCACACTCAGTCTCTCCACACAAATGCCCTCGACGAAGCCATCGCCCTTCCGACTGACTTCTCTGCGCGCATCGCACGTAACACTCAGATTTACATTCAGGAAGAGACTCTGGTCACCAAGCAGATTGACCCATGGGCAGGCTCATACTATGTCGAAGCTCTCACAAACGAGATTGCACAACGTGCATGGGCCCATATCCAGGAAATCGAGAAACTCGGTGGCATGGCCAAGGCAATTGAAACCGGCCTCCCCAAACTGCGTATCGAAGAAGCTGCTGCCCGCACTCAGGCCCGCATCGACTCCGGACGTCAGACTATTGTCGGCATCAACAAATATCGTCTCGAACACGAGGATCCGATCGATATTCTCGAAATCGACAACACAGAGGTCCGCAAAGAGCAGATCGAACGTCTCAACGACGTCAAGGCCAAACGCGACGAAGCAAAGGTCAAAGAAGCACTTGCCGCAATCACAGAATGTGTGCGCACAAAACAAGGCAACCTTCTCGATCTCGCAGTCAAGGCAGCCGGTCTCCGCGCCACTCTCGGCGAAATCTCAGATGCCTGCGAAGATGTCGTAGGCCGTTATAAAGCAGTAATCAGAACTATTTCAGGCGTGTATTCAAGCGAAACAAAGCAAGATCCCGAATTCGTACGCGCACAGCAGATGTGCGAGGAATTTGCAAAACGTGAAGGTCGTCAGCCACGTATCATGATCGCGAAAATGGGTCAGGACGGACATGACCGAGGTGCAAAAGTTGTTGCAACCGGCTATGCTGACTGTGGCTTTGACGTCGACATGGGTCCCCTCTTCCAGACTCCGGCAGAAGCAGCCCGTCAGGCCGTTGAAAACGACGTTCACATTCTTGGTGTATCGTCGCTCGCAGCCGGTCACAAGACCCTTGTTCCTCAAGTCATCGAAGAGCTGCGCAAGCTCGGCCGCGAAGATATCATGGTGACAGCAGGTGGTGTTATTCCTGCCCAGGACTATGACTTCCTCTACAAAGCCGGTGTAGCCGCAATCTTCGGACCCGGTACACGAATTCCAGTTTCGGCTATCAAGATGCTTGAGCTTCTTAACGAAAGCGCCGAATAAGATATTCCCCAAATCATCCGTTTCATACTTCCAACAGGAAGGAAACGCCAACAGACTTCGTCGCGATGACGGAGTCTGTTGTGTTTAAATACCCTACTCTTATCTCGTCAACTGGCCATCCAGCCAATGGACTAATTATAACATCGCAAACAGCCGGCGAGCTACCCTCGCAGAACTATCGCCGCCTTCAGCAAGACAAGTTCAGAACAGAGCGTCTTGCGAAAAGCAAGAACCACATGCCTTACCTTGCCACATAAGCAGTGGATGACTTTCAACATATCTGCCGGATGCCGCGAGATGACTATCACATTGTTCTCATTTAGATTAAACATGGCGTATTCGATTACAAAGTCCGCAATCAAATACGCCATGTAAAAGACGGCTTGGCTCGGATGGTTACATTCGGATAGTCACTCCTAATTCGGAAACTTGCGTTGCAGCAAAACCTCTATAATGCAAGTCGGACTCTGTTCTTCAAAATTAGAACAGAGCCCGACTGATTGAGTGATGAATGTTATACAAAGTAAGCTACGAGACCACTGTTGACCAATGTAATGTCAAGAAGATAGTCGTAAACGCAGCTGACGATGCCAAGCAAGAGAATACCTGCGACTGCAATCCACATGCCAAGACGCTCGCTGCAAGAAGAACGGAAGCATGCAATCTGGCATGGTTCTTCGCTGATGAACATCGCCTTTACTACAAGGAGATAGTAGTAGAGCGAAATGATTGTGTTGATAAGCGCAATCAACACCAGCACATAAATTGCAACCGAACCTTGGTTGATAGCCGAGGTAAATATAAAGAATTTCGAGAAGAAACCTGCAAAAGGAGGTATACCTGCAAGTGAGAACATTGCAAGCATCATCGCAAACGACAAGCGGGGATTGGTCTTATACAGGCCATTGTAATCGTCCATCGAAACTTTGCCGGTAGCATTTTCGATAGCTCCGATAACTCCAAACGCTGCAAGATTTGAGAAGATGTAGACGAGGATGTAATAGATCATCGCTGCAACACCCATAGTGTTAAAAGCTATGATGCCAAGCATGATGTATCCGGCTTGCGAAACAGAAGAGAACGCGAGGAAGCGCTTCATGTTGCGCTGACGGATTGCAAAGAGGTTACCGACAGTGATGGTAAGGATAATCAATGCATAAAGCATCCATTCCCATACATTGCTGTAAACCGAACCGAACACCTGAGCCAGAATCACCATGAAAGCGAAAGCAGCTGCGCCTTTTGAAATCACTGAAAGATAAGATGTCACTGAGGTGGGAGCACCTTGATAGACATCGGCAGTCCAGAGATGGAACGGCACGAGCGACAGTTTGAAGCCGATACCTGCGATAACAAAGGCAACTGCAAGCACAAGCATGAAACTGAATTGTGTCGAAAGGGCATAGTAGATGTTCTGGAAATAAAGCGAACCTGTCAGACCATAGACAAACGACAGACCCATCATGAACACAGCCGAAGAGAAGACTGCTGTGAGCATATACTTGACAGCAGCTTCATGGCTTTCATATCGGTTCTTATCGAGAGCAACCATCGCAGCGAGAGGCAGTGAAGCACATTCGAGGCCAATGATGAAGAGCAGGAAGTGACGTGCAGAAATCATCAGATACATGCCGAAAAGCGTCACAAGGAGAAGTTCATAGAACTCTCCGCGACGGTAAGTCATTGGCTCTGAATTTGTCCATTTGATTGATTGGATCAGTACGATGACCACACCGACATTAAGTACGTTTTTGATGGCCGCGATAACGGGAGATGTCTCATACATTCCCGCAAACGCTGAAATCGAACAACCGTTTGCACAGCAGCAGAAGATGTCTCCAACAGTAAGGATCAGCATCAGTACCGCTGAAAATGCCGGTAGTGCACGCAGAGAGCGACGCGGCATGAACGTATCGTAGAGGAAGACGAGCAGGAACACGATCAACAGACCGATTTCCTGTTTCATTGCTAAAAATTGTGAGTAATCCATTTTCTTGTCTATCTTATTAGTTCAGGCCGAGCACTTTGAAGATTTCGGGGGAGAATGTGAAATTAATCAGGTTGTTGAAGAAGTTGGGGAAGCAACCTATGCCGGCCACACAGATGATGAGAGTCGCAGTTGACAGTCTCTCCCACCATGTCGCGTCAGTCAGTTCGAGATGGTGTTTGTCATAAACCGGGCCAAGGAGAAGTTTGCCGACAACGCGAAGGATGTAGACAGCGGTGATGACAATCGAGCAGCATGCGATGATGGTGAATACGAGTCGTAGAGAACCTGCACCGGAGAGATAGTCGTGCATACCTTGTTCAAACGATCCGACAAAGATGGTCATTTCGGCTACGAAGCCGCTGAGACCGGGCAGTCCGAGCGAAGCCATACCGGCGATGACATAGCAGACGGCGAGATAAGGCATGATTTTCATGAGACCACCCATCTGGCGGATGTCACGAGTGTGGGTACGGCCATAGATCATGCCGATGAGTGCAAAGAAGAGCGCAGTCATAAGACCGTGGGAGAGCATCTGCATGATAGCACCGGTCATCGCTGTTGTGTTGAGCATGAGGATTGCGAAGAGCACCAGACCACAGTGTGAAACCGACGAGTAGGCATTGATGTATTTGAGGTCTGTCTGAACGCAAGCGCTGAAAGCTCCGTATACAACCGATATGCCAGTAAGTATAAGGAATATCCATGCGAGATCGTTTGCAGCCTGAGGCATCAGGAAGATTGCAACACGGAAGCAGCCATAACCACCGAGCTTCATGAGCACACCAGCGTGAAGCATAGACACGGCTGTAGGCGCAGAAGCATGACCGTCAGGCGACCATGTGTGGAATGGGAACATGGCACCAAGTACACCGAAGCCAACAAAAGTCATCGGGAAGAGGAAATACTGCCAGTTCTTGTCTATAGCTGCGTTTTCTGAGATTTCAAGCAGGTTCCATGTCAGCTGACCGCCTTCGGGAGCGGAATGGTAGTAGATGCCGATCAGACCGAGCATCAGGAATGCTGAACCGCCCATAAGCATGAGGGTCAGTTTCATTGCTGAATAGTTCTTGCGTCCTGAGCCCCAGACTCCGATGAGAAGATACATCGGGATAAGAGCCACCTCATAGAACATGAACATGGTGAACATGTCGATAGTGATGAAGAAACCGAACACACCGGTCGAAAGCAGGATGAGCCATAAGAAGAATTCCTTGGGCTGATTGATAGTCCAAGAAGCGAACGAACCTGTGAGAAGGATAATCGACGAAAGGAGAAGCATGGCGATTGAAATGCCGTCTACACCAACAGCGAGGTTGATGTTAAGCGGACCAAACCAAGACCACGAATCTGTATACACCATGGCTGCTGTCTCTCCTGCAGCTCTCAGGGCGAGATAATCAACCAGAAGATAGACCGAAAGAGCGGTCAGGGCAAGCGAACCGACAACGGCAACGGCGCGGATCTGCTTGATGTTCCGGCTGAGTGCGACTCCCGCAAGCATCAGCAAGGGGATCACGACGAAATAGATCAATATATTGGAAAACATTATAGTTACTGTTTTAAGGTTTAGACTCGTTGATTAAATCAGGCAAATCGCTGTGATAACACCAAGGAGAAGCGCGCCGACGAGATAAACCCATACGTAGTACTGGATCTGACCTGACTGCAGCGGACGGATAAGTTCCGAAGCCTTGTTGGTAATTGTAGCGAAAGAGTCCATGGTTCCGTCGATGATGTGGCGGTCAAACCATGCTATCGGACGGCAGATGCCGTTGAATATAATCTTGTGAGTGATGAACATATAGAGTTCGTCCCAATAGAAACGATGGTGACACCAACGCCAGAGGTTGGGAAGTGCATTTCTGAACTTCTCGGGAAGGTTGTTTTCCTTGCGATACATTACAGTTGCGAGAATAATCGCGAGAACTGCCACTGTGAGGCTCACCGCAGCTACAGACCAATCGAAATGCGCCATGAAATCATAGGGTTCGCCATTCCAGCTGACAAGTTTGCCAAAAGGAATGAAACCTGCGACACAAGACACTGCAGCAAGGATGATCAACGGGAGTGACATTGTCCAAGGCTGGTCATGGGGAGCATGATGGCCCTCGGCAACTTTATGTTCTTTCCACCAGAATATGAGATAGTAGAGACGGAACATGTAGAAAGCTGTCAGACCTGCCACCATAGACATCCATGCATAAGCGAGCCAGTCGTAGCCGACACATGCGCTCAGGATTTCATCTTTTGAGAAGAAGCCCGAGAATGGGATGATACCTGCGATGGCGAGACAGCCGATGAGGAACGTCCAATGTGTTATCGGCATATACTTACGAAGACCATGCATGGCTGTGTAGTCGTTTGAACCGATGGCATGGATAAGAGCTCCTGCTCCGAGGAAGAGAAGCGCCTTAAACATCGCGTGAGTGAAAAGGTGGAACATCGAAGCCATGTAGCCGAGACCTTCGTGGATCTCAGGACGCGCTACGCCGAGCGACACCATCATGAAGGCAATCTGAGAAATGGTCGAGAATGCAAGCACTCGTTTGATGTCGATCTGCGTACAAGCAACCATCGCTGCATAGAAAGCGGTGAGAGCACCTACGACTGTTATGATTTCAAGCGCACATTCCTCCATGAGATAGAGCGGGAAGAGGCGTGCGACGAGATATACACCCGCAACGACCATTGTCGCAGCGTGGATGAGAGCCGACACAGGTGTCGGACCTTCCATCGCGTCGGGAAGCCAGATGTGGAGAGGCATCATGGCAGACTTACCCATACCGCCCATGAAGATCAGAACAAGCGCCCAAGTCAGAACAGAACCACCCATGAATACAGGTGCTGCGCTCGTCTCGAATATATTGCGGATGTTGAGAGCTGTGTCTGCGCTCACACGATAGACATCGTTGAGACCTTCGACAGGAACTGATGTCAACTGAGTGAAATCAAATGTTCCTGTATAGAACGAAAGCACAAGTATGCCGATAAGGAAACCGAGGTCGGCAAAACGTGTTACGATAAACGCTTTCTTTGATGCTGATACGGCCGAAGGCTTGGTGTAGTAGAAACCGATGAGCAGGTAAGAAGATGCACCCACAAGCTCCCAGAAGATATACATCTGGAAAATATTGGTTGCAACCACAAGGCCAAGCATTGAGAAGCTGAAGAGCGACAGGAAGGCATAGAAACGCTGGAAACCGCGTTCGAACACACCGTGATGGTCGCGCATATAGCCGAGGCTGTAGAGATGAACCATGAATGAAATTGTCGTGATGACAACGAGCATCATGGCAGAGATCGGGTCGAGGAGGAAACCGAGTTTAATGACGAGCTTGTCGGTGAAAGCCAGCCAGGTCTGATTGAAGACCATATACTGGAGACGCTCTCCGGCCGCCGTGATAAAATCAGCCGAACCGCTGAAGAAGTAATTAAACGCGGTGTAATAAGCAAGGACAAGGGCTGTGCCCATGCCGAGCGTACCGAGCGTACCTGCAAGTTTATGACTCATCTTCCCGCCGAGAAGGCCGAGGAAAATGAACATGAACAAGGGTATCGCCAGTATTAAAAGAGGTATCGTAATATCCATAACGATTAGAATTTCATTTCGTCAAGACCGCGGACATCGACGTTCTTAGTCGCACGGAAGATATTGATAATAATCGCGATAGCAAGTGCGGTTTCAGCAGCAGCAATTGCAATAGCAAAAAGAGTGAAGAACATGCCTTCCATCTGTCCGGGGAAGAGGAAGCGATTGAACACCACAAAGTTGACATCGACAGCATTGAGCATAAGTTCAAGCGAGATCAACATTGCAATCATGTTTTTGCGTGTGATAAAACCGTAGACTCCGCAGCAGAACATAATCAGGCTGGGAATGAGATAATAGATTGCTGTTAATTCCATAGTTCTATTAACGTCTGCGGGCGATTACGACGCCACCGATTATACATGCTAACAAAAGAACACTGACTGCTTCGAAAGGCAGAAGGTACTGACCTGCGCCTGTACCCATGAGAGTCTCGCCAATCTGCGACATCTCGGGAGAGGCCATCTCGGGACGTGTTGCAAAGTTTGCACAGTGCGACACAAGCGACCATCCGGCAGTGCCAAGCATGGCAAGCGCAGCTATAAGGCCGATAACCCGCGATTTCGAAGTAAGTTTCTCGGTGTTGTCGCCGGGCTTGCTTGTCAATAGTATAGAGAAGACAAACAGGACGACAATGCCACCTGCATAGACAGCGATCTGCACCGCACCGAGGAATTCATAGTCGAGCATGAAATACACGGCAGCAGCGGCAAATAGCGTGAAAAGCAGGTATGTGGCCGCACGCAGGATTTTGCGTGTGGTCACGGCGAGTACCGAGAATACGACCATCGCAAGAGCGACAATCACATAGATAATGATACTTCCTACTGATTCCATATTGGTTTATTGAATTTTATTTTTCTGATTGATTAGCACCAGCGGCAGCGGCTTCTCCGGCAGCGGCTTCACGAGCGGCCTTTGCAGCGGCGGCCTTAGCCTTTGCGGCAGCAATTTTAGCTTCGCGTTCAGCGGCGGCTTTTGCCAGTTGCTCGGGAGTTAAAGCCGGTTCTTCCTTCTCAGGGAGATAGTTGAGCTTTTTGACAAGTTTGTCACGCGTGAACACTGCCTGCTCGAAATCATTAGAGAAAGCAAGCGCGTTTGTCGGACAGTTAGTGGCACAGAGCTGGCAGAATGTACAGCTTCCGAGATCATAGAAGTACTTGTCAAGCTTCTTCTTTTTTGTTCCGGCAGCAGTATCGACCATCTTGGTCTCAAGCTTGATTGTGCCGTTAGGACAAACACGCTCACAAGTGCCGCAGGCGATACATTTATGGTTTCCGTCCTTGTCATAGACGAGTTCGAGTACCGCACGGAAACGTTCAGGCACATGGCGTGTGTCACGGTCTTCGGGATAACGTTCGGTAATCTTAGGCGTGACAAATTCCTTGCCTGTCACCTGCAGGCCTTTTACAAGACTTGCGATGCCTGAGCCTAACGAAGTGAAATATTCTTTTACACTACCCATTGAAAAAATGTCGTTATAAATCGGTTAAATATTCGCGTTATGATGAATACGTCAGTCTCTGACCTGACCGCCGACGATGTCGAGCAGCTCGGTGGTGATGCTTTGCTGACGCAGTTTGTTGTATTCGAGTTGGAGTTGTTCGAGAAGCTTCTTGGCATTGTCATTCGCGCTCTGCATCGCCATCACGCGGGCCGCCTGCTCGGACGCACGGTTCTGTGCGAAGATTTCCTGAGACACAGACAGCAGGAAGAGCGGCAGGACAGCCTTGAAGACAGTAGCAGCATCAGGCTCGAAGATATAAGGACGGCCTGACACTTGCTTGACGCCTTCGGCCGCGAAAGTGTTGCCATCGATTGGCAACAGAGGCTCACTGGTCAAAACCTGACGACCGGCTGATATGTATCGCATATAGACAGTCTCTACCAAATCAAGTTCGCCTGAGACATAGCGCTGCTGGAGGCTGCGTGTAAAGTCTCTCACCGTTATGCCGTCGCTTTTTGTATTGACAGCCTCGGGATCTGAGATCACACACAACTTAGGATCGTTGAGCTTCGCAACCATCTTGAGCATCTTCTTACCAACGGGATAGACATCAATGGCAATTGAATTGCCATATTTGCCCCTGAGCTCGGAAATGCGCGCAAGAAGTTTCTTGAAAATATTTACGTTATAAGCACCGCAAAGGCCATCATCACTGCCGAACACCACAACCGCGATGTGGCGGAATTCGCTGCGGGTCTCGATCAGCGGTGAACTGAAGGAGGCATCAGCGCTGAGGAGATTCGAGATTATGGTCTCGATTTGCGAGCGATAAGGCACAAGACGTTTCAAAGCACCTTCTGCTTTGTGCATCTTGGCCGATGAAATCATCTTCATCGCTCCGGTGATCTTCTCAGAAGAAGCGACCGAGCCAATGCGGCCTTTGAGTTCTCTTAATGTTGCCATCTAAATTTATTGATGTTAGAATTGACCGGCAATCTGGGCGGCTGCTTCCTTAAGTTTCGCAGTTACATCGTCTGTGAGTTTGCCCTGACGTATTGGTTCAAGCACATCCTCACGATACTTGGCGTTGAGCAACTGCAACAGCTGTTTTTCGAATTCGGCAACTTTGTCACCGGGTACATTCTCAAGCAATCCGTTGACACCACAGAAAATCACAGCGACTTCCTCTTCAACGGCTACTGGATGATACTGCGGCTGAATAAGCAGACGCTCGTTCTTACGGCCTTTGTCAATAACACGCGCTGTCACCGGATCGATATCACCGCCAAATTTGGTGAATGACTCAAGTTCGCGGAACTGTGCCTGATCGATTTTGAGCGTACCGGCAACCTTTTTCATTGATTTGATCTGCGCGTTACCACCGACACGCGACACTGAGATACCCACATTGATAGCGGGTCTGATGCCTCTGTTGAAAAGCGCAGTTTCAAGGAATATCTGACCGTCGGTGATCGAAATCACATTGGTCGGGATATATGCAGAAACGTCTCCGGCCTGGGTCTCGATGATGGGAAGGGCTGTGAGCGATCCACCACCCTTTACTATAGGTTTGAGCGCAACCGGAAGGTCGTTCATAGTTGAAGCCACTTCCTGATTGTCGATAATCTTGGCCGCACGTTCGAGCAGACGTGAATGGAGATAGAAGATATCGCCGGGATATGCCTCGCGTCCTGAAGGACGCTTGAGTATAAGCGAAATCTCGCGATAAGCGACAGCCTGCTTCGAAAGGTCATCATAAACAATCAATGCATCGCGGCCTGTATCGCGGAAATACTCACCGATGGCCACACCGGCAAATGGAGAGTAATAACGCATGGAAGCCGAGTCAGAAGCTGTCGCAGCCACAACTACAGTGTAGTCGAGCGCACCGAAACGACGGAGAGTGTCAACAGTCGCAGCGATTGAAGAAGCTTTCTGACCAATTGCAACGTAGATACAATAGACAGGCTTGCCTTCCTCGAAATTCTTACGCTGGTTGATTATTGTATCGATAGCTATCGCAGTCTTGCCAATCTGACGGTCACCGATGATAAGTTCACGCTGACCGCGACCAATAGGAACCATAGAGTCGACAGCCTTGATGCCGGTCTGCAAAGGCTGGTTGACCGGCTGACGGTAAATAACACCGGGCGCCTTGCGTTCAAGCGGCAGGTTGATGAGCTCACCTGAAATCGGGCCACGGCCGTCAATAGGTTCGCCAAGCACATTTATGACGCGGCCAAGGAGACCCTCGCCGACGGGAATTGATGCGATTTCGCCGGTTCGCTTGACGCTCATAACCTCGGTCACCTTGTTGACATTATTGAGCAATATCACACCGACATTGCTTTCTTCAAGGTTAAGGGCTACGCCTTTCACTCCGTTTTCGAACTCCACCAACTCGTTGGCGCTGACATTATCAAGTCCATAGACATGGGCTACACCATCGCCGACTTCAAGCACCGAGCCTACCTCTTCGAACGATACCTTCGAATTGACACTCTCGAGCTGTTGTTTTAATACTTCCGAAATCTCGCTTGGATTTATCATTGTATATGCTTAAAGGCTAATTAATAAATTACTTTAAAAGGTTCAAACGTAATTGTTTCAACTCATTTTTAACCGAGGCGTCAAGCCGTTCGTTATCGATGCTGACCGCAAAACCACCTATGAGATCAGGATTGACCTTCGAGCTATATTCCATAGTAGCTCCGTTGAGATGGTTTTCGATAAGTGTTTTCAGACGTTTTTCCTCATCTGCGCTAAGCTGTGATGCCGACTCGACCACAACTTTGCATATGTCACGTTCATGACGATAGAGCACAGCATAATCACGGGCGATATCGATGGCAAGGCTCAGACGTTTGTTCTGAGCAAGCAATTTTAAGAAATCAGAAAAGGTAACGTTAACATCTGAAGCGCCAACCGCAGTTGTAAGCAGAGAAATCTTATCTTCAACTGTCACAAAAGGATTGGCAATGGCATCTCTTAGCTGCGGCTGTGAGGCAGCAGCATCAGTCAATTGGTTCATTATACCATACAACTTCACAGCGTCGCCACGTTCGACGGCAACCTTATAAAGCGCTTTGGCATATCGGCGGGGAATGAGTCCTTCGTTCATTACGCAGTATTAGTTTTTGCTTTCAATCTCGTCTAAAAGGGAGTTGACCAATTTAGTCTGAGCCTGTTTGTCAGCCATTTGATTTTTGACGACTTTTTCCGCAATGTCGAGAGCAAACTCACTCACCTGGTTGCGGAACTGGTGTTCGGCTTCTTTCTGCTGTTGCTGGATCTGCTGTTTAGCGGCATCCATCACCTTCTGAGCCTCAACCTGCGCGGCGGAGCGCGCCTCTTCAATAATCTGAGTTTTCAAACGGTCAGCTTCACGAAGCATGTCGGCCTGCTGGCGGCGGGCATCGGTGAGATATTCCTCAGCCGTCTGACGCGCAGAGTCAAGCTGCTGCTTGGCGTTTTGAGCATACTCCACACCCTTGTCGATGAGATCGGCCCGGCTGTCAACATTTTTCAGGATAACCGGCCATGCGAATTTCCACAAAATGAGGAATAGTATCGCAAAAGCGACGAACATCCAAAAAATTAAGCCGAAATCAGGCGTGAATAATTCCATTTATTCAGACTTGGAAATTAAACGAACAATGCGAGAACGCAGACGATAACAGCGAAGAGCGCAACACCTTCGACAAGAGCTGCAATCACAATCATGTTGCTTCGGATGTCACCTGCAGCTTCCGGCTGACGTGCGATTGCTTCCATGGCAGCGGCACCAATCTTACCAATACCGATACCTGCGCCGATTGCTGCGATTGCTGCGCCGATGCTGGCGCCGAGACCTGTGAGTGAAAGTTCTGCTAAAAGTCCTAACATAATCTTAAGTTTTAAGAGTTTGTAATTATTATTTATTGTTTTATTATCAATTAATGGGTTTCCGCTACTTCATGCTTTTCATGATGTCCTTCTTCCTGAGCGAGGGAGATGAAGATGGTTGAAAGCATTGTGAAAACATATGCCTGGATGAAACTTACAAGAACATCGATCAGCAACATGAAAATCGAGAACAGGACAGAGACGATAGTCGTCGCTCCTCCCGCAATTGGATTAACGGCTGCGAAAATGAAAATCAACAATGTCAACACGAGCACTATCATATGGCCGCCCATCATGTTTGCAAAAAGTCGCACCGTGAGTGCGGCAGGTTTTGTAAACATGCCGAAAATCTCGATTGCCGGCATGATTGGCAGAGGAAACTTCAACCACAGAGGAACTTCCGGCCAGAAAATTTCCTTCCAATAATGCTTGGTCGCAAAGATGTTTGTGACAAGGAATGTAAGAATTGCCAGAACAAGAGTTACGGCAATGTTGCCGGTCAAGTTGGCACCACCCGGGAAAATGACTATAAGCCCAAGTATGTTCATGAAAAATATGAAGAAGAACACGGTAAGGAGATAAGGCGCAAAACGACGGGCTTTATGGCCGAGCGTAGATTTAATTACTGAATCATAAATAAAATCTATCAGCAACTCAAGGAAGCCAAGTCCTTTGCGCGGAGCCTTAAAACCGTGCTTGACGATATGGTTACGAAGCCAAAGCATCAAACCAATCACAAGAAGCACAGTTATAAGTATGCCACAGACGTTCTTGGTAATCGAAATATCGAATGGACGTAATTCCTTGCCATCGACAATCTCCACTACCTTACCTTTGAAATCACTATCCTTTCCGGCAAGACGGAAAGTCGTGTTGCCATCGACATATTCCCGGCCGTCAGTCACACGAGCAGAAGAGAATATATGAAGGCCATCAGATCCAAACACGATTATAGGCAGGGAAATACGCTTGTGGTGGTTGAAGGGCACTTCCCAGCCATAAGCGTCACCGAGGTGTTCGAAGATAATTTCCTTCGGGTCAAGCTTGCCATCTTTGTCACCGCTGTGCGATGCAGATGCAAACAAAGGTGTCGCCAACGCCACGAATATGACTGTAAAAAATATAAGTAATCTCTTCATACCTTTCAATACAAGCAAACGGATACTACATTATTGTCGACATCCGCGATCCCACCATCAATGTCAACCTGAGCATTGTCAGTGTGACCATCCGGCAGATATATGATCTTTCCGGCATTAAGAGTGGATATGAGCGCTGCATGGTTCTTGAGAACCGTAAAAGCCCCCATCTCGCCGGGCAAAGTCACTGAACTGACTTCGCCTTCAAAAACAACGGCGTCGGCTGATATAATCTTAAGTATCATTCGCTGATTAATTGTTTTAATGAAATTTACTTGACTTCGCTCAGAAGTTTCTTACCCTTCTCGATAGCTTCGTCAATAGTGCCGACATTGAGGAACGCCTGTTCGGGATACTCATCCATCTCACCACTGAGAATCATCTTAAAGCCACGGATTGTCTCACTTAGCGGCACCATCACACCTGGAAGACCTGTAAACTGTTCGGCCACGTGGAATGGCTGTGAGAGGAAGCGCTGTGCTCGACGTGCACGCGAAACTACGAGTTTGTCCTCATCTGAAAGTTCGTCTACACCGAGAATTGCGATAATATCCTGAAGCTCGTTATATTTCTGAAGAAGTTGTTTTACAGCCTGTGCTGTGTTATAATGATCTTCACCAATAATATTGGGGTCGAGGATACGTGATGTAGACTCCAGCGGATCAACGGCCGGATAAATGCCGAGCTCGGCAATCTTACGGCTCAACACCGTCGTCGCATCCAAGAAGTTGAATGTCGTTGCAGGAGCCGGGTCTGTCAAGTCATCGGCAGGCACATAGATAGCCTGGACTGATGTGATCGAACCATTCTTGGTTGAAGTGATACGTTCCTGCAACATACCCATTTCAGAAGCAAGTGTAGGCTGATAGCCCACGGCAGAAGGCATACGGCCAAGAAGCGCTGACACCTCAGAACCTGCCTGTGTGAAACGGAAGATATTGTCGATGAACAGGAGAACGTCCTTGCCACCGGCGCCCTGATCGCGGAATTGCTCGGCAACAGTCAGACCGGACAGAGCGACACGAAGACGTGCGCCCGGCGGTTCGTTCATCTGTCCGAACACAAGGGTTGCCTGCGAGTCTTTCAGTCCATTGACGTCAACATCGGCAAGATTCCACTCACCGCGTTCCATGCCCTCTTTGAATTTGTCGCCATATTTCATGACACCGCTCTCGATCATCTCGCGGAGAAGGTCATTACCCTCACGCGTACGTTCGCCTACACCAGTGAAGACAGAGAAGCCATCGTGACCTTTGGCGATATTATTGATAAGTTCCATGATAAGCACAGTCTTACCGACACCTGCACCACCGAAAAGACCGATCTTGCCACCCTTGCTGTAAGGCTCGAGCAGGTCAATGACCTTGATGCCTGTTGTAAGGATTTCTGTGCCTATGGTCAGTTCGTCAAATTCGGGAGCCGGCTGATGGATCGAGCGAAGATTATCACGGTCAAGAGCCGGAAGATTATCGATTGCGTTACCGATAACATTCAACAAACGTCCTTTGATCTGGTCACCTGTCGGGACAGCAATTGGACGATCAAGGCTATCTACACGCAGACCGCGACGCAGACCATCTGTACTTTCCATGGCCACACATCTGACGGTGTCTTCACCGATGTGCTGCTCCACTTCGAGTATAAGCATCGAACCATCGGGACGATCAATCTTGAGGGCTGTGTAAATAGGCGGTATGAGGTTGTCGTCACCTTCGAAGATGACGTCGACAACCGGACCGATCACTTGGGCTATTTTACCGTATTTTTCGCTCATTGTCTGAACTGTTTTATATCCTTGAGGACTTATATTATGCTATTGAATTATGTTTGAAATCAATCAAAAGTGCCAACCGAAAATGATGATGCACACCATCAGGGCAAGATTGAAGAGGTTGATTGGCAGGAGATACTTCCATTCGAGAGAAAGGAGCTGGTCGATGCGAAGACGAGGGAACGTCCACTTGAACCAGATGATGATGAATGAAAGCGCTATAGCCTTACCTATGAACCACACTACCGATGGAATATAATCCATAATATGGTTGAAGGCATCCCAACCGGGAATATGAAGAGGCATCCAACCGCCGAAGAATAGCAGAGAAGCGACACCGGCTACGATGAAAAGATTGAGGTATTCAGCCAGATAGAAGAAACCGAAATGGATGCCTGAATACTCTGTATGATAACCCGCGGTCAACTCACTCTCGGCCTCCGGAAGGTCAAACGGGCCACGGTTAGTCTCAGCCGTACCGGCAATCATATATATGATGAATGCGATGATAGCGGGGACATGCCCTTTGAAAATGAACCAGAGATCTGACTGCTCCTCGACAATACCGCCGACTGACATTGTACCTGCAAGGCAAACCATAGTCAGGACACTCAAACCGATAGACAACTCATAGCTGACCATCTGAGCGCCTGAACGCAAGGCACCAATAAGAGTATATTTGTTGTTGCTTGACCAACCTGCAAGCAGAATGCCGAGCACACCGATTGATGATACGGCAACGAGGAAGAAGATGCCTATGTTGAAATCGATGATTTGCAAACCATTGCCCCATGGCAAAACAGCAAAGGCAAGCATTGAAGCGATGATCACGAGATAAGGCGCCAGCGCAAAGAGGAATTTGTCGATATGATTGAGCTGGATGAGCTCCTTGATAAGGATTTTGAACATATCGGCGAAACTCTGGAGAAGACCCCACGGACCAACGCGGTTCGGGCCAAGGCGGCACTGGAAGGCGGCACATACTTTACGCTCATAGTAGATGTAAAATAGAGCCAATAATGCATAAACAAGCAATAGACCGACACCAATGAGCACACATTCGACTGTCGTAGTGAGCCAACCGGGCATAAACGACAGGAGGAAACTGTGGATTGCGTCGGTTATAGTTGAAAAATCTTGCATGACGTTATTTAATTACTAATTTGCACTTCGAGTATTCAATCGTTAATCAACGGTCCATATCAGGAATGATGTAGTCCATCGATCCGCCGATCGTGATAAGGTCGGCAATCTTTGAGCCGCGTGAAATGTGGTCTACAACACCGGCAAGAGGCAGGCACGGAGGCGCAAGCTTCACACGATAAGGTTTGGTCGAACCGTCGCTCTCGATATAGACACCGAACGCACCACGGCAACCTTCGACCACTGTATACCAACGTCCGACAGGCAATTTGAGGACCTTAGGCACCTTGACACAGCATTCTCCATCAGGGATGTTATCGACAAGTTGAGCGAGAATCTTCGCTGATTCCTCCATCTCGCGCATGCGGACTTTGAAACGAGCCATAGCGTCGCCCTCTGTTGCAGTCACCTGCTCGAAATCGAGCTCTGAATATATGCTGTAAGGACGAAGTTTACGCATATCGCAAGCCCAGTCTGAGGCTCGACCTGCCGGTCCTGTTATCGCATATGATATCGCATCTTCGCGTGAAAGACATCCTACGCCCTCCATGCGGTTACGAGCAATGACATTGCCTGTAAAGACTTTGTTATATTCTTTAATGTTCTTGGGGAGAATTTCAAGAAGAGCTTTAACATCGCTTTGGAAATCAGGCGCAAGATCCTGAGATACTCCACCAATGCAATCGTAGTTGAAAGTCATTCGCGCGCCACATGTCTTCTCCATGATGTCGAGAATCTGCTCGCGAACTCTCAGTGTATAGAACAGCATCGTTGTAGCACCGAGGTCCATACAGAATGTGCCGATGAACAGACAGTGGGATGCTATACGAGACAACTCGTCCATCATCACACGAATTACCTGAGCGCGACGTGAGATTTCAATACCTGCAGCCTTTTCTATTGCAATACAAAGTCCGTGGTGATAGTTATGGGCAGAGAAATAGTCCATACGGTCCATGAAAGGAAGTGTCTGGGGATATGTAAGATCCTCACAGAGTTTCTCAATGCCACGATGGATATAACCCATGTAGACATCAATCTTCTTAATTTCCTCACCATCTACTGCAGTGCGGAAACGGAGCACACCGTGGGTCGCAGGGTGCTGCGGACCTATATTTACAACAAAATCGCCCTGATGGAACACTTCGACTTCTTTACGTTCGACCGTTCCGTCGGGCAATTCGACATAAGTCTGAGTGAGATCGCTCTGGCGCTCGTTTTCTGTCGACACCGGGTTCTCGTCGGCATAGTCCTTGCGGAGGGGATAGCCTTTCCAATCGATGCTCAAGAATAGACGGCGCATATCAGGATTGCCGATAAAGATAATGCCGAAGAAGTCATAGACTTCGCGTTCAAAGAGACAGCCTACTGCCCAAATATCGGCAACTGAATGAAGCATCGGACGCTCACGGTCAGTGGTTGTCACTTTCACACTCACCATGCGCTTGCCGTCGCTTGACATTAGATAATAGATACAGCCGAGTGATTCGACCCAATCCATGCCCACTATTGTCACGAGATAGTCCATCCGGCAGTCTTCATCGTCACGCAATGTTAACGCGAGGTCATGCCACTGGGCATCAGGGATGCATATCATCGGGACATCTTCACCTTCGAATGTAGCCTGAGGGAAGAGTTTGGCAATCTTTTCCTGAAAATTAGCCATATAATTTTTGTGTTGCTTTTCTTAATTACAATTCTTAATCTCCTTATCAGTCTCTGACTCCATAACGGGATGAGACTCAAGAAATTCACGCTGCTTTTCCTGTCGGTTGACTCCACCGAAGAAGCGTTCGACTTTGACCTTGCGCGACAACTGCATGATGCCATAAATCATGGCTTCGGGACGCGGAGGGCAACCGGGGACGAAGACGTCTACCGGAACTATATCCTCGATGCCTTTGGCCACGTGGTAGCTCTTGCAGAATGGACCGCCGGAAATGGCGCAGCTACCGCATGCTATCACATATTTAGGTTCAGCGAGCTGATCATACAGACGACGGAACACGGGAACCATTCGATTGACGATCGTACCGGCAACCATCATGAAGTCAGCCTGGCGAGGCGACGAACGGGCAACTTCCCACCCAAAACGAGCCATATCGAACCGCGCAGCTCCGAGCGACACAAATTCGATGCCACAGCAACTGGTAGCGAAAGTGAGTGGCCATAATGAGTTAGACCGCCCCCAGTTGATAAGTTTGTCAAGAGTACCGACAATAACATTGGTACCGCTTTCTTTCAATTCCTGAACGAGTTTTTCGATATACTCGTTATCCTTGAATGCCTCATAGGGCATGCTTTTTGTTGTTACTTCCATTCGAGAGCTCCTTTCCGCCAGGCATAAACAAGGCCAAGCACTAACACGCCGAAAAACACAGCAATGCTGATAAGTCCGTCAACTCCAAGCTCACGCATGCGTACGGCCCAAGGATAGAGGAACACAGTCTCGACGTCGAACATAAGAAAAAGAATTGCAAACAGATAATAGCCCACTTTAAACTGCGACATGCTTTCACCTCTGGTCGGGATACCGCACTCGTATGCTTCACCCTTCTGAGGATTAAATGAACGCGGCGAAATAAGTTTCGCAATCCACATTGCAAGCGCAACCAGAGCAAAGCCCGTCAAAAGAGCCGTGATTGCAAGCAATCCATTGTTTGTAATTCCAAAAATGTCTAAAGTTATCATATTGATTTATAGTGATTTTCAGACTTAAAAATAATAGCAGGTTAACTGCATGACCATAGACTCAAGTGAGTATTTGGCCATAATTTAGCGCAAAGATAGTCAAAAAAACACAAATTCGACAGACTTTTCTTAAAAACTTTTTAACAAAAAAAGCATTAATACTTGCAGTCAATCTTGACCTTGTAGTCAGCTCCTCTGAAATTGCAATTGAAGTCAAGAACCATAGAGCTTGTGGCATAATCGATTGTGCCTTTGAGGTCAGTAATCGGGAATGCCGGATTTGCAACCCCGCCGAACATCGGATTGAAACCTGCAGACTTCAGCACGATCTTGCCGTCCTCTATGGTATATGGTACAGCCGGAAACATCAGATTGAGCGACGGCATCGAGCCGAGAAATTTAGCTCCGTAAAGATAGATGTCGGCTCTTGAGTTCAAATAATCGAAGTCAACCCAATAAGCAGGCTTCGTCTTGACCGCCTGGTCAGACTCGGGCGAATAGCTCACACCTTCGGGATCAGTGGCAACAGTTGTGCCGGTCATGCAGCAACCGACAAGTTCGTACTCCGATCCGAGATATTCAACTTTCAAGCGATACTGTATGCCCGGACGATAATTACCATTCTGGTCAAACACCTCCGCTATATCAAACTGAACCTTTTTTAAGTCAGGAACAACCGACATGCCGGTGATGACCGGGGTAACATTCTCTACCTTGACAGACTTCCAGCCCTGTTTGTTATATGACCATGGGAGTCCTTTAAGTTCCATGCGCGGGATGGATATTCCGCTGGTGCTTCCGGCTTCGGGAAGAACCATTCCTACAATTGACAGATTGAGAACCTTGCTGTTATTGTCAAATTCCGCCACAAAAGACATCTTGTTAAAATTCTGGGCATAGGTATTTACATTCTGTCCATATGTGAGACATTGCGCAAGATTGCTTTCATAGACATCAACCGACGAGTCGGATCCAAGACACGAAGGCAGTGCAAATGCCACTGCCACCGGCAATAAAACTTTCAAAAAATTAAATTTCATCAGATTTAAAATTAAAAAATATCTGCAAAGATAAGAATAAACCACGTCATCGTCATAAGCACAACTATGCGCGACAGATATAATTAAGTTTTTTTGAGAAAAATGGTCAATTAGCGCCCCGTGGCAAATGAAAATCTCGCGGTCAGTCCGACCTGCCATGGCCTTCCGCGCTGTAAGAACGAATTTCCGATAGAAACGAAGTAGAATGTGCTGTAGCGCGTAGATGTCAGATTTTCTCCCCATAAGCGCAGACTCCACCTTTCCCACGACAACGATGCAGAAGCGCCAAGCAACGCATAGAAAGGCTGACGGACCGAGTTGTCCTCATTCCAATAGATATCCCCCACTCCACGCATGTTCACATTGACCGACGGCATTGCGCCCAAAAATGTGAACGGCATATGCCAATCGGCCGCAGCAAACAGAGTATGGGCCGGGGCATAAGGCAAACGTTTTCCCCGATAATCCCCCTTAGCATCCGAGAAGCTGCTGAATGTAGCATGCGTGTAACCGTATGCGGCCTTTAGGGTCAGATCCCCGACCGGGCGCCAAGTGACCGAAAGCTCGCAGCCACGGCTGTTCGTACGTCCGGCGTTGGTCATTATACGTCCGGTTGTCATGCCCGGCGGAAACATAGTCAACTGTTGATCGTGACAGGTTATATAAAACAAAGTAAGATCGGCATTTATGCGGCCGTCCGCGGCCGTGGCCTTGACGCCGGCTTCATAATTCCAGCTTTTTTCAGGCTTGTAACTGACAATGTCGTCAAGCGAATAATTCATCGGCAAACCCATATACTGCATCAGACGCTGCTGAAGCACGTCACTGAACATCTGAGTGTTAAATCCGCCCGCCTTATATGCCTTCGATATGCTCACATAAGCCTTGAAGCCTTGCCGACCGTAAGTGACAGCCACTTTAGGCAACAACTCCATATAAGTCTTATCCATCTCGCCACGATCATTGATGTCGAGCGGTGTATGGCGAAATGGCAGAAGACTGCCGTCGTCCTGACGCTGATATGTCATATATCCCGTCGAACATTCGCTGTGGTGACGCAAGCCCACCCGCTCAGTGTCCCACCTCAGTCCGGCCTGGAAAGTCCAATCGCCCAAACGGTATGTGCTCTCATGATAAAGGGCAAACCCTCGCGAAGTCTGCTTGAAATCGCTACCGAGGACAAACTCCCTTGTATCCCATGCTATGGGATAATAAGGATTCATCTCGTTGCGGTGATCTTCAATAAGCCGGCTTATGCCTGTGTCGAAAAAAGTAACAGGAGCCTCCATGTCGCTGTATTTCCCGAAAACAAACACACCGCCGAGCCAGGAATACCGGCCTCTCGCCCCTCTTGTGAACAGATCCTCGGTAAAAGCCCATTCGCGACGTTTCTGAGTCAAGGCAAAATAATCGTCAGGCAGAAAATCCTGATCGAGGGTCATGTTGTCGTCAATATATTGAGCCGTCGTAACCGAAGTGACAACAACCCTCTTGCCGGCCCAAGCCACAGTCAGGCCATCTGAAAATGTCGTGCGATGATAAAAACAAGTGTCTCCATATTCGATGCGGCCAGTAGCAAGGGACTCATAGGGATAACCACCCTGACGCGTCAGCGAAGCAGACGCGACATTAGTGATCGAGTGCCATGGCGAAGGCCGGAGACATAACTTCCATCGCAGCGTTCCGCTTCTGTCGCGGTCAATCTTACGTCCGTTAGCCTCATTGACAAAAAAACCATCATTCATGCCAAACAGTCCGCTCAACGAAGTCGCCCATTTGTCATTGATCTTATGATACCAGCCAAGAGACGACTTGACATCATTGTTCCGGCCATATGAAGCCGAGAAACGCCATCCGTTGAATGACCATGGAGAAATGGTGCGTATATTAACCTGACCGCCCATGGTGTTGCGGCCATTGAGAAGAGCCTGTGCGCCTCGCAAGACTTCAATACTTTCGATATCGGCCACATCAAAGTCATATGCATCCTTGTTCATAACCGGGACGTTGTCGACGCTCAACCCTACGATAGGCTGGTCGATACGCGCACCCAGGCCGCGGACATATATCGAAGACGTCATCTTCGACCCGTAATCAGGGATATAGAAATTAGGAGCAAGCAGACTGACATCCTTCAAGTCGGAGATATTATATCTTCTTATCATGGAGCGGGATATTTTTGTCACCGCCGCCGCACCGGCATCGGGCATCTGCTTGACTCCGACAACCTCCACTTCATTCAGCACATGGTGTCCTCCGCTGATACTATCTCTTTCAGACGGGGAAGCACCGGCCATCAACGGCATAAGACAAAATATTAATGCAGCTTTATTCATTTCGCTACAAAATTACATCAAATAATCAAAAGAATCATAAAACGCGCCTCTCATTTTACATCCATATTCAAAAATTATCCGTAATTTTGGACTCACAACCAATCATACGACTGCCGATTATGGGCGCATTGCCAGCCGAAAACGAAGAACTGATCAAACGTCTGCGCGAACCGTCAGAGTGTCGCCAAGCCTTCAGTGAGGTCATAAAGATCTACACTGAGCCGCTCTATTGGCAGATCAGACGTATGGTTCAGTCTCACGACGACGCCAACGACCTGCTTCAAAACACATTTATGAAAGCATGGTCTTCGCTCGAGAATTTCCGAGGTGATGCACGTCTGTCAACATGGCTCTATAAAATAGCCATCAACGAAAGCCTATCTTTTCTCGAACGGGAACGCAAACGCCAGTCCGTATCGATCGACCAGCCCGACGCTGCCGCTGTGAATGCAATCGCGGCCGACAGCTATTTTGACGGCGATGAACTGCAGAGACGCTTGCGTCTGGCTGTCGCCTCCCTGCCGGAGAAACAACAGCTTGTGTTCAATATGAAATATTTCGAGGACATGAAATATGAAGACATGTCCAACATACTCGGCACAAGTGTCGGAGCGCTCAAAGCCTCCTATCATCTCGCTGTAAAAAAAATCGAGCAAATTTTATCAGCCGACGATTAAACCTTACGATTGTTATTAAGTCAAAATAAACAAAGACGTCAATCATAATCATTAAGATGAAAGAACATCACGACATATTGTCCAATATCAACCGGCAAAGCGGCCTCACCGTTCCGCCAGGATATTTCGAAGACTTCGCCGCCCGCATGGCAGAGTCTCTGCCTGTGCGCACAGAACTCGAGCACCCCGAAGCCGTGATACTTCCGCCCCCCACCCTGTGGACACGCATAAGGCCTTATGTCTATCTCGCAGCGATGTTTGCCGGCGTATGGTGCATGCTAAAAATGTTTGTCCTCATGTCAGGGGCTCCCGAAGCCTCAACAATCATCGATCGAAACCCCATCCTCGCCGAAGCCATCAGCAACGACAAGTTCTTCAACGACATCATTATGGATGATATCAGCCAATGGGACATCATAGATGAGATGATGGAAGACGGTATCGACGCCACAAGCTTTGACATAATTTCAGACAGCGATTTTGAAAACGCCATCAACAATCCGTCAGCTGAATTTATTAATCAAGACGACTTATGAAAAAGTTTCTAATTTGCATAGCAATCGTGCTGTCGCAGGCTTCAGTAGTCTCGGCTCAACCCCCACAGTCGACCGACGAAGCGGGACGTCAGAAATGGATGACCGAACTAAGAAATTTCAAACATGATTTCATGATTAAGGAACTCGACATCCCCGCAGACAAGCAGAAAGAGTTTTTCTCAGCCTATGACAGCATGGAGGACGAAATCAGCGACCTCAACGCGCAAACAAGAAGTCTTGAGCAGAAAGTCTTGTCAGACCCTGACGCCTCAGACGTGGAGCTTGAAGCTGCAGCACGTGCACAATTTGAGCTGAAAAGCCAGGAAAGCAAGATTGAGCTTGAGTACTACGAGAAATTCAAAAACATACTCAGTCCGAAACAATTAATACGCATCAAAAACACCGAACGCAAGTTCACTCAACAACTTATGCAGCATCACCGTCGGCTCCGTGCCGGTGATGGGCAACGCAGGAAACAATAGCACTGACTTTTTCTCGCTTGAAGCCCGGTATAAAACCGGGCTTCAAGCGTTTGTTTTACAAGACCTCACCCAAGTCATCAGCAGACAGACCATGGACAGAAAATCAGATTTAAACTCCTACATATCGTCCTCCATATCATCAAATTGGGACAGACTCGCATTGACAGACTTCGATGGTTCGTCATTTCAATACCGCGATGTCGCGCGAAAAATCGCAAAACTACACATCCTATACAAGGAAACAGGCATAAAACAAGGCGACAAAATCGCTCTGTGCGGCAAAAACAGCGCGCAATGGTCAATAGCCTTTCTGTCGATTGTCACATATGGAGCCGTAGCAGTGCCCATACTCCACGATTTCAAGCCCGACAACATCCACCACCTTGTGTCACACAGTGAGGCCCGCCTCCTGTTTACCGACATGGCGATATGGGAGAATCTTGAACCGGACTCAATGAACGAACTTGAAGGTTCGATCATGATCAGCGACTATAGTCTGCTGTTGTCACGCAGCAAGAAACTCACCGAAGCACGCAACAAGCTCAATCTGCTCTTCGGCACGCAATATCCCGACAGATTCACAGCCGAAGACGTAAAATATAACATACCAGACAAAGACAACCTTGCCGTCATTAACTACACATCTGGCTCGACAGGTTTTTCGAAGGGTGTGATGTTAAGCTACGGCAACCTATGGTCAAACCTTCAGTATACAATCGACGGACTCAACTTCCTGCTGCCGGGCGATGGCATTGTGTGCATGCTGCCTCTGGCCCACATGTTCGGGCTGATGGTCGAATTGCTTCACCCCTTTGTCAAAGGTTGTCATATTTCATTTCTTACACGAACACCATCACCGCGCGTCATACTCGAAGCTTTTGCGAGAGTAAAGCCAAAACTTGTGGTGACAGTGCCATTGATCATCGAGAAAATCATCCGCTCACAGGTATTTCCAAAACTCGAGAAGCCGGCCATGAAACTGCTTCTAAGCATACCGGTAATTGACAATAAAATTCTTGACAAAATCAAGACATCCCTTATAGATGTCTTCGGTGGCAACATGCAGGAAATCATAATTGGCGGAGCCGGACTCAATCATGAAGTGGAGAAATTTCTCAGAAAAATCAATTTTCCATTTACCGTCGGCTACGGCATGACAGAGTGTGGGCCTCTGGTAGCCTATGCACCGTGGGACATACAGCGCGAAGGCTCTTGCGGAAAATCCGTCGACCGCATGGAGACACGTATCGACTCTCCGGATCCGATCAACACACCGGGTATATTATGGGTGAAGGGCGACAACGTCATGAAAGGCTACTATAAGAACGACGAAGCGACTTCCGCCGTGTTTGCTGACGGATGGATGAACACCGGTGACATATGCCAGTATGACAAAGACGGTTTCATATATATCCGCGGCCGGGATAAAAACATGATACTCGGGCCCTCAGGACAAAATATCTATCCGGAGGAAATCGAACTTAAACTCAACGCATTGCCCTATGTCAGCGAATCGCTTATTGTAGAAAGAGACGGCAAACTTATCGCCCACATCTATCCCGACATGGACAACGCTAAAAAGCAGAACATATCAGACAGCGGTCTAAACGACATCATGAAAGCCAACATCGCTGAACTAAACCACTCACTGCCAGCCTACAGTCATGTAGCAGACTACAAATTGCGACACGAAGAGTTCGAAAAAACTCCTAAACGATCGATCAAACGCTATCTCTATCAGCACTAAGCAAACAATTTCATTGAATGCAAGTCATGATCAAAAACGAAATTTCCGCTTCAAGTCATGACATGCGAGATATATCTCATCAAAGATATTCATAAAAGAAACAACATCACGATGCAAGCCAAAGAATATATCAATTGTCTCAAGACAAAAATCATCAACGGAGAGAATATAGATGAAAATGAAGCATATGCGCTTTCGGACCTGCTTCCTGAAGCTTCAGCCGAACTCAGGTCAGCCGCTGCCGAGATAAACGCATCGCTCTGCAGCCGCACATTCGACTTATGCTCTATTGTCAACGCAAGATCCGGCTTATGCAGCGAGAACTGCAAGTGGTGTGCCCAGTCAAAATATCATGCCACAAATTGCGAAACCTACGACCTTGTCAATCACGACGAATGTATGGCCGCGGCATATGATAACCACAGCAAAGGCGTACATCGTTTCTCGCTTGTCGCAAGCGGTCGTGCCGTCAAGGGCAAAGCTCTTAAAAGCATGTGCGATTTGTTGCGCGAGGCAAAAGACAAAACAGGCATCAGCACTTGCGCCTCACTCGGACTTCTCGACTACAACGACCTGAAGCAACTCTGGGACGCAGGGGTCCGTCGTTATCACTGCAACCTCGAGACTGCGCCTTCTCACTTCGCCAATCTATGCACGACCCACACTATCGAAGACAAGTTGCAAACCATACGCGCAGCCAAAGAGATAGGCTTTGAAGTTTGCTCCGGCGGCATCATAGGCATGGGTGAAAGCTGTCGTCAAAGAGTCGAATTCGCTCTCAAACTCCGCGAGATCGAACCTCAGTCAATCCCCATCAACATTTTATCTCCGATAGCAGGCACACCTCTCGAAAAACAAGAAGCGATCAGCGAAGATGACATACTCGATACAATAGCCATATTCAGATTCATCCACCCTCGCACACAGCTCCGTTTTGCCGGAGGACGCAAACGTCTGTCCCACAAGGCTCAACTTGCAGCGTTGCAGATCGGCATAAACGGCGGTATCGTAGGAGACCTGCTGACAACTCTCGGGTCAACCATAGCCGAAGACAAAGCCATCATATCAGAAGCAGGCTATAAATTTTAAATGCAACGACAATGACCGAAATAACCAACGCCCTACGCAAACTCATACGCTCACTCGGAGAAGCCAAATCGCGTCGCGAACAGAATCTCTTCGTCGCCGAAGGCACAAAATGTGTGAGAGACACAGCAGGTCACTTCAAATGTCGCTATCTGTTTGCCTCTAAATCATGGATCGAAAGCAACAGCAAAATCATCGGATCGATGCCGGAAGCCGAAATCCTGCAGGCTACATCGTCCGACCTTGACCGCATGACCCAACTCTCAACTGCACCACAAGTCATTGCAGTTTACGAAATCCCGGATAACTCAGTCGTGACTGACACTGAAACAACAGGCCGTCAACTGGTCGTAGCCCTTGACCGCATCCAGGATCCAGGCAACCTTGGCACAATCGTCAGACTATGCGACTGGATGGGTGTCACCACAATACTCGCCTCACGCGACACTGCTGACGTATGGGCTCCAAAAGTAGTGCAGTCGACCATGGGAGCCATATCGAGAGTAAAAGTAATCTACTGCAATCTGCCAGAAGTGCTCTCATCATGGCCGGCTCCGGTCTATGGCACATATCTTGACGCACCAAGCATATACACCGCAGAACTCGGGGCAAATGGCGCAGTCGTGTTCGGCAACGAAGGGCAAGGCATTTCAGAAGCCGTAAGTAAAACCATCACCCAACGCCTTCTCATACCATCATTCCCCCCAGAACGGCCCACCTCCGAATCGCTCAACGTGGCTACAGCCGCAGCAATCACACTGTCGCAATTCCGCTGTCGTCAGCTAAAATCAAGAAACTGAAATGGCAAAAAAGACAATCAAAACGATGTGGTTCTGCTCAAACTGCGGCGCCGAATCAACCAAATGGGAAGGCAAATGCCCTGCATGCGGACAATGGAACACCATGACCGAGGAAAAAGTCGCGACCGGCCGCACAAAATCACCGTCGCCCGTCAGCGGACAACTTCGCGACAAAGCCAGAGCCATCAACGACATAAGCACAGTTGACCAGGCAAGAATAATGATGCCGTCAGCCGAGCTCAACCGTGTGCTCGGTGGTGGACTTGTACCCGGATCACTGGTTCTTCTCGGTGGCGAACCCGGCATAGGAAAATCAACTCTCGTGTTGCAAAATCTGCTTTCAATCAAATCAAAAACCATACTCTATGCATCAGGAGAAGAAAGCGCCACACAACTCAAACTGCGCGCTGACCGCATAGGCCGAGGCAGCGACAACTGCTTTATTGTCTGCGAGACGTCTCTCGAAAACATATTCTCCCACATCGAGGACCTCACCCCCGGCATTGTAGTCATAGACTCAATTCAGACAATTGCATCCGACATACTCGAATCCGCCGCAGGCAGCGTCAGTCAGGTACGCGAATGTGCCGCGCGCCTGCTCGCCTACGCCAAATCGACAGGAGTACCAGTCCTACTTATAGGCCACATCACAAAAGACGGATCACTTGCCGGCCCGAAAGTGCTCGAACACATAGTTGACGCTGTCCTACAGTTTGAAGGCGACCATCAATACATGTACCGCATCCTGCGTGCTATCAAAAACCGTTTTGGGAGCACATCCGAACTCGGCATCTATGAAATGGGCCGCCGCGGGCTTCGCGAAGTAGCCAATCCATCAGAAATGCTTATGACACACAACGATGAAGAACTCTCCGGAGTGTCTGTAGGCGTGACCGTCGAAGGCATAAGACCATTCCTCATCGAGATACAGGCTCTTGTCAGCACAGCAGCCTATGGCACACCCCAACGCTCAGTGACAGGCTTTGACAGCCGACGGCTAAACATGCTTTTAGCCGTGCTCGAAAAACGTGTAGGCTTCAAACTCGCCCAGAAAGACGTGTTTCTCAACATAGCCGGAGGACTCAAAGTCAACGACCCGGCTCTCGATCTTGCCGTGATCTGCGCCATCCTGTCAAGCAACGTCGACATGGCCATACCTCGCGGATACTGCATGGCCGGAGAAGTTGGCCTGACCGGTGAAATCAGACCCGTGACCCATATCAGCAGACGCATTGCCGAAGCCGCAAAACTCGGTATGACCGACATCGTCATACCAAAAGGCAACCTTAAAGGTGCCGAACCGGCTCCCGATGGCATCACAGTCCATGAAGTCAGCAAAGTTGAAGAAGCCTTCCGTACACTGTTTGGATAAAAAATCACCTGTTGAGACTACATGCAAACAACAGACTTACAATTGATACACTGAAAACACAATTATTTTTGAACATAGAATCGAAAATAATACTTGCATATTCGAAAAATAATACCTAACTTTGCATCGCAAATGAGGGACAAGAGGTCCATTCAGAAAACATAATGGAGAGATGGCAGAGTGGTCGATTGCGGCGGTCTTGAAAACCGTTGAGGGTCACACCTCCGGGGGTTCGAATC
>CAXHOY010000021.1:0-56670 GCA_964018265.1 uncultured Muribaculaceae bacterium
GTTGTGGTGCCACCAGGATTCGAACCGGGGACACACGGATTTTCAGTCCGATGCTCTACCAACTGAGCTATGGCACCAACTTTTTTTGTTTTGCGATGCAAAGTTAGACGTTTTTTTTGATATGTGCAAATTTTTTTTGTGCTATTGGTGCCTCGGAATGTGAAGGGTTAAATGTCTGTGGTGTGTAAGTGGCTTGTTTTCATTGGTTAATTTGTCTATGTTGCTGCTCGAAATTATTTATTGCATCGATGAAAATTGAGCCGAAGCGCTGTGTCTTCTTTTCTCCGGCTCCGTATATCTGTGCGAATTCTTCGAGGTTTCGTGGGCGTTTGGCTGCAATGTCGGCTATTGAAGCGTCGCTAAAGATGAGGTAGGGTGGGAATCCTTCGGTCCGGGCTATGTGGCTTCTTATTTTCTTCAAGTGTGAAATCAGGTTTGCTGACGGAGTTTCGGGTGATTTTGTTTTCTTTTGAGGTGAGTCTGAGGTTTGTGTCGAGTGAGTGGACAGTTCGATCGTTTTGTGGCCTTTGAGTATTTCGTGGGCGAAGGTTGTGGGTTGAAGGTGGTTTGACCGGTCATAGGCTATTTCGAAAATGCCGAGTTGGATCATCTGTGAGATATAGTTGTTCCAGGCCTTGAGGCTTATGTCGCGTCCGGCGCCGAAGGTTTTGATGCGGTTGAAGCCGTTGGCTTTTATGTCGTGTCTGTCTGCACCGACGAGTATGTCGGCGAGAGTATATGCACCGATGCGACTGTCGCATCGTATTACGGCACTGATGGCTTTTAGAGCGACGGTTGTGCCGTCGAAGCGTTTGGGCGGGTTGTGGCATATGTCGCAGTTGCCGCAGTCGTGGTCGTAGATCTGGCTGAAGTAGCTGAGAAGCGTCCTTCTGCGGCATATGGGTGATTGGACGTATCGCAGCATAAGGTCGAGTTTTTCTCGGTTGATTGTTTTGCGACCTGAGTCTTCGGCGAATTTCTTGAGTGTGTGGAGGTCTCCGAGGGAGTAGAACATTATGGCTTCTGCCGGCAGTCCGTCTCGGCCTGCACGGCCGATTTCCTGATAGTAGCTTTCGATGTTTGGTGATAGATTGTTGTGGATGACCCAGCGGATGTTACTTTTATCGATGCCCATGCCGAAGGCGACGGTGGCGCATATGACTGTGACGTCACCGTTTATGAATGCTGTTTGGGCTTTTGCACGGTCTGACGGACTCATGCCTGCATGGTAGCATGCGGTTTTGTGTCCGCGTTTGATCAGTTCTTTGGTCATGGTCTCGGCTCCTGCTCTCGACAGACAATAGATTATGCCTGCGTCGTCGGGATATCGCCTGATCAGCCGTTCGATTGTCTGGAGGCGTTTTGTTTTGCCGGGATTGGGCATGACTGACAGCGATATGTTAGGGCGGTCGAATGATCCGGTATATTTAAGAGGGTTGTGTAGTCTGAGCTGTCTGGCGATGTCGTCACGTGTGAGGCGGTCGGCTGTGGCTGTCAGAGCTATGATTGGTGTGCTCGGGAATAGTTGCCGGATGCTCGATAGTTCGGTGTAAACCGGTCTGAAGTCATGGCCCCATTGCGATATGCAGTGGGCTTCGTCTATGGCGAAGAGGCTGATTGGAACTTTGCCGTTCCATCGAGGCATGTCGATAAGCAGGCGTTCGGGGGATACGTATAGCAGTTTGAGAAGTCCTTCGGCAAATTTGCTGTTGATGGTGCGTAGTTCTGCTTCATTTTTGTTTGAATGGAGCGCGGCGGCGGGTATGCCGTTGGCTATCATACTCTCGACCTGGTTGTCCATCAGTGCAATCAGTGGAGAAACCACAATGGCGCATCCTTCGCAAAGCAGAGCCGGCATCTGATAACAGAGTGATTTGCCACCTCCGGTAGGCATCAGGACTATTGCGTCGCGGCCGTTGGCCACGGCGGTGATGACTTCAAGTTGTCCCGGCCGGAAGCTGTCATATCCATAGAATTTTTTCAGTAACGCTATAGCGTTGAGAGAGGTTATGTCATTTTGCATTGTGTGGGCGGTTTAAACTGCGTTGTTTGTCCGTGTGCTAAGTTAGGAAGAATTCATGAAATTGCCTTGTGTTAAAAGGCTATTTTGTGGATTGATAAAAAAATCGTATCTTTGTATGCTAATTGAAAAGAAAAAATAGAAATAGAAAATTCCAACTATGTCAGAAGATAAAGAGCAATATAGCGCCAGTAATATTCAGGTGCTTGAGGGGCTTGAAGCGGTCCGCAAGCGTCCTGCGATGTATATCGGCGATATTTCGGCCAAGGGTCTCCATCATCTTGTATATGAGGTTGTCGACAACTCTATCGATGAGGCTCTTGCCGGCTATGCGACAGATATAGAGGTTTCAATCAACCCCGACAATTCGATTACTGTTGTCGATAACGGACGAGGCATTCCAGTCGATATGCATGAAAAGGAAGGCAAGAGCGCTCTTGAGGTCGTGCTGACCGTGCTCCATGCCGGTGGTAAATTTGACAAAGGTTCTTATAAGGTTTCAGGTGGCCTACATGGCGTAGGTGTAAGCTGTGTCAATGCGCTCTCGACATATCTGCGTGCTGAGATTCACCGCGACGGCAAAGCTTACATGCAAGAATATGCATATGGCAAGCCGACCTGTGACCTGACTGTGATCGGAGAGAGCAGTCATACGGGGACGATGATAACCTTCAAGCCCGATGATTCGATCTTCACCGTCACTGAATATGAGTATGCGACTTTGGCTAACCGCCTCCGCGACCTGGCATTCCTTAATGCCGGCATCACCCTTAAACTGACCGATCTCCGTGATGTCGATGAAAACGGCCAGCCGCGTTCAGAGACATTTTATTCAGCCGAGGGGCTGCGCGAGTTTGTGCGTTACATCGATTCTAACAAAGAATCATTGATTGATGATGTCATTGACCTGCGCACGGAACGTCAAGGCATCCCTGTTGAAGTGGCGCTGACATATAACAGCACATACAATGAAAACGTCTACTCGTTTGTCAATAATATCAACACGATCGAGGGTGGTACTCACCTGACCGGTTTCCGTAGAGGCCTGACATCGACACTTAAGAAATATGCCGAGGATAACAACCTTCTGAAAAATGCCAAGGTTGAAATCGCAAGCGATGACTTCCGCGAAGGTCTGACCGCCGTTGTGTCGGTAAAGGTGATGGAACCTCAGTTTGAAGGCCAGACTAAAACCAAACTCGGCAATTCGGAGGTCATCGGAGCTGTCCAGACTGCTGTCAGCGAGGCTTTGCGCAACTATCTTGAGGAAAATCCCCGTCAGGCCAGGACAATTGTCGACAAGGTCATACTTGCGGCACAGGCCCGTCACGCCGCCAACAATGCCCGTAAACAAGTCCAGCGCAAGTCGCCCCTGTCGGGTGGCGGTCTGCCCGGCAAACTTGCCGACTGTTCGTCGCGCACGGCAGAAGACTGCGAGATCTTCATTGTCGAAGGTGACTCGGCAGGCGGAACCGCCAAACAAGGCCGCGACCGTACGTTCCAGGCTATCCTTCCCCTGCGAGGCAAAATCCTCAATGTGGAGAAAGCCATGGAGCACAAGATCCTCGACAATGAGGAAATCTCAAATCTTTTCCGCGCACTTCGTGTGACTATCGGCACTGAAGATGACCCCAAGGAAGCCAATCTCACAAAACTGGCCTATCACAAGATTATAATCATGACTGATGCCGATGTCGATGGAGCCCATATCGCCACACTGCTGATGACTTTCTTCTTCCGCCGCATGCGTCCCATCATCGAAAACGGCTATCTCTATCTTGCCACACCGCCATTGTATAAATGTAAGCGTGGCAAAGCCGAGGAATACTGCTGGACCGACCAACAGGTGCAGCGGTTCATAGACGAGCATGGCAAAGCTACGACGGTGCAACGTTACAAAGGTCTCGGTGAGATGAGCGCTTCTGAGCTGCGAGACACCACAATGTCGCCCGAACACCGCATGCTCAAGCAGGTCAATATAAGTGATGCGGCAGATGCTGACCGAATATTCTCCATGCTTATGGGCGAAGATGTCGGACCGCGCCGCGATTTTATTGAGGCTAATGCCAATTACGCAAATATCGACGCCTAACACAATAAACTCTTGAACGGCCCGCAACAAAAATGCCATGCGGGCCGTTTTAAATAAGAGTTTATATCTAATAAAAAGCTCAAGGAGTGAGTTTGGATATTTATTTTTGAAGTGATGAGGTTTTCGGACAACCTTTGCCGGACAATCAAGACATTTGCCAAGATATCCGAGTCTCATGTCTCTTCTACAAAAGCATGTAAGGAAACACACTTCCGACATAGGTTTTAATCTTGACATAATCCAAAAGTAAGAATCAAACTCACAGAGCAACAAAAATAAAACATTCATCAAAATGGCAAAATCAAGCAAAAAAGATAATCAGGCTAAGCGTCTGCGTCAGACAGTCGACACATATGTCGCCGCACAGGATAAAGCTACATTCAATTACAAGCAAGTTTCGGCCGCTGTCGGAGCCGTCACGCCCGCGCAGCAGCGCTCAGTGGCGCTTTATCTTGCGGAACTCGCGTTTGATGGAGAACTTGTCGAGGTAGCCCCAGGCAAATATAAGACTCCTCGTCGTGCGGTTGTCGCTACCGGTGTGTTTGTACGTCGTTCGAATGGCAAGAACAGTGTTATCCTTGACGATGATAACGAGCCTATCTTTGTTGCTGAGCGCAATTCGATGCATGCTCTTAACGGCGACCGGGTGTCGGTGAGCATCGCAGCGCGTGTCAAGGGCAAAGAGCCCGAGGCTGAAGTCGTGGAGATAATTGAAAAGAAAGAACAGACGTTTATCGGCACTCTGCGTGTCGATAAACATTTTGCCTATCTGCTGACAGATTCTAAATTCCTTGCCACCGATATATTCATTCCGAAAAACAAACTTCATGGCGGAGTCACTGGCGACAAGGCGGTGGTACGAATCTCAGAGTGGCCCGATGATGCAAAGAATCCGATTGGCGAAGTCATCGACGTGCTCGGCAAAACCGGTGAGAATACGGCCGAGATCCACGCCATCCTCGCTGAGTTTGGCCTTCCATACCGTTATCCCGAAGCTGTCGAAAAGGCTGCGGCAAAAATTGATGCCGGCATAACGGATGAGGTCGTAGCCTCGCGTGAAGACATGCGAGGGGTCACGACCTTCACCATCGACCCCAAGGACGCCAAAGACTTCGATGATGCGCTGTCTTTCCGCCGCTTGCCCAACGGTAATTATGAGATAGGAGTCCACATAGCCGATGTGACTCATTATGTGAAACCCGACACGATCATCGACCGCGAGGCCCAGGACCGAGCCACATCGGTCTATCTCGTCGATCGTGTTGTGCCGATGCTCCCCGAGCATCTCAGCAATGGCATATGCTCCCTGCGTCCTGATGAAGACAAGCTCACATTCTCGGTTATCTTTGAGATGGACGACAATGCGAAGGTCGTCAAGTCGCGCATCGCACGCACAGTGACGCGCAGCGTGAGACGTTTCACATATGAGGAAGCACAAGAAGTCATAGAGACTGGCCATGGAGACTATGCCGATGAGATCCTCAAACTCGATCTGCTTGCAAAGCAATTGCGCGAACGCAGGTATGAGAATGGGTCTGTCGAGTTTGACAGAGCGGAAGTCAGATTTGACATCGACGACGAAGGACATCCTGTCGGGGTATACTTCAAGGAGTCAAAAGACGCCAATAAACTGATCGAGGAGTTCATGCTTCTCGCCAACAGGACTGTCGCGACGGCAATCGGCATGCCAAAAGACAAGCGCAAAAAGTCGAAGGCATTTGTCTACCGTGTCCATGACATGCCCGACCAGGAGCGTCTCGCCAACCTGTCGTCGCTTGCCCGTAATTTCGGTTTCAAGGTCAAGGCCACCGGCACACCCAAAGAAGTCAACCGCTCGATAAACAAGATGCTCGTGGGGGTGAAAGGCCGCGGTGAGGAGAATTTCCTGTCGACGCTTGCCATACGTTCGATGGCAAAGGCCGTATATACGACAACCAACATAGGTCACTATGGACTTGGATTCGATTACTATACTCACTTCACATCTCCGATACGACGCTATCCCGATATGATGGTCCACCGTCTTCTTGACCGTTATCTCAACGGTGGACGCAGTGTCAATGTCGATAAACTCGAAGAAGAGTGCAAGCACTCTTCAAACATGGAACAGCTCGCGGCCAACGCCGAGCGTGCGTCTATCAAGTTCAAACAGGTGGAGTTTATGGCGGATCATCTCGGAGAAGTCTACACAGGTGTGATATCCGGAGTGACAGAGTGGGGGCTGTATGTCGAGCTTGACGAAAACAAATGTGAAGGTCTCGTCCCGGTCCGCGATCTCGCAGATGATTATTATGACTACGATGAGAAGAACTATTGTCTCGTCGGGCGTCGCAACAATCACCGTTACCGCCTCGGCGACGCGGCCAAAGTGCAGGTGGCGCGCGCTAACCTTGATAAAAAACAGCTCGACTTTGTCCTTGTCGATGAGAAAAATCCACCACGTTCGCTCGACACCTTGCAGGCTCCACCGGTTTCACAGGTGCTGAAATCTTCAGGTAAAGGTTCATCAGGTAAATCACGTGGCAAGCAGTCAAAGAAGTCGGGCCGCTCCAAATCAACAAAGTCAAATGTGAAATCAAAGTCGACACGACGTAAATAAGAATCATAATGAACGCATTAGTTGAAATTGAAGGCCTGCGCATAAGGGCGCGTCATGGCGTTATGCCTCAGGAACGCATAGTCGGCAATATGTTTGAGGTGTCGGTCTCTCTCGAATATCCAGCGGCGCTCAGAGCCACTGTCAGTGATCGTGTGTCAGATACGCTCGATTATGCTCATGTTGTCGAAATCATACAAGGAGTCATGACTGTCGACTCTGATTTGATCGAACATGTGGCAGGGCGCATTTATGCGGCATTGATATCAGAGTATCCCGGCATAACCGGTGGTCGTATAAGTGTCTCCAAACTTGCTCCACCTGTGGCGGCTGAACTGAAGGCCGCTCGCTTTGTGCTCGTTTTTTGATGCGACGTTAGATTGCCGGTCAGTTCTGTCGTTGAACATCACGTTCTAATCCCAGGTGTATTTCTTTTGTCTGGATAGTCGTGAGCTTAATTTGAGAGACAAGCGACTGAATGGTCTGGTTATCGAAAAGAACAAGCTTGTCAAAGTCAGCCTTCTCATGTCGAGAGCTGTTGTCGCTTTGCGCCAGCTGCGTGCAATTTCAAATGCAGACATCGTGAACATCAGTACGCAGGCTCCGATAATCACAATATTGGCAGGATCACTGGCAATCGCAACGGTTGATGCTCCCAGTCCAAGCCACATGGACAGTTCGCCGGTGGCGAGAATTGACAGAGGTTTGTGGCGGATGAATTTTTCGGTGAACAGATGACGGATCGCTGTGTCGCGCATTGTTTTTGCATTATCATAGCTCTGGAAGCGGATTATGGATTCCGGTGACAGTTCGACTACGGTGTTCTTTTTGTTGGAGATCTCGCTTATAAATATATCGTCATCGCCGAAATGGAGATTTAATGAGCGTGAGAAGCCCTTGTTGGCGAAAAATAAGTCACGTCTGTATGCCAGATTGAGTTCTGTGCCTCTGAACGGACGGTGGCCAATGGCCGAGGACAGCCATTCGACATTGTCGGCCGTAAAAGCATATGAAATTTTGCGCCCGGGTTGTTCTGCCGGAGCGGCATAGCCTAATACAATGCCTGTAGACTTATTCTTGAAGTGCCTCATCATTTTCATCAGCCACTTTTCGGAGTGGATTATCGCATCGACAGTAGTGAGCACGACTATGTCATAACGTGCAGCTTTGATGCCGAGTGTCAGGGCCAATTTCTTGCGGCTGAGGTTTCGTGCGCCCTCAGGCGTGAAGGTGAGATATAGATTGCGGTTGCTGAGCTGCATTGCGTTTATGACATTTCTGACTTCTTCGGAGTCGCCCTCATTGACAACTACGACCTCAAAATGCGCTGGATAGTCTTGCCTTAGTATTACTGGAAGTAGATTCTCGAGCCTTTCCGCTTCGTCCTGTGAGTATACTATTATTGATGCTTCAGGCCAGTAGCGTTCATCGTCATTGGATTCGTCGACAATCAGTTCGCAGTTGCGGCGTCGCGTTGCCACCCTGCGCACAAACCGACAATAGAATATGATTATATACGCGGTGCAAACTGCTGAGATCGAGAGCAGGCATGCGGTGAAGGTCGGTAGGTCAAAATTGAAACTCATTTATTGGAACAATTATTTCACTGCAAAGATAAGGATAAGTCGAGAGCTATGCCAAATAAAGATGGTAAAAGTGATTGATACGAAAATAAAATAGCAGGTCCGTAAATTTTGTCGCTCCTTTATAATAAAGGAAGTTGTATTGCGTTAAATAAGATGAATTGTATGTTTTAACACGTACGTAACATTTGACCAATCATCATGAATATAAGAAACATCATTATGGCAGCGGCAGTGGCAGGGATGTTTGCATCCTGTTCTTCATCCAAGACCGTTTTGCCTTATTTTACAGATATATCGACTGTTAGTGAAGGCTCGTTCGCGGTGGCCGATTATGCCCCGGACATTAAGCCCGATGACGAACTTATAATAACCGTGTCGTCAGTGTCTCCCGAAGCCACCGCAATCTATAATCTGCCGTTGACAAATCCGGCGACTACGACCGAATTGTTTAAGGCATCAACACCTCAGCAACAGACATATGTGGTTGATTCGAAAGGGGATATCAATTTCCCTATTCTCGGTAAGATACATGTGGCGGGCATGACGATCGAACAGCTTCAAGATGAGTTGACCAAACGTATATCCAATGATGTGGAGGACCCCCACGTCATGGTGGCACTGGCCAATTTCAGGGTCGTGGTGGCCGGAGAAGTTAAAGAGCCCCATTCCATAGCTGTGACGCGTAACCGCTACAGTATCCTTGATGCCCTGTCAGACGCAGGCGACTTGACTGAATATGGCGAACGATCCAATGTGCTGCTTGTGAGAGAAGAGAATGGCGAGCGTAAGTTTATACATCTCGACCTCAATTCGTCAGATCTGCTGTCGTCTCCATATTTCTTCCTCAGACAGAACGACTATATATATGTCGAGCCCAATAAGGTGCGTCAGGCAAACTCAAAATACAATCAGAACAACGCATTCAAGCTCACGGTGATTTCTACGATAGTGAGCGCGACATCTGTCATTGCGTCGCTTGTCATAGCATTAACTGTTAAATAACCGATACGATAATGGCAAATAAGAAAAAATCAGATTTTATAGATATTCGTGGAATAATCCATGAATACATGTCAAAATGGTATTGGTTCGCCATTTCCATCTTTGTGTGCGGCTGCCTTGGCTTTTTGGTCGCAAAAAAGATGAAACCGGTTTATGCAGTCAACGCCAACGTGCTGATCTCACAGGATGACAAAGGCGGTATGGCCGGACTTGGTTCGATCGGAGACCTCTTCGGATCGAAGGGTAAGGTCGATGACGAGATATTTGTCATCTCTTCTCATTCGCTACTTCGTGATGTAGTGCGCGATCTTGGCATAAACAAAATGCACTTTGTGCGTAAAGGATTTCTCAACACAATCATGTCATACCCTGAGTTTCCTGTCGATGTAATCGCTGCTCCGGGTGTGACAGATACACTGCGCGCAGGCATCTCGTTCAAGATAAAGGTTGACGACAAAGGGCTTGTTAGTGTCAAAGCCAAGGCTCTTGACGAAGTTATAGCAGACGTTGAGGACAGACAATTCCCGGTGTCGCTTGAAACTCCTTACGGCCATTTTGTGGTAGACACGACCTCTGCTTATGTCAAGGGGAAATCACTGAAGACAAACATCAGTTTCCTCGGATATGACGCGGCTGCCGAAAATCTATCTAAAGACGTGTCAGCAAGCATAGGCAGCAAGAGAAGCAATGCGATCCGACTGTCGATGAAGACGGTGAACACTGATTTCGGTAAGGATGTGCTCAATGAAGTAATTGAAAAATATAACGCCCGTGGCATAGCCGAGAAAAACCTTCAAGGCGAAAAAACCGCGCGCTTCATCGACGAACGTCTCGCCATAATCAGTGGAGACCTGTCATTGGCCGAATCTGATATTCAAAACTATAAGGAGAGCAAAGGCATCATTGATGTCAGCGCTGAAGCTGCATATCAGACCGGTAAGCGTTCTAAAGTCGAGGAAGCTCTGGGGAAGGCGGAAATACAGGCTGAGATAGTCAAGCTCACAGGTGAGTTTATCGCAAACCCCGACAACGCATACAGCCTTATTCCGATGACTACTGAAAACAAAGGTCTGCAAGAAGGCATCAAGGCTTATAACGAACTGGTTCTCGAACGCATGAACCTCGCGGCGAATGCCAAACCAAACAACAAGGCTCTTAAACTACTCGACGGGCAGATCGACGCGATGCGTGTCAATATCGCCACGTCGGTCAATAAAGCCTACGATAATCTTGTAGTAACAGTGCGAGACCTCAAAAGCCAGATGAATTCGGCTATGGGAAGTTTGAGCAATGTCCCATTGCAAGAACGCGAATTTCTCAACATGAAGCGCCAGCAGGAAGTCAAGCAGCAGCTTTATCTCTTCCTGTTGCAGCGCCGTGAGGAAACTGCGATGCTGTTAGCCAATGCAACTCCGAAGGGTCTTGTGGTCGATGAAGCATATGCTCTTAACAAACCGGTCAGCATGAGCAAGATGATTATCCTTCTCATAGCTTTGATTATCGGTGCATGTATACCTCCGGTGTTGATTTATATCCGCAAACTGATGCGTACCAAATTCGATACCCGCGAAGAACTTGAGTCAATCACTGACGTGCCTGTCTTGGGTGAGGTTTGTCAAGACAAATCAGGCCGTTCGCTCGTTGCGGTGGCCGGTGACCATTCTTCGACAACAGAGCTCTTCAACCTGCTGCGCTCACATCTGCCCTTTGTGTTGGGTGACGGCAACAAGGTGGTTATGCTTACATCCACTAAATCTGGCGAAGGCAAATCGTTCGTGTCTATCAATCTCGCGGCCGATATGGCTCTACTCGACAAGCGAGTGCTTCTTATCGGCATGGACGTGCGTAAACCGCGTCTGTCAGAATATCTTGACATAAAGCCACGCTTTGGTCTCACTCAATACCTGTCGTCAAGCGAAATCACGATTGAAAGCCTGATAGTGCGTGATGCGGCGGCTCCAAATCTTGATATCATCACCTCCGGACCTGTCCCGCCTAATCCGGCGGAGATCCTAAATTCGAGGAGACTCGATGACCTGATGAGTGATTTGCGCGCGCGTTATGACTATATCTTCATAGACTCGGCTCCTGTTGGTATGGTCAGCGACACATTCTCGCTAAACCGCCTGTCAGATGCGACGATTTATGTCGTGCGTGCTGATTACACCACTCGTTCAGATCTGCGATTTGTCAATGAAATATACGAACAGCATCGTCTTAAGAAACTCTGCGTAGTCGTAAACGGCACAAAGACAAAGACCGGCTATGGTTACGGCTATGGCGAGACAAAGAAAAAATAAAGTCGCTGATGAGCGGTAAGAGTGTCTATCGTTGGACGGCTATTGACCGTATTGGCAATACTATCATAACCTTCGGCGGAAATCTGCTGATGGCTAACCTTCTTGACCCATTTGACTTCGGTCTGCTCAGCATGGTGGCCATATTCTCTGCTCTGGCATACAATATTTCGGGATGCGGCATGAGTGACGGTCTTATAAACAAGACTGACCCGAGTGCGCGCGACTATTCGACGGTATTCGTCTTCAATATTTTGATGGGCGCGGGATTCTGCATCCTGTTTGTGGCATCCTCAGGTCTGGTTGCCGATTGTTTTGAATATCCCCAGCTTAAGGGCATTATGATCGCTATCGGCATATGCTTTTTCTTCCAGTCGATGGTTCTCATCCAAGAGACGAAAATGAGAAAGGACCTTGATTTCAAGAGCATGGCCCTGGTCCATCTACTGTCATCGTCATGTGCTCTCGTTCTTGGAATTGTGTTGGTCATAAAAGGTTACGGTTACTGGGGGCTTGTCGCCACACAGATTTTCGTTTCAGTCTTTCTGTTCATTTTCTTCATGGCTTTTTCGAGGTGGATGCCTCGGCTGGCGTTCTATAAGGATTCGTTCCGCGAATTGTTTGGCTATGGATTTCATCTCATGCTGGCGTTTGTGTGCTATCAATTCGCGCGCAACGTCAACAGTTCGGTACTCGGAAAATATTCAAGCGGAGCCTTGGCCGGAGCTTACGGTCAAGCGCAGAAAATCGAGGATGTGCCTTTTGCTTTGACAGACTCGATACTCAACTGGCCTTTCTTTTCGGTGCTTTCGTCGATAGTTGACAGCGAAGACAGACGCAAGGCTGTGGCGAGGATGCATTCGGTCATAATTTTTGTCAATGCTTCGCTTGCTGCATTCCTTTTCGTTATATCTGCTTATGCATTCAAGGCCTTGTATGGGTCAAAATGGGATGCAGCCATCCCGATTTTCAACATATTGTTGGTCTATGGCCTTGCATCATCTGTCAAACTTTTCTATCAGACTGTGTTCAAGTCGCATTCCATGACGCGTCTGATACGCAATCTGACTTTTGCCGAGATGCTGGCTCAGCTCGCCTTGCTGGTATGTGTCTATGACCGGAGCGCTGAGATGATAGCCATGACTATGGTTGTGCCGTCGTGTATCTGTCTGCTCATATATATATGCTATTATATAAAAGTCGAGGGGCTGAGTTTAGGTGAATATATGAAAGAGAGTATGACGGCATTGTGTCTCCCGATTGTCATAATGGTGGCAGCGTATGCCGCTACATTTTTTTGGGCGCCATCACTCAACCGCTTTTTGGCCTTTGGCTCTGTCATGGCTGTTTTTATTGTCATATTTTTTGCCATCTGTGAGATGTTTCGCCCTCAGCCTTACGTCGAGGCTCGCCGGCGCATTCTGAAAAGATAATGATTATGCAACAGACAACGTCGGAATATATATCAAATATCATATCAGGCGACAACCGGAAAAAATTGCTTGATCTTGGATGGTCTGATTTCCTGTGGCCATTCCTGTTCCTGTTTTCGATGTCGATGATGGGGCTTAAATTCCCGTTGGGCTATGTGCTGGTGCCATTGATTCTTATCAACCGTTTCCGCAAAAACAAGTATGATTTCATCATCATGCTCACGTTGTTTTTCGGAGGATATGGTCTGATAGGGGAGAATACACTACCGGTAAAACCATGGGATATCGGGCTCGTAGTGTCTCTGATAGGTGTATTTGTCTTTCGCAAGTCTGCGATTGTCAAGAAGGTTCTGCTGATGATAGCGGCCTATGCAGTAGCCCTTGTTTTTATAGCGTCGTTTAGCGACGAAAGTATGATGGTGCAGATACGCACGATTAGAGAATATCTGTTTTTCATTTACTTTATTGTGCCGCTGATGGTCTTCGGTCACAGACGTTTCGACATCCTTGATTTTTTCAAGCATTTGATGCCGTATGTCTTTGTGCTCTGTGTTTTCTATATAACAGATGGATATGTATTGAGCGGGCACATACTGTTGCCTTGCACACACATTGCGTTCGCGGCTGAATCCGTGTTCTATGATCCGGTGTATTATGGCTTAGGGACATTCCCTCGTGTCTATCCTCTCGGTTTGTTTATCGCTCTGCTCGCAGTCTATCCGATAGCCCGTATCTATAAGCTGACAGGCTGGCAGTGGGCAATCATGGCTTTAGGCCTTAGCGTGACGCGCACCTTTACGGTTATTTCAGGCTTTATAGCCACTTATGTCGTTTCGATGCCTGACCGTCGGAAGGCTATACGCTATGGCATTGTCGCAGTCGCTTTGCTTGGAGTGGTCTATTTTGTGGATTCGATGTTGCCTGTAAGCAGTAGCAATGGCGACAGCACTCTCCGCGTCTATTCTTCAATCCAGCAAATTGTCCATTTTGGCGATGCTCAGGACGAGGAGGATATGGCGCAGCTCGGTTCCGGCCGAATCGGCCAGGCTTTGCCTAAATTCGAACTTGTGAACGAGTATAATAAAGAACTTGTCGGACTTGGCTTCCTTCATGCCGAACTGACAACCAATCCTAAGTATATAATTGAAAATCCGTTTTATCTCGACATAGAACGTTCGGAAGAAGTGGCTACAGGTATAGAGGTCGAACCGCTGCAGGTCTATCTTTCGACAGGCTATCTGGGTCTGGTTGTCCATTTTGCCTTTCTGTTCATGACATGGTATATGATACGCCGCATGCGTTTTTCATATTATTATCTGACGGTGGTGTTCGGTCTGTTCTGGTTCGGCCTCGGTGGATTTGCCATGCTGAACCATCATGACGGCCTCTTGCTCGCGAGCCTTGTCTTCAGTCTTGTGCTTCTCGATACACAGTCTGAAGAGTCTGATGAAAATACTGAATCCGAAGCGTCATGAAAATAGTCCATGTCATTTGCTCTCTATGCACAGGAGGCGCCGAGCTGCTTCTGATCGACATTGTCAGGTGCCAGTCTCAGGCTGGCCATGATGTCAGCCTCGTCATCATCAACAATATGTATGAGGATGAGCTGTGCCACCGTATTCCTCCGGAGGTGAGGACCGTGTTTGTCAACCGTCCACAGGGGTCGCGCAATCCGTGGTGGATTGCTAAATACAACTTTGCGCTGCGGAGACTGAAACCCGATGTGATACATTTTCACCATGATGCGGCTGTCGGAATGCTGTTGCCGGGATTTGTTGATGCATATAAGGCAGTGACAATCCATGATACAGGAATCGAACTTTCCCATTATCATAAGGTGGATCGGGTGTTGGCTATCTCAGACGCCGTAAAGGCAGATCTCAGCACACGTTATGGCATCAATGCACTGACTGTGTACAATGGCATAAATACCGGATGTATATCCAAAGCACCCAAGAGGCAGTTACAAGCCGGACACTTGTCTGTTCTGCAGATAAGTCGTCTTGATGCGGAGAAAAAAGGCCAGGATCTTCTGATTAATGCGGTTCCCGCTCTTAAGAAGGAAGGATATGGTCTAACTGTCGATTTTATTGGCGATGGAGAATCTTATGGAATGCTGAAAGACATGACTAAAACTTTGGGACTGGAAGATTCAGTCCGTTTCTTGGGAAATAAACCGAGAGATTATGTCTATACCCACCTTGCAGATTATGACCTTCTGGTCCAACCGTCAAGGTATGAAGGTTTCGGACTAACCATAGCTGAAGGCATGGCGGCCAAGATCCCGGTGTTGGTAAGTGATATAGAGGGTCCGTTGGAGGTCATAGGCGGTGGCCGCTACGGACATTCGTTCACCAGTGGATCGGTAGACAGTCTCGTCTCTAAGATAAAACTGATTTATGATAATTACGATAAGGTTATGGATGTGGCTCAAAATGATGCCTACGACCACTGCCTGTCGAATTTCAGCGTTGAGACTACTGCACGAAAATACGTCGAAAAATACAGTCAAAGATGAAAGGGTCAAAACGCATACTTCTTGTGTCACCGATGCCTCCGGCGATAGGGGGGATAAGTGTAAGCACAGCACGACTTCGGGATCGTCTTGTCAATGACGGGCACGAAGTCGAAACTTACAATCTGCAGATGGACGTCCCGCATGTCGCTCATGCCCTGTGGCAGATGCTCAACATGTTTTGGCTTCCGTTCTATGTCCTCGGCAAACGAAAATTTGACATCGTCCATCTTCATATTTCAGGCTATTGGAGGCGGGTGTGGTTCAGACTTGTCAAGCCTTTTTTCAAAGGCGCTTCGATAGTTGTCACGATACATGGAGATGTGGCAAATTTCATTAATTATCCGTTTTGCGAATCTGTCCTTGCTGCGGCCGACCGAATTATTTGTGTGCGCCGGGGCAACATTGCACTTCTGCCCAAATTATTGAAATCACGTAGCGTTGAGATTCCGGCGTTCATAATGCCTCCCGCATCGTCGATCGCTGCTGAAAAAATTCCGGAAAGCGTTGTTGCCTTTGTCGATGAGGCACAGAGATCCGGTTGCCCTCTGCTTGTTTTCAATGGGTCGGTCGTTCTGAAGGAACCGTTCTATGATTTGTATGGTTTTAAAGAAATGGCCGCAATCGTAAAACGCCTTCATGACAACGGTATCAAGATAGCGGCTTTAATGATTGTCAACGATATGCATCTCGATGCCTCGCAATGCGCTTTTCTGCAGGATGTTGAGAGCCGGCTTGACGGATGTGGCTCAGTGATGCTTTGCAGCAAAATGCAGTTTTCGCTCTTGCCGCTACTTTCACGCGGAAACGCTATCTATGTGCGTCCGACAAAAACAGATGGAGATTCTTTGTCCGTCAGAGAGTCGCTTGCTTTAGGAGCTCAGGTCGTTGCCTCGTCGGCCGCGCCGAGGCCTGAAGGAACTCGCTGTTACGACCTTGCCTCCGGTGAAGACGGGCTGTATAAGCGGATAGTTGATGCGATCGAAGAACTTGAGTCAGACCATGGTTGCAATTCTGTAGCCTTTAAAGATTACTATGATAAAATAATTGAAGTATATAGCTCGTTATAAATAATGTGTCATGCTCATCGGGCATGACACATTACATTATGCCAAGCAATGCCATAACGACGCAATGAAACCCATATATCTTTTAGACTCAATAAAAGCCTATTTAGCCTCAAGAAAAGAACTTAAACTCTTTGACTCAATGAGTCACGGGCAACTTGAACGGCTTCAGTTTGAACGGCTTCAGAAACTTGTCAAATATGCCTGGGACAACGTGCCTTTTTATCGTCGCTCGTGGTCTGCTTCCGGCTTTAATCCTTCTGATCTCAAGACACTAGCTGATTTTGAGGCGCTTCCTATGATTGACAGAAATGATGTCGTCGAGCGCTGTGAGGAGTTTATCCCCGGAGACTATCAGCGTGGACGACTGACTAAGATAACGACCGGCGGCACATCAGGAATGCCGATGGAGTTCTATATTGATAATTACAAGGCCAGAGCCAAGGAGGTGGCCTATGTCGGTTATATCAATCGGCGTTATTTTGGTTGCCGGATGTTTGACAGGGAGCTGTTGCTGCGTGGAGACAGGATTGTAGATGAAAAGTCGCTTGACAACCATAGATTTTGGAAATATTCGCTGGTGAAACGTGGACTTGCAATGTCATCGTTCCATCTTACAGGAGACAATTTCAGATATTATATGGCTAAGCTGAGGTCTTACGATCCACATGTGATCAAAGCTTATCCAAGTTCGATCTATGCCTTGTGCCTTTTGATGAAAGATAAAGGCGAGAAACCATTGCGATCGCTTCATGCCGTGATTTGTTCATCTGAAAATGTCACAGAGACTCAAAGAAGGTTGGTGAAGGAAGTCCTGGGGGTTGATATCAGTTCTTTTTATGGTCACAGCGAAAAATGTGTTGTCGCTTTTGAAGGAGACAGTGGTCAGATGCTGTTTCATCCGCTCTATGGATATACAGAGTTCATAGGTTGCGACGGCGACATCTGCTCGACTCCTGGTCAGATGGCCGAGGTGGTCGTGACAGGCTTCGCACATGACTATTTCCCCCTGATACGATACCGAACCAACGACGTGATCGAAGTCGGACGCCCCGAGGGGCTTTATGACAAGACCGCATCCCGCATCATCGGGCGAGAAAGTGACTTTGTCTATGACCGTCAGTCAAATCACATTATCTTCACTAACAGTGACGAACCATTCTGGAATGTCCGTGGGGTGGAGGCTTATCAATATGTTCAGGACCGCCCTGGTGAGCTGTGTGTCAGACTTAAAGTGTCACCCGACTACGAGCGGACTTCTGAAAATGTTTTACTGGAGGGAATTGCTGAAATATTTCCGGGATTCGATATCCGTTTCCATTATGTGGCTGATATAGCCAAGACCCCGAGGGGGAAATTTAAATATCTCATTCAAAACATAAAGAACTGAAAGATTATGGCGCTTAGGTTTATCAATGTTTGTTTTGGAAGTTCAGGTGCCGTGGGGGGAGCGGAATGCGCTCCGGCTGTGATAGCCGATGCTTGCCGGGAGTTTGACCCTTACGGCCGTCAGCCCTTGGAAATCATCGATAATGAACCTTCTCCCGATCAGGTGCGCAAAGTGGCCGCAATCGGGGAAAAAGTGAAAGCTGCCACATCTGAAGTCCTTTCGTCAGGTGATTTCCCGTTTATACTCGGAGGTGACCATTCGGTTTCTCTTGGCTCAATCTCTGCGGCTACATCTTTTTTCAAAGACAGATGTTTTGGAGTGATATACATCGATGCACATGCAGATATGAACACTCCCCGCACATCACCTACAGGCAATGTCCATGGCATGTGTCTTGCGGCTACGCTTGGAAAGGGCGATGGTCGTCTGGTGTCTGTTGCCGACACCTTGTTGACATCGGATAAGCTTCTTATGATAGGTACAAGAAGTGTAGACCCCGGTGAACGCGAACTTCTGACGGATTTGAATGTCAAGACTATCACTTCTGATGAAATCAATAATCGGCTTGATGGCATGATAGGCGAGATAGAAGATTTCATAAGAGCAAACAAGCTTGACTGTGTCCATCTCAGCGTAGATATCGATGTGCTCGATCCAAAATATGCACCGGCTACCGGAGTGCCTGAGCTCGGGGGCATATCTCCGGCATCGCTTGAACGTGTGCTCGGGACTATCCTTAAGACAGGTATTGTCAAAAGCTGTGACCTGGTGGAGTATATTCCCGGACTTGATGACGACAGGCAGACCTTGAAACGCTGTGAGGCGATTGTTTCACAAATTATGCAGTGCTCATGATTACTGTTATGGCGCCGATTGACCTTCTGGGTAAACTTAAATCCTACTGCGAGGCTGAGGACTTTGCAGGGTGGGACCCTTATGACGGATTGAATTCCAAGGTGTTTAAAGCCATGCCGTTTGTCGGACGCTCGGCTGTGGCACGTCTGGTGTGGATTCAATTGTTCAAGCGCAATCCGCTTAACCTGCGGCGGCTGTTGTTGGTTCCCAAGCAACGCAATGCAAAAGGTATAGGCTTGTTTCTGTCGGGCTATTGCTCTTTGTGGAGGGCCGTCGATGCCTCTCCGGCACTTGCCGGATCTTTAGGCTCTAAGGCGCAGTTGGAGAAAAAAATCAACCAGCTCGCCGGATGGCTTCTTGACAATGTGTCGCCGGGCAAATCGGGAGCAGCCTGGGGATATAACTTCCCTTGGCAATGTCGTCGCGAATTTCTTTTTCCGGCCTATGAGCCGACTGTCGTCGCCACATATTTCTGTGCAAGCGCTCTTTTCGACGCGTTCGACATCACCGGTGACAGACGTTATCGCGATGCTGCGGTTTCTTCGGCCGAATTTGTCAAAAACGACCTTCGCCGCACGCCCTCTGGAAGCGGTGTGATAATCTCATACTCAGCTATGCCCGGCAATGATACCATCTATAATGCATCCTTGCTCGGCAGTGCATTGCTCGCAAAATGCTATGCAGCTACGGGCGATCGCGAAAGCCTCGAACTCGCCGGTCTTTCTGTCAAGGCCTGTTGTGAGGCTCAGCGTGAGGACGGTTCGTGGACCTATGGTGTCAAGCCTGTCACCGGTTGGGTTGATTCGTTTCATACCGGTTACAACCTTATGGCTCTCAGCGAGTATATGGCTTATAGCGGGGATAAGTCGCCGGCCGGTGAAATGGAACGCGGTCTGAAGTACTATCTTGACAACTTCTTCCTCGACGACGGAGCTCCGAAATATTATCACGACAGACAATATCCGATCGACATACATTGTGTCGGACAGTTGTTTGTGACTTTGGCTAAACTCGACCGCATGACAGGCAATGAAGATCTTGTCGATAAAGTCTGCCGCTGGGCTGCCGCCAACATGCTGGATGAAAAAGGCTATTTCTACTACCAGCTGAAACACGGGGTCTCATCAAAGATAAGCTACATGCGCTGGAGCAATGCCTTTATGTTCGCGTCCTTGGCTTTTCTTGTTGAAAATCAGTGCTCTTGACCAGGCATGTTTCGAATCATATGTGATTAGTTTGTCAATTGAGATAAATTGACTACTTTTGTGTATTATTTACTAATCGTAATCGTCCTGAGGACGTCTTTTATTATATCAAGCGAAGATACATGAAAGCATGCTTCATAGGCCTTGGTTATATCGGTCTTCCGACTGCGATCATTGCCGCGAACAGCGGAGTTGAGGTGGTCGGTGTGGATGTAAATCCTAAGGTTGTCGAAAAAGTCAATAAATCCCAACTTCATATAGTTGAACCTGGTCTGGATGTGCTTCTGAAAGAGGCTGTTTCGTCAGGTCGCTTGCGTGCGGTGTCAGTGCCTGAAGAGGCCGATGCTTATTTTATCGTTGTGCCCACACCTTTCAAGGGTGACCATCAGCCTGATGTCTCATATGTTGAAGCGGCCACAAGATCTGTTATCCCGGTGCTCAAGCCCGGCGATCTTTTTGTGATTGAATCGACTTCACCGGTAGGCACAACCGAAGCAATGGCGCGGATCATCTTTGAGCAGAGACCCGAGCTGCAAGGTGAAATTCATATAGCCTATTGTCCCGAGCGTGTGCTCCCGGGCAATATTATCCACGAACTCGTCCATAACGACCGCGTCATCGGTGGCATGGACAGCGCAGCGACCGAAAAGGCAAAGGAGTTTTACGCTCATTTTGTTAAGGGCGAACTTTTTGCCACCAACTCACGGACTGCAGAGATGTGTAAACTCACCGAAAATTCGTCGCGCGACGTGCAGATTGCCTTTGCCAACGAGCTTTCGCTGATATGTGACCGCGCCGGCATAAACGTCTGGGAGCTGATAACGCTCGCCAACCGTCATCCGCGTGTCAACATCCTCATGCCTGGTGCCGGAGTCGGAGGCCATTGCATTGCCGTCGATCCATATTTCATTGTGGCTGATTATCCCGATGAGTCTCATATAATAGCCGAGGCTCGCCGTATCAACAACTACAAGAGCGATTGGTGTGCCGAAAAAATTATTAATGCCATACTCCGTTTCGGACTCGACCACGGGCGCAAACCTGTGGTGGCGTTGATGGGGCTTGCATTCAAACCGGATATTGATGATCTGCGGGAAAGTCCTGCCGGACATATCATCGCAAAAGTTGCCGAGGCCGCGACCGGTGCAGAACTTCTTGTCGTGGAGCCTAACATTTCATCCCATCCGGTCTATGCTCTCGCAGATTACAGGGATGCATATGGCAAGGCTGATATTGTCGCGATGCTCACAGCCCACACGCCCTTCAAGTCTCTTGACTGGTCGGACGATAAACAGATACTTGATTTCTGCGGAATATTTAAAAGATGACAGATAATAAGTTGCTTATGCCTGTTGCCCTCAGGGGGGTGAATGTCTATCCTGCCGAGTCTGCCGACCGGTTGATAGACTTTGCCGTCGAGCGCAAAGGCATACTTGTTGCTGTCAATGCCGAGAAGATGGCCAAGGCCTCACGAAGTCTTGTCGAACTGATCAATGACAATATCGGCTATTGCGATGGATCCGGCGTGGTGCTTGCAGCCAAGCAGAAAGGTGTGGGCGAAGCCGTCAAGATAGCCGGATGTGAGTTGTGGCTTCACATTATCGCCCGATACTATAAGACTGGCCGTTTCTATTTTGTCGGTGGCAAGCCCGATGTCCATGCCGAGACCATAAGACGCCTGTGCGACGACTTTCCGGGCATAAACATTGTCGGTTCGCGCGACGGCTACCTGAAAACAGACGCCGACCGTCAGGCTCTGATTGACGATGTGGTTGCCAAAAAACCTGAATTTGTATTCGTCGCGATGGGTTCTCCCAAACAGGAATTCCTCATGGACGATATGCTCGCCCGTCACAAAGCCTTGTACCAAGGACTCGGCGGCAGCTTCGATGTCTACACCGGACGAGCCAAACGCGCTCCAAAATGGTGGATTGACCATAATGCTGAATTTGTCTATCGTCTGATCAAGCAGCCTTCGCGCATCAAACGCGACTGGATCAGGGTGAAATTTGCATGGTGGCTCATGACCAAACAATTTTGATTATAACTAAATATTTCATTTCTTTCACCCTCCCTGTCAGCAAACAATGAAGAAAGTAATGCTCGTCTTCGGCACCAGGCCCGAAGCTATAAAAATGGCTCCTGTGATCAAGGCGCTCGAATCTTCAAAAGATGAGTTTGAAGTAGTGGTTACGGTCACCGGACAACACAGGCAGATGCTTGACAGCGTTCTTGCTTTGTTTGACATCCGTCCTGACTATGACCTCAATATCATGCGTCCGGGCCAGGATCTTTATGATGTGACGTCGAGAGTGCTGACGGGCATGCGTGACGTCCTTGCCGAGGCACGTCCCGATATTGTGCTTGTCCATGGCGATACTTCGACTTCGACTGCGGCGGCGCTTGCAGCGTTCTATGCGCGTGTTCCCGTAGGTCATGTGGAAGCCGGACTTCGAACGGGTGATATATACGCTCCTTGGCCCGAGGAGATGAACCGTCGCATCACCGGACGTCTGGCTTCGCTTCATTTTTCACCTACCGAAACCGCAAGGCAGAACCTCATAAAGGAGAACACTGACAGCGGTTGCATAAAAGTCACGGGAAACACCGTCATTGACGCTCTGTCGTGGGTCCGCGACGAGATTAATTCGTCAGAACTTCTGTGCGCCCGGGCAAAAGCGGCTGTGAGCGAACTCGGATATGACATGGACCGTCTGCAAGGCAAGCGTCGTATGGTGCTTGTCACAGGTCACAGGCGTGAGAATTTCGGTGATGGTTTCTTGAATATTTGCCGGGCTCTCGCGACTCTGGCTGAGAAATATGGCGATGACGTCGACTTTGTTTATCCGATGCATCTCAATCCTAATGTGCGCAAGCCGATTTCAGAGGTTTTTGGCGAGAATAAACCAGCCAACATGCATTTTATCGAACCGGTCGATTATCTGCCATTCGTGAGCCTGATGATGGCTTCACATGTCATTCTCACCGATAGCGGAGGCATTCAGGAAGAGGCCCCTTCGCTCGGAAAACCGGTGCTGGTGATGCGCGACACCACCGAACGTCCCGAAGCACTCGAGGCGGGAACCGTATCGCTTGTCGGCACAGACTATGACCGCATTGTGTCGGAGGTGTCTCTGCTCCTCGATGACGATACGGTCTATGCCGAACGAAGTGGCCGGTCAAATCCTTATGGTGACGGCCTTGCTTCTCACAGGATTGTCGAGGCGCTGCGCGAATACCTTTGATTTCTTGTAGGGCAGACTCCTGGCTTTTCTATCGCTCTGTCTGCGCGATGTGAAATTCATCGTGAAGACGGTCAAAACGCTCAAGTGTATCAGTCGAATGGCGCAGCATTGAAGCCCTGACACGTTCTAAACTTTTTGCACCGTCGAGTTTTGACTTCGAATAAAATTTATCAGCATAGCAGATGAGGCGTTCGAGCAGTGTCTCGGGCATATAGTTTCCTTCGGGCAGAGGCAACCCCATGAGTTTTATCTCTTCGTTTGTTATGCCTGCTCCGGTGTGGCGCTCGGCTACGCGTGCGATTTCTTCAGGCATCCCTTCTTTACGCAGCAGTCCGGCTCCTATGATGCCGTGACGGATATATGGCTCGCTTCCGTGACAGTCTATTCCGTCTGCATCTGTTTCGAATATGCCGATGTCGTGAAGCATTGCGGCGCTTTCAACCATGTCCTCGTCGAGGCCTAAGGCCTGCTCTCTGTTGATCAGCAAAGCCAGATCCGCCACTTGGCGGCAGTGGCGGATATAAATATCCCGAAGACGTGTGCCTTCGGGATAATATTTGTCTATGATTTGTTGGGTCAGGATGTTCATTCTACAATTGTATTCCAGCCGTGGACGTCGGGTTCCTCTCCAAGTCTGATGGCGTTGAGCTTGTTGTATAGAGCTGTAGTGACGGGACCCGGTTTGCCGTCTTTGGCGATGACATATTTTTTGCCTGTGTCAAGGTCGTCAATCTCACCGATCGGAGAAGCCACGGCTGCTGTGCCGCAAGCTGCTGCTTCGGTGCAGTCTGCCAGTTCATCGACTGTGATATGACGCTGTTCGACAGCTATGCCCATATCTTCGGCGAGCTGCATCAGGGTCTTGTTGGTGATTGACGGCAGGATGGAATCTGATGCGGGAGTGATATATTTCCCGTCTTTGATGGCAAAGAAATTGGCCGGTCCGCATTCATCGAGATATTTCTTCTCTTTGGGATCGAGGTAGAGCACGGCGGAATATCCGAGTTCGTGAGCGTGTTCGCCGGCTTGAAGTGACGCGGCATAGTTTCCTCCGACTTTCCATCGTCCGGTGCCTTTGGGCGCGACTCGGTCATATTCTCGCATGATGCATATGTTGGTGCAGCCGAAACCGGTCTTGAAGTATGGTCCGACGGGAGCGACGAGGACGATGAACAGAAACTCGTCGGCGGGTTTGACACCGACGCGTGCTGTGGTGCCGATTTCAAGTGGTCTGATGTAGAGTGAGGCTCCGCTGCCATATGGAGGCACGAAACGCTCGTTTAGTTTTACAACCTTCTTGCACATTTCGCAGAACAGGTCTTCGGGTATAGGCTCCATCAGGAGTCCTTTTGCTGATTCCTGCATGCGGCGTGCGTTTTCTTCAAGTCTGAAGATGCGGATTTTGCCGTCAGCACCTCTGAAAGCCTTGAGGCCTTCGAAGATTTCCTGTCCATAGTGAAGGCAGGTGGCTGCCATGTGAAGACTGACGTTTTCGTCTGTGGAGACTTCGATTTCGCCCCATTTGCCATCACGATATGCACAGCGCACGTTGTAGTCTGTGCGGAAGTAGCCAAACGGCAATTTGCTCCAATCTATTTCGTTGTTCATTTTATATATTGGTTGGTTTGCATCGCAAATTTAATCAATTATCGTTATACCGCAAAAAAATAATGAGCGTCAATCGCGACGCTCATTATTCATCTTGTTTTGTGAATGTTGCTTGTATAACTTTTGCTTGTACTATTTGCTGAATTAGTTTTTTGCTTTGGAGATTAGATAAGTAATTCTTTCTTCGATGTCGCAAATTTATCACACATTTATTACATCGGCGTTTCTTTAATGTTACAATAGTGTGACGGGCTATAGCCGATGCAACTTTTTTATGCGTTTGCCTTTGGAAGGGTGAATATAAACTCGAGCCCGCACTTTTCTCCGTTTCTGATTTCGATTGTGCCGCCGTGAGCCAATATGGTGTTTTGGACAATCGGCAGGCCAAGCCCGGTTCCGCCGTTTTTGCGTGCGCGGCCTGAGTCGACTCTGTAGAAGCGTTCAAAGAGGTGGGGAATGTGTTCTTCACCGACACCGATGCCGTTGTCGAAGAATACAAATTTATAGAATTTCTTGTCCTCGTCGACGAGTTTTATGCCGCATTCTGTGCCTTTGGAGTAAGCGGCTGAGTTTTTGGCAAGGTTGATAAGCATGCCTGTAAGCAAACTGTTGTTGCCCATGATATATGTTTCGGTAGGCACATCGTAGACAAATTCGATATCGCCGAGCGCTCCGCTTTCTTCGAGATCGCTCATCACAGAGTAGACCACGTCATGGTAGTCAAGTTCCTCGGTGTTTATCATCGCGCCACCTTCTTCGAGACGGGTTATCGCCGATACGTCGGTTATGAGGCTTGCAAGCCTGTTGGCGTGTTCGAGCGCTTTTGTTATGAAGTGGGTGCGTGATGCGTCGTCCATGTCAGGATTGGCTATGATAGTGTCGAGATAGCCTTTGATGACACCGATCGGTGTTTTAAGTTCGTGATTGATGTTGTTTGTGAGCTGACGTTTCAGTCTGGCCTTTTCTTCCATGGCGTGGAGGGCTATGTTGTGCTCGCGTTTGAGTTTAAGCACAGCCTTAGATTTCTCGTTGTACATGAAGGTTATCTGCCTGCTGATGTCGCCGAGTTCGTCGTGAGGATAGTCCATCGACGGAATGAAGTTTGGATCGGTAGCCGCACGGTCTGCGATAGTGCGGAGAATCTTTATGTTGCGTCCGAAATAGCGCGTGGAATAATATGCTACGACCGTAAGGATGATGGCGATTGCGAAGACTGTAACCCAGATGCTCGTGTTGGGCAGACTCGCCGATATGATATCTGCATCATAGGGAAGCACTGTCGATACTCGCAGGCGTCTGTCGTTGCTGATGTTTGAGCGATAGAAGAAGTTGTTGTTGGCCAGCGACTCTTTGCTTTTGTCTTCTGGTTTGTCTCCGCTCTGAAGGTCGTTGATGATGCCCTTGGCCCTTTCTCGCTCGCTGTCTGTCAAGTGGATGATCTCGCCCACGTTGTGGATGAGTTCGCCGTCTTTGTAGACAGAGATGCGGATACGATCATAGATGGGACTATTGATATAATAGTCGCTGATAAAGTTGAAAAATTCAAGCGGATCCTTATCCTTTTCGTAGTAGGATATGATGCGTTTGTTGATTAGTTCCAGCTGGCTGTTGAACGTCGCCGTGCGGAATTGACGTTCGTTATAAGTCTGCCAGAAGGCCATTCCGAAGATCAGGAGCCACAGCGTCGTGATGAGCGGAATGAAAAGCTGCCACTGATAACTAATACGTTTCTTTAAACCCATATCCGAAGCCTTGACGGGTAATTATGTAGTTGCCGAATTCTCCGAGCTTCTTACGGAGGCGTGTGATGTTGGTGTCGATGGTGCGGTTGGTGACCACAACGTCTTCTCCCCAGACCTGTTCGATGATTTCCTCTCGAGAGTAGATGCGGTTGCGGTGGGTGAGGAAGAAGAGTAGGATGTCAAATTCGGTGCGGGTCAGCTGCACTTCCTCGCCGTCGATATAACAGATTTTTTCGTTGCGGTCGATGCGGAGCGATTTGAATGTGATATCCGGCTCATAGATGCTCTGGGTGTCGGCGATAGTGGTCTGACGCGCTACAGTTGTACGTCGGAGCACTGCGCGGACGCGGGCAAGAACCTCTCCGATGACAAATGGTTTGGTGACATAGTCATCGGCTCCGATGTTAAGACCCATCACTTTGTCATCCTCATCAGTCAGGGCTGAGCAGAATATCACGGGTGTATTTTCTGTAGCGGGTACATTGCGTATTTGCTTGGCAAAGTCAAAACCGCTCAGACGGCCCATCATGATGTCCACTAAAAACAATGAATATGGCGTGAGATCCATTTCGAGGGCTTCTTCTGCGCTGTGGGCGCAGTCTACCTCATATCCCTCTTTTTCGAGGTTAAACTTCAGGATTTCGCACAATGCCTCTTCGTCGTCGATTACTAAAATTCTGATTCTCATAATTATCTATGCAGGCGTGGCCATCGGTGTGATAACGGTGCCGCTTTTATGTGTGATTGGTCTTATTTCAGATTGCTAAATTACAAAATTTGAAACCAATACTAAGTTAATAAAAGTTAATTAAGTCTGTTGCCTCGAACATAATGTGACCCGATATGTTATGTGAGTATAGTTACTATTTTGCACTGTGTTTTTTCATGGTATTAGATTTAAGGTTAAAGATAGGTCGGTTGTCGTGAGACAGCCGATTTTGTTTTAGAGTATGTTTACTTTTGGCTTATGTTAAGATTTATATTGACATTGCGAGTATGTTTTTAGATTTCATAAAGTTAAAAGAAACATACTCTTAGAGCAGTCCGGACAATCTACTGCGGGAAGCCTGAAGTGGTATGGAGTTCAATCTCACCTCCGTTGATAACCGCGATCAGGGCCTCGGTTGCTTCAATCCGTTCTATCATTGCTAAAGCGCTGTCTACATCCATTACCATACATGCGGTGGCGAGTGCGTCGGCGGTGGCGCAGTCAGGAGCTATGACTGTTGTGGCGGCTGTCGTCGTGGCGATTGGCCGTCCAGTAGACGGGTCGATAGTGTGTCCGATCCGACCGGTGGCCGTGTCTCTGTAATTGCGGTAATTTCCCGAACTCGCTACTGATGAATTATTGAGGCTTATCACACGCAGTCTGTTATGCCCCGACACACCGCTGTCGGGTGCGTCTATCTGGATGTGCCAGCTTTTGCCATTGCGGTTGACTCCGGCAGTCCGGACTTCGCCTCCGATTTCGACGAGATAATTGTTGCATCCGTTGCGTTCAAGCATCCCGGCGATGGCGTCCACACCGTAGCCTTTTGCGATTGACGAAAAGTCGAATGTTGTCTGTGGATGTTTTTTGATGACATGATTGTTCTCGATGCTGCAGTCTCTGATGCCGACAAGAGGCAATGTCACCTCGATGATAGAGTCAGACGGCAGGGCCAGGCTGTCGGTGTGCTTTGTGCCGAAGCCCCATAGTTCGGTAAGCGGGCCGACGGTGGGATCGAATGCACCTCCGCTCATGCGGCTGATTTCTTGTGAGAGCCCAAACACTTCGGCAAACATTGTCCCCACTTCAATGTCCTCTCCATGGTTGATGCGCGACACGGTTGATGAGGTTTTGAACATCGACAGTTCATTTTCAACATCAGACATGACTGAGACTATTGAATCACCGAGTTCGCGGTCGGCGGTGTAGACGATGCGGTAGCTTGTGCCCCATACCGCACCCGAATTTTCATAATTTCTGTTGGCGCAGCTTGTGAGTAAGGGAATTAAAGTGTAAATTAGCATCCGGTATGCTGCCTTACTGTTCATGATGGACCGGCTTTTATGGCCGCTGTTATGAACTCCGGGACTTATAAAGCCGTTAAACAACAAATTTTTAAAAATAATATTACTGATAGAATTATGCATCGTTCATTTGTTTTCTTAGCCGATGGTTTCGAGGAAATCGAGGCTTTGACGCCTGTTGATGTGCTTCGTCGCGCAGGCATGGATGTCAAGACTGTTTCAATCACCGACGCTCACGATGTGACAGGCGCTCATGGCGTCACCGTGAAAGCCGATATGACCTTTAAACAGGCCGACTTTGACGGAGCTGAATGGTTGATATTTCCCGGAGGTCTTCCCGGTGCTGAAAATCTCCATTCGTTCGCCGCACTCAATGATTTGATTAAAGTGCATGCTTCGAAGGGCAAACTTGCCGCGATATGTGCGTCGCCGGCAATGGTGCTTGCTCCGACAGGTGTACTTGACGGCAAGCGGGCCACGGGATATCCCGGCACAGGCCAAGGTCTCACGGCTGGCGGAGCAATGGTCGCTGACAGCGATGTCGTGGCTCTTGACAATATAATCACCGCAAACGGTCCGGCCACATCGCTGAAGTTTGCATTGGCGATTGTCGCCAATTCGCTTGGAGAGACAGCTGCCGGAGACATTGCCAAAGCTATGTTATGCCGATAATCCCAAACTTGGTTGTTTCAAAATATCGTAGGGTCGCGAAATTTTCGCGACCCTACGCTGTTTTGTGACGCTGCTTATTCAGCAGGGAGGGTTATGCGCCGCAGCAATGGCTCGAGCAAGTCGGCATATCGCATGAAGCCGAGGTCTGTAAAATGAAGACCATCGACTGTGGCTTCATAATCCGTGCCCATGATATGGTCGGCGGGCAGATAATGAAGATTGGGATCCTTGGCCGCGAGTTGTTCGTAGCGTTTTTTCCACAAGGTGTTGAGTTCGGTCACCTGACGGTATGCCTCCTGGTCGAAGCGTATGTGAGGGAACAGAGGGTCTTCGACAAAGAGGATGGGCACCGTGGGATGGGCCTTGCGGATGATTTCATAGAACGGCGTGAGCAGGGTGTCGATCTGTTGTGTGTTGACATTGGGGACGCAGTCCATCACAATCAGTCCGGGATCGGGGATTGCGGCAATGATGTCGGCGATTTCGAGGTCAAGCTGACCGTTGCCGCTGAAGCCGAGGTTGATCACCTCGCGGTTGAGACGGCGCGTGAGGATGTTGGTGTGGGCCATGCCGGGGCGGTTGGCGCAACCGCCTTGTAGCAGGCTGGTGCCATACATCACGATGGGCTTCCTGGTTGTCGGAAGTTCTGTGGCCGGCTGCATGAGCACGGCTTCCGGAGCGGTGCCGATATATAGGCTGTCGATGCCGTCGTAGAGCGGCAGATATAGCATATACTCGCGCATTTCGGGCTTCATGTTGCCGATCACATAGGCGGCGGTGTTGTGGTTGTTGACGTCGGGGCGGGCTGTGTTGACAAAGGTCCATGTGCCGTCGGGCAGTTGGGTGTAGAGGTCAAGGCCGCGGGTGCCGGTCGGAGTCTGATGGTTCATCAGGGCTTTATAGAGCGAGTGCCATTTGACAGATATGCGGTGGCTGTCAGAACGGAAGCGCAGAGCCATACCTGCAGAATGTTTGCCGAGAAAAAACAGATCCTGGCGCTTGACTTTGTGTTCCAACGAGTCAGGTAGACGTTGGTAGCGCAGTGCTGCGCTCGCATCATCGATAGCTTTGCCTATGAGTGGAAGTGAATCGGCCGAGTGCCATTTCAAGTCTGAAGCAGCCGCTGTAAATGTCGCGGCAGCGGCGATCAATGGAAGCAGTATCTTTTTCATAATCTTATTTTATTGGTTTCGCGATGCGGCGTATCATTGGTTCGAGCAAGTCGGCATAACGCATGAAGCCGAGATCTGTGAAGTGAATGCCGTCGACAGTGGCCTCACAGTCGGTGCCGATGATAAGGTCGGCGGGCAGGTAATGGAGATTGCCGTATTTCGCAGCGAGTTTTTCGTAACGCTCCTTCATCATCGAGTTGCGGTGGTCTACCTGGTGGCGGATGGCTTTGTCAAAGCGTTTGTGGGGGAAGTTGGGGTCTTCGACAAATAGGAAGGGCACATCGGGGTGAGCCTCGCGGATGATTTCAAAGAAGGGGATCATGAGGGTGTCGATCTGTTCTTCGTTGACATTGGGTACAAAGTCGAGCACTATCAGCCCGGGGTCTTCGACAGCGGCTATGACGCGGGCTATCTCCAGGTCGAGCTGACCGTTGCCGCTGAAGCCGAGGTTGATGACCTCACGGTTGAGGCGGCGCGCGAGGATGTTGGTGTGAGCCATGCCCGCACGATTGGCACATCCTCCCTGAAGTATACTTGTGCCATACATGACGATGGGCTTACCTCCGGCAGGCAGATCTGCCGACGGCTTGGCCAGAAGAGCTTCGGGAGTAGTGCCGATATAAAGACTGTCGACACCGTCATAAAGCGGCAGGTAAAGGAGATATTCGCGCATCTCCGGATCCATGTTGCCGATGACAAAGGCTTCGCTGCTGTGGCTGTTTACGTTCGGACGGGCCGAATTGACAAAGGTCCACGAACCGTCGTTCTGAAGCATGTAGAGATCGAGACCGCGTGAGCCGGTGGGCGTCTGATGGTTCATCAGCGTTTTGAACGGTGAGTGCCATTTGATGTCGATGCGCGGACTGTTGGATTTGAAACGCAGCGCCATGCCGGCGGAGTTGCGACCCAGGCCTGCAAGAGCACCGTTGCGCACGGTCTGAAGCAGAGAGTCGGGTATGCGCTGATAGCGGGCCGATGTCGATGCGTCGTCGACTGCTTTGCCCAGCAGAGGCAGAGAGTCGGTGGCATGCCAGCGGATGTCAGCGCCGTTGGCTGCCATTGCGGCAGCCACGGCGATAAGCAGTGATGTAAGGATTCTTCTCATCTGTGATATGATTGGTTTTGTTGTTTGTAAATCAGGTGCGCCAGAACCATTTGATTCGCGTGAAGAACGCAGCGGTCATGACAGCGAGTGATGTGACGATGAAGCCGTGGAGGAAGCCAAGGAAGGGCGTCGCCGTGAAGTACTCGAGGGTGAACGTGTCGCCGATGTGGCAGAGATTGAGGACAGGCATCACAATGAATTGTGCGGCCACGTAAGCGATCATCGGGTTCTTGCCCGAGAGCGAGAATGGTGCGCTCACCCAGCGCATGCGGTAGATGTCGCAGATTATGACAAAGAAGCCGAGGCAGTAGCAGGCCAGACCGGCGGTCGTGAACCAGTAGTTGAACGACGAGGGGTCTTTGCGTATGCCGCCGTCGAAGGCTTCGAAGAAGAGACCGACCATGAGTAGGAAGCCACCGAGTGCCACGAGTTTCTTCATGAAAGTCGTTGCCGAAGGCATGTAGCGCACGAGCAGGGCGATTGCAAAGACAAGAGCCGCGCTCGTAAATAGGTTGGCCACCATATGGCGGTCGAAGAGCAACCATACGTTGAGGCCGATTATCGCTGCCGAGAGAACTGCTACGGCTGCAGTCGCCCAATTGGCTCTGAGTGGAGCGGGATTTTCTGCGGAGTTGTGCTCTTTGAGCCATGATCTCAGATATTCTCCCGCAAAAGTACCGGGGATGACGATAAACAGATACTTAAGGAAGTCGAAGCGATAGAGCCATGGCAGCGGAGACCAGTTGTAGACAACCTGTTGCCATGAACCGTCGGCATCTTTGCAGAGGATGATGGCCATAAGGAAGGGCAACACTGCCACACGCGCCCAGGGGCGGTTGATGGTCAGGATATAGATGATGGTGCCGAATGCCGCCATGTTGGCGAGCACAAGGATGATGATGTTCGAACGATAGAGGTCTATCGAGCCGCTCTGGCTGAGGTCGATGTGGATCATCATCGCTGTGGCGATGATGATACCTGCCCAGTGTATGGCACGGCGCACCCAGATGTTCAGTTTGTAAGGGATGCGCAGATAGATTGCGAAAAGAAGCACAAACGCCCCGAGTGTCTCAAGCCATACGGCCGGAGTCTGAGGACCGCCGCCCGCGATGGCCCAGGGATTGAGATGGTAGAGGAAGAGGGCGAAGTAGGTTAGTTTGACATATCGCCATAGCGCGTCAAGGATGAGGCGTCCTTTGCCGGCTCCGCGGTCGAGGCGCGATCCGATGGCAAATGGATAGGCCGCACCCATTGAGAAGAGGAAGAACGGAAAGACGAGGTCGACCCAGGTGATGCCGTAGACTGACGGATCAAACGTGCCCGTAGGGGGCGGACATTGTGCGTGGGACATCCACGCAGGGAGTACCCATGTGACAATCGAGCCTGACAGCACCATCATGAAGATGGCGAAGCCACGGAGACTGTCGAGAGATTCGGCTCTAAGTTTTTTCATTTGATTGGTTCGAGATTAGGGTTGATAATGTGTTTGGCAGACAACGTTATTATTTAACCTCTTGGGTGTAGACGTTGCCGAAATTGTCGGTTGCGCGAACTGTGATTCTTGCGTTGGAATTCACAGGCTTGGCGTGATAGAGGTGGTTTGTCATGTGCGGGCCTATCCATGAATAGCGTAGCTTGGAGCGGTCTGCGGTGCGTTCGACAGCGAGCGGATCCTTGCCCTCGTATTGTGTCATTTCGCCCATCACCTTGCCGTCTTCGAGCCATTCCACTTTCCATCCGTCGTTGGCGTTCCAGATGTTGGCGATGATGTCTTCGGGATGCTCTTTGGCGGCTCCTGGAGCATAGGTGCGCATCTGATAGTCGCGGTCGTGGCCTTTGCTCTTGAAATACCATTTCACTTCAGGGCCGTCGACGACATATACGCCATAGCCCTGCGGAGTGCCGTCTGCACACATGTCGATGTCCCACCACATGCCGCATGACCCCGGTGTGTTGTGCTCAAACGAGTTGTCGGCATAGCGCGTGTTATGGGTCGTGTGCATATGACCGGTGATGTAGTGTGTGTTATAGGGTTTCATCATCTCGATCAGATGGCGGCTGTTGACGGTCTGTTTCGATATCGACGAGCTGTCATAGCGGAAAGCCTGTTGTTCGGGAGTGAATGCGAGCGGGATGTGCATCAGCATCACCACAGTCGAGCCTTCAGGCACATGTGAGAGATCCTGGCGCAGCCAGTCGAATGTCTGTTCGTCGATATAGCCCATGTAGAAGTAATCGCGGCCGATATAGAACACGTTGTCGATAGCGATGTAGTGTACGTCGCCACGGTTGAACGAGTAGTTGGTCGGCCCGATGTTTTTCTCGAAGCGCTCCTTCGATGTCTCGTGAGTGGCGCGGTAATACTGCATGTCATGGTTTCCGTTGGCGATGTAGTAGGGCACTCCGAGTCCGGCACGGTGACGCAGACTCGACTCATAAAGCTCGGGATGGTCACCGACAACGTCACCGGCGTCAAGCACAAACTGGTCGCGGTCGGCATATTGTCTGAGGTGCTCGCGGGCATCAGCTACCTGTTGGTCATACAGGCAGAGCTCGTCTTCGTTGACGACCTGGATGTCGGCCTGCGCAAGGAACACATGATGGCGGTCGTCCTTGGGGTTCTTGACAAGCTTGAAGCTATAGTCTTTGCGGCCCTCTTCGACAGGTATGAAAAACTGAGGACGGTTAAACTCGTCAACCGTCGGCAGGTAGCCCGCAGGAGTCGATACCGTGATGTTTGTCGCGCGATCGTTTTTGGTAAGCGTATATCGGCCTTTCGAGTCCGTGACCACACAATTGTAGCCGTCCGACACCACTACATCGGCCAGTGCTTTGCCGTTGGCGCTGACGGTGCCGCTGATGGTTTCAGACATGCCCCATGCGAAAGCGTTGATCGACAGGGACAACAGGCCAATGGCGATAGTCAGTTTTTTCAGTTGCATAGTATTGTAGTTGTTTGCTAAATGGAAAAAGAGGATGTGCCGTCAGACACATCCTCTCTGATTGTTTATCTCGGATTATTCGGCAGGAGTTTCGGGTACCTCGGGGGTATCTTCTTTCTCTCCGTACTTTTCGTTCCAATCGGCCACGTAAGCCTCATTGCCTTCTTTGACTGCATCCCATTTCTCCGGATCAATCTTCAAGTGGATCATGTCGAAAAGGAAGTAACCGTCACAAGCGTTGATACATGCGGCAACCGAATTTTTGATTGCGCCAATAATTTCCTCCTGAGTATACTCTGCGCCATTGCCTGTCCAACGCCAGTCAACGTCAGGACCGCCGACCACGAGCGGGCAGTCGCCTTTGATTTTCTGCGCAGCTTGGCTACAGAAGCCTTGCATCGACCATTCATCAGTTCCATATACACCTCTTGGATTGGCATATGCACCGATTAGAATATGATCCATCAAATCTGCATATCCGAAATTTTTATAGCGGGTAGAGGCCCATTGGCTATTTTTTGACGGGTCATAAGATTTTGAAGCCCAGTTCACGCCTGTGTTATAGTACGAGCGATACCAACCACCGACGTATACTCCGAATTTGATGTCCGGATTGACAGCCTTGACTGCTTCGCGGGCTTTTGCCATGAAATCATGGATTGTTTTGGCGCGGAATTCAAGCCATTTTGTAGTATACTGGCCATATTTAGAACCGAGTGTAGTGTTTGTCGAACCCTGTGGCAGTATATCACCAGGGAATTTCGAAAGTTTAACACCGATATATTCCTCGAACTGCTGACGGCTCAACGGTGAGAAGTCTGAGTAAAGGTCATTGTAGCGACCGCGGTCGAGTACGATGCCATCGAGGTTGTATTTTGCCAAATCTGCAAGAAGACCGCAGAGGTATTCCTGAACTTCGGGATTGCCTGGGTTGAAGAATTTCTCAGTGTCACCGAGATCCATCACATTTTTTGGGTCACCACCGTTGTAGCGGTAGTTCGCCCATTCTTTCTTTGACGGATCGCGGAAAAGGATGCCTTCAGGACCATTTTCTGCACCACCTTGAGTGTGGCCGCCTGTCATGGTATTGAAGCCTGCATGGACACGAAGACCGAGTTTGTGACCTTCGTCGATGAATGCCTGGAGATAGTCCCAGGTCGCGGTGCGGTAGATTGTGGTCTTCACACCGTCAACCCAAGCGTTTGTAGATTTCACTTGATCGCAGAGCGATGAGTTGAAGAGAATATCGCCTGTGGTGGGGCGGACGTCTACAACGATATCGGTGAAACCTGCATTCTTTGCGAGCGTGAGATCTCTGGTGATATTCTCGATGCTGTTTGCGAAATCAGGGAAGTTTGATGCTGCGTCAATCCAGATATAGCGAGGTTTGAGCGCAGGCACTTCAACTTCATAACCTTCCCACAGTTTGAATCCGTCGTAGTCGTCGGAACAAGAAGCGAAGGAGAATAACCCCGCCGCCGCAACAGCGGCGAGGTTAAATTTGATTATGTTTTTTAATTTCATTTCTGTAGTTATTGATTTTGAGGTTGGAGAGAATTTAATTACATGTCGATACAATCGGCACGGACTGCACCTACATATCCGTTGCAGAATTCAAAGAAGATGTAGAGGTAGAAGCCGTCAGGAGATACGAAGAAATGTACGTCACCACCGTTGCCGGCACGGTCGTTGAGGTTGCTTGCGGCAGTAGCGCCGTAATTGCCTCTGATGTTAACTCCGTCAGCTGAGAAGTCGATTTCTTCTGTGCTGAGGTCATTGGTAGACAGATTGTACATGAACATTGATGCTCCGTAGCCGTAGCCGAGTGTATTCATCACATTGTGGATGTAATAGCGCACGTTGTTGAATGTTACGATGTCACCTGAGTTCTCGACAGAGTTGGAGGTTATACATTTGCTGCCATAGCTCTTGATGTTGTTAGTAGCACCGTCGATCCATGCACATGTACGGTTTTCCGCTCCGCTTGCTGCTGGAGGATCAACAGAGAAGGCCACGTAGCCGATAGTGATGTAGTCAGACGGGAGGGTCGGTTCGAGATAAACAGCATCGAAGTTACCCCAGCATGTAGCACCATAACCATTAGGTTTGACGGTTTCGCATGCGCCGAGTACGCCACCCTTGACTTCCCAACGATAGAATTGTGTCGGGCCGTTGTTGTTGACAGTAATGATGGCATCGCCGTCGATGTTACCGGTTACAGAAATTGAAGAACCGATAGCAGCTCCGTTAGCGAGGGTAGTGAGCTTTTCGAGCTGTCCGTCGATACCTTTCATCTTCCAGATTGTAAGTGTGCCACCGTTGAAGTTGGCTGCGCTTGTGAAGAGAAGGTTGCCATTGTTGTCTGAGGTCATGCGGTGGTTGTTGTACTGGCCGAGTGTGTTTGTGCCCATTGCCTTGAGGTCAATCGTTGTTACAAGATTACCGTTCTTGTAGTTCATGACATAAGCCTTACCCATGCCGGCTTCGTTCATCACGAGATATTCACCGACAACTCCGAGACCTGCAGAGCCGTTGAAACGGAGATTGCCTGTTCCAAGATCGCCTGCAGAATAGATTGTTACACCCATATCTGCCTGTTTCTTGGTCCATGCGATTTTTGCACTGCCGTTGCGGATACCGAATGCAAGTTTCGTGGGATCTGCCTTGAGAACTGTATAAACACATTTGTCAACACCGTTTTGTGCAGTTACAGTCAATTCAAACTCATTGTCGAAATTGATGGCGGTGACATTGGGATCCGGATCGAGAGTTGCACCGTGAGAAACCTCAACTTGTGCAAGCTGTTCTCCGATTTCGTCTGCAGAGACGAGTGTTACTACTTTGGTGTTAGGATTGATGACTCCTGACACACCAACTGCGGGAATTGAGAAATCGAGGATCTCACATTCTGCGCTCTTACGGATTTCGCCACGGATGATATAAGGAGTGCTGCCTCCTGCATTATCATATATTGTGACATGATTGTCGACCGAGAGGTCGAGGGTGGTCAGTGCAGGTTCGATCCTTGTCCCCTGCTTAAGGTTACAAGACATCTTCATGTTTGTGATGTCAGATGGTTCGAGGTAGCTTTCTGACCCTGCCGGATAAGTGTAGGGGATGACAACTGTGATTATATGGTTGACATAATCAAATTCAGCGGAGAACGAGTTCTCGGCTCTATCGTCGTCAATGAATTGAGCCGTCATCGAATCAAAGCACTCATCATATATCTGAGGCGAGAATTCATGAGGATCATGACACGCTGTAAATCCTAACAGTAAGGCGGCCGCCGTTACAAAGGAATAGATTTTTGTTTTCATGTTCAATTGGTTCTGTGTTAAGTGAATAGGTTGCTGGATTATTTCCATTCGTCATACTGCACGATAAGATTGTTGTTGCGCAGTTCGCTTGTTGGTACAGGAAGAACGTAACATTTTGCATTATATTGTAAATCGACGCGGTCAATTTCAACATAAGAGTATGATCCGTTATCAATCTTGATACCATGACGACGGTAGTTGTTATATTCTGTTGCGCAGAGTTTCCAGCGAACCATGTCCCAGTAGAGCTGACCTTCGAATGCAAGTTCGACTTTGCGTTCGTTGCGGTAGTCTGCAAAGAATGCATCGCCGGTCGATGTCTTTGCCGGCAGATTTACGCGTTCGCGGACACGGTTGAGTGCGCTTTGAGCGTCAGTGATCTTGTCGAGACGATATGCAGCCTCTGCAAAGTTTAGCAACACTTCGGCAAAGCGGATTTCAACCCATGTCTGTGTTGATTTGATTGATACGACATCGGTCATGTCTTCGTTGAGAAGTTTGCGGAGGAAGTAGCCTGAGCAGGTGTTGCCGAGCGATGCAGCCTGGTCTCCATAGTTGAAGAACAAGCCGTTGGGGCCTTGGACAGAGTTATCCATGACTTTGCCTTTCCATGTAGATCCGGCATAGATTACTGTTGCTGCGAAACGCGGTTCGAGCTTGTCGTATGGAGGAGGGGTCTGGGTTGTTCCATGCCAAGGAGTCCAGTCAATCTTTTTTCCATCCTTGTCCTCATATGATTCAACAAGTTCCTGAGTGGGAGCCGGGCCGCATGATGCTGTCGATCCGTCTGTACTGGGAGAGTAGTTGGCATCAAATGATGTGTTAGGACCTATTGACGGATTGGCAACGTTGTATTCAAACTGTAGGATTGACTCTACGTTGTTGCCCTTCCATGACTGTGCATAATCCTTGACAAGATCAAATTTTTTGTCGTTGATAACTTTGGAGGCTGCGTCATATGCATCCTGCCAACGCTCGGCATAGAGCATCACGCGTGATTTCAGCGCCAGGGCTGCGTATTTCGTGATACGGCCTTTGTTTGATGAGTTCCATTCTTCGGGAAGATTCTCGGCACAGAAGTCCAAATCTTTAGCAATGAAATCCCATACTTCTGCAGCTGATGAACGTGCTTTGTCCTTGCCTTGTGGTACGTCGTCAAATATAATGATGCTTCCGCCATGACGTTTTGCAAGCTGGAAGTGAAGGTAGGCACGGAAGAAGCGGGCTTGGGCTTGCCATTGGGTGCGTAGATTCTCGCTATAGCCGGTCGCGTATTTGCTCTCAAGGTTGAGGAACTGGTTTATGCGGCGGATGCAAGAATAGGCGTTGTCCCAACAGCCCAGAAGATTGCCGTCGGGCGACATAGGCACAGCGAGTTCGGCATATTGATTAGGCTGACCGGCTCGGGCGGTGAGGTTGGATCCTGAATATTTGAATATATCGGTCATGGCTTCTGTTATTGAGCCATTGAACTGGCGTTCACCAAACTGGCCGTATGTGCTGAGCCATGTATAGAAACCGTTTACGTAGAGAGTAACAGTCTCTTCAGTCGCAAACACTGCATTTGTGTCTGAACTTGATTTGCTGCTTACATCATCAAGCCAGTCTGCGCATGATGTCATGCAGAGTGAAATCGCGACAACAGAAAGATATTTAGTTATTTTTTTCATGTTTTATTCTGATTAGAAGGAGAGATTAAGACCGAATGAGACTTTGCGCTGCTGCGGATAGTAACCATTGTTTACAGCAGGAGCTTCCGGGTCGATGTTGTATTTTTTCAGGCCGCTCCAAGTCAGAAGGTTATAGCCTTCAACAAAGAAGCGAAGATTGGTGATACCGGCTTTTGCGACTAAATGGCGTGGAATAGTGTAACCGATTTGTGCAGATTTAAGACGCAAGTAGTTGCCGCTCTTAAACCAGAATGTTGATGCATATGCATCGTTGTTGTTCTGAGGCACTGCGCAAAGACGCGGGAAATCAGCGTTGGGGTTTTCCGGTGTCCATGAGTTTTCAACAAGATATGTCGGTGAGTTGCCATACCATTTGAAGGGGAGTGTGTATGATGTGTGGTCCATGACGCCCGCTGATCCGGTTGCTGTATACGTACCGGTCAGAGCCACGTCATGACCGAGACCCCAGGCAAATAGTATGTCGAAGTCGAAGCCTCTCCAGTTACCGTTCAAGTCAAGTGAGCCTGAATGAGTCGGGATGTGTGATTTGCCAACATAGCCCATGTCGCCTTCATAAGAGATTTTGCCGTCTCCATTTCTGTCTACATAGCGGATGTTACCGGGAAGAAGACCCTTTGGTGAGTTTTCAGGATATGGAGCTGCGGCTATTTCTGCTTCATTCTGGAAAAGGCCATTGGCTACGAAACCATATTTTGCGTTAACCTGTTTGCCGGTATGTCTTTGATAGTCCGGAGCATTGTCTGAGTCGCCCGCAAAGTATAACCATCTTGCGTATGCGTATGACCAGATAAGTTTGACGCCATAATTGAAATCTCCTACTCTGTTGGTGTGATTAAGTGTCAAGTCGAAACCTTTGATGTCCTGTTTGTTAAGGTTGGCGCTTGTTGGAAAGTAACCGCCCATTGATGGAGGCCATGCACCTGTAATGGTGGTTAGCATATCATATTTGTATTTGTAGAATGTGTCGAATTCCACATTCAGCATACCATTCCAAAGATTGGCATCGACACCGATATTATATGTGTCTTGTCTTGACCATGTGACATTAGGATTGCCGAATACGGAAGCTGCAATGTATGATGAACTTTGACCGCCAATCATAACTCCATTCTTATTTGGAGTAAATGTGTCGAGCCAGTGGAATGGGCTCACTTCTGATGTTGCAGTCTGACCATAACCGACGCGGAACTTCAGATTTTGAACCCAATCAGCGGTGAAGAATTTTTCGCGGTCGAGTCGCCAACCTAATGAGATGCCCGGAAGGGTTATCCATTGGTTGCTCATGCCGCGGAACAGATAGCTGCCGTCGCGGCGTACGGATGCTTCGATGAAATATCGGTCATCGTAGTTGTAGTTTGCACGTGCTGCAAAACCTGCATTTCTTGTTTTGCTACTGCTGCCGCTTACACCCGGAGGGAATGACGAACCGTCAAAACGTTGGTTAGTTACCTTATCAAGTTCGTCCAACGCTATAAAGTCAAGTCCACGACCATAAGCTCCGAGGTTATTCGCGCGGTATTCCCTTGTCTCTGCAAGTACGATTGCGCTTACACTGTGGACTCCGAACTTGTTGTTGTATGACAGACTCGATATCGTAGTGAAACGATTGTTCTTTGATGCACCTTCGTTAAGGGCGATATAGTTGTTGTTGAAGTTATAATAGTGACTGTAGGTCAGTACATCAGGAGCTTGGAATTCTGATGCGCCATATCTGTACAGCATGATTTCAGCCGGGTTGTTGAGCTGTTTGCTGAAATTGAAGTTGGCATCATATGAAACTGTGACTTTAGCGCTCAGTCCTTCGAGGAACGGAGTGTCCCATTGAAGAGACATGTTTGTGCCTACATAGTTGTTGTCATAGCGTGAGTAGCCATTATTGTAGATTGATGCGAGAGTCGACATGTTCATACCGTTGGAGATGTTCCCGACGTATAGTTCTTTGCCGTTGTATTCCTGGGTTTTCGGTAAGTATGGAAGCTGTCGGACCATCTGTGATCCGATGTTACCATAAGCATCTGGGTCTGCTGAGTAGTAGGGATTGTCCTGATGCTGCATGCGTGCAGACACACCCATGGTGAATTTCAGCCCGTTTGCAATCTTGGCATCGATATTGGAACGGAGATTCCAACGGTCGAAGCCGAAGTTGTCAACGTTACCGTCTTCCTTGAGGTAGCCCAATGAAGCGAAGAACTGCACACGTTCGCCACCTCCCGTAACTGATACGTTATGGTCTGTACGGAAACCTGTGCCGAATACTTCTTTGTACCAGTTGGTGTTGCCCCAGCCGTCGATGCCGAGACGCATTTTTTCTACATGTTCAGGTGTGAAGATGGGCGAGAGACCGTCCATTTCAAGACCTCTGTTGAACCAGTAGGCATAGCCGGGTCCATCAAGCCATTCCTGATTTTCTGCGTTTTGTGAGATGCCGACAGTACCTGTATATGAAATCTTGGTCTTCTCGTTCTGTCCTCGTTTGGTCGATACGATGATAACACCATCTGCATCGAGACCATAGATAGCAACTGATGCAGCGTCCTTAAGGATCGACACTGATTCAATTTCATGGGGGTCAAGTTGGTTGAATTCTTCAGATGTCCTTCTGATACCGTCGATGACAAACACAACGTTGCCCTGACCGCGGATCTGTAGGGTCGCTCCGTCGGCACCGGGTTGGCCTGATGTCTGAAGTGAGGCGATACCTGCGACACGCGAACCGATGATTGAAGAGATTGGCATTGTCGGAACTTTGAGCAGTTCTGCGCCTTTGACTGTTGATACGGCACCGGTGATTGTACCGCGCTTCTGTACACCATAGCCGACAGCTACGAATTCGTCAAGGCTGTTTGCGTCAGGCATGAGGACAACGTCTATTTTGGTGCGTCCGTTGACTTTGACGGTCTGAGGTTTCATGCCGACATATGAAAATGTGATTTCGTCGTTGGCATTGGCCTTTGTCGTATAATTACCGTCTGCATCGGTCATGACACCTGTCTTATGACCTTTGATTACGACAGAGACGCCGGGAAGCGGTTCGTCAATGTCATCGGTAACTGTACCGGTCACCGTGAGCTGCTGCGCGTAAGAGGCGAAGCAGACCCACATGGCGATCATCAGTACAGAGACACGCTTGATCAGACCCATTATGGGCGATGTGGATTGCGTACTCATTTAAATTTTTTGATTTAGTTAATATTAAGGGTTTAGATTGTAAGGAATCTTATTTTTGTTCGGCTGCGAGTTCTTCGAGCACTTGCCATACCTGATAGAGGCCGCGTGGAACGTGGAAGCAGCCTTTCCACTTGCCGCCCTTGAGTGTGAGGAGCACTTCTCCACGGCGGTTGAGGTAACCGAACCATTCGCGGAATTCGGGGTCTGCGAAGTGCGACCATACATAGTCATGAACGCGGTTGAACCATTCGAGACAGCGTTCGTCGCCTGTCAGACGATAGCCTTTGATCATTGTGATCAGAGTCTCGATGTGTACCCACCAGAGTTTCTGGTCCCATTCGAGTTCCTGGGTGGGGTGTCCTTTGAGGTCCATGAAGTAGAAGATGCCGTCATACTCCTTGTCCCAGCCATATTCGACCATGCGAAGGGCGGTGTCTTTAGCCTTTTCGATGAGTTCGGGGCGGTTGAGACGCTTGCCGAGGTCCATGAGGAACCACATTGACTCGATTGAGTGGCCGGGGTTCATGTGGCGGCCATCCATAGAGTCGACGAGCTGACCGTCGATGCCGATGTTTTCAACAACGAGGCCGTCGAGCTCGGGACGGATAAATTCGAGTGTGGTGTTGATAGAGTCTTCGATTGCTTTCTGAAGGAAGTCGGGGTCGATGAGCGGCTCGATTTCGAGTGCGAGGTTGCAGAGGATCATCGGCAGGGCGAAGTTCTTCATTGGACGTGTGCCGGGGTGCATCTTGTTCCATTTGTCCTTGGGATTCTCGGCGCGGGCGAGCACTTTGTCGAAGGTCTTTTTAGCGATTTCAGCATACTCTTTGTTGCCTGTGGCGATGGCCAGCTGACCGAATGCCATTGTGGCGAAAGTGTAGCTGAAGATGTTGTAGGGGTCTACGATGGGTTGGCCGTCGCGGGTCACTGAGAAGTACCAGTTGAGGTCGCCGTCGTGGCCATATTTTTTCATGAACTCAGCACCGAGGATCGCTGCATCGAGCCATTCCTGACGTTTTTCAACTTTGTTGTAAAGCATTGAGAACATCCACACTTCACGACCCTGGAGCCACATGAATTTGTCAGTGTCGAAGACCGAACCGTCGCGTTCGAGGCATGTGAAGTAGCCGCCATACTCTTTGTCGAGAGAGTTGTCGAGCCAGAAGGGAAGTACGTTGTCAAAGAGTTCGTCTTTGTACTGCTTTGCAAGTTTTTTAAAGTCTGTCATAATGATATTGGTTTATGTTGTAGTTTATATATTTTCTTCTTTGATACGGGCGATGTCGTCCTTGAGCCAGTAGGCCTCGATCTCCTCGAGGGTCTTGCCTGTGGTTTCGGGGACAAGTTTCCACATTATCAGGATGTAGGGCACACAGCATGCGGCGAAGAGCAGGAAGGTGCCTTCGAGTGTGAGCGCATCGAGAAGGTTGGGGAATATCTGTGACACGACCCAGTTGGCGATCCAGAGCGACATCGATGCGATCGACATGGCGAGGCCGCGCACCTTGTTGGGATACATCTCCGAGAGGATGACGAAGATGATGGCGCTGATCGAGATTGCCTGGCAGAACATGTATGCTCCGAGGAAGACAATCATCAGCACGTCGTCGAGATGCCATGCTTCCTTGAAGTGCAGGAAGCCTGCGGCGAGGATAAGGCTGATGATCATGCCGGTCACACCGAAGTAGACCAGACCTTTGCGGCCGACTTTGTCGATGACAAAAATCGCGATGACGGTGGTGACGCAGTTGACTACACCGATCCATACCTGGCCGAGCAGGGGATCTTCGAGACCTACGTTCTTGAAGATGGTCGGGCCGTAGTAGATCACGGCGTTGACACCCATAAACTGGCCGAGGATGGCGATTGCCATACCGATAAGGATGGCTTTGATGATGCCTTTGTGGCGGCGGATATATTCCCATTGGCCTGATGCCGGTTCGGCTGCCGATATGTTCTGGGTGGCGAGCACTTCCTTCTTGATCGCTCCCTTGGCATTGTAGATATGACCGAGGATCGACTCTGCGGCGCCGACATTGCCACGGACGATGAGCCAGCGCGGACTTTCAGGCACGAAGAAGAGGATGATCAGGAAGATGATGGCCGGAACGGCGCACATGCCCAGCATGCCGCGCCACACTTCTGTTGTCCAGATGCGTGTCCAGAGGCTGAGAGATGCGGCATCTCCGACCTCGGCCGACATGGCGTAGGCGTTGAGAAGGTAGTTGACACCGTAGGCGACAAGGATGCCGAACGTGATGGCAAACTGATAGGTCGCCACCAGTGTACCGCGGTATTTGGCCACTGACAGCTCGGAGATGTAGCAGGGACATACGACCGAAGCGAGTCCGATGCCGAAGCCTCCGAAGATGCGGGCGACAAGAAGTTCGGGGAATGATGCGCAGATCGCACACCACACTGAGGAGGCAAGGAAGAGGATGGCCGCGAAGATCATTGATTTACGACGGCCGATGCGCTCGCTGACAGTGCCTCCGCAGACAGCGCCGAGGATTGAGCCGATGATGGCGGCTGAAACAAAAAATCCGGCGAAGAACGATCCGTCCTCAATGTGGAAGAACTCCCAGACGGCTTCGTTGGTACCTGACACGACAGCGGTGTCGTAACCGAAGAGAAATCCTCCGATTGCGGCAGCGATGGTGATGAAAATAATGTAGCTTAAGTTAAATTCACGTTTTACCATGGTTTGTGATATATGTGTTGGTTATTTTGTTGTTGTTCAGATGATTGGTTTTTAGTTGTTGGATGATGGTTATTCTATTTTGGGTAAAATATGTAAAATTATGCAAATGTATAAATATTTTCCTGAAATCGCAAAGGGTTTATTAAATTTTTTACAATCGCAGGCTTAAGGTATTGAATATTTGCGTTTAGCAGAGTGAGAGTATGTCGTCGGGATCAGAGACTATGTGGTCTGCGTAACGCTCACGTAATTCGCGCTCCGAACGGAAGCCCCAGGTCACTCCGACAGACTCTACGCAGGCGCGGCGGGCAGTCTCGATGTCGACTCCCGAGTCGCCGACATACAGCACTTCTGATTTCGGGGTGGGGCAGGCGGTGAGGACTTCGAATACTATCGACGGGTCGGGCTTGACCGGCACTCCTTCCTGCTGGCCGAGGACGGCTTTGAAATTGGCTTCGGGAAAGTAGTGGTTGATGATGCGTGTGACCGCATCCTGATACTTGTTTGAGGCTATGGCAAGATTGATGCCGCGCAGGGTGAGCTCGGAGATCAGCTCGGGTATGCCCGGATAGGGGACGGTGGCGTCGCAGCAGTGGTTGTTGTAGTATTCGACAAAGAGACGGCGCGCCTCGCTGATATATTCAGGTGTGCGAGCCTCGTCGGGCAGGGCGCGTTCGATGAGTTTCGTTATGCCGTTGCCGACCATCATCGGATAGGCCACGAGACCGTGGGTGGGGAAACTTAACGAGCGTAAGGCATGGTTGCATGCGTTGCCGAGGTCGTCGATAGTGTTGAGGAGTGTGCCGTCGAGGTCAAATATTACAAGTGATTTCATTATGGTCTTGTGTTAGCGTCTGTCAGAGTTTGGTTGATAGGTGATAGTGAAACGTGTTGCTCTATGTCTGTGTTCAGAAAGGATAGCCGACGGAAAAGTGGAAATTTGCATCGCGGTTCCATCGGGGATGTATGATCGGCCACCGCTCTTGGTTGGTGGCCGGGTTGACGGCCTTGAACCCAAGGTCGAAACGCAGCAGGAAGTAGGTGAAGTCCATGCGCAGGCCGGCGCCGTAGGCCGCTGCAATCTGTTTGTAGAATTTATTGAACTTGAACTCGCCGCCGGGTTGGTTGGCATAGTTGCGAATTGTCCATATGTTGCCGGCATCGACAAAAATTGCACCTTCGAAGACCCAGAAAAGCTTTGCTCTGTATTCGAGGCTCAGCTCGAGGCTTATGTCGCCACACTGGTTGATGAAGTCTGTCACGGAGTTGCGCGAATCATAGGCGCCAGGGCCGAGTGTGCGCACTCCCCAGCCGCGCACACTGTTTGCACCGCCGGCATAAAAGCGCTTTTCAAACGGAACCATCGATGAGTTGCCATAGGGATAGGCGATGCCGAAGCCTGCATGGCAGGCAAGGGCGTTGCGTGAGTTGAAGTTGCGGGTATAGGTATAGTCAATCTCGCCCTTGACATACTGTGCAAACTGGATGCCGAAGATTTTATATGCGCCGTCGTGACGGTGGGCGCCGTCGAGCGACGATATTGCATAGAGAAGGTTGCCGGCCACTTCGCCTGAGGCGCGGAGAGTAGACACCCATGGCTGGATGGCGAATGCGTTGACAGATGCGGTCGGTATACGGCGGTTGGTGTGGTTGTATGTATAGCCCATACGCATGATGAAGTGGTCTTCATAGCTGTAGCGCAGGAGCGGGTTTGACGGGGCGATCTCGTCGATGAAGTTGATTGTCGACCGGGGGAGTCTGACATAATTGATGTCGATGAGGTCATAAGTGTGACGGCGCGTGAAGTCACGGTCGCGGTGCGACCATTTGTATCGCCATGCCGCGCCGGCGATGATGCGGGTATATTCTGGCCTCTCCTGATGGACAAACGAAAGGGCGAACTCTGTGGTGGCTAGTTGGCGCTGTTTGAAACTTTTGGACAGGAATGGCGCCTCGAATTTCGGGAAGGTGATGCCGATTTCTCCGGCGATTTCGGTATAGTGGTCGTTGATGAGCCCGTCGAAATTGCCTGACAGACTTTCGTATGCTCCTCTGAGTTTGGCGGTCAGCAGGTCTGAATTCTTAGCCAGATTGCGGTGCTGGTATGTGACACCGGCTCCAAATCCGAGGTCGCCTTCAGAGTTGGTGCCTTCGACCTCGACTGTTATGCCTTGCTTGCGGTTCTTCGACATGCGTATGACCGCATTGAGCCACACTTCGTCGCCTATCCGCGCCACAGGCTCCATCTCTATGTTGATGAACTTCAGGATGCCTAATTGCCCCAAGGCTTCATATGTGCGGTCGACGCTCGCTGTGCTGTAGACAGCTCCCGGATGCAGGTAGCATTTTTCCTCGAGTATCGAGGGCTTGATATAGTGGTCTTTACCATATATGACCGATATCGAACGGTAGTCGACCGTGTCACGACGTTCGTCGGCATTGGCGTTCATGTCCGTGATGAAGTAGACATGACGGATACGATAGGTGTAATGGCTTTCGTTATGGGCGGCTATTGAATCGTCGGGAGGAAGATATGCGGCCGCAATTCTCTGCGGAGGCTTTACGCAGAGCGTGAGATCCACAGCTTTCGAACCTTCGGTTGTGTCGGCTATGAAACTGATATTGTCTTTGTTGAAAGCAAAGTAACCTCGGTTGCGGAGCCGTTCGGTGATCAGTGCTCGGTCGTTGTCGAGCGCGTTGCGGTCGAAGGGCGCTCCGTAATGCAGTCCGAGCGCGGACGTGTCAGCCATTATGATCTGCCTGATGTTGCTGTCGGGGATGTTGTAGTCAACGGTTGAGATATAATGTATGCGTCCCGGGTCTATCTTATATTCGACGTTGAGGCGCTTCGGCTTGGTGATGATTGTGTCGGCTTCGACTGTGGCCTCGAGATAGCCGCGGTTGATCAGGGCCTGTCGTAGCTGGCGGGCCGAGGATTCGGTCAGCTCATGGCTGTAGATGACCGGTGCCTGGCCAATGTTGCGTAGCCAACGGTTATACCATTTCGTAGAGTCACGGCCGGAGAGACTGTAGGTAGCCAACTGGAGTTTGGCAAAGCCGAGTACTTTATGGTTTGGAGTCTGACGAAGAAAGTAATATAACTCATCGGTGTCGACACTGTCACCCCTCACATCTATGCTGACTTTGTCAAGAAGATAGCTTCCGTCGGGCACATGTTTGGTGGAGCTGCAGCTCCACATTGTGGCCGCTGCAACACAGGTGGCAATTGTGCCGTGCAGTAATCTCTTGATAGTCTTATGGTTCATTATCATTGTTGTCTGCAACTCACAAAATTACACATTTATTTGCAATCGTCCTACTTCTGAGGCCGTAATTTAGCCATTTAGCCATCACGACGAACACGCGATGAAACATTATCGGCCATGCGCATGTTGTTATTTCAAACAGCATGTGTCCACATACTGAAAATTCTTAGACTATTATATTTATGAGACCGTATCCATTGCATATCAATCAGACGTCCAACCATACTCCATTTTCGGCTCAGGGACTGAGTCAGCACCGGGCAAAGCAAGCAACTGCTCTCGAGTTCAAACCCATGACCTCGGCTTCAGTTGCGGAAATAAGACGATTTATGGATTATAACGTTTGGCGCACATGCGACTACACCATTGGAGGTATGCTGATGTGGGCAGACTATTTTGATTATAAATATTGTATTTTTGATGATACCCTGTTTGTAAAGGGTATTTCAGAAAGCCACCCCGGACTCGAAGCTTTTTCGCTTCCATTGGGCAGCATGCTTCTGGACGATGCCGTGGCAATGGTTAGTGACTACTGCGGGCGTAGTGGCATGAAGATGGCTTTTACTGCTGTCCCGGCCGATGTCGCGCCGAGGCTGGCGCAGCTGTGCGGAGGCGTTGTAGAGCCGCTCGACGGATGGAGCGACTATCTATATAGTGCCTCGTCTCTGGCCACTCTTACGGGCAAGGCTTATTCGAAAAAGAGAAATCATGTTAACCGCTTTATCTCCGACAATCCGTCCTACGGCTTCGAGATGATTTCAGCAGTCAACATCGGTGAGGCCCGCGACTTTGTGATGTCGGTCGATGTCGATGGCAAAGCCGACGAGGCGACCGCGGCCTATGAATTGCAGCAATGTCTTGACGTCATGGATCGGCTTGACGATTATCTCTTTGAGGGCGCTTTGCTGAGAGATGGCCGTGGTCGGGTGTGTGCCGTTACCTTCGGTGAGGTTGTCGGTGACACTCTCTTTGTCCATATCGAGAAAATGAACCATCTTGTTTCCGGTGCAGGAGAGTCGGTCAACCGCTTTTTTGCTGAGCTGATGCTCGAAAGTCATCCAGGTCTTAAGTATATAAATAGAGAGGAGGACATGGGTGATGAAGGACTCAGATATGCCAAGGAGTCATACCATCCTGTTGCCTTGCTCGGTAAGTGTGACATCGTCACTCTTTGACGCGAAATATCTTGCCGATGGCAATGCCACAGTCGCGGAAGAATAGACGTACTGGGGTCAGGAGTGGTTTTATGTGCGACTTTTTGATGGGAGCATAGATGAGCAGGCCGCCGTGGTGACAGCTGATCTCAAGTCGGCCGTTCATATCGACAGGTTCGCCGTCTATGTGGACTGTACCGCGGTGCTCACGCTCAATGATGACCGATTTAGCCCTGAATGTATCGATAAGTCCACCCTTGGTTATTGATCCGGCCAGGAGCTCAATTCCTACAAATGCCTGTGCTATGGGATTCCCGGAGTGCACGAGTGTGATGTCAAGCTGACCGTCTGTGATCGACGCCGCAGGGGCGATAAAGGCGTTGTTGCCATATTGCGAAGCATTGCAGCATGCCACCAGAAATGCGTTGATGTCTTGTGTGTTGCCGTTGATGGTCATCTTGCATTTTTCAGGTTTGAAATGGATAAACTCATCGACAGTACTTGCAAGATATGTCATTAGACCGCGTTTACGGCTGTTGGCAAAACGACGGCTGACGGCCGCGTCAAAGCCGATGCCGAATGTACAGAAAAATGGACGGCCGTTGACCGTGCAGTAGTCGCAGTCTGTCAGACGACCTTTTTTTAGCGTATCAATGGCGAGGATAGGGTCAACGGGTATGTCGAGATGACGGGCAAGGCCGTTGCCCGAGCCGTTTGGCAGTATTATGAGAGCCGTTTGACTGCCTATGAGACTTGAGGCAACTTCGTTGATGGTGCCGTCCCCGCCACAAGCCATAACAGCGTCATAGCCTGAAGTCACGGCATGGTGTCCGAGACGGGTGCCATCTCCTTGACACCGCGTTTCTTCGGTGTCTATGTGGTGGCCGAGCGCTCTCGTTCGCTTTTCAATAGCCTGTCGCAACCCTCGTTTGGAGGCTGTGCCTGAAATCGGGTTGATGACTAATAATATGCGGAGGCGTCGTGATTTCATGTTGCAAACATAATCAAAAAAACTTTTATTTCAAAAAACGGGATTAGGGATAGTTTATCTTATAGTAAAGCAAATTGAACGGTTTTATGGGTGTATGAGTGGTAAAAATTGATAGTTGTTAATAAATACATTACTTTTTGCTTGCTTCTTTCACTCTTATTGAGTAGTTTTGCACTTATATATTACTTCCCTGTCTAATACTTGAGGGGGCATATCTGTTTGAAGATATGCCCCTGGTTATGTTTGTCTGGTATGAGTGATATGGTCAAGTAGATTATCCACTTTGTTATGGACGTTTTATATTATAATCATATGGAGTCCGTAAGCTGGTTTGTCGGAGAGTTTTTTTCCGGTGGCTTTACTTTATGGTAGATTGTCTATGACAAAAAACTGCCACTGAAAGTCTTTAAAAGAACTTTCGGTGGCAGATATATAAAGTTGATTCTATTATCGTTATTCGGCCAGCGACATACCTTTCTCTATAGCTTGTTCGTTGAGCGGGATAAGGTGGTGATGGCGTTCAGGCAGTGTTTTTTTCAGACCCTTGATGACGGCTTCGACCGGAACAAGCTTGCGGCACTTGAGCAGCGCGCCGAGAAGGATCATGTTATATGTCTTTGAGTTGTTCATTTCGATGGCGGCGTTCATGGCATCGACAGCTATGACCTTGATGTCTTTACGCTTGGGCAGTCGATGTATGCCTGACGGATCATAGATGAGCGTGCCTCCCGGTTTTACCTTCGGTTCGAACTTATCGAGACTCTGCTGGTTGAGCAATACTGCCGTGTCATAGCGGTCCAGAACAGGCGAGCTGATCGATTTGTCACTGAGGATGACGGTGACATTGGCTGTTCCGCCTCGTTGTTCCGGGCCATAGCTTGGCATCCATGTAACCTCAAGATTGTCCATCAGTCCTGCATAGGCGAGGATCTTACCCATCGAAAGGACTCCCTGGCCTCCAAATCCGGCGATGATTATTTCTTCTTTCATGATGTTCTTTTAGATGTTTTTAAGGTCTCCCAATGGATATTTTTCAAACATATTCTGTGCCATCCACTCATTGGATTGGGCGGGACTGAGTTTCCATCCAGAGTTGCAGGTAGAGACAATCTCTACGACCGATGTGCCGCGTTTGGCCATGGCGTTTTCAAAAGCCTTGCGCAACGCTGCTTTTGCTTTGCGGACTGCAGCCGGGGTGTGGACTGCCTGACGGGTCACATAGCATGTTCCGTCGAGCGCTGCCAGAAGATCGGACATTTTGACCGGATAGCCGTTTAGGTCGGCGCGGCGTCCGTAAGGCGACGTCGCTGTCTTCTGTCCCAATAGGGTGGTCGGAGCCATTTGGCCACCGGTCATACCGTAGATCGCGTTGTTGATGAAAATTATGACTATGTTTTCCCCGCGGTTGGCTGCATGGATTGTTTCTGCAGTGCCGATTGCTGCGAGGTCACCGTCGCCTTGATAGGTAAACACTACGTTCTCGGGATTAAGGCGGTTGAGCGCAGTGGCGACAGCCGGTGCGCGGCCATGGGCGGCTTCAACCCAATCGACATTAATGTAGTTGTAGGCAAAAACTGCACAACCTACGGGGGCAACGCCTACGGCTTTGTCTTCTATTCCCATTTCGTCGAAGAGTTCGGCGAGGATACGATGTACCACGCCATGGCTACAGCCTGGGCAGTAGTGGGTGTTGCGTTCGTCAAGCAGGCGCGGACGCTGATAGACGATGGTTCCGTTTTTGATTATTTCTTCGCTCGTCATTGTTATCTCTTTTGGGTTGAAGCTTCTGGAAAATGGTGGTGGAATGAGTCAAGCACTTCACCGGGATTGGGTACGATGCCGCCCATTCGACCGAAATGGTGGACCGGTATGCGGCACTCGACAGCGAGACGGACATCTTCGATCATTTGTCCGGCATTGAGTTCAACGGTCAATATACCCTTGGCATTGGCGGCTATACGCTTGATTTCATCGCTGGGGAAGGGCCACAGGGTGATCGGTCGTATCAGGCCGATTTTCACTCCTTCTGCACGGGCGTCTTCTATCGCTTTAAGACATATGCGGGCGACGGAGCCGAAGGCTACTATGAGATATTCGGCGTCCTCGGTGTAATACTCTTTGTAGCGCACTTCCGAGGCGCTGATGCGCGAATAGGTCTCCTGCAGACGCAGATTGTTGACCTCCATTTTGTTGGGCTCAAGCTCAAGCGATGTCACGACATTGCGGTTCTTGCGTCCGTGGCGACCTGTGGCGGCCCAGGGACATTGCTCCGCGATTTCGGCCTCGCTGCGTCTTGGCTTGAATGGAGGCAGCACAACCTTTTCCATCATCTGGCCTACTATGCCGTCGGCGAGTATCATTGCCGGAGTACGGTATTTGAATGCAAGATCAAAACCAAGGCCGACAAAATCTGCCATTTCCTGGACTGTGGCGGGGGCGAGGACTATCATGTGGTAGTCTCCGTGGCCGCCGCCTTTAGTGGCTTGGAAGTAGTCGGCCTGTGACGGCTGTATTGTGCCCAGACCGGGACCTCCGCGCATGACGTTGATGATGAGCGCCGGAAGTTCTGCGGCTGCTATATATGAGATGCCTTCCTGTTTGAGGCTGACACCCGGACTTGACGATGAGGTCATCACAGCTTTGCCTGCGGCCGCACCGCCATAGACCATATTGATTGCGGCAACTTCGCTTTCTGCCTGCAGGACAACCATGCCGGTGCTTTCCCATGGCATGAGTTCCTCAAGGGTTTCGAGGACTTCCGACTGTGGGGTGATGGGATAACCGAAATAGCCGTCGCAACCATAACGTATCGCAGCATGTGCGATCGCTTCGTTGCCTTTCATTAATTTTATTTCTTCTGACATTTCTATCGGTGGGGGTTAGTTATTTTCTGTCAGGGTGACTTTGTAGACTGTGAAACATGCGTCCGGACAGACCATGGCGCACGACGCGCAACCGATGCAGGAGTCCGGATTGGCTGTATAGGCATAGTGATAGCCTCTGTCGTTGACTTCTTTTGGCTGCAACTGCAACACGTTGGTGGGACAAGCCACTACACACAGGTCGCAACCCTTGCAACGGTTCTTGTCTATGGTGACAGCTCCTTTGATTTTTGCCATTTTTAATTATTCGGGTTATTGTTTTGTATTTTTATAACCACAAATATAATCTAAAAAAATCTCATTTGCCAACTTTAACAAATACTTTAACTTTTGGCACAATTCGCGCCCGCGTGTGCATGTGCTCTTAACGCTTATGAACCAATCGACTGCATGTCGACCAGGTGCTTGTAGTATCCGTTGAGCGCGATCAGTTGGTCGTGGGTACCACGTTCGACGATGCGGCCCTCATGCATGACGCATATCATTGACGCGTTGCGGATTGTCGACAGACGGTGGGCTATGACAAGTGTCGTGCGGTCGCGCATAAGACGGTCGAGAGCTTCCTGGACAAGCTTTTCGCTTTCGCTGTCGAGCGCTGAGGTTGCTTCGTCAAGTATGAGTATGTCAGGGTTTTTGAGTATGGCGCGGGCTATCGACAGTCTCTGGCGTTGTCCGCCTGACAGACGGCATCCGCGGTCACCGATGGGAGTGTCATAGCCCTGCTCGCTGGCCATGATAAATTCGTGGGCGTTAGCTATTTTTGCGGCTGCGATGACGTCTTCCATTTTGGCGTTTTCAACGCCGAAGGCGATATTGTTGAAGAAGGTGTCATTGAACAATATTGCCTCCTGGTTGACATTGCCCATGAGCGATCTCAGATCGTGTACTTTATATTCTCTGACATCTGTGCCGTCGATGCTGACTCTGCCGCTTGCAACGTCGTAGAAGCGTGGAAGTAGGTCGGCGAGCGTAGATTTGCCAGAGCCTGATTGTCCGACAAGTGCTACGGTAGCTCCCGCCGGGATATGAAGAGTCACGTCTTTGATCACTTCGTTTGTGCCGTAGCTGAACGACACGTTCTCGTAGTCGATTGACTTGAACTTCTTGGGCAGTTGAACGGGTTTTTCGGGGTCGGTGATAGGATTGCGTGCATTGAGGATTTTGTCGACGCGTTCCATCGATGCTAGGCCCTTCTGTATCGAATATGCCGCCTTCGAAAGGTCTTTGGCCGGATTGATGATGCTGTAGAATATCACCATATAATATATGAAGCCTGCGGCGTCCATCGATGTGCGCCCTGACAGGATGAGGCTTCCGCCAAACCATAGCACAAGCGCTATCGCAGCGGTGCCGAGAAATTCGCTCATGGGGTGAGCCAGGGCTTGTCGGCGGGCGACGGCGTTGGAGAGTTGGTAGAATTTTTGGTTTTCTGCGTGGAAACGGTTTTTAACCTTTGTCTCTGCGGTGAAGGCCTTGATGATGCGTAGGCCACCGAGTGTCTCTTCGATGTTGGCCATCAGAACTCCCCATTGGGTTTGTCCGGCGAGTGATTGTGCCTTCAGGCGTTTGCCTATCCTGCCCATGGTGAAGCCGGCGATAGGCAGAAGCACGAACACAAAGACCGTCAACTGCCATGAGATCGTAAGCATCATGGCGACGCAGACGATGATCATTACCGGATTCTTGAACATCATGTCGAGAGATGACATAACCGAGTTTTCAATTTCCGCTACGTCGCCGCTCATTCTTGCCATCACGTCGCCTTTGCGCTCTGACGTGAAAAATGAGATCGGGAGAGTTGTGATCTTATCGTAGACAAAATTGCGTATGTCGCGGACAATGCCTGATCTCAGGGGGATTATAAAATAGGAGCTGAGGTAGGCGGTGCCCGTTTTCAGTCCTGTCATGACAACAAGCATCGTGCCAAGCAGCGCCAGTGTCCACTCCGGGCCGAAATGCTCGATTGATTCCTGTGTATAATAGTAAAAATTGTTGACGGCAACGTCTTTCAGGTCGGCAGAGCCTATGGGCATAAACACATAGCTCGACTCATCGATCTTAAACAGCATCTTCAATATCGGTATGATCAGCGCAAACGAGAATAGGGTGAGTATCGCCGACAGCAGGTTGAAGAATATGTTTAGCGCAAGATATTTTTTGTATGGCGGCACGAATCTCCGCAGCAAAGACATGAAATCATTCATTGTTTTTTTTACGTCTTTTGAGTGTAGTCAAATCTTCTCGTATTCTGAGTCTGTGACCCTGTTATGGTGCTATGGGCTTTAGACCTGATACGAAACATATCCGTATTTAATATTTTTGTTAATTCTGTGTGCCGAGCAAAGACACACACTTTTGTTTATTCTTCCGCAAAAGTAGTCAAATAATTCCATATTGCAATGTCGATGTCTATTATAGCGCGTTTAGGCGGCTTTGTTTGCTCGTTGTAATTTTGATAGTGCTTTTAATCGATGCATTACATTTTTTTAATTCCGTGTGACTTGTATATATATTAGACTAAGCGATAGCCGCAATTTTTTTAACAGAGAGGCTGACGGGCTGAAGCTATGAGCGATTTTCGAACTTGTCAGAGGTAATTGCATTTGTTGATTAGCACAAGATTTTATGCCAATCCGGTCTTGTATCTATTGTTTAAAGATATCAGACCATCTCTCTTTTTAAGAACACGACGTCAAGTTTTGTGTTTGCTTCTTACCCTCATCAAAGCCGTTTGCATTTTTTAGCATGTGCATTTTAGGCCGGGAGAAGAGCGTTTGTAGAGAGGCGAGTTAAAAATGGGCTTGGGAAGGGTGAAATTTATTCATTTGGCAGTCAGTGCGATAATATAGATTTGTAAAATTTCTTTGAAAAAAGTTGCGATAAAATTTGGTGGATACCGGAAAAAGGTCTAACTTTGCACTCGCTTTTGAGAAACAGCGG
>CAXHOY010000022.1:0-51333 GCA_964018265.1 uncultured Muribaculaceae bacterium
AACGGCCATCTCGGCCTCCCCGTGCCCAACTACGTCGACGAATGCGTCTCGACCAAGATCGTCAAGCTCATCCAGTCATACACCGGCGTCGTCAACAAAATGGTCTGGCGAAAATTCTGATGAAGAATAGGAAAGAAGAAAATTTGTGATTGCATGAAAAACGGTTATCGCGCAAAGTGGTGTGCAGACCATAACCTTAAGCCACTTGTAAATGTTTTCTTGCAACTTAATAGTCTTATGTTCGGATGCCATATTGACTATAAAGCTGATATTCCTAAAGAAACAGCTATATCACATCATGGGGATGGTGTTGTAATCAATGGTGTCTGTAAGTTTAGTAAAAACGTGCTTATCAGCCATGGAGTCACGATTGGCAACAGAATGCCATTCCATCCAGTCATAGGTGATGATGTCTACATCGGTTCAGGGGCATATATAGAGGGGGTGTAATCATCGGCAATCAGGCGTTTATCGGAGCACGTGCTGTTGTAATAAAAGATGTTCCTGCATGATGCACAGCTGTTGGTAATCCCGCATGAATAATTCAACGTAAAAAGAAATAAATATTAATTATCAATTTAATTATTATGTATAAATATATAAAAAGGGGGATGGATCTAACAATTGCAGGTTTAAGTACCATTTTGCTTTCTCCCATTTTGTTATTAGTTGCTATTGCTATAAAAACAGACAGCAAAGGACCTGTTATATTCAAGCAACAACGTCTGGGTATGCACGGTAAACCATTTTGGATATATAAATTCAGATCAATGACTGTTGGTGCTGAAAAGCAAGGATCAGGAGTATACTCTGGCAAGGGAGACACACGAGTAACAAGAGTTGGCAGAATCATTCGAGCTACAAGTATTGATGAACTTCCACAACTAATGAATATAATAAAGGGAGAGATGGCATTGATAGGACCTCGCCCGGCTCTAACCTATCATCCATGGCCTTACGAGCAATACACCGAACACCAAAGGCATATGTTTGATGTACGTCCAGGGATAACCGGCTGGGCTCAAGTAAATGGACGGAAAGAGGTGCCATGGCCGGAACGGATTGAACTTAACATAGAATATGTCAATAATTTGACATTTACAATGGATCTCAAAATTTTCTTTTTGACATTCTATAAAGTTATCACAAACGCAGACAACAAAAATACGACCAAAACCGCATCCTGAAGCATACTACATATTAAGGCATCACCATTTATACCAAAAACGTATGAAAAAGGCTGTCATTATATCACCAAAGAACAGAACTACTTACAATTTCAGAGGAGATCTAATTTGCGAATTGCGTAAAGCCGGTTATGAAGTCATCGTTACTGGTCCAAACAAGGATAATATTGACAAAGTCTTGGAATTGGGAGTCCGATTTGAGGAAATTCCCATGAATAAGGACGGAATAAATCCATTGGCAGATTTAAAATATATCCTCGCATTAGTGAAATTATTAAGACGAGAGAAGCCTTGTTTAACAATGGGGTATACAATAAAACCGGTTATTTATGGTGCAATTGCTGCAAAATTAGCCGGAGTGGAAAACATCACTTCGATGATTACCGGTGCGGGGTTTCTTTTCACATCAAAATCTACCAAAGCCCGCGTTTTAAAAACATTTATTTTCAATCTTTACAGGCTTGCTCTTTCTGTCGCATCGAATGTGATATTCCAAAATCCGGATGACCAGAATGAATTTACCCAAAAAGGCTTAGTCAAAAAAGCAAAAACATCGGTTGTTCATGGCTCAGGCGTCAACATGGAACGCTTTCAACGTTGCGAATATCCTGAGAAGATAACATTTTTCATGCTCGGACGCCTACTTCACAGCAAAGGTGCAATGGAATATTTACAAGCGGCAAAGATTGTGAAAGACCTATACCCAAATGTACGCATAATGCTTTTGGGAAAAATTGCCTATGGAATGGCCGATGCTATCTCTGAAGATGATTTAGCTCCCTATATCAATGATGGGACAATCGAATTATTTGGAGAGACGAATGATGTTCGCCCTTACTATGCCCAGACATCTGTATTCGTTTTACCATCTTATCGAGAAGGGACTCCAAGGTCGGTATTAGAGGCTATGTCAATGGGACGACCGATTATCACCTGCGATTCTCCGGGATGCCGAGAAACTGTCATAGATGGTAAAAATGGATTTCTGGTGCCGGTTAAGGATGCAGATAAATTGGCACGAGCAATGATAGAATTCATCAATAATCCTGAAATTATAGTCAAAATGGGACAACGCAGCCATGAGTATTGTTCTGAGAAATTTGATGTAAAAAAAGTTAATGCAGAGATGCTCAAAATAATGGGTGTCCACGAATCTGAAAAAATCCTATAATTAGCAAACAAAATGCTTAAGTTAATGTACATAACAAATCAGCCCCAAATTGCAAAAATTGCATATGAAGCCGGGGTTGACAGGATTTTTGTCGATCTTGAAACAATTGGCAAGACTGAACGACAAGGGGGAATGGATACAGTCCAATCTCATCATACTTTGGATGATGTTAAGAAGATACGTAATGCTTTTAATGGAGAATTACTTGTCCGATCTAATCATATTTTTGAAGGATCTAAAGAAGAGATTGACCGTATTATTGAAAACGGAGCAGATGTAGTAATGCTTCCGTATTTTAAGTCGGTAAATGATGCTGCAAAATTTATCGACATAGTTGATGGTAGAGCCAAAGTTAATTTGCTTGTAGAGACAGCAGAAGCAGTAAATAAACTTGATGGCATACTTGAACTTGATGGGGTTGATGAAATCCATGTAGGATTAAACGACCTGCATCTAGCATACGGAATGAAATTTATGTTTGAACTCGTCGCTGACGGAACTGTTGATCGTCTTGCAAGACAAGTTCTGGCCTCAGGTAAGAAATTTGGTTTCGGTGGAATAGCTGGAGTTGGAAAAGGTATGATACCAGCCGAGATGGTAATTAGAGAGCATTATCGTATAGGATCGACTTGTGCTATATTATCAAGAGCATTTTGCAATACTGAAGTTATTTCAGACATATCTCAGATAAAAGATACATTTATAAAGGGGGTCAAAGCTATACGCGATGTTGAAGTCGAGTGTCAGAAGCATTTGGATTACTTTAAAAACAATCAAGATAGTTTTGTCAAAAATGTGAACACTATAATAGAAAAACATTAGAATGCGCAATTTATTAATCACAGGTGCAGCCAAGCCCAATAGCGTTCTGTTATCAAAATTGGAAGATGAAGGTTGGGATATTACTATACATGAACAGGAAACAGAACCGGTTAATAGTCCTGAAAAATATGATTGTGTTATCTGCAATGGTCTTTTTTTATATAGCGATATAACACGTTTCCATAATTTGAGAACCATCCAACTTACAAGCGCAGGATTGGATAGAGTTCCTATTGAATACATCGAATCGAATAATATCAAACTGTTCAATGCACGCGGTGTATATTCAATTCCAATGGCAGAGTGGGCTATCGGCGTTATTCTAAATCACTATAAAAGATTTACAAAATTTCACGAACAACAGACCAGACATGAATGGTCAAAAATAAGAGATTTACAGGAAATCTGTGGGAAGCAGATTGCGATTATTGGAGCCGGGAATATTGGGTCTGAAGTTGCGAAGCGATTACAATCCTTTGATGTTCACATAACAGGTTATGACATCAAACAATTTGAGAATCCATATTTTAATAAAATTAAAGAGATTGGGGATTTTTACCCTAATGAATTTGATATTATAATTCTAACAGCTCCACACACCAGACAGACACACCATCTTATAAACCAAAGTGTACTCAATAACTTAAAATCAGGTTGTTTATTGATTAATATGTCTCGCGGCGGACTTATCAATGAGGATGACCTATCCAAAGTCCTAACATTGAGAGCTGATATAACCGCAATCCTTGACGTCTTTGAAGAAGAACCGTTATCTTTAGAGTCTCAATTGTGGAATATTCCGAATATACAAATATTCCCTCATAATTCTTTTGTAGGAGAAAACAATGATAATAGACTGCATGAAGTTATTATAAAAAATTTATCGTAAAATGATAATTAACGACGAACTTCTTGATAAGGTGACAGTTGAGGCGGAGGCGAGTCCGCGACTGCGCATGAATTACAATCTACATGACAGTCTTGATGCCAAGGCACAGCGTCTGCTCAATGTATTGCTGCCGGGAACTCCGTTGCCGATACACCGCCACCGCCACACTGCCGAAACATATATCCTGCTCCGAGGCAAGATGTTTGTGGTCTTCTATGACGACCTCGGCGGTCAGACAGAGCGTTTTCTCCTTGATCCGGCTCTGGGTAATTACGGAGTGCAGATACCCAAAGGACAATGGCATGGGGTCGAGGTCATCGAGCCGTCGACGATATTCGAGGTCAAGGACGGGCCATATATGCCATCTCAACCGGAGGACATTCTGGACTGAAAACGAAAAACTATAGCTGCTTCACGTCTTAAATGAAGTCTTATAACGTTGCTGTGGCGGGGATGGGGTATGTCGGCATGAGTGTGGCTACTCTGCTGGCTCAGCATAACCATGTGACGGTAGTGGATGTCCTCCCCGATAAGGTGGACAAGGTCAACAGGCGCATCTCTCCGGTACTTGACGACTACATATCACGCTATCTGGCGGAGAAGGAGCTTGACCTGAGGGCGACGCTTGACGGGGCTGAGGCTTACAGGGATGCGGATTTCGTTGTCATCGCCGCTCCGACGAATTATGATCCGGTCCGTAATTTCTTTGACACGCACTGCATCGAGGATGTCATCGACCTGGTGCTGAGCGTCAATCCGGATGCTGTTATGGTGATAAAGTCCACGATCCCCGTGGGCTATTGCCGCAGTCTGTATGTCAAGTACGCGGCCAGGGGCGTGAAGCGGTTCAACCTTCTGTTCTTCCCTGAGTTCCTCCGCGAGAGCAAGGCTCTGTATGACAATCTGTATCCGTCGCGCATCATCGCGGGCATACCGAAGATCATCGACCGCCCGCGTTTCGCCGAGGAGAACGCGGCCATAAGCGCCGTCACCGATCTCGATCGTCTCGGCGAAGCCGCCCGCACCTTCGTGGCGTTGCTTCAGCAGGGAGCGTTGAAGCCCGACATCGACACACTCTATATGGGCATGAAGGAGGCCGAGGCCGTGAAGCTCTTCGCCAACACCTATCTGGCGCTGCGTGTGAGCTATTTCAACGAGCTCGACACATATGCCGAGGTCAAGGGTCTCGACTCGCGGGCCATCATCGAGGGCGTGGGTCTCGATCCGCGCATCGGCTCCCACTATAACAATCCGTCGTTCGGCTACGGCGGCTATTGCCTGCCCAAGGACACCAAACAGTTGCTGGCCAACTATGCCGAGGTGCCTCAGAACATGATGTCGGCAATTGTCGAGTCAAACCGCACACGCAAGGATTTCATCGCCGACCAGGTGCTCAGTCTTGCCGGCTGGTATGGCTACAGCGCCAACAATGGTTTCGGAGGCAATGAGCAGGAGCCGTGCATCATCGGCATCTACCGTCTGACGATGAAGTCCAACTCTGACAACTTCCGTCAGTCGTCGATCCAGGGCGTGATGAAGCGCATCAAGGCCAAGGGGGCGCAGGTCATCATCTACGAGCCCACGCTCGACGACGGCACGACATTCTTCGGCAGTCTTGTGGTCAACGATCTCGACAGGTTCAAGCAAATGAGCCGAGCAATCGTCGCCAACCGCTACGACTCATGTCTCGACGACGTCGAGGCTAAAGTCTATACCCGCGACATATTTCGCCGCGACTGAACCGGACCATATCTGACACAAACCAACAACGACCAAAGGCTGCTTCAACTCCGAGGCAGCCTTTGGTCGTAATATATGTCATGATGTTGTAAAATGTATGATTGTCATTTCGGCATATTTTTGTACCGGTTGTTTGATGCGGCTTTCTGTGTGTTTCTGTATTCAAGAGGGGAGAGTCCGAATTGCTTTCGGAATATGCGGCACAGATATGACGGATCATTATAGTGCAGTCTGTTGGCAATCTCTTTAATTGTCAGATCTGTTGTGTCGAGAAGCATCTTGGTGACAAGACCTAACTGGATGCTTATCTGTGACTTTGCAGATACTCCGATGTTGCGCTTGGCTATGATGTTAAGGTAGTTGGGGCTAATGTTGAGTTTGGATGCATAGAATGCTACGTCGTGATGGCTTGTGTAGTATCTGTTTATCAGCCCAAGAAATTCGTTTACGAGTAGCCATGCCCTGTTTTTGGGAGGGTTCGTGCCAAGCACACCGAGATGATTTTCAATTGTGTCAGCCATTACCAACATGAAATTTTCCATTTCGTTGTGTAGGAACTTTTCGCAGGTAGCATCGGAGCAGTTTGATGTAATCCAGTCTATAATATCAAACCAATGCCGTACAACGTGAAGCATATCAGCATTGACCGGGAATACAGGTAAAGAATACACATATTCCCAGAAACGATTTGAGTTGACAAGGAAGAAAATATCCTGTGATGCATCAAAATCCATTGTGATGATTTTAGCCTTGAAGTCTGGTGATATATCAAGAGGTATGGCAAGCATGTCGAAGACGATAAATGACATGTTGCCTTTCTGGATGACAAAACGATGGGAATTGATTGAGATTTCGATATGCCCATATTCGCATATCATTATCATACAGCCTGATATGCATAATGGCTTGCCTGGTGTGAAATCTGTAGCAACGGTCATGCCTGCCAAATAGTGTTGTGTTTGTCTCATTGAAGTTTTGTTTGACATATCTGATGCTTTGTGCAAAGTTAAGAATGCAGGTTGATAATTCAATGCATCGATTTATAAAAAGTACCATGATTGAGCGGATTTTCACCATTGATAATCGGAATACTATATCTAACTTTGCAGGCGAATTTTATGAAACACAAATCAAACATCTGATGCGGTATGGAAAGAGAAAAACTTGACTTCGGCAAGGGGGCGATAAGGCAGTTGTTTTTAGCTATGTTTTTCCCTACATTGATAGGGATGGCATTTAATTCGGCGCTTAACATCTGCGACGGCATGTTTGTCGGACATGGGGTGGGGAGTAACGCCCTTGCGGCCATTAACATCGTTGCTCCTCTCTTTCTGATTTGTGCCGGACTTGGCCTAATGTTCGGGATCGGCGCTTCTGTTGTCGGAGGAATACGTCTCGCAGAAGGCAATGTCGCGGGGGCAAGGATAATAATGACGCAGGCATATATAGCCGGAGCTGCATTATTCGGCGCCGTTATCGTCGGTGCGTTGATATTCACGCGTCCGTTGCTGTATCTGTTAGGTTGCAGTCCCGCGCTTGAGGCTCTTGCGAGCGACTATCTGCTGTGGTTGCTTCCCGGATTGGTGTTTTTCTATCTGCAGTGTGCGGGCATGATGTTGATACGACTCGACGGCTCACCGCGCTATGCGATGAGTGTGCAGATCGTGGCTGCTGTTCTCAACATATTTCTGGACTGGTATATGGTCTTTCCCTTGGCTATGGGTATAAAAGGAGCTTCGATGGCAACTTCGATATCGTGCATTGCTGCGGGACTGATGGTATTGGCATATTTTATATTCTTCTCCGACAAGTTGAAATTCTGTCGTTTGCGGTTTTCAATGGCATCGCTAAACGGAGCCCTCCGCAATATAGGCAATATGGCCAAGATCGGGTCTGCGACATTCATAGCCGAGCTTGCGATTGGCATAATGATGGTTACGGGTAATTACATGTTCATGATCTATCTCGGGGAGTCGGGAGTCGCGGCCCTTAGTGTCGGGTGCTATCTGTTTCCGCTCATTTTTTCAATCGGCAATGCCGTGACGCAATCGTCACAGCCAATGATCAGCTACAATTATGGCGCAGGCCGTATGGATCGAGTCAGACAGTCGTTGAGGATAGCGTTAGTCACAGCTGTGGTCTGTGGCGTTATTATTTCAGTGGTGATGTGGGTAGGCTCCGGGTTGCTGTCCGGTATATTCCTTAATTCTGAGGAAGCCGCCTATGATATGGCTCGCAACGGATTGCCTCTGTTGGGATTGTGTGCGTTGCCGTTTGCAGTTAACATTGCTTTTATAGGATATTATCAAAGTTGCGAAAAGTCGGTGCGGGCGATAATCTTCATGATGCTTCGCGGTATTGTATTTATGGTGCCGGGTTTCATTTTCTTGCCGGAGCTTGCCGGAGTTACAGGCTTATGGCTTGCGATACCGGTGTCCGAGCTGCTTACGATGGTTATAATCATGACGTCCTATTATCATCGTATGGGTAATAAATGAAGTTAAACCATGATTCGGTGGAAGAATGATGGTTTAACTTTGTAATAGGAAGATGTGATGCGCACTCAGCGGGATCACATTATCGAATGGGTTCTATAAAGTCGCTCAATCGCGGAAGTCAGCCATGAGTTCGTCAACGATTTCAGCAACCGGTTTGATTGACCGTATGGTGGAGATGCCTGTGTTTACGCTTATGATGCCGTTGGTGACATCACCGTGGAGCATTGCAGGCCCCAGACCTCCTTTTTTCATGATTTCTTCGTGTATGGTCTCCGGTGATTCTCCGGCGCGAAGTCGGCGGTTATAGTCGATGGCGGCTGGAGTGGGCAGAGAACGTTCGTTTGGAGTTACAGGGATAATTTCATCACCGTTGCCTGCGACAATCATTTCTTTGACGATTTGAGCTGCAGGGCATTCGGTAGCGGCAATGAAGCGGGTGCCGACATAAACGCCTTGGGCGCCCAGAGCGAAAGCCGCCCTCACGCCTCTGATGTCATTGATGCCGCCGGCGGCCATGACAGGCACTGACTTGACTGCATCAACTATTGAAGGCACGACGGTGAATGTGCCCAGACAGCCGGACGGAATCATGCCGCCTTCGTCGATGCCTGTAGCCACGATGATGTCAGCACCATTTTCTTCGGCAATGCGTGCAGACTCAGGGGTAGGGGTTAGCTCGCGGTGCACGATTATGCCATTGGCGGCTTTGATTGCCGAGTAGATAACGTCGTCGTAAGTGCCGACAAGACAGTAGATGTTTACGTCGTTGGCTTTCGATGCGGCGATGGTCTTCATGGCATATGCCCTTGTCGCGTCGTCGTGGTCAGAGAAAATATTGATGCCCACAGGCGCAGTCGTGAGTTGTCTCACCCTGGCCAATTCGATGCGGATGCGTTCCTCGGTGGGGACTCTGCGTCCGTCAATTTCTTTAGGCCCGGCATTAGGCCCGAGTACGCCAAGTGCACCGGCATTTGACACAGCTGCAACCATCTCAGCGTTGTTTATCCAGTTCATTGGAGCCTGGATGAGGGGATATTTAATGCCGAGGATGCGGCAGACAGAATTGTTGATCGTATTCATAACGGGAATTTTATGTTTCGGATATAAAACATCGGTTGATAGTCTTTGGTTTAGTGCTCTATGACAGCCGATGCTTAGCGCAAAGATAACAAAAAAAGCGCTATTAATAGCCTGTTGAGATAATCGTTAACGTTTGGTCGGGTTATATTGAGGAACTTTCAGTCCGAGAAAAAGGTGATCGATAATCGCGCTTGACAGGCATTTGTAATTTTGGCAGGCGATCATTAATAATTCTGAGTGCATGTTTTAGTGTTTATCCTTTGTATTCTATGACTTTTTTTATAACTTGCAAGTGCCTATCAGCTCAGTTGTTCGAGCGATTGATAGAGGCTTTAAACTCTAATGTGTGTATGAATAGTATTTGTCTGGATGCATGAATAAATTCTTCTTTTTGTTTTTTTGCTGGTTGTATGCCTGTGTGTCTTATGCTCAGACAATGGGGGTGAAGACAGATATTTCTGGACTTGAACCCGAACTTGTCTATCTTCAGACGGACAAAGGAGTTTATGAGACGGGAGAGGACCTTTGGTTCAAGAGCTACACGATGGATGCGCAGAGCCTCGCCCTTTCAGACCGGAGCAAAACACTGTTTGTGGAAATGTTCAATGAGAAGGACAGTGTCGTATGGCAGGAGAAATATCCCATCTTTTCCGGCATTGCCGAAGGACATATCTATGTTGACAAGGAATTGACAGCCGGGGATTACCGCATACATGCTTATACACGTCTCTCGTTTATGAATGACACTATGCGTCCGTTTTATCCCAAGAAAATCAGTGTGGTAAAGGACATTGTCAACAGAATGGCTAAAAGACCTCAGAAAAAAGGGCGGACTGACATCCGGCTTTCGTTCTTTCCCGAGGGTGGAAATCTTATAGATGGCCTTACAGCCAAAGTTGCTTTCAATGCACGTGACGGAAAAGGTATGCCCGTACATGTAAAAGGTGTGTTGCTGGAGAATGACGAGGAAGTGGCCCGCGTGGAAACTTTACATGATGGCATGGGTTACTTCTTTATTCTTCCTCGAAAAGAGGCCTCATATAAAGTAGTGCTGGACGACGGCCGGGAGTTCCCGTTTACCGAAGTGTATGACTCAGGGTTGTCTATCCACTTAAGAAAACAGACTGATGATTATCTGGAATTTCATCTTTCCCAGCCGAAAGGAACGGCAGCACAGACTGTCAGGGTAGAAGGCAAAATGCGTGGCATGCTTTGCTGTAGTGCGACAGGCGTCTTGCGCGACAGATTGAAAGTGCGGATGCCTTTGGCGGAGTTCCCGATGCAGGGCATAGCCGAAATCACCCTATACAACGCCGAAGGACAAGCTATGGCTGAACGTTTGGTCTATGTACATCCGGAACGCAGGTTGCACATTGAATTGAAAACAGACAGCGAGCGTTACTATACCCGTGGCAAAGGCAAGTTGAACATAAAGGTGACAGACGAGGCCGGTAAGCCTGTACAAGCTCACTTAGGGTTGAGCCTTTTCGACCGTATATATAGGGATGAATTAAATCCCGAAAATATGCTTTCCTACTGCAGTCTTACCACCGAGATAAAAGGGCATATCCATAATCCGGCATATTACTTTGATGAAGACAACAAAGATCGATTGCTTGCTCTTGATTTGTTGTTACTGACACAAGGATGGCGCAGGTATGTATGGGTCAAAGCAGATTCTCGGTCAGAGGCAGATGCTTTCCTTTCGGATGAAATCAAAGGAAGGCTGATTGTAAGCAAGAGAAATAAGTTGAAGGAATTGGGTAGCGGAGAACAGTTGATTCAGGTTTCCGGGCCTGACACCGAAAACTGTTTTGTCATTGCGGACTCTTTGGGTCGGTTCGTGCTGCAAACAAATCTGATGCTTGCCATGCGGGGCGGATATGTCTATTTGAAGCCCATGCTTGACAGGGATGAATACAAACCTATCATTGTGGTGGAGGAATCATTTGAAAAGACTGACAGCCTGCGGGAGTTTTGCCCGGATTATTTCTCTTATATAGATTCTGCGCAATTGCATCCGGACTTGACGTGTAATAATCGTGTGAGCAGTCCTGATGGTAGCATTCTTTTACCAGAAGTTACGATAACCGGTGAGAACGTCAGGGTGTTCCGTGATAAGATGATGGGACGGTTGGATAGTCTGGCACAAATGAATCAAAACAGTGTTTATGTTTGTGCGTCATGTGGGCTTTTATTAAACTACAGGGCGGATTATCAAGGCCATCATGCTGTGAATGCCTGTCCGGCAAAAGGACGGAAGCAGCCGATTGACGGTAAATCTTATAGAATTGCAAAATACCGGCATCATACCGGTGGCCCAAATCCTTATTTCAGCGTTCTCGACGAGTATAATGTTGTCTACAAGAGTCCCGTTTATGCTGAAGAAGAGCTTCTTGACATGAATAACATCAGGCTTGTGAAAGGTTACTATGGCAAGCGCGTATTTTATCAAGTGGATGAGTTGGATATGCAAAGTCCAATGCCTGATGCGCGTAATGTGCTGTTGTGGAAACCGGACATTATCACCGATGAGAACGGAGAAGCCGAAGTGGAGTTCTTCTGTTCGGATATCAATACGGGTTTTGTAGGCGTGATAGAGGGGACGGACGGAGTCGGGAACATAGGAACAGCGCAATGCAAATTCAACGTTCTGAAACCATAAGAAACGGTAGAATGGCTAAATATAAACCGGGTTGTTTGAGCGGTCTCAACATTTGTTGAGAGTTTTTTATCTTTTTGAATGTAACTTTGCAAAAATAAAAATAACTCGATTAGCCAAAAATTATGAAGACAAGAATTTCAAGACTACTGCTTGTGACTGTATTTTCGTTGTTTTCTCTATGCAGTTACGGGCAGTGTGAGGCAAAAATCAAAGCTTTCTACGTAGCGTATATGCAGAACGCAGAAAATAATGAAGCTGACAACGTAAAGTTGCTCAAAGCACATATGTCACCTGAACTCATTGCAAAACTTAAAGAGCTGACGCAGAAATATGATGCAGATGCAATCATTCATGCCCAGGATGTATGTGCGTATGGCGTTAGATCCTTGATTGTTATTCCTCAGACCGAGGACTGGTATCTGGTGAAATACAAATGGAGTCCGGAGGACGATTACACTTGCATTCCGGTAAGGGCGACCGATAAAAATGGAAAATTAGCAATCTTGGATATCTTACCTACTGACTCTGTTCCTGTGGGTGAAAGTAAACTTTAATTGTCCGAAAATTAGTAATTTTGCGTTGAAATTTCAATCTGCAAAATGTTCATCGTATGATTAAACTTATTAGAGAGAACAGAACTGCGAGGATAATATTTATCCTTATCGGCATTGCCGTGGTTTATATTGCATGGCATATCGCCCCCATAATATATAAGCCTCTTCACATCAGCAACGTTTCTTTACGATTGGCTTTCAGAGGAATTATATCATTTATTCCAATGACTGCTATCTTATTATGCTTGCACAAACCATCGGATATTATAAAGTCTATTGGACTTAATGCTAATATTCTTAAAGGGTTAGGCTTTGCAGCTTTGTGCTGTTCTCCATTATTGATTGGTATGCCTGTTATTGGCTCATTTGATACAGGCCTGACTTTCGATTATTTTTTTAGAGTTGTTGTTCTTGCCGCTTTTCTTGAAGAAGTGATTTTCCGTGGCTTTATGTTCGGCCAATTATTCCGATATGGAAAGATTGGGTTTATTGGGGCAATTATTATTCCGGCTATTTTATTCGGCTTAGGACATTTGTATCAAGGACATAATATAATATCTTCGTTAATGGCCTTTGGTGTTACCGCACTGGGCGCATTGTATTTCAGTTGGGTATATGTAGAGCTCAATTACAACCTGTGGGTGTCTATCGGACTGCATATGTTTATGAATCTGTCATGGACTGTGTTCACTGTCGAGGGTAACGAAACCTCAGTGGGAGCTTTGGTTCCGAATATCCTTCGTGTGACAGCTATCGCACTTACTATCATCCTCGTAATAATCTACAAGAAGAAAAACAGCAGCAAAATATTTGCCGTCTCTTAACGACAAAAAAAGTCGAGCGTATATTTCTTTTTTTAACTAAACCAGAGAGCTTGACTATTTATTTCACAAACAAATTTTTTAGCTAAAGTTTGGCATTTATGTCTCTTGATTAGTCTGAAAATAAAAGTAACGCGCTCTAAATCGTGCTGATTTGGAGCGCGTTACTTAGCGGAGTGACCGAGATTCGAACTCGGGAAACGCTTTTGACGTTTACACGCTTTCCAGGCGTGCCTCTTCAGCCACTCGAGCACCACTCCGGTTGTTTATGCAAGTCATAATTGAAAGACCATGCAATGGCTGTTGTGGCACAAAGTTACTAACTTTTTTTGAATTATCGGAGAATGATTGTTAAATTTGTAATCCCGTTTCGAGGGGAATTTATATATCAAATTGGAATATAGCAAAATATGATTACACAGGAACAATTAAAAGAGACTTTTGAGCGCAAGCTGGCGCTGAGGAGGTATCTTTGACATCGACAGCAAGAAAATACAAGTAGAAGAAGAGGAGCTCCGCACACATGTGCCGGATTTCTGGGAACATCCAAAGGAAGCTCAGATCCAGATGAAGAAGATCAAGGATCTACAGCAATGGATTGACGGATATAAGTCTGTGGAAGACGCTGTCGACGAATTGTCTGTGGCATGGGACTTCATCAAGGAAGGTCTTGTCGAGGAAGAAGAACTTGACCGGTTGTATGCGGATGCAATAGGTAAAATCGAGAATCTTGAGCTCCGCAACATGCTGCGTCGCGAAGAGGATAAACTCGGTGTCGTGCTTAAGATCAACTCAGGAGCCGGAGGCACAGAAAGCCAGGACTGGGCGTCGATGTTGATGCGCATGTATCTGAGATGGTGTGAGAAACAAGGCTACAAGACATCAATCGCAAATATCCTCGATGGCGATGAGGCCGGCATCAAATCGTGTACAATCAACGTCGAGGGCGATTTTGCCTACGGATATCTTAAAAGCGAAAACGGAGTGCATCGTCTTGTCCGCGTTTCGCCCTACAATGCACAGGGCAAGCGCATGACATCTTTTGCGTCAGTTTTCGTGACACCGTTGGTAGATGATACAATCGAGGTCAAGGTAGAGACGGCGCTTCTGTCGTGGGATACATTCCGAAGCGGTGGCGCCGGTGGTCAGAACGTCAACAAGGTTGAGTCGGGCGTGCGTCTTCGTTATCAGTACACAGACCCATACACGGGCGAAAAAGAAGAAATCCTGATTGAGAATACCGAAACCCGAGACCAACCGAAGAATAAGGAAAATGCTCTGCGGCAGCTGCGTTCGATATTGTATGACAAAGAGTTGCAACATCGTCTTCAGGAGCAGGCCAAGATTGAGGCCGGTAAAATGAAGATAGAGTGGGGTTCTCAGATACGCAGTTATGTGTTTGACGACCGCAGGGTGAAAGACCATCGCACCGGCTATCAGACCTCGGATGTCAATGGGGTGATGGACGGAGAACTTGATGGCTTTATCAAGTCATATCTGATGGAGTTTGCCGGCTCAGAGACAGCTGAATAATGGCAAATTTCCAGGTCAATATACTCGGATGTGGGTCGGCGACACCGTCGACCCGCCATCTGCCGGCCTGTCAGGTCGTTGATTTCCGCGACCGCCTGTTCATGATAGATTGTGGCGAGGGAGCTCAGTTGCAGATGATGAAGCAGCGTCTCAAATTCTCCCGTCTGCAGCATATATTCATCTCTCATCTCCATGGAGACCATTTTCTCGGCCTGCCGGGTTTGTTGTCGACACTCGCGCTCCACGAAAAAGGCGGAACTCTTACCATCCATACGTTTGCAGCAGGAGCTAAAATCCTTAAAGAGATCATGTCGGTGTTCTGCCGGGATACCTCTTATGAAATAAAATACAACATCATAGATGTCGCTAATGCGGTAGTGTTTGAAGACCATGCACTGACAGTGGAGACCTTTCCGTTGTATCATCGTGTGCCTTGTGTGGGCTACAAGTTTACAGAGAAGCCAAAGGCGCGTCATCTGCGCGGGGATATGGTCAAGTTTTTTGAGGTGCCGGTGAGTCGTCTTCAGGATATCAAGTCAGGAGCGGATTTTGTAACACCCGATGGTCGCGTTATTGAAAATTCACGTCTGACTACAGATGCCGATCCGTCGGTGAGCTATGCTTATTGTTCGGACACGATGTTTGACCGGCGTGTGGCCGAAGCCGTCCGTGGTGTTGATGTGCTCTATCATGAGTCGACCTATGCCGACGACTTTGCCGCTAAGGCGGCTCCACGCGGCCATTCAACGGCACGTGAGGCCGCCCGTATAGCAGCGATTGCAGGCGTGGGGAGACTTGTTCTTGGCCATTATTCAAAGGCATATGACAATGACGAAGTGTTTGTCCGAGAGGCAAGCGAAGAGTTTCCGTATGTTACAGCAGCCCGCGAGGGCATGAAGATTGACCTGTTATGATAGATCTCAATGAAGACGAGCGCTATATGCGCATGGCTATAGCCGAGGCCCGTCGGGCTTATGACGAGGATGAAGTGCCAATAGGCGCTGTGGTAGTGACCAAGAGCGGCCGGGTGATTGGCCGAGGCCGCAATTTGACCGAAGCTCTCGGTGATGTCACGGCTCATGCGGAGATGCAGGCAATAACGGCAGCCTCGCAAAGTCTCGGAGGTAAATATCTGCAGGAATGTACGCTTTATGTCACTGTAGAGCCTTGTCTGATGTGTGCGGGCGCTATAGCGTGGAGTCAGCTCGGCCGCATAGTCATCGGTGCGCCCGACGTCAAACGCGGTTATTCAGTATATGTCAACCGCCTTCCCTTCCATCCACGTTCGACAGTGACCACTGGAGTCTGTGAGGATGAATGCCGGCGGCTGATGCAGGACTTTTTCAAATCACGTCGTTAGACAGGAGCTGATTTTCAACGCATTTTTTCACAAGAGATTATCAAGATGCATTATTTTATCATAGCAGGAGAAGCATCGGGCGACCTTCACGGAGCGGCCTTGATCGAAGCGCTGAAGACGGAGGATGAGGATGCCCGTTTCACGTTCCTCGGTGGAGACCGTATGTCGGCGGCCGTCGGCCATGCACCTCTTATCCATAACAGGGACATGGCTTTCATGGGTTTCAGTGAAGTGTTGAGACATCTCGGCAAAATCACAGGCAATCTGCGCAAGACGCGATCTGCGCTGGTCAATTGTGCGCCTGATTGTCTGATATTGATCGACTATCCTTCGTTCAATCTGAAAGTGGCGAAAACGGCCCATAAGGCCGGTGTGCCGGTCTTCTATTACATATCACCGAAGATATGGGCTTGGAAAGAGTGGCGTATCAAGGCCATAAAGCGCTATGTCGACCGCATGTTCTCGATCCTGCCGTTTGAGGTCGATTTCTACAGACGTCATGATTATGAGATAGATTATGTTGGCAATCCATCGGTTGAGGAAATAGACAAATTAAGGGGCGGTCTTTCAGACCGCAAGACATTTCTTGAAGAACATAAGTTGCGCGACCGTCAGATAGTGGCGTTACTTCCCGGCAGCCGCATGGGCGAGATACGTTGCAATCTGCCTGTTATGGCCGAGACCATGGGACGCTATCCGCAGTATCGTGCCGTTATAGCCGGAGCTCCTGATATAGCGGATGAGGTCTATGCCCGTTATTGCGACTATCCGGTCGTGAGAAACGCGACATTTGATCTGCTTGCCAACAGCAGGGCGGCGCTGGTGACATCCGGGACAGCAACGCTTGAGACGGCATTGCTCGGTGTGCCGCAGGTCGTGGTCTATCGTTCGAACGGATCTAAACTTGCTTATAATATCATGCGTCGTCTTATCAAGGTCGATTTTGTAGCATTGCCAAATCTTGTGGCCGGACGAGAGATTATTCCCGAACTTTTATTGCATGAATGCACTGCCGACAGCATCAGCGACCATCTCAGCCCATTGCTGACAGACACACCTGTCCGCCGGGCGCAGCTTGACGCCTATGACGATATGCGCAGACGTCTCGGCACATCGACAGCAGCCGTCACCACAGCGCGGCTTATTGTCGAGGCGTTGAGGAGACAACCGGCCATGGTATAGCGTGTTGGTGGCGTATTTCTTGCGTTGGTGATAAAAAAATCGTAAATTCGCCCTTGATATGGACGAAAGGATTCCGACATCAGGCTTTGCCGGTATTGTCGCCAAGACGATAAGCAGTCACAGATTGTTGTCGCCCGGCGACAAGGTTATTGTGGCATTGAGCGGAGGGGCAGATTCAGTCGCTTTGTTGTCGGTGCTAGATGAGCTTGGCTATGAGTGCCTTGCCGCGCATTGCAACTTCCATCTGCGAGGTGAGGAGTCCAACCGCGACATGAGACACACAGAGAAAGTGTGCCGCCACTTAGGCATAGATCTTACGGTCAAGGATTTCGATGTTGAAAAGCGTAGGCGTGACCACGGAGGTTCTGTCGAAATGGCATGCCGGGAGTTGCGTTATGAGTGGTTTGACGAGCTCCTTGTCAGGAACAGGGCCAAGGCCGTAGCTGTCGGCCATCATATGGAAGATAATATCGAGACACTGTTGCTCAATCTTTTCAGAGGGACCGGTATCGACGGTCTGCGAGGCATAAAATACCGCAGGGATGATATCATCAGGCCTCTTCTCGATGTCAGCCGTGAAGACATAGAGCGATATCTCGCCCGTCGAGGGCTTGAATTTATTGTTGACTCTTCGAATGGATCTGACGATTATCTGCGAAATCGGCTGCGAAATCACGTAATTCCGGAAATTGAACGCTGCTTTCCCGGTGCATCGGCCGCCATGCTCCTGACAATGAGGAATGTCAGTGGCTCATGTGCGGTCTATGACAAGGCCGTCTCTGATTATCGTGAAGAGTGCAGCGACGGTGATGGAGACATAGATCTGAGAAAATTGACGAATGAAGCCGGGGATTGTGCCAACACCGTGCTTTATGAAATGCTCAGACCTTACGGGCTGTCGGCTGCGGCTTGTGACGATATGCTCCGCTCGGCAGACGGTTCGGGGCTGGAATTTCACGGGCGCGACGGCTTCAAGGCCGAACTTGACCGAGGGATGCTCCATCTGTCGCACCACGGCGAGGCATGCGGTCAGGAGTACTATCCCATAGATCTGCGGCGCGATGTGTTGTCGCCTGTCAATATATGCATCAGCGAGCACGACATCATTGAATTCAGTCCGGAGAAGAACCGGAATGTGATATATTTTGATGCGGATGCGATTAAGTCCGAACACCGATGGTCGCTGAGACGTTGGGACAAAGGAGACCGCATACGCCCCTATGGCATGACAGGCAGCAAGCTTGTCAGTGATGTTTTTGCGGATGCGAAATATTCGTCACGGGACAAGCGCCGGGCATGGTTGCTTGTCTGTGACGGAGAGCCTGCATGGATCGTGGGTCTGCGGTCGTCGCGGATGTTTGAGATCACACCGCAGACACGTCGATATCTTAAACTCGAATATAAACCTTAACATAATATACACGACATGAACATCTCAAATCGCATTTTGACGCTATTTGGTGCAGGTCTGTTTTTTGCCAATATGTCGGCTGAGCCTGCTGTAAATGATACGATAGTCAGCACACCTGCTTATGCATGGGTCGGTGACACGGTTTTTCAAGGCGAATTCAAGGCTTGGTCATCTGATGGCAAAAGTCTTAAATCGACTTACCATGCTCAGCCGGGCTACTACATGCCTGTCAATAGTGAATGGAGCATAAAAAATGATATTTCGGGTTATCCGAAACTGACGACACCCAACCGTCTTCATGAGGCGATATATAACCTCGGCCTTGATGAAATGGTGAATGCCGTCGAACCGGATACGACGCTACGCACCGGAAAGGAATGGGCCGGAGTGTGGACACGCGACGTAAGTTACTCCATAATCCTTTCAATGGCCTATATGCAGCCTTTGGCGTCGAAAGTGTCGTTGATGAAAAAAGTCAATGCCAACGGACGTATCATCCAGGACACCGGCAGCGGTGGAGCATGGCCGGTGAGTTCAGACCGCATGATATGGGCCATCGCCGCACATGAGGTCTACAAGGCCACCGGCGACCGTAAGTGGCTCGAATATATCTATCCGGTGATAAAGAATTCGCTTGAAGACGACACTCAGGTCGTAGCGGGAGACAATGGTCTTGTGCACGGCGAGACGTCGTTTATTGATTGGCGTCAGCAGAGCTATCCCCGCTGGATGCAGACGGCCGATATCTATCAGTCCCAGGCTCTCGGCACTTCAGTTGTACACGCCCAGGCCTGGAAGGTGTTATCTGAGATTGCGGCCGAACTTGGACATAGGGACGTCGCTCAACAAGCCGAAAAACAATATGATAAAATCTCCGAAGCTGTCAACCGCGAGTTGTGGTTGGATGACAAGGGATATTATGCTATGTATAATTATGGGCGTGATTTTTCTGTGATCAATCCGCGGGCAGAGACTCTCGGCGAGGCACTCGCGATACTTTACGGCGTGGCCGACGACTCACGTGCGCGCACGATAACCGAAAGCAATCCGACAACGCCTTTCGGAGTGGCGATTTTCTTCCCCCAGATAGCCGACATGCCGTCTTATCATAATAATGCACTATGGCCATGGGTGGGCGCGTTCTGGGCTTTGGCAAATGCAAAGGCCGGGAATGAGGCCGGTGTGACCGAAGCGATAGGGGCTGTGTTCCGTCCGGCGGCACTGTTTACAACAAACAAGGAGAACTTCGCGCTCGATAACGGAGATATTGCCACAGAGTTGAATTCGTCAAACATGTTGTGGTGTCTGGCCGGTAACATAGCCTTGACCCACAAGTTGCTTTTCGGCATCAACTTTGAAAAAGACGGGCTTCGTTTCGAGCCTTTTGTTCCGGAAGTCCTGGCTGCCACCCGTAGTCTTGACGGGTTCAAGTACCGCAATGCGGTGCTCGACATAACAGTCAAAGGTTATGGCAATGAGATCAAGTCGTTCAAGCTCAATGGCAAAGATCATAAACCCTTTATCCCTGCTGATATCAAGGGGCATAATCGCATTGAGATAGTTATGGCTGACAATACAATAGCTCCGCTTAAGGTCAACCGCACGAAGAATGTCAAGGCTCCGCTCACACCGATAGTGTGGTTGAGCAACAATCCTTCGCTCGACGGGCCCGGCGTTCCTGTCAACAATCAGCTCGAGTGGGATCCGATCGAATATATCAACCGCTATGTTGTGGTTAGGGACGGTGAGCGCATTGCCGAGACCTATTCAACAAGATTTGACGCCACGGTGCCCGGTGAATATCAGATCATAGGCATTAATGATGACGGTTCGGAGTCATTTGCATCAGAACCGCGTTCGAATGCACCGACACAGTATATCGAGATGCCGGGCGAAGGCATTTTGTTGATGTCAGATGAAATAGCTTATCAACCCGTCAATCCGGTGGCCGGCTACCATGGAAATGGATTTATAGAGGTCGATCATAAGACATCGCCCGTGGACGTCTATGTTGATGTGGATAAAGACGGAGAATATGCCGTGTCGGTCTATTATGCCAACGGCAATGGCCCGATATTTACTGAAAACAAATGTGCGGTGCGAACCCTGTCGGTTGATGGTAAGCGCTCGGGCGTTCTTGTAATGCCGCAGCGAGGTCAGGGCAATTGGACAGACTGGGGATATTCCAATGTCGTGCGTGTGCCGCTTACTGCAGGACGGCATAAGCTGACAATTGACTTCAGACCACAGAACGAAAATATGAACATTGCGACCAATCACGCTGTTATTGACCGTATAAGATTGACTCGCATCAAATAATAAATTACTTTAGTTTACTATGAGACTCGACGGAAGACGCAACAGTTCCAATGTCAGTGACCGCAGGCGCATATCCGGCAAGACGGCCGGCATCGGTGGCGGCATTGTAGGCATTATCATTCTGGCTGCAGTAACCCTCTTTTCGGGGGGCGGAATCGGTGATGTGATTAACAATGTGGCCGGTCAGGTGATGGGGGGCAATGTCTCTCTCTCCGGAGGGGGACGCCAGACAGACGCTGAGGACGAGCGTCTTGCAGACCTGGCGTCAAAGGTGCTTGCGGGAACGGAGGATGTCTGGACGCGCGAATTCCGTCGACAAGGGTGGGGTGAATATGAATGCCCGCAGCTGGTGCTCTATACCGGATCTGTCAGTTCGGCCTGCGGTCAGGCTTCATCTCAGGTAGGCCCTTTCTATTGCTCGGCTGACCAGACGGTGTATATCGATCTTGATTTTTTCAAGGATATGCAGTCGTCGATCGGAGCTTCCGGTGACTTTGCCTATGCATATGTCATCGCTCACGAAGTGGGGCATCACGTGCAGTATCTGCTCGGGACACTCAATGACGCCCACAGCGAGATGAATGATATGAGCGAGCGTGACGCCAACCGCATGAGTGTCCGCCTCGAGTTGCAGGCAGATTTCTATGCCGGAGTGTGGGCTCATCAGGATAATGAAATGTTTGGTTCGCTCGAAGCCGGTGATGTTGAGAACGCAGTAGAGGCGGCTTCTAAAATCGGTGATGACTATCTTCAGCGAAAAGCATATGGCAAAGAGATCCCCGATGCGTTCAATCATGGCCGTTCGGAGCAGCGTGTCCGTTGGCTCACAAAAGGCATAGAGGGCGGAAACCCTCTTGACGGCGATACCTTCAGTCCCGCTTACGAGGCTTTATAGATTTTATAGGCAGGTTCTTGATATGCAGATTGATGAAAGATATATGAGGCGGGCGTTGCAGCTTGCCCGACGGGGCATGGGTCATGTCTCTCCCAATCCGATGGTTGGGGCGGTGATTGTCGATAATTGCGGCAAAATAATCGGAGAAGGTTATCACAGGCAATATGGAAGTGGTCATGCCGAGGTCAATGCGGTGGCTTCGGTCGCGGATAAATCTTTGTTGAGGGATGTGACCATGTATGTCACTCTTGAACCGTGTTCCCACTATGGCAAGACGCCGCCGTGTGCCAAACTGATAGTGGATTGTGGCATACCGCGGGTAGTGGTCGGAGCTGTCGACCCTAATGAGAAGGTCAGTGGCCGTGGCATCGCCATGCTGCGCGAGGCGGGAGTGGAGGTGGTCAGCGGAGTGCTTGCCGACGAGAGCCGACGCCTCAATGCTGCATTTATCACCGCGCATACGCTTCATCGTCCGTTTGTCACGCTAAAGTGGGCGCAGAGCAGCGATGGATTTATGGACGTCTGCCGCGAGGCCGGAGAAGCCGCGGCGGCAATATCCACATCTACAGGCCGGCTTGCGGTCCACAGACTGCGTGCATTGCATGATGCCATCCTTGTTGGGTCGGGGACGGTAATAGCTGATGATCCCTTGCTCGACAGCCGCTTATGGGGTGGGTGTCCGCCACGTCCGGTCATAGTTGACCGCCGCCATCGCGTAGATGCTTCGTCGAGAGTGATGCGGCGTGACCCTATTGTCCTCAGCGGAGATACGTCTCCGGAGGCTATTGCAGGACAGTTGTTCGACGAGGGTATAAGTTCGTTGCTTGTCGAGGGTGGCGCCCAGGTGCTCAGATCTTTTATCGAAGCCGGATTGTGGGATGTGGCGAGAGTAGAGTGCTCGACCGGGTATTTTGGATGTAAAGGTGTGGCTTTGGCGCCGTCGATGCCTGTCGAGCCGGCTAAGTCATATGATATTGATTCAAACCATGTCTTTGTCTACCACAATCCGCTGACTGACGTTAAAAACCTATAAAAACACGGCAAAAAATCTTATTTAACTGTAAGTAGTTGGCCTTTTATCCGTAAAATTCTAATTTTGCAGTTTATAATATTTACGCAAACAAAATATGTCAAGATTTTCTGCATTCTGCTTGATAATAACCGTTGCCACGACTGCCTTCACGGCGTGTAACGCGACGTCTGATGATATTATCGAATCACAGCTGCCTTCAAGCGCTTTGGTGAAGAGCTTTTCACTTTCGGCCAACACAAAAGTGCTCGACAACCTCGACAAGGTTTTCTTTTCAATCGATCTGAACACTTCAAATATATTCAACGCCGACTCGCTGCCTTGTGGCACGGATGTCCACGCATTGATACCAGTCATCACGACAGGTGGTGTATCCGCCCTTGAAATTGTGGTTCCACGTTCAGGCAAGAGCGATACCACATACAATTATCTGACAAATCCGAACGACTCCATCAACTTTTCAAACGGGCCGGTCAAACTGCGTCTCACTTCGATTGACGAATCTGTGACAGTCACCTATACAGTAAAAGTTAACGTCCACAAGGTTAAGAGCGACTCTCTCGCATGGGGAGATGCTGCATATGCCAAGCTGCCGACAAACCTCGGCAGGGTGACCTTGCAGCATACGGTCAAACATCAGGGCAAAGCTTACTGTCTGACTACCGACGACAGCCGCTACTGCATGGCTGTGGCCGATAATCCGGCCGATCAATCGTGGAAGACCATGAATGTCGATTTTGGTTTTGTGCCGGACGTAGAGTCATTGAGAGCTTCGGATGAGGCATTGTATATACTGTCGCTCAACCGTGAGCTTTATAAATCGCTTGATGGCGGACTCAGCTGGACAGCCACGCAGCACACGTTTGACTATCTTATCGGTGCATATGGATCGGAGATCATAGGCACTGTTTATGACGGCTCGCAGTGGAATATCGCGACTACCGGTGGAAAAACGGTCAAGGCTCCATCCAATTTCCCGGTCAGCGGTGTTTCGACTCCGATCGAATACACGTTCCCGATGAGCGATGCCCGCCAGTTCACAATTGTCGGAGGGCGTCTTGCCTCAGGCGAACTGACCGGTGCAAGCTGGGGCTATGACGGCAGCAACTGGGCATGCCTGTCGAACCGAGAATTGCCTTACGCGGTTGAAGATGCGATGGTAGTGCCATATTTCATCTTCAGCGAGAACAGTTACTTTGTCGCTACTAAATCTTCGATATTCGTAGCTTTCGGCGGCAAACTTGCCGACGGGGCATGCAACGATACGACCTACATATCATATGACTACGGAGTGAGCTGGCGCAAGGCTTCGGAAGAGTTGCAACTGCCGGCAAAAGTTCCGGCGATGCATTCGGCTCAGGCCATAGTGTTCCCTCAAGACATCAGCTCACGTTCGTCACAGTCATTCTGGACTCCGGTGGCGACGCGCCCTGTGCCTGACACATGGTTTAAACTGAGCGGAAGCGACCCCCTCAGCCGAGCTTCGACAGAAATCACTTCATGGGAATGTCCGTATATCTATGTGTTCGGTGGCATGAATGAAAATAATGCGACTTACAACACGATATGGCGTGCGGTAATCAACCGCTTTACATTCAAGCCTATTCAATAAGTAAAGAGATTGATGACGATGCGTTTCCGCAGTATTGCACTGATAGCCATGACGCTTTTGAGTGTATTCGCGCTCAAAGCCCAACCGACGCCCTATAAGTTTGATCTCGGGGCATCGCTTGGCATGAGCGGATATCTCGGGGATGCCAATACGTCGTCTATCATGAAGCATCCGGGTTTTGTCGGAGAGCTGTCGTTCCGCTATCTGCCCGATTGCCGTTGGGCTTTCCGTGGGGTGCTCTCGAGTCTTTCGCTGAGTGGCTCGACTGAGGACATGAAAGACGTTCTGCCATCGGTTGTCGACGGGCATTATGATTTCAAGTCGACGGTCTATGACTTCGGAGCGAGAGTGGAGTTTAACTTTTTCTCTTATGGCATAGGGGAGACATATAAGCGCTTGAGACGATGGTCACCTTATCTGACAGTCGGCATTGGCATGAGTCTTTCGTCTTCAGGCGGTGAGACGTCGTTTGCTCCCAATCTTCCGATGGGTGCGGGTATTAAATTTAAAGTCAGTGAGCGGGTCAATCTCGGTGCTGAGTTCACCATGACCAAGGTTTTCGGAGACAAGGTCGACGGACCCTTGCTCAATGACTTGAATACGATAAAGACATCATTTTATAAAAATACAGACTGGTATTCGCGGCTGACGATAGGCATCAGCTATGAGTTCGGCAAACGCTGCGAGACCTGTCATTATGTTGACTGATCGATGACTACGGCAAACAAAGCAGAAAATAAAGCACTCAAGAAGGTTCCTCGTCATGTGGCCATCATCATGGATGGAAACGGCCGTTGGGCTCAGGCGCGCGGCCTTGACCGTTCGGAAGGACATGTCGAAGGTGTCAACACAGTTCGCCGTATAACCGAGGCGGCATCGCGTGCCGGTGTCGGCTATCTCACATTGTATGCGTTTTCGACCGAAAACTGGAATCGTCCCAAGCAGGAAGTCGATGCGTTGATGCATCTGATTGTGATAGCCATCGAACGCGAGACCCCTGATTTGATAAAGAACAATGTGCGTCTTGCCATGATAGGCGACGCCTCGCGCATGCCGTCTGAAGCCAAGGAAAGGCTTGAGCGCTGTATAGCCGATACATCCCATTGCACAGGTCTGACGCTTGTGCTTGCCATAAGCTACTCGTCGCGTTGGGAAATCGTAGAGGCATGCCGAAAGATAGCAGCCAAGGCGATTGCGGGCGAAGTGAAGCCTGACGAAATCGACAGCAGTATGCTTGAAAACGCGTTGTCGACCGCGGGAATGCCAGATCCGGATCTGCTGATACGCACCGGAGGAGACATGCGTGTGAGCAATTTCCTGTTGTGGCAGATCGCTTACTCCGAACTCTATGTCACGGAAACATATTGGCCTGATTTCTCTGAAGAGGATTTTTGTAAGGCACTCGATGTATTTTCAGGTCGGGAACGGCGCTTTGGCCTCACCGGCGAACAGATAAGATAAACCAATTAACAGAATATAGCGACATCTATTATATCAACGACACTATGCGATATAGACTGACCATTATCACAGCTCTGCTCCTGCTTGCAGGCTCTTGTTTCAGACCGGCCGCTCAGGTTGCAGGCGATACTATCTATAATCCACCCGTCATTTATGGCGCGACACCTAAGGTTTATGAAATCGCCGGCATCACTGTCAATGGCGCGCCAAACTATGATGACAACGTCATACTCGGCTATGCCGGCCTCAAGGTCGGAGATCGCCTTGCCATCCCAGGAGATGAGGTCACCGCGATTGTCAAGCGATTGATGCGTCAGGGTCTGTTCTCGCAGGTGCAGTTCAAGATTGAAAAATCTGTCGGCGACAAGGCCTGGATCTTGCTTGACCTCCGCACTCAGCCGCGTATCTCTAAGGTCAACTATAACGGTATGAAAAAAGGCGAGCGTGATGACATCCAGGAGCGTCTCCAGCTGATGAAGGGCAATCAGATCACCCAGAACATCGTCAACCGTGCGGAGGCCATTGTCAAGCAGTATTATGATAAGAAGGGCTTCGGCAACGCACAGGTCAATGTAGTGCTCCACGAAGACCTTTCCGCTCCCAACGAGATGATTGTCGATATCAATGTCAACAAACACGACAAGGTTAAGGTGCACAAGATCTACCTTGAGGGCAATGAAGTGTTGAGCGACCGCCAGATTAAGCGTGCAATCAAGAAAACAAACGAGAAAGGTGATATATTGAATCTTTTCAAACAGAAGAAATTTGTCGAGAGTGACTATCAGGATGACTTGAACCGCATTCTCGAGAAATATAATGAAAAAGGTTATCGCGATGCTAAGATCGTGAGTGACAGTGTTGTCGCTTATGATGACAAGACAGTCGACGTATATATTACACTTGACGAGGGCAAACGCTATTATATCAAGGACATAACCTGGGTCGGAAACACAGTCCATCCCAATGAGGAACTTGATGCCTATCTGGGTATGAAAGCGGGCGACGTCTACAACCAGAAATTGCTCGAAAAACGACTTAACACAGATGATGACGCTGTGTCAAACCTTTATTCGAACGATGGTTATCTGTTTTACAGACTTATCCCTGTCGAGAGAGAAATCAGCGGAGACTCGATTTCGCTTGAAATGCGAATGATCGAAGGTCCTCAGGCACGTATCAATAATGTGATAATCAATGGTAACGACCGCCTTTATGAAAAGGTGATACGCCGCGAACTGCGCATCCGTCCGGGTGATCTTTTCAGCAAAGACGACCTTGTTCGTTCGATCCGCGAAATCGCCCAGACCGGTCACTTCAATCCCGAAAATCTCAATCCGGATATTGTGCCTAATGAGGATAGCGGTACAGTCGATATCGCTTTGAACCTTGAATCAAAGGCAAACGACCAGATTGAGTTCTCCATGGGCTGGGGGCAGACCGGTGTCATCGGCAAACTGTCGTTGAAGTTCACAAACTTCTCTATCAAGAATCTGTTTCATCCGAGCACATACCGCGGCATCATACCTCAGGGTGAAGGCCAGACATTCACTGTCAGCGCACAGACCAATGCCCGTTATTATCAGGCATACTCATTGTCGTTCCTTGATCCGTGGTTTGGCGGCAAAAGGCCTAACTCACTTTCGGTGTCGGCATATTACAGCCGTCAGACAGGTGTGAACTCGTCATATTACAATTCGACCTGGGCCAACTCCATGAACTACTACGGTTACGGAGGCTATTATCCCGGCTATATGGGCAACTACAACGATTACTATCAGAACAGCTATCAGTCGTCGTATGACCCTAACAAGGTTCTTCAGATGATTGGCATCAATGTCGGCTTCGGCAAGCGTCTCAAGTGGCCTGACGACTATTTCACTTTCACTGCCGAACTCGGATACAACTGGTATTACCTTAAGAACTGGGACTATCTCTACTACATGAACAACGGTACGTCTAATGCCCTTGTGCTCGGTCTGACGCTGTCGCGCCGGTCTATTGACAACCCTCTGTTTACGCGTAGCGGCAGTGACTTCTCGATAAGCCTTCAGCTGACACCTCCGGCGTCGCTCTTCACCGGTAAGAGGAACTGGAAGAAACTCAGCGAAACCAATACGGTCGAGGCCAAGAAGGAACTCTATCAGTGGATTGAATATTGGAAATTCAAATTCAAGTCACGCACATATACGCCGCTTATCAATCCGGCTACGACACAGTGGACTCCTGTCCTCATGACTCGTGCGGATATCGGTTTGCTCGGCAGCTACAACAAGTATCTCAAATCACCGTTCGAGACTTTCTATGTAGGTGGTGACGGTATGTCGGGCAGCTACACTTATGCTACAGAGACCATAGCACTCCGCGGTTATGACAACGGTGCATTCACACCATGGGGTAGTGAAGGTTATGCATATACCCGCTTTGGAGTCGAACTCCACTTTCCGCTGATGTTACAGGCATCGACGACAATCTATGCCTTGACATTTGTCGAAGGAGGCAATGCCTGGACATCGGTCAAGAAATTCAATCCGTTTGACATCAAGCGCAGCGCCGGTGCCGGTGTGCGTGTGTTCCTGCCGATGGTAGGTATGATGGGTATTGACTGGGCCTATGGTTTCGACAAGGTGTTCGGCACCCGAGGCGGCAGTCACTTCCACTTTATCCTCGGTCAGGAATTCTGATGAGCCGATGACGTTAACAGATTTTACAATAGAGCTCACGGCGGAGTCATAAACCTTTTTGACGCTCGTGTGTCTAATATATTGTAAACATTACTAATGAAGAACAATATTGAAATGAAGAAACTTATCCTGACACTGACATTAGTCATAGCGGCATTCGCGGCCGCATCAGCGCAGAAGTTCGCGCTTGTCGACATGGAATATATCCTTAAGAATGTTCCGACCTATGAAATGGCCAACGAACAGTTGAACCAACTGTCTCAGCGATGGCAGAAGGAGGTCGAGGCGGTCGGAAAAGAGGCCGAGACAATGTATCAGAGCTATCTTGCCGACAAGGTTTTTCTGACCGACGAGCAGGCGAAGAAGCGCGAGGAAGAAATCGTGGCCAAGGAGAAAGAGGCCACGGAGTTGCGTTATAAATATTTTGGACCCGAAGGCGAGTTGTACAAGAAACGTCAGACTCTTCTCAAACCTGTCCAGGACGATGTCTACAACGCCATCAAGAAGGTGGCCGATGAACGGGGCTATCAAGCCATTTTCGACCGTGCTTCATCGAGTGACATCATCTATGCCTCGCCTCGAATTGATGTGAGCAATGAAGTTCTCGCAAAATTGGGATATTCCAAATAATATTCGTAAATTTACAGCGTTAAACAATCAGAAAAAAATTAACCAAACAAATAAATAATCATGTTTAAAAGAATTTTTCTTGCAATAGCAGTTGTTCTACCCATGAGCGTGTTCGCTCAAAAGTTCGGTGTCGTTGACCTCGAAACAGTTTTCCAGGCGATGCCCGAATCAACCACAATGCGTACACAACTTGAGGAATCGTCCAAGAAATATGAGAATGAATTCCAGCAGCTCCGCGAAGAACTTGACAAACTTGTGGCCGAGTTCCAGACCCTTTCACAGGATCCCAACACACCACAGTCTATCACAGAGCGTCGTCTTAATGATATTCAGGAACGTCAGCAGAAAGTAGAGCAATTCCGTGCAACAGCCCAGCAGGATCTCAACCGTCTCCAGGAACAGCTCATGGCTCCCATCCAGCAGAAAATCAGTGAGGCAGTGAAAGCTGTCGGAGCAGAAGGTCAGTATACATTCATTTTCCCTAACGACCAGGGCCTTCTCCTCTACCAGGGAGCGGATGTAGTAGATGTAACCGCGGCAGTAAAGACCAAACTTAATCTTAAGTAATAACTGACCGTTCTGACCACAATACATAGACGGCGATCCGGGTGTCACAAGACTTCGAAGGATCGCCGTTACTTATATCGCTCCGCTCACAATGCCGCAATAAATACTCAGTTAACTCGCTTAAGGGATAGAAATTTATATCAAACAGCATGTCCGTCGGCTTATGAGACCTCGATCATGCAACACTATGTAGGCGTCCGAAAAAAATTAAAACTCCTGAAATATTTAGCCTGCCAAATATGGCGGGATTTATAATTTGTTGCTAACTTTACAGAAAATAAACGACGACTCCGATCTGAATTCAGACTGATTATGTACAGAAAAGGCAAATTATATTTTCGCTATGGTACGATGGGTTCGGCTAAAACAGCCCTATTGCTCACTACGGCTTACAATTTTGAGGAACGCCAGATTGACTATCTTTGCATGAAGCCGGTCATCGACACACGCGAATCCCGTAATGTCATAAGGTCGCGTATCGGCATAGAGCGTGAGTGCCGTTGGATCTACCATGACACCAATCTCTATGAGCTTGTCAAGGATGTCTATCGTGAGACCGGACGTGTGATAGATTGGTTTTTGGTTGATGAGGCTCAGTTTTTGAGCGAGGCTCAGGTCGATCAGTTGTCGCGGGTCGTTGACGATTTTGGCAGCAATGTGATCTGTTATGGTCTCCGCACCGACTTCAAGAGCAAACTTTTCGAGGGTTCGCGCCGCTTGTTTGAGATCGCTGATACGATTGATGAGATCAAGTCGACCTGCAATTGTGGCAACAAAACCATAATAAACGCACGCATCGACGGCAACGGTGACTTTGTCGAGGAAGGAGCTCAGGTTGAAATCGGAGGAGATGACCGCTATGTCGCGGTGTGCCGCAAATGTTGGCGCAACAAACGCATCGAGCAGAGCCGTCGCGGTACATTGCCTCTTTTTGAGGAAGAAGGAGAAAAAGACGAAACTCCAGTCAAACTTGTAAATAATTCGGATAAACAGTTATGATATTATGTGACATTGCAAATGCCGGCCGCTTTTCGATGGTGACTCCGGCTTTGGGTGAGGCCATAGCATGGCTGACGGAACACCGTAATGACAATTTTGAAAAAGGTAAATTCACAATCGGCAGAGATGGCTCGATCATAGTGAAGTGTGAGGAACCTCACCTGTTGCCTCCCGATAAGTCGGAGCTTGAGGCTCATCGCCGCTATATCGACATCCATGTGCCGCTTAAGGATGTCGAGACCATAGGTTGGGCGCCATTGACGGCTTTGAAATATCCCCACGGTGAGTATGATGAGGAGAAGGATGTCTGCTTTTATGGAGATTCAGCCACAAGTCTGTTGCATGTGCGTGTAGGCCAGATCGCCATATTTTTCCCCGAAGATGCTCATGCGCCCAACATAGGCACCGGCAATCACCGTAAACTCTGCATCAAGATCCCCCTTCTGCAGTAACGGCAGAACAATTAATTGGCTTAATCATAATAAAATCTCTCTCTCTCTTCTCTTCTATGAAAACAGTATTGCGACATATCATATCGGCGGCATCATTGATGCTATTCTGTCATATCGCCCCGGCGGCTGATTTTGCCGACGAAAGCTTGTCGTATAAAGTGAAATACAAGTGGGGTCTCATAAACAAGCAGGCCGGTCACGCCGTGCTGACGCTCCGTAATACTGCTGACGACTATGTCGTACAGCTGACTGCTGCATCCGAGCCATGGGCCGACCGCTTTTATCAAGTACGTGACACTCTCAACGGTGTCATAGGACGTGAAGGGTTACGCCCTAAATTCTATGAGAAAATCGCCCACGAGGGCAGTGAGGACAAGCATGATACGGTCAGGTTTGAATATGACGGAGACACGGTTGTCGGCCATTGTACGCGCAAGGCATCCAAAAACGGGGTTCTACGTGTCAACAATAAGTTGCGTCTTGAGGCGGAAGGTACAACCGTCGACATGATGAGTGCCTATTATTACATGAGATCCATCCCTTATGAAAAGTGGACTCCCGGAACGCAGGAGAGTATAACCATATTTTCAGGCAAGCGCAAGGAAACCCTCACCATCAAATATCATGGAGTCGAGGATGCGAAGGCCGATAAGAAGACCTTCAGGTGCTATCACATCACATTTATCTTCACATCCGACGGAGGCAAGAAGACATCTGATGACATGGATGCCTGGATTACGGCAGACTCGCGCCGTATACCGGTCAGATTAGAGGGAAAATTACCGGTAGGAAAAGTTCATTGTGTCTATTCAGGCAACTGACAGGCGGCTATGGATAACTCACTAAATCTCACACAACAATCGAAACTGCAGCAGAGGCTCAATCCCCGGCAGGTGCTTCTTGGACGTTACCTTGAGATGTCAGCGCCTGAAATCGAGGATGAAGTGCGTCGTGCGCTTGATGAGAATCCCGCGCTTGAGGCCGTGAGCGAAAGCCATGCGTCGGACAGCTGGAGCGACAGTGAAACGTTTGACGAGACAGCAGAGCAACTGCAGCGGGCCGACTATGGCAGCGATGATGATGTGCCGGTCTACAGGCTTGAGATTTCTAACCGCTCGGCTGACGATATCCATCATGAGGCGGTGGCGGTGAGCGACCAGATGAGCCTGATCGATGTCTTGATGTCGCAATTGGCCGATCTTGTTTTGGACGAGACCGAGCGTAAGATAGCCCAATATATCATTGGCAATCTTGATGACAATGGTTATATGACCCGCTCGCTGAGTGACATATGCGACGACATAGCGATCTCAGAGGGGCTTACGGTGGATATATCAGAGGTCAAAAGTGTTTTCGGCAAGGTGCGTCGTCTCGATCCGGCCGGAGTGGGCGCTGTCGATCTCCGGGATTGTCTTTTGCTCCAGATTGACAGGTCGACCACGACGTTGACCTCTCGCATTGCACGCGAAATCATAGCCGATTGGTTTGATTTGTTCTCGAAAAAGCATTTCGAACAGTTGAGGACGCATCTCGGCATAGACCATGAGGCAATGGCCGCAGCACTTGAATTCATACGCGCATTAAACCCCAAGCCAGGGGCTTTGATCGAGGGTAGTCCCGGTGACGACCGCATGAGACACATTGTGCCTGATTTTCAGGTGGACGTCGACGAGGGAGGCCGCGTGACTGTGAGTCTTCTCAATAATTTGCCCGAGCTTGCCATTGAGGAAAGCTTTCAGATCGACAATATGCCGCAGCCAGTAGGCCGTCGGGACATGGAAGCTATGGCTTTCATACGCAAGCGTCACGATGATGCGTCGATGTTTATCGATATGCTGAGGATGCGTTCACAGACACTCATGTCAGTCATGACTGCTATAGTCAGGATACAACACCGGTTTTTCGTGACGGACGACAAGGCCGAGATACGGCCCATGATCATAAAAGATATTTCCGAACTCACCGGTCTGAATATATCGGTGATTTCGCGGGCCGCAGCTTCAAAATACGTGCTTACGGCCCGTGGGGTCTATCCTCTGAAGATGTTTTTCAACGAACGTCCTAAGGAGGACAACGACACATCGTCGCATCAGATACTTGATGCACTAAACAGAATTATAGAGGGGGAGGACAAGGATCATCCGCTGAGCGACGACGCCTTGCGAAGCGAACTTGCCTCTCAGGGCTTCGACATCGCGCGCCGCACTGTGACCAAATACCGTGAGCGTCTCGGACTGCCTGTCGCCCGTCTCAGGAAACAATATTAAAAGCCGCAAAACAAAAAACATGTCACAGAGTAAGAAACGAGACATATTGACCACTGCCGCACAGGTTATCAGCGATGTCTTTTCTCCAATAGTGCTGCCGACCTATATGATGGCTGTAGCCATGTGGATAACGCCGCTTGTGGTGATTCCCGAAAGCATTAGATTTGTGAGCATGGGTGTCATAGCTTTGCTGACATCCATCCTGCCGGTCGGAGCCATCTTCACACTTATCAAACTTGGGAAGGTCGGCGATGCGAGCATCTCAAACCGTGGCGAGCGCCTGATACCGTATACTATCAGCGCCGCCTGTTATGTAGGGGCGGTGATATTCCTCCGTCATGTCCATGCGCCGATGTGGCTCAGCGCTTTTTATGCCGGCGGAGCCATTGCGGCCGTAGTTGCGTCGTTGATCACGCTGAGGTGGAAGATAAGTGCCCATGGTTCGGCTGCGGGAGGATTTGCGGCCGGACTATTCTGGCTTGCGACGCATGGCTGCCTGCTGTTTGGACCGGTCTATTGGGTTGCAGGAGGCATAATGCTCTGCGGGCTTATCGGCTCATCAAGGCTCATTTTAGGCCGTCACACGCTGACGCAAGTTTTTGCAGGCTTCGGCCTTGGCATATGTGCCGTCAGCATTTCAATGTTATCAGTCTGAAACAAACAAAACATAAACCATATACAGTAATGACTCCAAAAGTAAGTATCATAATGGGCAGCACTTCAGATCTGCCCGTGTTGCGGAAAGCGGCTGACTTCCTCGAACAGATGGAAGTGCCTTTTGAAATGAATGCCTTGAGTGCACACCGCACACCGCGTGAGGTGGAGGCTTTTGCCAGCGGAGCATCGTCCCGGGGCATTAAGGTTATCATAGCGGCTGCCGGCATGGCTGCAGCACTGCCCGGTGTCATTGCAGCTCTGACTCCGCTGCCGGTGATAGGCCTTCCGATCGACTCAACTCTTCAGGGGCAGGATGCGCTGCTTTCAATTGTTCAGATGCCTCCCGGCATTCCGGTCGCAACTGTAGGCATCAATGCCGGGCTCAATGCTGCGATACTTGCCGTTCGTATGCTCGCTCTGTCAGATGAAGCGCTTGCCGCCCGATATGCCGACTATTGCGCGTCACTGTCAAAGAAAATTGTCAAGGCCAATGCTGACCTTGCCGCAATAAGCGATTATAAATTCAAAGTCTGAATGTCAACGAAGAGTTTTCGCCGTCCGACGGTCACGGTAAGAGTCGGCAACACGACCATAGGGTCAGACTGTCCTATCCGCATCCAGTCAATGACCAACACACAGACGCTCGACACCGAGTCGTCGGTGGCGCAGTGCCGCGCGATAGCCGGGGCGGGCGCTGACATAGTGCGCCTGACAGCGCAGGGTGTCTCACAGGCTCGAAATCTCGGAGAGATACGCCGCTGTCTGCGTGAACAGGGCGTCGACATACCGCTTGTCGCGGATATTCATTTCAATCCGGCAGCAGCCTTTGAAGCAGCCGTTCAAGTTGAAAAAGTCCGCATTAATCCGGGTAATTTTGTCGATCCGGGCCGGGTGTTCAAGAAATTGGAATATACAGACAGCGAGTATGCGGCCGAGTTGGACAGGATTTCAGATAAACTTGTGCCATTCCTTCGTTTGTGTCGCGAGCATTCGACGGCTATACGTCTCGGTGTCAACCATGGTTCGTTGTCAGATCGCATTATGAGCCGGTATGGAGACACGCCTGCCGGCATGGTGGAGTCTGCGATGGAGTTTCTGAGAGTCTGCCGCAAGGAGGATTTCAATGATGTCGTGATATCGATCAAGGCCTCTAATGTTGTTGTCATGACAGAGACTGTGCGCCGTCTTGTAGCGGCAATGGACGCAGAGGATATGCACTATCCATTGCATCTCGGAGTGACAGAGGCCGGTGATGCCGAGGACGGACGTGTCAAATCTGCTGTCGGCATCGGCTCGTTGTTGGCCGACGGCATAGGTGACACCATAAGAGTGTCGTTGAGCGAGGCCCCTGAACATGAGGTGCCTGTGGCTCGGATGCTTGTAGAGCATATCGACCGTATGTCGGCAGATGAAATCAGCCGTGTTCCGGCTCCGGAGCTACCTTCTACGGACAATCGTGGTGTGCCTTTGGCGGCAGGAGTCGATTTTTGTGAGGCGAAAGGTGTGCCTGAGGCATATGATGTGGTCAGCACATCGCGGGCAAACGCCATATCCGACCTGCGCTCTCAGTTTGCGGCGCGTATCGCCGACGGAAACGTCAGACCGACAATCATCAAGATAAGCTATCCTTCGACATATGACGCCGAACGGCTCACGGTGGCGGCCTCGGTCGATTTCGGATCGTTGCTGCTGTCGGGTCTTGGTGACGGCATCTGGATTGATGCGCCCCATATAGCAGCAGATAAAATCATATCGCTTGAGCTTGCCATCCTGCAGGCTACGCGCCGACGCATTTCGAAAACAGAGTACATCGCCTGTCCCGGATGTGGACGTACTCTTTTTGACCTTCCGTCTGTGTTGCAGACTATCAAGGCCGGTACATCGCATCTCAAAGGCTTGAAAATCGGTGTAATGGGCTGTATAGTCAACGGACCGGGCGAAATGGCCGACGCGGATTATGGATACGTCGGGGCTGCGGCAGGATGCATCAGCCTCTACAAGGGCAAGGAATGTGTGGTCAAAAACATACCTGCAGATGAGGCATTGCCACGTCTGGTGCAGTTGATCAAGGATAACGGAGACTGGGTCGATGAGGGCGAAGCGTAGTGTCATAGAGCTATCGCTGCCGGGAGGAATGTTGCCGGTGGTCCACATCCAGTCGCCGCTGAGCCGTGTGGCATATTTTGGCCTTGTTGTGAAGGCCGGAAGCCGCGATGAGGCTCCTGGTGAATATGGTCTGGCCCACTTTGTCGAGCACACGATATTCAAGGGCACTGAGCGACGCCGCTCTTCTCACATCATCAAACGCATGGAAGCTGTCGGCGGTGAGCTTAACGCTTATACGACCAAAGAAGAGACCGTAGTCTACAGCGTGTTTCCGGCCGGTAATCTCGGCCGTGCGGCTGAGTTGATCGGTGATCTTGTAGCCAACTCGCGTTTTCCTGATGTCGAACTTGACAAGGAGCGGGATGTTGTGGCAGATGAGATAGACTCATATCTTGACTCGCCTTCGGAGGCTGTCTATGACGATTTTGAAGACTTGATTTTCGCCGGTACGTCACTTGGTCATAATATTTTGGGCACGGTTGACAGTCTTAATACATTTCATAGCGAAAGTTGTCGTGGCTTCCTCGACAAACATTACCGCATAGGCAATATGGTGGCCTTCTACAGCGGACCGCAGGGCGAGAAAGCCGTAGCGAGTGCTATCGGGAAGTGTCTGGCACAGGTGGGGATCTATGAGCATATGAGAAGCGAAAACGAGAAGCCGAAAATACTGCCGGCATTTGATGTGGTGCGCGATATGCCGAGTCATCAGGCTCATTGTCTCCTCGGGACACGTGTGCCGGGTTATCTGTCACAGGATCGGTATGCTACGTCTCTGCTTGTCAATATGCTTGCCGGACCGGGAATGAATTCGTTGCTCAATGTCGAACTAAGGGAGCGGCGGGGACTTGTATACAGTGTCGAGGGCAGTACGTCTCTTTTCTCAGACTGCGGCCTGTTGACTATCTATTTTGGTTGTGATCCGGATGACCGCGGACGTTGTGCGGAGATTGTCAGGCACACAGTAGACCGTCTCGACCGGACAATCACTCGTTCGCGCCTTGAGGCTGCAAAAAAACAGTATATCGGCCAACTCACCATAGCGTCGGAAAACCGCGAGAACATGGTGCTGTCGGCATCACGGTCTTTATTGTGGCGTGGTCACATAGCTGAAGCAGGCGAGACCGCGGGGCGCATCCGGTCGCTCACACTTGACGATGTGATTGGAGCGGCTATGCCGTTGCGCACGTCTCTGTCGAGCCTCGTTTTCGCGCCATAGACTGATCATCTCCGTTGTTTTCGGTGTCGGTATTTGAATAGAATGCTGTCGCTCTGTGAGTATTCAAAAAAAATCACTAACTTTACGTTTTAGATTTTAGAACACGCCATTACACTCAAAACAATGAGATATATCCTACTGATGTTGGCCGGCGGGATGTTGCTGTCACTCCTTGCTGCATCTTGTGGATCCGGTTCATATTATAAGCCGGACAAGCATGTGCTTGAAGCGATTTTAGATGACAGTGAGGCAAATCCTTATGACCATAAGCTTGACAGTGCACCCGATGAGAATTGTGTGAAGTTGCGCGTCAAGAGCATCGGACCTTTACGAAGGGCTTTCTGTGACAGTAATTATAAACATCTTGAGTCAGCCAAGATTTTCGGAACCCGTCTTATTCACAATGTCAACGAAGCTTGGTGCATCGATTATCCGCTTGTGAAGATACGTTCTTGCCGGGAATATTATGTCGATGAACTCACTCACAGTTTCCCTTATCTGGTGCCGGAGGCAGCGGAATTGTTGAAAGAGGTTGGACGTCGGTTCAATGATACGCTGCAGGCCCGTGGAGGTGGCAACTACCGCATCAAGGTCACGAGTGTGATGAGAACCCCGGCGACAGTCAGCCGTCTGAGACGCATCAACCGCAATGCCACCGACTCCTCGTCCCATCAGTTTGCGACAACTTTCGACATCAGCTATTCTCGTTTTATATGTGATTCGCTCGGAGTCAACCGTTCGTTTGAGGATCTGAAAAATCTGCTTGGCGAAATACTTTATGATTTGCGTTCAGACGGACGCTGCTATGTTGTGTTCGAGCGCAAACAGAGTTGTTTTCATGTAACCGCGAGACCGTAAAGAGATGAAACGCAAGAATAAACCCTATCCAATCGGATTGCGCCTTCTGAAGATTTTTCTTTGGACGGTATTAGGCATAGTCCTGTTTTTTTATGGAGTGCTGACCTGTCTTGTGAGTATAATGTCTCCCGATCGGCTTACGCCTCTTGTGTCTGTCGCTGCAAACCGTTATCTGGATGCGGATGTGGAGATAGGGCGGGTGGAGTTTTCGGCCAAGTCGACATATCCTTTCCTCAGGCTTGAGATAGATTCGGTGTCTGTGGTTTCGCGCTCCATCAGAGAAGCAAAGGCTGACAGTTGCAGACGATTGCCTATATATGCCGACACTCTGTTGACTCTTAGGTATTTTGTCGGTGAACTCGAGTTGCCGAAACTCCTTTCCGGATCGATAAGCATCAACAATGTCGAGCTTGTCGCTCCGGCAGTCAATCTTGTGTTTGTCAATGACTCTCTCAGCAATTTCAATATTTTCCCGCAAAGTGGTGAGGAAGACAGCTCAGATTCACCCCTTGTGTTGCCGCGCATCGAGCTAAGGCGCTTTGCGCTTGTCAGCCCCGGCGGGATAAGATATTTTGACGCATCAGACAGCACCGCACTGAATGTCAGGCTTGAGGCATTGTTGTCAAAAGATGGAGCCAATCCGCGTTACCGACTTGATTTTGACGGCAATATGGCGACTCCGCTGCTCGAAGTGTTGAAAATGACAGATGCCGACTTCTCGTTGAACGGAGATGTCGAATGGGATATATCGCGGCCATATATGTTGGGCCTGAGAGACTTTGCGTTGCGGGCGGCTTTCATGGCCGCAGAATTTAATCTGAAGGCTGATTTTAGTGACAACCTGAAGATGGATGAGTTTTCGATGGAGACAGACACGGTCTCGGTCGGACGTCTGATTGGCTGTCTGCCGGATAGTCTGCGTGATGAATATGGACTCGGAGAGTTGCGTACGGATGCCGTGGTGAAGGTCGATGCGCGCCTCGACCGATCTTTTGACATGGAGACAGACAGTATCCCTTATGCGACAATCGATGTGGTGATACCTGAGTGTGGAGTGCGTTATGGCAAAGCCCGTTTCGAACGTTTTGCAGCAGATATGGAGGTCGTGCTCCGAGGCAATGATCCTGACGAGGCATCTGTCGAACTGCGTTCGCTTGAAATCGCAGGTCCTGCCACAAGTCTTTCAATCTCTGCAAGCTCGCGACATCTTGTCAGTGACCCGCTTGTCGATGTTTCTGTGATGGGGCATACAGATCTTGCAAAACTGCCACCACCTCTTTTGCGTTATGTCGAAGGATATATCTCGGGAAAAATCAAACTTGACCTTAATGTCATGGGGCGTGTGTCGATGTTTGTTCCGGCTGAGTTCCATCGTCTTGCAGTCAAGGGTGATATCGATGCAAAGAAGGTATACTGGGTGTCGGGCGACACGGCAAACATGGCTTTTATCAACACAGCTTGCCTGAAGTTCGGCACAAATGAGAGTTTTGAAGCCGGACAGCAACTGCTCGCCGCCGTAGTGAAAGTTGACTCGGCAGATGTGCTCAGCGGAGGTCTCGGAATAAACGTGACAGACTTCGCGTTAGGCTTCGGCGCTGACAAATCAAGGATCAGCAGCGATACGACTGCCGTTATCCCTATGGGCGGAGGTCTGAAAGTCGGAAGTCTTTATTTCAATGCAATCTCAGACAGCGCCGGAGTCAGGATACGCAATATCGACGGAACAGTGGTGATGAGGCGCTTCAAGGAAATGAAGCGTGTGCCTGAATTCATGTTCAATCTCGGCATTGCCCGTATGGCAGCAGGGTCTCCTGACGGACGGATGTTGTTCTCTGATTCGCGACTTGATTTCTCCGCGCATAAACAGCCGTCTCGTCGTCCGTCAAAGCGTCTGCGTCTTATGGCAGACTCTATCAAAGCTTCGCGTCCCGACCTGCCGATGGATTCAGTCTACAGGCTTGCGATTGAAAGAGGAATACGTAACCGCAAACCCTATCATCGAGTACACACAGTGACAACAGACACTGCGTCGGAGATAATCGACTGGGGTACGTCAAAGTTTGTCGGCCGTCTTTTGCTTGACTGGGCGATAGACGGCTCTCTGAAGGCAAAACGGGCACGTCTGTTCACCCCCCACTTCCCGCTGCGCAACCTGCTCAATGATCTTAAACTCAGATTTAACAATGACTCGGTATTGCTTGAAGACGTTGCCTATAAGGTCGGACGTTCTGACTTCACGGCAGCCGGACGTATAACCAATATCCGCCGGGCTCTGACGTCGCGGAGTCATAAACTGCCGCTGAAACTTGATTTTGAGACATACAGCGACACTGTCGATGTCAATCAGATAGCAGAGGCCTTTTTCCGTGGTGCCGCCATTTCGGACGACAGTCATAAACTCGACCTGAGTGTGGTCGACAGCGACAGTGACTTCGATGATGAGCTAAGTGCATATGGTTCGGATTCAATCGGGCCTCTGCTGGTGCCTGTCAATATTGAAGCCGATATGAGATTGAGAGCTCGCAACGTGTTGTATTCAGATTTGCTGATGCATAATCTGACAGGCAATGTGCTGGTCTATGACGGTGCGGTCAATCTGCATCGTCTGCAGGCAGCCTCTGATGTCGGCTCTGTCGATGTGTCGGCGTTGTATTCAGCTCCGGATAAAAATAATATGCGTTTCGGCTTCGGATTGAAAGTCAATGGCTTCGATATCTCACGTTTCATTGGACTTGTGCCGGCGGTAGATTCGATAATGCCACTGTTGAGGGATATTTCCGGCATAATCAATGCGGATATAGCGGCGACTGTCAATCTTGACAAGGAGATGAATTTCGAACTTCCGTCGCTGACCGCTGCGATAAAACTTCAGGGCGATAGCCTTCAGTTGCTCGACCGCGAGACTTTCCGTACGATAGCAAAATGGTTGATGTTTAAAGACAAGCAAAAGAATATCATCGACCATATGACCGTTGAGATGATCGTCACGGACAATGAGATGTGTCTTTATCCGTTTGTGTTTGACATCGACCGTTACAGGCTCGGTGTGCAGGGTCACAACGATCTCGCGCTTAATTTCAACTATCTTGTGTCGGTGCTGAAGTCTCCGTTGCCCTTCAAGTTTGGCATCACACTCAAGGGTAATCCCGACAACTACAAGATAAGGCTTGGCCGTGCGAAGTTTAACGAGAAGCAAGCCGTGGAGCGTAAGCTTGTCGTCGATACGGCCCGGATCAACCTCGTGGACCAGATCGAAAGTGTGTTCCGCAGAGGTGTTAGAAAATCTCAATTTGCAAAACTCAATCTTCCCGGCAACAATGCTGCGGCGGATATCAATCTCGATGAAGAACCGGTGACAGCGGCAGACTCGCTTGTCTTCATCCGCGAGGGACTGATACCCGCGCCGGCCGAAACCGAGGTCGAAAAAGAACAGAAGAAATGACACAGTTTGAAGATATAATTAAAGATTACATAGCCAGACGGCGATATAAGCGTCTGCAGCCTCTTGCCGCTCTTGTCGATATGGATGGCACACTGTATGACTCTATGGGCCATCATGCCGATGCATGGACCCGGATGTGTGCGGAGAACGGCATCGAGGTCGAGCGTGACGAGATGTTTCTCTATGAGGGCATGACGGGTGCGCAGACTATTGACCTGCTGATACGCCGCTCTTTCGGACGTCCTGCGACTAAAGAGGAGTGTGAGTCGCTCTACAAGCGCAAGACTGAGCTTTTCAAGTCGATGGCACCGGTGTCAGTAATGCCCGGCGCTCAGGAGTTGACCAACATCATGAAATCGGTCGGCATGAGGCGTGTGCTTGTCACGGGTTCCGGCCAAAATTCGCTGTTGAATCGAATCGAGGACGATTTTCCGGGCGTGTTTTTGCCTGAGATGAGGATCACCTCGCGGGATGTCGAACATGGAAAACCTCATCCCGAACCATATATAAAGGCCATGCAACTTGCCGGAGTGACCCCCTCGCAATCAATAGCCGTAGAAAACGCGCCTCTCGGAGTGAAATCAGCAGCTACCGCCGGAGCGTTTACCATCGGAGTTGTCACCGGTCCTGTGCCCCGGACCGAGCTCGAGAAGTCGGGAGCGGCCGTTGTTTTTGATTCGATGAGCGAGTGTGCGGAAGCTTTTCCTCAGTTATTGTATGAAATGCTAACACGTTGATCAAATGCGACAGCAACTAATATTCACCAATCAGCCCGGAGTAGCTCTTGACCGGATGGTTGCCGATCTCAGTCCGTCGTCTGTGTTTGTTATAACAGACCGGAATGTGATGGAACATGTGATGCCTGCTCTTTCGTCAACATCAGAGACTGTTGAACGTGCAAAAAAAATTGTTTGTGAGTCAGGTGACGTCAGCAAGAACATAGAGAGTCTGGCGTCAATCTGGCGTCAACTTGGAGAAAACGGTGCGACGCGCTCGTCGCTGGTGGTCAATATCGGTGGAGGCATGATCACAGATATGGGTGGGTTTGCCGCGGCTACCTTTAAGAGAGGCGTTCGATTTGTCAACGTCCCGACTACTTTGTTGTCGGCTGTCGATGCTTCGGTAGGCGGAAAGACCGGCATCAACTTCAACGGGCTCAAGAACGAGATCGGTGTGTTTGCCGAGTCGGAAGCTTCGGTCATATCCACTGTGTTTTTCGACACACTTCCGGCAAGCGAATTGCTTTCGGGTTATGCCGAAATGCTCAAGCATGCGTTGCTTGAAGACCGACATACGTTTGCGACTCTTCTCGATTATGACCTGAGCACTCAGTGTGGCGATCATGACCGTCTGTTGGCGCTCCTCAAAGATAGCGTCGAGGTCAAACACCGTATCGTTGAGGCGGATCTCCATGAGCAGGGAATCCGTAAGTCGCTCAATCTCGGACATACGGCAGGTCATGCGTTCGAAAGTCTTGCAATGCGTCGTGGTCAGCCTGTGCCTCACGGATATGCCGTCGCATGGGGGCTTGTTGTTGAACTGGTGCTGTCGCACATGATGCTCGGATTCCCCTCGGAACTCCTACGTCAGTATGCTGCCTATGTAAAACAGTCTTTCGGTGTTTTTGGGGTGAGTTGCAAAGATTATCCGACACTGCTCGAACTGATGTCGCATGACAAGAAGAATGCGGCTCCAGACAAGATAAACTTTACGTTGCTGAGCGATGCCGGACAGGTGAGGACAGACTGTTGTGCTGAAGCAGACCGGATAAAGGCCGCTCTTGACATTTATTGCGATCTGATGGGACTATGAGCATGTTCAATATATATGAATTGCGACGCTATGGCAAAGCGGCCCTGTTGCTGACTGCTGCGACAATGGTGGCGGTGTTTCTTTATATCTCCAACGGCCTTGTCAACGATCTGTCGATGCAGGAACGCGACCGTATGGAGATATGGGCAGACGCCACCAAGCAAATCATCAATCTCGGTTCGTCAGAGGAACCGAGCGCCGTAGACCTGAATTTCCTGTTGGGTATACTTGAGCGTAACACGACCATTCCGGTGCTTCTTACCGATGACGACGGCAACATACTCCAGCATCGCAATTTTGACCTTCCGGACGGAAATGCAGAGTACTCCGAGCTCAATGACCGTTTTCTGAGGGAAAAACTAAGCGAACTTTCGTCGACGGCTAATGTCATCCATATAGTTATCGCACCCCAGATGATGCAACATCTTTATTATGAAGACTCAACTCTGTTGAAGCGTTTGAGCTATTATCCTTATGTGCAGTTGCTTGTCATGCTGGCGTTTATCGCAGTGGTCTATTTTGCGGTACTCTCGACCAAGAAGGCAGAGCAGAACAAGGTGTGGGTCGGACTGTCGAAGGAAACGGCTCATCAGCTCGGAACTCCGATTTCGTCGCTGATGGCATGGATGGAGCTGCTGCCCGACATGGGGGTAGACAGTGACACGGTGGCTGAAATGAACAAGGATGTCAATCGATTGAGTATGATCGCGTCGCGTTTTTCAAAGATCGGCTCTCGCCCGAAGATGGAACCTTGTGACCTTGATCCTATCGTGGCCAACGCCACATCATATATGTCAACACGCATCTCTCCCAGGATATCATTGACGGTTGACCGCCGCGATAAGACTATACCAGTCTATGCCTGCGCACCCTTGTTTGAATGGGTGATGGAAAATCTGATCAAGAATGCGGTCGACGCCATAGGTGGTGCAGGGTCGATCAAGGTGGCGAGTTTCATCGAGTCGGATAGGGCTGTTATAGAGGTGTCAGACAGTGGTAAAGGTATTCCACGCAAGAATTTCAAGACAGTCTTCAATCCCGGTTTCACAACGAAAAGCCGCGGGTGGGGACTCGGGCTGACCTTGGCGAAACGCATCATCGAGCAATATCATGGCGGAGAGATATTTGTCAAGGACTCGGTGATTGGCTCCGGCACGACGTTCCGCATCGAATTGCCACTCGGGTAAAGCATACACGCCCGCTCGGTGACCTGAGCGGGCGTGTATGCATGTATTGAAACAGATCGGACGCTTATTTTTTGTTTTTCTTCAGTCTTGCAAATTCTTTCTTGGCTTTTTTGAGCTGACGGTTGAAGTTGTCATTGGCATGGAGCGTTGCGACGACGCCAGCGGCGGTGATGCGCCCCATGTCGACATCGCTCTGATAGTGAGCTCCGACGATGACTCTCGACTGTCCGAATTCAAAGCCTCTTTTGAGTATTTCGGTCGCGGCCTCAGGGTTGATTTCGGCGAGCACAAGAGCTGTGGCCCATCCGATGGCCGTGTGGCCGGACGGGTATGATCCGTTTGTGCGCAGGAACGGTTCGTGGTCAGGAGTGGCCGTAGGTTCGTTCCAATAGACAAAGGGGCGTGTGCGCATATAATGGTTCTTGGCATGTCGAGTGCTCAGATCGCCTGCATCCTGGCGCATATTTTCGAGAAGACGGCATAGTTCGGGAGTATTGGCCGGTGTTATTTCATAACCGAAGGCCTCGCCGAATACATCGTTGACCCAGTTCTTGCCGAGAGCCGCATCATCGACCGCCATGCGTCCGCGTTCGGTGTCGCGAAGACTTTTGCCCCATTCATATTGCTCCTTGTCATAAGCAAACCGTGCCGTTGTATCGGCAGGAGGCGCAGGGAGCAGAAGCAGGCTGTTTGGCATCTGGTTTTCATTGAGGAAATAGCTGTCGGGCTTTGTTGAATGATCCTGAGCTGGCATATTTAGTCCGGCTAATGCGATCATTGTAGAAAAAATGGCAATCTGTAATTTCATTGTGTGGTTAAGAAGTGAGTTGACTTATAGTGAAAGTTTATGCTTCAAAGTTACAAAAAAATCCGGTAGAGAGGTTTTTAGAGATTCAATTTTATGTTGTTGAGCAGATTTCAGATAGTTTGTATTTAAAAATTTTGCAAGGTCGAAAAAACTTGTTAATTTCGGCAAAACAAACCAAAATCCTTATGCCCGCATCTTACACTTGCGGCTCAAAGATGTTTTTTAAGAGTAACTGACAAAACAATTATCAACAATGTGCCGTCGATAGCAACGGTTGCATTAAAACCTAAAACAAAACTCCTTTTGAAATGAGTTATCTCAAGTTTGACAAAAACCTGCTCATTAACCTTGATCAGTCGCTGCCTAAAGAGATGTTGCGCACGAATCAGGCCGGTGCATACCATTGCACCACACTGGTTGGATGTAATACGCGAAAGCAGCATGGTCTGCTGGTTATTCCAATTCCCGAGATGGGCAATAAGCCCCATGTGATGTTGTCGTCGCTCGATGAGACCGTCATACAGCACGGTGCGCCGTTCAATCTCGGCATCCACCGCTACAGAGGCGGAGTGTTAAGTCCCAATGGCCATAAATATATCAGGGAATTTGATTGCGAGAGTGTGCCGCGCACGACCTATCGTGTCGGTGGTGTCATTCTCACCAAGGAAAAGATTTTCATATCCAATGAGAACCGTATTCTCATCAGATATACGCTTGTTGACGCGCATTCGGCGACCACTCTGCGGTTGAAACCATTTCTGGCGTTCCGCGAGAGCAACAGTCTGTGTGTGCAGAATGATGCCATAAACCGTGAGATTGTCCAGGTCGACAACGGCGTGGCCAGTTGTCTCTATGATGGCTTCCCGACAATCTACATGCAGTGTAGCCGCAAGCCTCAGTGGGTCGACGAACCCAATTGGTATAACGGCATCGAATATGTCAAGGATCTCGAACGCGGTGTGCCATATTGCGAGGATCTGTGGGTGCCGGGTTACTTTGAAATACCGATAAAGAAAGGCGAATCAATAATATTCTCAGCAGGCATATCGGAAGTCAAACCTCGTTCGCTGGCTAAAATGTATGAGGCGGAGATTGCTTCGCGGACACCACGCACGAGCTTCTATAACTGTCTGAAAAATGCAGCCAAACAATTCTATCTCAAAGACGGTCATGACATGTATGTCCTCTCCGGCTATCCCTGGGGTGTGGTTCTTGCCCGCAACACTTATATGGCGGCTCCGGGCCTGACCCTCGCCATAGACCACAGGGAAGACTTTGAGAAGATAATGGCGACGGCCGGCAAAGCCCTCGACGCCTTTATGGACGAGGGTAAGCTATCGTCGCGCATCTCAGGCATTGATCTTCCCGATATTCCGTTGTGGGCGGTCTGGGCTGTGCAACAATATGCCAAGACAGTCGGCAGTACTGACGCAAAAAACAGGTATCTTGAGTTTGTTGCCAAGATTGTCAATTACATATCGTCTAACCGTCATCCCAATCTTCAGGTCGACGATGCTAACGGCCTGGTGCGTACAATCGGCACATCAGAACCGGTATCGTGGATGAACTCAAAGCTGCATGGCCGTCCGGTGATACCTCGCAGCGGCTATCTTGTGGAGTTTAATGCTTTGTGGTATAACGCTCTGCGTTTTGCATCAGCCCTTGCGGGCGAAGACAAGGCTTATGTCACGCAAGCCGAAAACTGGAATGAGATGGCCGACAAGATGAAACAACCCTTTATAGATATGTTTGTCAATGACGGCGGATATCTCTATGATTATGTCGACGGAGCGTATGCCGATCCGTCAGTCAGACCCAACATGGCTGTGGCCATAGGTCTTGACTATTCGCCTCTTGACCGACGTCAGCGCAAGAGTGTGCTCGACGTCGTGACGCGCGAGTTGCTCACTCCAAAGGGCTTGAGGTCGTTGTCGCCCAAGAGTTTCGGTTACAGACCGGCCTATCTGGGATCTCCGGAAGACCGGGAAATGGCCTTGCATCAGGGACCGGCGCGTCCGTGGCTTATGGGCTTCTATGCGGATGCCTATCTCAAAGTGTTCGGCATGAGCGGTGTCAGCTATATCGACCGAATGCTCATCGGCTTTGAGGACGAAATGCCCAATGGCTGTATCGGTTCGCTGTCCCAGCTCTACGACGGTAATCCGCCGTTTGCCGGCCGCGGAGCGATATCCCATGCTACCAATGTTGCCGAAGTGCTCCGAATACTGCGAACACTCAAGCGTCTCAATCCGGAGCAATAAATTAACCGAAAAGCTACTACTATAGATAAATGAAAGCATTAATGTTCGGGTGGGAATTCCCGCCTCATATCCTCGGCGGTCTGGGCACTGCCAGCTACGGTCTCACCAAAGGTATGTGGGAGTGTGGCAACATGGACATCACGTTTGTGATCCCTAAGCCATATGGCGATGAAGACCGTGGATTTGCAAATATAATAGGCACATCGCAGGTGCCGGTGGCATGGCGCGATGTGTCACGCGAATATGTCGAGTCGCGCATCGGCAAGGTGATGGATCCGGATCTCTATTTCAGACTCCGTGATCATATCTATGCCGACTTCAACTATATGCGCACCAATGACCTGGGGTGCATTGAGTTCTCGGGCCGTTATCCGGATAATCTTCTTGAGGAAATCAACAACTATTCGATTACGGCCGGAGTCATAGCGCGCACTCTCGACTTCGATATAATCCATAGCCATGACTGGCTCACATATCCGGCCGGAATTCATGCCAAGCAGGTGACCGGCAAGCCGCTTGTGATCCACGTGCATGCTACGGATTATGACCGCTCGCGAGGCAATGTCAATCCTACGGTGTTCAATATCGAACGCGATGGTATGATTCACGCCGACCATATTATCACTGTCAGCAACCTCACACGCCAGACTGTGATCGAGAGATATGGCATAGATCCGTCAAAGGTGACTACGGTTCATAATGCCGTTGTGCCTCTTAGCCGCGAATTGCTTGATGTCGAAGTGAAGAAGCCTAAAGAAAAAGTTGTAACCTTCCTTGGCCGCATCACTATGCAGAAGGGTCCGGAATATTTTGTCGAGGCAGCTGCCAAAGTGTTGAAAAACAATCATAACGTGCGTTTCGTTATGGCCGGCTCAGGAGACATGATGGACAAAATGATCACGCTCGCCGCCGAACGTGGCATAGCCGACCGTTTCCACTTCCCGGGTTTCCAGAAGGGCAAGCAGGTCTATGAAATGCTCAAGGCAAGTGATGTCTATATCATGCCGTCGGTTTCCGAACCGTTTGGCATCTCTCCGTTGGAGGCGATGCAGATGGGTGTGCCGTCGATAATCTCCAAACAGTCGGGATGTGCGGAAATTCTCGACAATGTCATCAAGACAGACTATTGGGACATCGACGCCATGGCTGATGCCATCCACTCTATAATCACCTATCCGGCCATGTACAACCAACTCCGTGAAGACGGACTCGCAGAGGTCGCACAAATCACGTGGGATAAGGCCGGAAAGAAAGTAATCGACATCTATAACAAAGTTCTCAACCGTCAATAAACACACCAAATAGATATGAAAGCAATCTGTTTTAATTTTGAGATTCACCAGCCGTTCCGTCTCAAACGTTACCGTTTCTTCGACATCGGCAATGACCACTACTATTATGATGACTTCCTCAATGATGACATCATCACACGCATAGCCGAAAGAAGCTACATACCGGCAGCAAAGACGTTGCTGAAGATGATCGAGGATAACAATGGAGCGTTCAGATGCTCGATTGCCCTCACAGGTGTGGCGGTGGAGCAGATAGAACAGTATGTTCCGGAACTCATCGACCTGTTGAAGCGTCTCGCCGACACCGGATGTGTCGAATTTGTAGCCGAGCCTTATGCCCATTCGCTGGCATCGCTGACTGATCCTGTCGAATTTGCCGAGCAAGTCAAGGTGGAGTGTGAGAAACTGCATGCTCTCTTTGGTGTGAAGCCCAAGATTCTGCGCAACTCAGAGCTTATCTATTGCGATGATCTTGCACCGCAGATTCTTGCCATGGGTTTCAAGGGTGTGATCACTGAAGGCGCCAAGCATATCCTCGGATGGAAATCTCCCAACTATGTATATTCAGCAGCGACTGCGCCTAAGTTGAAGATGTTGCTCAAGAATTCAAAGCTCAGCGACGACATCTCGTTCCGTTTCAGCGATACATCCTGGGATGCATATCCGCTGACAGCCGATAAGTTCATTGACTGGATTGCATCCACTCCCGCAGAGGAGCAGATCGTCAATCTGTCGATGAATCTTGAAACCTTCGGTGGCCTTCAGCCTGCAAATTCAGGAATTTTCCAGTTCCTGGAGGCGCTTCCACGTTTTGCTCGTGAAAGAGGTATCGAATTCTATACACCGACTGACGCGATAACCAAACTCAAACCTGTCGGAGAGTTGTCGGTCGTACACCCGATTTCCGGAGCTGACGAAGCACGTGATACGTCGGCATGGCTCGGTAATCAGCTTCAGCGTGAGGCTTTCGACAAATTGTATTCAGTGGCAGAGCGTGTGCGTCTGTGTTCAGACCGTCGCCTTAAACAGGACTGGTGGTATCTGCAGGCTTCAGACCATTTCTATTACATGTCGACTAAGCATCTGGCCGATGGTGCCGTGCACAGCCTTTTCAGTCCTTATGAAACACCGTTCCAGGCTTTCACAAACTACATGAATGTTCTTGCCGACTTTATCGTGCGTGTCGAAGAGCAGTATCCTCTGACAATCGAAAACGAGGAGCTTAATTCGCTTCTGACAACAATCAGAAATCAGGCAACTGAAATCGAGACATTGAACAAGGAGCTCAATTCGATGCGTAAGAATATCGAGCAGTTTAATGTGGAGCATGAACTTCGTAAGCCGAAGTCTGATGAAGCGAAAGCTGAAAAAACAGAGAAGAAAGCAGAAAAGAAACCCGCTAAACGGAAGTCTGCGGCAAAAAAATAATCGGAATTTATAGTATTGACTCGGAGCTGCGCTGTCTTCTGGTGGAGCTCCGAGTTTTTTATTGTGTGTGCTGTTGTTTGGGTTTCAATTTGTTATGGAATATATTGAAAAAAGTGAATAAAAAACTATCTGAAAAATTTGCAGGTTTCGCAAAAAGTCCATAACTTTGCATCGCTTTTGAAAGATAATCGGGGTGTAGCTCAGTTGGTTAGAGTACGCGTCTGGGGGGCGTGAGGTCGCTAGTTCGAGTCTAGTCACCCCGACAATTAGAAAAGCAGTAAGCCGAGTCAGAAATGACCCGGCTTAACTTTTTTATCTATGTGACAGGTGGGTGGACAAGTCGGACAGGTCGGACGAGTCTGGGTCAGCGGACAGGAGCGGTTGGTATTCCCCCCCCAGAGCAACATAGTCAACTGTAAAATGATTAACTTTGCGGA
>CAXHOY010000023.1:0-50930 GCA_964018265.1 uncultured Muribaculaceae bacterium
TAGCGGACTCGAACCGCTCACCTCGACACTGCCAGTGTCGCGCTCTAGCCAGATGAGCTAATACCCCATTGCTGTTTGTGACGCAAAGATATATATTTTATTTTTGATTTTGAGGATGAGACAATGTTCATTAAGAAATATTAATATTTATGTGCCTGCATTTTGCTTAAGATTACGGTCGATTGTTGTAATTTTACGTCTGTAACCAAGCATATCGAAAATCCACATGAAAAAAATCATATTGCTCATGTTTTGCATCATGATGTCGGGGCTGTGTGCCACGGCCGGAGAGGTCATCGTAGGAGCGGCGAAGACGGCCGAATATTTGCCTCGGCTGAAGGGTAAGCGGGTGGCGCTTTTTTCGAACCACACCGGTGTTGTCAACGGCAAGCACACGTTGGATGTCATGATAGACAATGGCATCGACGTGGTGTGTGTCTTTTCTCCTGAACATGGTTTCAGAGGTACGGCAGACGCCGGCGAGCATGTCGGCAGCAGTGTTGACAAGAAGACCGGTGTGAAGATCGCCTCGCTCTATGATGGAAAAAAACGCGGCCCCGCGCAGCATCTTATCGACTCTCTCGATGTGATTGTTGTTGATATTCAGGATGTCGGGCTGCGTTATTACACATATTATTGCTCGATGATTGATCTCATGAATGCTGCCGCAAAGGCCGGCAAAAGCGTTATGGTGCTTGACCGTCCCAACCCCAACAGCATGACTGTCGACGGTCCTTTACTTGACATGAAATATCGGTCGGGTGTAGGGCGTCTGCCGATACCCGTGGTCCATGGCATGACTTTAGGGGAGCTTGCCCTGATGGCCAACGGCGAAGGGTGGCTCGATGGTGGCAACAAGGTCGACCTTGATGTAGTCACGTGTGACAACTATAGCCATCAGACCCGCTACCGTCTGCCTGTGGCGCCTTCGCCCAATCTCCGCACGATGACGGCGATTTATCTCTATCCGTCGTTATGTTATTTCGAGGCTACGCCAGTCAGTCTCGGCCGCGGCACAGACAAGCCGTTTATGATTTACGGCCATCCGGCGATGAAGGGTGACTATTCGTTCACTCCACGCAGCATGCCGGGCGCGAAAAATCCACCGCTGCGCGACCGCCTTTGCCATGGCTTCGATCTCAGCGGCATAAGTGATGACGAAGCCATCGCCCAGGGCATTAATCTCGAATATCTCATTGACGCCTATCGTCAGACCGGGCGGAGCAAAACGTTTCTGACGTCATTTTTTGAGAAACTTATCGGGCGCGGCGATATCCGTGCCATGATCGAACAAGGCAAAAGCGCAGCCGAGATAAAAGCGACCTGGGCTGACGATGTAGCCAGCTTCCGCCGGCAGCGTCGTCCTTATCTGCTTTATGCCGAATGATGTCACAGATCATAGAAATATCCACCGCTAAATATATATCACAAAAATAATATCCTGTCAATCACCATGTCACAACCAGTAGTCATTATTCTGACCATCGCCGGCTATTTCCTTTTGTTGCTGGCTATATCTTATTTCACCGGACGAGGCTCCGACAACACAACATTTTTCACCGGCAATCGTCGTGCGCCATGGCCTGTTGTGGCCTTTGCCATGGTCGGGGCTGCCATTTCTGGCGTCACTTTCATCTCTGTGCCGGGCATGGTGGTCAACAAGGGCTTTGCCTATCTTCAGATGGTGCTGGGCTTCATAGTCGGATATATGCTGATAGCGTTTGTCCTTGTGCCGCTGTTCTACAAGCGCAACCTGATCTCAATCTATGGCTATCTTGAAGAACGTTTCGGACGTTCGACCTACCGGGCGGGGGCGTGGTTCTTTTTCCTGTCCAAGATGCTCGGAGCGGCGGTGCGTTTCTTCGTAGTGTGTGCGGTGCTTCAGCTGCTTGTATTCGGACCACTCCATATCGCGTTTGAGTTCAATGTCATTGTCACCATTGCGCTGATATGGCTCTACACGGTGCAGGGAGGTGTCAAGACTCTGATATGGACCGACACACTCAAGAGTTTCTGTCTTATCATGTCGGTTGTGCTTTGTATCTATTTTGTCGCCACAAATCTTGGTTTCTCATTTGGCGAAATGGTGTCAGCGATATCCGATCACCCGACTTCGCGTATGTTCTATTTTGACAATCCCAAGGAGGGATCCTATTTCTGGAAGCAATTTCTCGCGGGCGTGTTCATGTCGATAGCCACCACAGGTCTCGACCAGGACATGATGCAGCGCAATCTTGCCTGCAAAGACTCGCGTCAGTCACAGAAAAATATGATAATGAGCGGCATCACCCAGTTTTTTGTAATCGCACTGTTTCTGCTCCTCGGCACATTGATGGTGATTTTTCTCGACAGCAAAGGCATTGCAATTCCGTCGAAGACCGATGATATTTTCGGCCTTGTCGCCACTCACGATTCAATGCCGCTCGTCGTCGGTGTGCTGTTCATTCTCGGCCTTGTAGCCGCGGCTTACTCTGCGGCCGGCTCGGCTCTCACGTCTCTGACGACCTCGTTTACGGTCGATATCCTTCAGGCGCACAAAGCCGAGGAACGCAAGGCCACACGCACCCGCAAGGCCGTCCATGTCGCCATGTCTGTCATCATGGGACTCGTCATCGTCGCCTTCTATTATCTGAGTGACCAGGATGCGATCAGTGCTGTCTACACATTGGCCTCGTATACCTATGGCCCGATACTCGGTCTGTTTGTCTACGGCATGTTCTGGCGTCGTCCGGTCCATGACCGCTGGGTGCCGGCTGTCTGTGTGCTCGCGCCCTGTCTGTCGTGGTGTGTGCAGTGGGGGCTCAACCACATGTTTGCTTATGAGACGAGCTTTGAACTGCTGATTATCAATGCTCTGATAACCATCATCGGCCTGCGTCTGCTGTCAATCGGAAAGAAAACCGGGCAAACTCCTTCTCAGCCACAACAATAAGGCGGTTTTATGGCCAAAGATCTCATCAACCGTTACATATGGCTTGTCGACACGATCCGTCGCTACGGCCGCATCACGCGCCGCGAGCTCGACGAGAGTTGGCAACGCTCCAAGTTCTCTGACGGCGGCAAGCTGCCCAGACGCACATTCTACAACTACCGTCAGGCTATCGAAGAACTGTTTGACATAACAATCGAGTGCGACCAGTCGACATTCGAGTACTATATCGCTGATGAAGACGACCATAACGGCAGTGTTACCGAATGGTTGCTCAATGCGGCGGCGACAAACGATGTGCTGAGTTCGTCGCGTGAGATTTCAGACAAGATTTTTCTTGAAGATGTGCCGTCGGCCCGCGACCATCTCTCGACAGTCATAGCGGCACTGAAAGCCTGCAATCCGGTCCGCTTCGACTATCACCCCTATACACGCAGCACACCGACGACAGGAGTCACCGTCGAGCCATATTTTCTGAAGATTTTCAGGCAACGCTGGTATCTCACAGGTCTGAACACCGCTGACGGACGCATCAAGACCTACGCTCTCGACCGCATCAGTTCTGCTGTGACGTTGCCGGAGGTATTCACTCCCGACCCGGCCTTTGACGCCGAGGCTTATTCACGGGACTCGTTCGGCATCATTTTCAGTCAGAATGCCCCTAAGCGCATCGTGATCCGCACCGGTCCGCGTCAGGCCAAATATTTCAGAGCGCTTCCGCTCCATCATTCGCAGCAGGAAATGCTGCATGACGAATTTTCGGACTTCAGCTATAATCTGCGCATCACCGACGACTTTGTCTCGGAGCTCCTCTCCTATGGGCCGAACATCACCGTGATGGCGCCTCCGGAACTACAGGCCATAATCAAAGACCGTCTGAAAAGGACTCTCGAAAATTACTCGGACAAAGAAGACGAGATACAATAAAAGGCCGATTTCGCAGTTATATAAGATATGAAAATCATTTTCGACATGCATCGTATCATACGTCTCTCAATAGCTTTCGCGGCATTTGTCGCTATGGCCGTGCCTTGCGCCTCGGCCGAGGGCAACATCAAAAACGACGAGTTCAACCCTCTGACCACGGGTGTGACTTCTCTCAGCATCGCACCCGACGCGCGAGGTGCGTCGATGGGTGACCTTGGTGCGGCAACCGAACCTGACGCCAACTCCCAATTTTGGAATCCGTCGAAATACGCCTTCGCCTACAGCCAGGCCGCCGTGTCGCTCAGCTATACCCCTTGGCTCCGCAAACTCGTCAACGACATCTTTCTGGCTAACCTCGCCGGATATTGGAAACTCGGTGACGGCGACAATCAGGCTCTCAGTGCCTCGCTGCGCTATTTCTCGCTTGGTGAGGTCAACACGTCTCCTATTCAGGACGGTGTGACAGGCCAGAGCCTCAACCCTTATGAAATGTCGATCGACGTAGGCTACTCGCGCAAACTGTCTGAAAAATTCTCGATGGGTGTTGTCTTCCGATACATCTACTCTGACCTCGGTTTCTCTGATTCATATGCCGGCGACCAGTCGACCGGAGCCTCAGCCTTCTCGGCGGATATCGCAGGCTATTACACTACATATCCGATCATCGGACGCAACGAATGCCAGTGGTCATGGGGCTGGAACATTTCAAACATCGGCTCCAAGGTCTCGTATAACGACGGTCAGGATCCTGCGTTCCTGCCGACAAACCTACGTCTCGGAACAGCTTTCACCTTCCCGCTCGCCGATTATCATAACCTCACCATAGGCCTTGACGCCAACAAACTGCTTGTTCCGGCCAAACCTCGTGAAGGTGACTATGAGGACAGCCCCGAAGGACAGCGTGAATATCTCGATGCTCTCGAGGATTGGGAAAATATGTCATCATTTACGGGCATATTCAAGTCTTTCAGCGACGCCCCCGGAGGCATGAAAGAAGAATTGCGTGAAATCAGTTTCTCTCTTGGTGCGGAATACAGCTACAACAACCAGTTCTTTCTCCGTGCCGGATATTTCTATGAAAACGAATTCAAGGGCAACCGCAAATATTTTTCGCTCGGTGCGGGTTTCTCGCTCAATGTTCTCCGGCTCGATGCGTCCTATATGATAGCGGCAGCCCAGACCTCTCCACTTGATCAGACTCTGCGCTTCTCGCTGACCTTCGATATGGACGGTCTCAAGGATATGTTCGGGCGCAGATAGGCTATCATTATTATGACGACGATGACTTTTCCCGATATACGCACAGGCAACGGTTTTGATGTCCATCGCCTCGTTGAAGGCAAACGGTGCATAATCTGTGGTGTTGATATACCCCATCCGACCGGTCTGCTCGGTCATAGCGACGCCGATGTGGCGCTTCATGCGCTGGCTGACGCTCTGCTCGGGGCTGCGGCGATGCACGATATCGGATACCATTTCCCTGATACGGATGAGCGGTGGCGTGGTGCCGACTCGCGTGCCTTGTTGAGAGAGGTCGTGAATATCATAGCCCGCAAAGGCTACAGCCCGACGTCAGTCGATGTCACCGTCATAGCACAGGCACCCAAGATGCTTCCCTACATAGAGCAGATGCGTGCCAACGTGGCTTCGGATCTCGGTCTCGACATCGAGCGCGTGTCTGTAAAGGCTACCACCACAGAGCGTCTGGGCTTCACCGGCCGTGCCGAAGGCATAGCCGCCATGGCGACCGCAACGATTATCCGCCCTTGATTTAGCGCATCTGTTGTCCCGTCCTGAACAGCTGCAATCCTTGTGCGGCTGATGAGAGGATATTGACACACTCTAAGAATTGCTGTAGTCGTCAGCGATAAAGCGGGCGACAGCATCGTCGGTGTTTGGCCCGATGACTGTGTCTGCTATCTGTTTCACTTCGTCGAATGCGTTGCCGACGGCTACAGCATAGTCTGCGACCTTCATCATAGGTATATCGTTGAGGTTGTCGCCAAACACCACCACGCGTTCGACTCCGAGCTGCTCTTTGAGCGCCATTACCGCCGATGCTTTTGAAACCCCTGTGGCAAACATTTCGAGATGGGCCACATTGTGGTCAAAGATATCGTGATAGCACGAAATCGCCAGGTCTCCTTTCTGTTTGAGCTCATCAGCTGCCGTGAATATGCGCTGACAGTCACCTATGGCATAGCACAGCACAATCCTGTTGCTGTCGGGAGCGCTGCAGCCGAAAAAGAAGCGTTTCAGCGTCAGGTGCCGGCGCGCGTTGTAGAAACTTTCTTCTTCGCCGTTAAGCGAGCAACTGTCGTGATAGACGCTCATAAACGACGGTGTGTCGAGTGAATAGACAAAAGGGTGAAGGTCATATCTCCGGCAGACACCATCGATTTCTTGGAGGTCTTCGCGGGGAATGAATGTGACATTGCTGAATTTGCCTTCCTGTCTTAGCCATTGGGCGGCTCCGGTCATGACAATGGCCGGTGGCGTCGTGAGAGTATGTGAGAGCAGCGGCACGACCGTTGCCGGTGTGCGGGCCGTAGCGACGGTTATGAGCGCACCGCGCTGTGTAAGGTCGCTGATTATTTTTGCTGTGCGGTCGCTTACAAGGCTGTCAGTGCCAAGCAGAGTGCCGTCCATATCTGATACGTATAGAGTTGTCATAGCTTCGTGGAATGCATAATGTGAGACCGGAGGCGAAACTCCATCCGGATCTGATAAAACGTTATTACTTACTTGTCAAACAAGCTATGCATAAAGAGGTTCAACCGCCATTCTTACACTTATGATCTGGCATATAACAGCAATGCTATAGCATGTCTTTAATTCTGGCTTCGACAAGTTTGCTACATTTTACACCATTAAGGATAAGCGCTAAGCTATCGGTGTCGAAAGTGCCGGGCAGTTCATACACTTTGCCGTTCTGAATAAGTTCGCAAAATTCTTTTTGGGAAGTCTCAATAGGGCTGTTACAATCAATATAGGTCATCTCTTTATTCAATTTATTTGTGTCGTTTTTTGTGAAAACGGGATAAGTGTTTAAATCATAGCCCAGCAAAGAAGCCCTTGTTATAGCCTTTTCAACTTGTGAAGATCCGGTTGCAAACAGGAAAACAGTATCACCTCTTTTTATGCATACGTGAATATGGTCGCTGACTCCAATCGGACAATCGGATTTGAAAAAATACATTTTCCCTTCAGATACGGTTGCCGCATAAACAGATGAAGGAACATCCATATTCTTTATCTGTTTTTAAATTCGTGGTATATTTCTTTTGTCAAGTCTAACACCTCTGGTGATTGTTCAAAAAGAATCGATTTATCGTCATCGCTATTTTTAAACATCAAATCAACGTTGATTGGGAATGAGTTCTTTTCGTTAGTGTTCATAAGCATATTCTCATATTCTTTCCACTCGGGATACTTATGGGAGAGATTTGAGAGTTCATGTTTGGAAAGGTTTCCATAACAATCAATCACCCGATCAAGAACTTCAATGTCGGACTCTGAAAATTCTGTTAAATCCGGAGAATTGACAATAGTATATTTATGGTCTGCAATCTTTTTTATCCAATGTGCTAAATAACCGTCCGGCGTTTCCAGATCAGTCGGGTCTCCATCCAACAAATGCTTTGCATCAGTCGGAACAACTCCCTTTGGCAATGCAAAATAACGGTCACCGGTGATTGTTCTGCCATTCTGGCGCAAATGACAGCGATCGGCTAACCAAAGCAATTTGTAGGCTTTCATTTCATCCATAATATGGTCTTGGAAGCGAGAAGCCAAATAGGCAAGTGCCTGGATTATTTTTTTAGTGTTTCGTGTCATTAGATTCAATCTTTTATATTATAACACATAAAGTTAGCGATAAATTGATCTAAATACAAATTAATTATGCTTTTATGTTGAATTTTTGTGAATATTTAAATTGTTTTTTTGTAGTTTGCATTGGTGTGGCATGCAAGTTGAAGGGTCGTCTCTTTGATTTTTTTGCTTTTTAGATGAAACGAAGTGACTAAAGCATATTGCCAAATCCATGGGCAAGTGTAAACAGTTTTTTATGTGCCGGGCTTGATTGTGGCGGTGCCTGTGTTCAGGCGGTGCTTACTCCTGCGGTGTCGTGAGGCGGATAAGTTCGAGGCGGTTTGCTGATTTCTTGAGGATGTCGAAGCGTAGATTTTCGATCATCACAGTCTCGCCTTCATTGGGGATCGAGCCGATAGAGTTGAGGATATATCCTGCGATTGTCTGATAGTCGTCGTCTTCAGGCAGGTCGAGGTCAAACTGCTCGTTTAACCGTGCGATCTCGCATCGGCCTGAGAACTCATATATGCCGGGTGCGACGAGCTTGGCTGTCAGTTTGCTGTTGTCATGTTCGTCCTGAATGTCGCCGAATATCTCTTCGACAAGATCCTCGAGGGTAATGAGACCGGCAGTGCCACCAAATTCATCAATTACGATTGCCACAGATTTTTTCTGTTGGAGCATGCGGCGCATCATTTTGTTGGCGAGGAAATTTTCAGGGGCGTAAAGAACAGGCATAATATGGTCGCGCCACTCGCTGTCGGGCTCAAAGAGTTCGCGGACATGGATATATCCGAGTATGGTGTCGATATCTTCGCGGTAGACAAGGATTTTCGAGCGGCCGGTGGTGGTGAATAGCTCGCAAAGCGATTCGCGGGTAGCGGTGTCGATGTTTACGGCCACGATCTCGTTGCGCGGGATCATGCAGTCGCGCAGATGTGTGGACGAAAAGTCGAGTGCATTGTGAAATATCTTGACTTCGTTTTCGATGCGTGTTTTCTTCTCTTCCATTGTGTCGATGGTCTCTTCGAGGTAGTCGTTGAGATCGCCTATCGATATCGCTCTCAGCCGTGCGTTGCTGTCCTTGACGCCGAGCAGTTTCATCAGGCATCGCGACAGCCATGTCGAGAACATTGACAGCGGGTAGAGAACGATGTAGAAGATGTAGATGGGCAGCGCGAAGAGTTTGAGCGAACTGTTTGGGTTTATGCCGAAGACGGTCTTCGGTATGAATTCTCCGACAAGCAGGATGGCGGCGGTGGAGATGAGTGTCTGTTCGATCAGGATCACGGCCTCGTTTGACGACCATTGCTCGAGAACCGGTTCGAGCAGGGCGGCCGCAGCCATACCGTAGATGACAAGCACGATGTTGTTGCCGACGAGGATTGATGATATGAAGAACTCAGAGTTGGCATAGAAGCGATTGATCAGCCGTCCGATGAAACCGCCTCGTTTGACGTCGATTTCGACACGGACTCTGTCGGATGTCACATAAGCCATTTCGGTGCCGGAAAACATGCCCGACAGAAGCATAGACACTATTGCGATAATGATCCAGGTTGTTAATTCCATCGCTTTTTATTGGGTTAAGCGTTTTTTGAGTGTGGCATTTTCGGGCACGTTATAGTTTGTGGTGCCGGGCTCTTTGGCAGCGGATGGGCGCGGAGCGGCTTTGCGGCGTCTGTTTTCCTGAAAGCTTGTCGTGATGCTGTCGGTCGTTGACGACGTGGTGTCGGGAGAGGCTGTCGTGACTGCGGTTCGCCGGTTGACGGGGATGATCGCTGTCGGCCGGTTGATGGTATAAGCCGTCATGTTTTCGTTTGAGTCGAACCCATATCCCTCGATTGTGCGGTCAGAACGCACGATGTGGATAAAGGAGTCGGTGTAGACTTTGCGTTTGGCCTGATCCCAGAAAAGCTGCTGGGATAGGAATGTGTCGCGCATCGTGTTGACCATGACAACGTGGCCGTCAAGACGCCAGAGGCGTTTGCGGCTGAAGTATATGGCCGAGTCGCATACCATCGATGCGTCGGGTTTCAGCTCAAGGTCATATTGCTGCATGTCGAGGCCGTCGGGAAAGCGCCAGAATGGTTCTGACGCATCTTCAAACATCATCCATGTCGGGGTCGTTATGTGATAGCGTGTGTAGCCTGAGTCTGAAATGAATGTCTCGACATCGAGTGTGGTCATGGTCGGAGAGTTGTCACCGTCGGAGATGTTGGGCACGAAAGCCCGTTCCTTTTCCCCGCAGGCAACTGCGGCAAGCACAAGGACTGCTATCATGGGCAGGAATCTGAGACCTCGGATGTTTGAACTGTTTTGGCCTGTTTCAGACATTGGCGGCTGATTGGTTGTGTTGAACGGCGTTTGGCAGGATTTGTTTAGTAGATCCTGCGTTTGAAGAACCAGAGTTCGTTGAAGTTGATACCGACAGTCAGGAAGAGGTAGTCTTCTTTGATGAGGGCCATCGGGCTTGCCTGACGGTGGCGCCATTCCAGGCCGAGGTTGATGATGGTCTTGAACGACGGCACGGGCAGACCGAAGCCTATCGACGCACCATATTCGCGGACGTTGTTGCCGAGCACGCGCAGATAGTCGTGATTGAAGAAGCCGCCTGCGCGGTATTGGATAAGTTGCAGGTAGTTGCCGCGCAGTCGGGGCGTGAACTGTATGCCTCCGGCGATCTTGTATCTGTCGTCGAGCTGAGCGTCGGCTGTGTTTTGCTCTATGCCGTTATATTTGGTCTTGCTCCACGGCTGATAAGTGAAGTCGGCTTCGACCATCAGTCGCTGGTCCCATTCCCAGGCCAGACCCGCGCCCCATGTCTCGGCCATTGAGTACCTGCCTTTAAGCGAGATGTTTTCGGTCTCGGTCGGCGTTGTTTCCTGATTCATGTCGTAGGCATATGTGATGGCGTTGCCGTGGAAGTCTTTCTTCGGGCTGTAGACCGCACCGATCGTGAAGCGGTTTTTAGATCCGAAAAGATGGCTGTACTGCAGACCGATGTCCATTCGCCAGTCGCGGACTTCGAATTCGCGTTCGAAGAGTGTCGTCGAGCCGCCGGAAGTGTATGCATAGTTGTCATTGTAAGTTGTGCCGAAGAGATACGACACATTGACACCGACGGTCATGCCTTTGAACAGTTTGCCTGCAAGACCGACATAGAGCTGGTTGATGCTACCGGTGCCCTGGCGCAGAGTAGAGCCGTTCTCTATATCGCTTCCAAATGAATATCCGACAGACGAATATGGAAGCAAGCCGACGCTCGCACCCATATATTTTGTTACGGGAAACTGCATAGTGATATAGTCGAGTCCGCCGCCTGAGTTCTTGTCAGACACTTTTTGGCCGTCGACTGTCTCCCTCTGCCACAGGTTGGTGTAATCGAAGCCCATGTCGAAAAGGAATGTCAGCGAGTCGATGGCTGCATATGAGGCCGGGTTCATGACGTTGATCTGGCGTCCTGAGTTCATGGCATATCCGACTCCGCCCATGGCGCGTTGAGAGGCGGTGACATTATCGCTCAGGATGCCGTAGCCGTAGCGCGAATATGGGGTCATTGTTCCGTTCTGGGCGACGAGTGATGTGGCGGCCGCGAGCTGCAGTGCTGCAAGAGCGAAAAAGAGTTTACAGATTTTCATTATAGTTTATTATGCTGTTTAATCCTTTAGATACGAGGTTATGGTCAATGGTCACGTCAAAGTCAAGGCGATTGCAGATGAGATCGGCAGAACCACCTGTGATAAACACTTTGTGCTTGTCGCCGGGCAATAGGCTACGGTAGTAGTTGAGCTCGGCGATGACACCGTTGATGGCTCCCGATCTCAGGGCCGTCTCGGTGTCGTAGCCCCATTCGGGACAGTCTCCGTCGGTCTCTATCAGTGGCAGACGGGCAGTGAAATGGTTCAGCGCCTCAAGCCTCATGAATATGCCGGGGGCGATATTACCGCCGGCAAAGATCCCTTCAGGCGACAATAGGTCGTAGGTGATGGCAGTGCCGAAATCTACGACAAGCGACCATTGGCGGCAGCTGTCGACAAATGCTCCGGCAACGGCTGCTATGCGGTCGCGGCCGAGGGTGGCAGGCGTGGCATAAGCTATGCGTATCGGCAGGGGTGTGTCGGTGGTAAGCTCGATAAAGCGGTTGCTGTTGACCGCCATAGCATAGCGCACGTCATCTCCGCCGTCACGCACAGTGGAGTAGATCGAGGCTTTGAATTTGCCTCCGAATTTCTTGGCGAGCAATTCGATTTCGACTCCCGTAAGATTACGGTAGTGTGCTTCGGCAAGCAGTTCGTTATCCTGCCATACGGCTGCCTTGGCGGCAGTGTTTCCCTGATCTATTGTCAGATTGAGTGCCATATAGGCGACAAAAGTACAAATTAGCGCTGAATTAAGGTAGAAAAGCCGAATTTTTAACTATTAATTAAGACTTTAGACGCACATTGCAGAGCCAACACCTTGTTGTTCCCTGAGGCCGGGTGAGTCATCTCGTCGTCGGCCGGACCAGAATTGTCTGGAGCCGGTTTCTTAGACGCTATGGGCGGATATGACCGCTCCCCCGAAGTCTGTTGATTGACAGCGGGGGAGCGATGGTGGAGTTGTTGTATTCGGATTTATTTCTTCACCATGACTCGGCGGGCGTAGTCTCCGAGAGACACTACGTAGAGGCCGGCGGGAAGGTCAATGACGGTTTCTCCGGCGGCGATGTGGCCGTTGAAGTAGGTGATGCCGTCAACACCGTAGACTGCGGCCGTAGTCTCGGATGCTGCTGTGATTATCAGCTTTCCGTCGCGGCAGAATGCGTCCCATGCGTGATAGTCGGCAATCGGGTCGACAGCGGCGGAAGTGCCGTAGTTTGTGGCGCTGATGTTATCGACATTCAGACGTTTGCCTTCGGTCTGGAGCAGTTTGATGCGCACGTTGCCGGGTTTGTTGACGGTAAATGTGTAGGGCTTGTAGCTGTCGCTGTTGATGACAGTGGTGCCGGCTGATGACCATGATTTGCCGTGGTCTGTGGAGTAGAGCAGTTCGACAGTGGCGTCGCCGTCTGATGATGACCAACGGTTGGCATAGAACTCGACGACTCCGATACCGTTGGCCTTGTCGGTAGTCATTTCGATATAGCTGTTGTCCTGTTTTCCGAAGCGGGCACTGCCATTGCCTTGATATGCCTCGGAAGGACCGGGGTATATGCCGGTGTTATAGAAGTACCAGGAAGCGGCAGAGCCGTTATAGTCACCGCCGTCATAGCCTGAGAGCGGGCTTTCGGGTTCGAAGTCTTCGACAAATGTTGATGCCGATGTCACGATTGCCTGAACGGAAGCGTCGTCATTGACATAGTCTCCGGCGCTTGCTGTGATTGTGGTTACGAAAGTGCCGGTCTTTTCACTGTTTACTCGCATGTAGCAGCGGTCTTCGTCGGGATTGAGGACGATTGATGTCGACCAGTTGCTGCGGTCTGTGCTGAGTTCGAATGGCTCGTCGACTTCGATGGTGACGTCAGTGAAGATGTTTTCGATGTCGACAAGAAGTTCGGCGGCTTCGGAGGGGATGCCCGGTTCGGCTGAGAAGTTCAGGTCTCCGTCATAGTAGAACGATACCATCGGAGTCGGTGTCGCGGTGGTGACATACAGGTCATCGGACGTGAGCTTGGCCGAACTTAAGTTGTAGCTGTAGAGTGTGGCGGGTGTAAGACCGGTCACGCGATATGACTCGGCGGCAGCGTTGACTTCAAAAGTTCCGACGCTCTCGCTTTCGTCTTCGTTATAGACCGACAGACGGTATTTGCCACCTGCAAGTTCGTCGCCGACATATGTCCAGCGGGCAGTGAAAGCGGTCTCGTCAATGTCGATCGCGCTCATCACGGGCAGACCTTCGACGGTCGATGCCGAGAGTGTGATTTTAGAAGTCGCTTTTCCTGACGTGATGGTGAGTGTGGCCGTGGTGTCGCCTATTTTAGAGGGGGTGAAGGTGACAGTGACAGATGTTCCGTTGGCAGTGTTGGCTGATGCGGCGTTTATAGTCGTGGTGCTGAGTTTGAAATCGGCCGACGAACTTGTCAGGGTCACATTTTCGGTGAGATTTGTTCCCTTGATGCCAACGGATGCGGTGATGGGATGGCCGAGGGCGGTTGTGCCTACGATAATGACCGTGCCGTCGACCGGACGGTTGATCTGAGGTTCGGCGGCTGCGCCTGCTCCCCATTTCTCAGTTTTTTTGTTACCCCAGATATACTCAACCATATCTGGATTGTCTATAAACGGGTTGCGGTTTTTCTGATATGCATAGACCGCGTCGTTGCGTTTACGTTCTTTATCGCTGACGGGGTCCTGGCGGTGCCATTTCAGCAAGAGGTTGACTGCCCAGCTTGAGAATGCCGGATAAGAGTTGCCTGCAAGCATCGGAGAGCTCCAGCCTTTGATTTTGTCATAGTAGCATGCAGCCATGTAGAAGTAGCTGCGGGCGAAATCGCCTTTGTATTCGTCGACGGGTTCGAAGACTGTGCCCGAATAGCCGCTTGTGGTTGACGAGCCCAGACGGCCGAGAGCTTTCACCGAGCCATTCGATGGCAAGGTCGTTCCGTTGGCGCATTCGCCGTAGGGGTGGTTGCTTCGCTGGCCGTTGACTTTGCCGTCAGTGGGATAGATGTGAAAAGCGTCGCTGACCATTGGAGAACCTTTGCTGAACCAGCTTTTGGGGAACGAGTGTTCGCGGTTGTAGCAGTCGCCGACGAGTTTGTAGCTGCCGCATTGCTGTGATCCGACTGTCCATTCTTTAGTCGAATACATGTCCCAGACTTTACCGTTGTCTTTTACGTCAGAGGTGCGGTAGACTTTCCAGAGTCCGTCATAACCGACGTTTGTGTGAGAAGAAACTGTTTCATAGAGAGCTTTGAGCAGGTTTTCGCCTCCTTTGTTCTCGCAGTTTTTATAGTAGTCTGCCGGTGCTTCGGCTGCCGCTCCGAAAAAGGCGAACGCAGCCATGAGACTTATAAAGCCTCTCAATCTATTGCTTATTGTCATCTGTTAATGAACTGATTTATTCGTTTATTGTCCTGAAATGCCGTGACCGTCAGGCGTTGATGTCTTTTAGAAATTGTTCGGCCACCTGCTGGTCATGGAGACAGTCGACGTCCATTGCTTTTGAGAATTCAAACGGAACGACCTTGATATCGGTCTCTGCGGCAAGTATACGTTGGAAGTCGCTGAGTGATTCGGGATATCCCTCGCGGGCGGCGACTACGTTCATAGCTTTGTCAGAGAGCGCATATAGTCCGGCCGACACAATGGCACACTCTTCAAACGGCTCACCGCCGTAACGGTAGTCGATGACCTCGCCATTGTCGCCGAGGCGGGCGTAGAGAGGGCTTTCGTCATCAATAAAGCGGGTCAGGCCCATCAACACTGTGTCGTCGTCGAGTTTCTCTGACTCTTCGACATAGCGGCGGAATTCGTCATTGGGGAAAATCGTGTCGACAGTCATGGCGATGAAGCGACCTTCGATGCCCGCAGCCGCTTCGCTGAGGCTGTAGTATGAGTTGTCGGAGATAATGGGTCTCACCACCAGAGGCAAGCCTTCGGCCTTGAGGCTTTCGAGATATTCGACAAGTTCGGGCATGCGGCTGTTGGCCACAATGTTGATCTGTTCACCACCGTTTTTCATGAGTATGTCGATCAGACGTCCGATCATTGGGCGTCCTTCGATCTCGACGAGTGGTTTCGGTTTCTTTTCTCCGTTTTTGGCAAATCGCGAGCCTAAGCCGGCTGCAAGGATGACATATTTCATTTCTGTGAAAATGTTTAGTTATTGGTGATTTATGATTGATCAGTTTGATGTGGACAGTCTTCCGCGTCCGGCGTTCAGCCCGTTTGCTCCGGGGCGGCGGTTGTCGATGCTGTTGCGGTTGTTGGGGTCGAAGACGTTGTTGCCGTCGATCGGATTGCCGAACTCGTCATACTCTTCGTCTTCGTCCGTAGCACCGTCATTGAGCCGTTCGCCTTTCTTGGGCTTGGGTTTGTTTTTCTTTATGACTATAGGTTTCTGGGCGTCCAAGGCCAGTTCGAATATGTCCCAGGTCTGCTCGACATCCCAGTTTTTCTTCAATTGTATTTTTTTATTGTAATAGTAGACTTCTTCGGGTTGGAGGCCGAGGGCGATGTTGCCTGTGTCCCATTTGCCGTTGTCGTTTTTGTCGAAGTACAGGCGCGCGTAGTAGACCGATGGGTCGAGCCATTTGAACTCGGCTCTGCCGTTGACTACCTTGGCTACGCGCATTGGCTTGTCGTCACTGCCGAGCAGTTCGACGATTACCGCCGGCACATGACCTGTGGAGTCGGCTTCGATGCCTGAGATATTGAAAGTGAGATTAGAGTAGTCTTCCAATGCGTGGACGCTGAACTGTTGTTCGAGAGGTTTGTTCCAGAGCCCGTAGATTGTCGTTATGGCAGCTGAGTCGACGGTGATACGGTATTTGCCGCCTGGTGTCCACTCGACGTCAAGCCTGCGTTGGAGCAATGGATTGAGAGAATCTACAGACAATGGAGGAATGTTGACCTTTTCCCACGTCGTGTCAACAAGCATTTCGAGTCTTACGCTGCCAGGGCTTATGCTGTCGATTGGCAGATTGGCAGTGAAGGTCAGCGGCTGGTATATGTGCTGTACGCCGCCATCCACGGTGAGGCTCATGAAGTCTTTAGGCTGAGGCACACCGAATGCATCTGTGACGACGGTGTCGGCTGCTTCCTCTTCTTTGCTCTTCTTTTTCTTTGATGGCTTGGGATCACGGAAGAAGAAGCGCAAGGTGTCGGTCTGCCATGCGAGTTGGTCTGTGGTGTCGGTCTTGAGATATTTGACTGACAACCGGAGTGAATCGGTGCTCACGACAGCCGTGTCGCTGATCCAGTAGGTCAGTGAGTCGCGTGTCGGGTTTATCTGGGCGACAGACCATTGGTCGATGTGACGGCCTTCGCCGGGACCTTGCACAATGGTTATTTCAGGAAGTGTGTCTGAGGGCGCGGCGAAGTTGAAGGTCAGTTTACGTCGTTCTGGACGGGCGTAATCTTTGAGATATTGGGGCGAGTAACCTTCGTTAAACCAAGTGAGGAGTATGTCGTTGGGAAGATATTTTATGCCAGGTCTGACGGCAAGTGAGTCTGTGCCGTCTGCACGTAGAAAGGTGTCGCAGACTTCAATCGGCTCTGTTGACGGTGAGACGGTGAAATCATAGAAAGCCACGTCTTCCGAACGGTCCCATTTGTAGTCGCGGTTCATGTCGTTGAGCGCAAACACACGATATGTGCCGGCTTTCAGGTTGGGGATTGTGAACTGGCCATATTGGTTCGTGCGGGCGATACGGTCGAGAGGTAGCGTTGTCAGCGCCGAGTCATCAATATTGGAGTGGACTCCGACGAGCATTCCCTGGGCCGGTTCGAGCGTCCGGGCTTCAAGCACAATGCCCGAGATGCGTAGGGTGTCTATGGTGTTGCCGGTAGAAAAGTCGAGGACAAAGCCATCGAGGACATTGCCTTCGTTGAGGTCTTTGACGGCGTCACCGAAGTCTATCGAATAGGTGGCGTCGGGCACGAGGGTGTCGCGCAGCTCGACGGTGACACCTCGTCCGTTTGACCTTATGACCGGAGCCTGTACCTGGACCGGTGACACGACTACCTTGTTGAAGGCATCGTCGAGCTGTATGTTCTCGTCGAAGTGGATCGTCACTTTGTTGGTGTTTACGTTGAGTTGTCCCGGCCGTGGATTTGAACTGACGTAGCGGGGAGGCTCTTCGTCGCGGGGGCCTCCTTCCGGGCGGCCTATGCTCGCACATGCTGCCATGACGGCCGCTATGACGACCGCCAGCAAAATGTGCATATATGTAAATTTATTTTTCATTTCATTTAGAACAATGCGAGCCTACAAAATTAGGCCTTTTCAATTAAAAAATCAATAAATATGCGTATCTTTGCATCTACAACCAATCATTATGGCGCAAGAACTGATTTCTCCAAACGAAATTCCGGCAGACGTGCGTCAGGCAAAGCAGCGCCTGGGCATTGTCGGCAATTCCCCGTCGCTGCTTGTCGCAGTCGCGAGGGCTATCCGTGTGGCGCCTATCGACCTTTCGGTCCTTGTCATAGGCGAAAGCGGTAGCGGAAAGGAGTTTTTTCCGCAGATTATCCATAGTTACAGCCCGCGCAAGCATTCAAAATATATAGCCGTCAACTGCGGTGCGATACCCGAAGGAACCATCGACTCCGAGCTGTTCGGTCACGAAAAAGGTTCATTCACCGGAGCCGTAGCTTCGCGCAAAGGTTATTTCGAGGAGGCCAACGGCGGCACCATTTTCCTCGACGAAGTGGCCGAGCTGCCGCTGACGACTCAAGCCCGCTTGCTTCGAGTGCTTGAGACCGGTGAATTTCTGAAAGTCGGCTCGTCGACAGTGCAGAAGACTAATATACGCGTGGTCGCCGCCACTAATGTCGATCTTCTCAAGGCTGTTGCAGAAGGACGCTTCCGCGAAGACTTGTATTATCGTCTTTCGACTGTCCAGATCAATATTCCGCCATTGCGTGACCGTGGCGACGACATAATGTTGCTCGCACGCAAATTCGCATCAGACTTTGCCGAGCGTTACCGCACACAGCCGGTGACATTCGACGAGACGGCGCGCACTGTGCTGATGCATTATTCTTGGCCGGGCAATGTCCGTCAGCTGAAAAATATAGTCGAGCAGATCGCCCTGTTTGAGAGCGGCGAAAATGTCAGCGGCGAGACGGCCGGACGTTATCTGCCGGCAAATGCAACAGTCTATGCTCCGGCTGTAAGCGCTTCGCGCACCCGCTCTTATGACAACGAACGCGAACTGATATTCAATATGATATTCCGTCTTCAGGGACAGATCGAGGAACTTAAGGCTCATCTTGAGACTCCGTCGCGCAAACTTGTCGGTGCGTTTGTCGATGACGACACCCGGCAGCATGATCAGCCTGGTGCCGATAGCGATGAACCGACGGTCGATGTGATGCCTACTGCATTGGTCAACATCCCCGAGACACCGGTGATACCGTCGCTTGCCAATAGCCCCCGTTCGCTCGAAGAAGAAGAGCGTCAGGCCATTGAGGCGGCTCTCGAACGTAACAGCGGGCGGCGTAAGGTCGCTGCCCGCGAACTCGGCATTTCCGAACGAACTCTCTATCGAAAAATAAAAGAATATGGTCTCGATTAAAAACAAGACAAGACGCTGGCGCATGCTGCTGTTGATGGCGATGTTGCTGACCGCAGTGCCGGCATGTCGCATCAAATACACGCTCAACGGTTCGTCTCTTGACTATTCGGTATATAAAACCATACGTGTGGCTGAGTTTCCGATACGCGCCGCCCTCGTATACCCTCCCTTGCAACAGACGTTTGAGAACGAATTGCTCGACTACATCGCGCGCAACACACGTCTGCAGGTCAACGACGGAGCTTCGGATCTCGAATTGGAAGGAGAGATAACGGGCTACAGCCTTTCGCCTCAGGCTGTAACCGAAAACGCTATCGCATCACAGACGCGACTCACCATATCGGTCAGGGTGAAATATACAAACAACAAGGAAGAAAACAAGGACGTAGACCAGACATTCAGCGCATATCGCGATTTCGACAGTTCGCTGATGCTGACAGATGTGCAGGATGACCTGTGCCAGCAAATTTCAAAAGAACTTGTCGAACTCATCTTCAACGCCACTCTCGGCGACTGGTAGTGTTTTGGAATGATGGAACAGATAAGGCAAATAATCGAAAACCCGGAGTCGGCCGATCTCTCGCTTTTGCGTGAAGTCGCGGACCGATATCCTTATTTCGCATTGCCGGGCATACTCGCGCTTAAATATCATGCTGATGAGCTTGACAGCGGGCAAACCGATGCTCTCAAGCTTCACCTTGCGTTGACGACAGGCGATCGGCAGGCGTTGTTTGACCTTGTCGGCGAGGATGGCGCGGGATTCAAAGACATCTATCCGCCCGAAGCGCCGCAGGCACAGCTGACGACTGAAAGCGCCATCGACACATTCTTTGCCACATATGGAATGGCCGACAGCGCCGAAAATGCATTGCTTGAGCGGCTTATATTCAATCCCACGCCTGATTATTCAGAAATACTTGCCCGTGAGGAAGCGTCTCAGTCAGAGGCCGACGCAGCGTCTGAAGATCCGCTCATGAGCAAGATTGATGCATTTATCAGAGACCATTCGGGCGATGAGGTCAACGCGTCTCAACAGCTTATCTCTCCGGAGCCGGCAGCCGGCCGTGAAGCATCGCCGCCGGTAGCGGCTCCTTCACCTGTGCAGACTCAGTCCGTTCAGCCTGCGGATGACTCACTTTTGAGTGAGAGTCTTGCGAAAATATTCATAAAACAGGGTCGATATGAGCGCGCATATGAAATTATATCCAATTTAAGTTTGAATTATCCGAAAAAAAGTATTTACTTTGCAGACCAATTGCGCTTCTTGCAGAAACTTATAAAAATCCGGCAGGCTGAAAAGCGCCGGAATGACATACAGAACAATAATAAAGATTAAAGAAACAAAGAATATTTTACTATGCTCTACGGTATTATCATTGCTCTCACCGTTTTAGTTGCCATCTTGCTTATAGGCATCGTTTTGATCCAGAAATCCAAGGGCGGAGGTCTCTCATCGCAGTTTGGCGGTGTAAACTCAGTCTTCGGAGTCCGTCAGGCAAACAGTGGCCTTGAAAAAATCACGTGGTCGCTCGCAGGTCTCATTGTCGTGCTTTCTATCGCATCTGCATTCACAATGCCCGGCGTAAGCACAACGACCGCAATCCGCACACAGACTCAGACCGAGGCTCCTGCAGTGCCCGCCAACCAGTTTGACACTCAGATCCCTGCTGCTCCTGCAGCTGAAGCTCCTGCCGCAGAAGTTCCCGCAGCTGAGGCAGCCGAGACTCCCGCTGAATGATCATAAAGAGCGGTTCAGGCTCATAAAAACGAGTTTTCATAACTTTATTATAAGATCAGCAATGGTCGCGGCATTAACTTTTGTCGCGACCTCGTTGATTATGTATACGTCAAATATTCGCTAAGAAATTGAAACGAAAAGACTTCGAAATAATGGCTCCTGTCGGAAGCCGCGAATCGCTCGCAGCGGCCATATCGGCCGGTGCGGATGCCGTCTACTTCGGTGTCAAGGGGCTGAACATGAGATCGCGTTCGAGTGTCAACTTCACGCTCGACGACCTGCGCGACATTGCCGCGACCTGCAAGGCTGCAGGAGTGAAGACATATCTGACAGTCAATATAATCGTCTATGACGATGATCTCGCCCAGATGCGCGCGATCATAGACGCGGCTGCTGAGGCCGGAATAACAGCGATCATCGCTTCTGACATAGCTGCAATCAGCTATGCGCGCAGCCGTGGGGTTGAAGTCCATATCTCGACTCAATGTAACATATCAAACATCGAAGCCGTGCGTTTCTACGCGGCCTTCGCTGACACGGTGGTGCTTGCACGCGAGCTTTCGCTTGACCGTGTCAAGGCCATCCACGACGCGATAGTCGCCGAAAACATATGCGGTCCGTCCGGCGAACAGGTCAAGATCGAAATGTTCTGTCACGGTGCGTTATGCATGGCAGTCTCGGGCAAATGCTACCTCAGTCTCCATGAGATGAACTCGAGCGCCAACCGCGGGGCATGCACCCAGATATGCCGTCGCGGCTATGAAGTCACCGACCTCGAGACGGGCGACAAACTCAATGTAGATAACAAGTATATAATGTCGCCTAAGGATCTCAAGACAATCCATTTCCTCAACAAGATGATCGATGCGGGTGTAAGCGTGTTCAAGATCGAGGGACGCGCACGCGGACCTGAGTATGTGAGCATTGCCGTAGCCTGTTATTCCGAGGCTCTCGACGCCATTTGCGACGGCAGCTATTCGCAGGAGCGCATAGCGCAGTGGGACGAACGCCTCGGGCGTGTTTTCAACCGCGGATTTTGGGACGGTTATTATCTCGGGCAGCGTCTCGGCGAATGGTCCTCGAAATATGGTTCGTCGGCCACGCGCGTCAAGCATTATGCAGCCAAAGGAGTGAAATATTTTTCAAAACTCGGAGTCGGGGAGTTTTTCATGGAAGCCGGTGAGCTGCATGTCGGTGACGAGATTGTGATCACAGGTCCCACTACGGGCGCGTTGGTCATAACTGTCGACGAGATAAGGGTAGGACTCAAACCTGTAGAGAAGGCCGTCAAGGGTGATGCTTTTTCAATTCCCGTACCTGCCAAAATCCGTCCCGGCGACCGCCTCTACCGGTGGGAAGAAACTCACGCAGACAATCAGCAATAATAATTCCATATGGCCCAACCTCCATTTACTGTATCTGCTAAGGCAATTAATTTGATTGCCGAGATTTCGGCTCTTTTAGAGCGGCATAACATTGCTCTTGAGACCGAAAAAGGCTTGTTGTTGCGTAAAGCTAACAGGGTTAAAACAATTCATTCTTCGTTGGCGATCGAAGGCAATATGCTTTCGGAAAATGAGGTGGCGGATATAATAAATGGTAAGAATATTGTAGCACCTGTAAAGCAAATTCAAGAGGTAAAGAATGCCATAAATGTATACGATGTATACTCTTCTTTAAATCCTTTTTCCGAAAAAGATCTGCTTAAAGCTCATAGTATTATGATGAGGGCTCTCTCCGATGATGCAGGACATTATCGGAGTGGTGGTGTCGGCGTCTTTGGAGAAAAAGGCATGGTGCATATGGCTCCGCCGCCTCACATGGTGCCGGGATTGATGTCGGATCTGTTTTCATGGTTGAGAGATTCTAAAGACCATCTCCTTGTTCGTTCCTGTGTCTTCCATTATGAGTTTGAGTTTATCCATCCTTTTTCCGATGGCAACGGAAGGACCGGCCGGTTGTGGCAATCCTTGATCCTTGGGCAATTGAACCCAGTGTTTGAGTACCTTCCTGTTGAAAACATGGTATATGCCAATCAAGAGGCTTATTATAATGCTATTGCGGCTTCATCAGCTAAGGGTGATTCGGCTCCGTTTATCGACTTTATGTTAGGGGAGATATCCAGAACTTTAAAGTTGCATCAAGTAGACAATAAAGTAGACAATAAAGTAGACAATAAAAAGCCGGGAAAAACTGAGATGAATATACTCAGGCTGCTTCTCGCAGAGCCGAATCTTACGATTGATAACTTGGCTTATAGAACCGGTCTGTCGGCGTCAGGAGTCAAAAAGATTTTAGCCTCGCTGAAATCCAATCAATGGGTCGCCAGGGTCGGCAGCAACAAGTCGGGCCACTGGCGAGTGCTGATTGACGTGTAAGTTCTCTGAAATATCGTTATGGTCAAATAAACAAAGGCTGCGCGGGGTAATCCGGGCAGCCTTTTGTTGTGGGGCTTGTCGAGGACAAGTCCTCGGTTGTCTTATGATCAGATGCGCTTCTTGATCGCTTCGGTTTCGGCTTCGTAGCCGGGTTTTTCGAGCAGGGCGAACATGTTGCGCTTATAAGCCTCGACTCCCGGTTGGTTGAAGGGATTTACATCGAGGATATATCCGCTGATGCCGCATGCTACCTCAAAGAAGTAGATGAGCTGACCGAGATATTGCTCAGAGAGAGCGGGCAGGGTGATGTGGATGTTGGGCACACCGCCGTCGACGTGGGCGATGATTGTGCCGAGTTCGGCCATCTTGTTGACTTCATCTACGCGCTTGCCGGCGATGTAGTTGAGACCGTCGAGGTTTGCTTCGTCTTTGCCGATGCGGAGTTCATGGCGCTGGTCGGTGACAGATATGACGGTTTCGAAGATGGTGCGTTCGCCATCCTGTATCCACTGACCCATTGAGTGAAGGTCGGTTGAGTTGTCGACTGCGGCAGGGAATATGCCTTTGTGGTCTTTGCCTTCGCTTTCACCGTATAGCTGTTTCCACCATTCGCCGAAGTAGTGGAGCTTGGGGTTGTAGTTGACGAGGATTTCGGTCTTTTTGCCGGCGCGGTAGAGCGCGTTTCTGGTCTGGGCATAGATCAGGGCTGTCTTATCGCTGCCCGTGAGGGTGGCTTTTTCAAACTGAGCTGCACCTTCGACGAGTGCGTGGATGTCAAAGCCGGCAACGGCCACGGGAAGAAGACCTACTGGAGTCAGCACTGAGAAGCGTCCGCCGACATTGTCGTCGATGACATATGTCTTGTAGCCTTCCTGTGTGGCAAGGCTGCGGAGCGCACCGCGTTTTGCGTCGGTTATAGCCACGATGCGTTTGGCGGCTTCTTCGCGGCCGAGCTGCTGCTCGAGTTGCTCTTTGAGAAGACGGAAGGCTATGGCCGGTTCGGTGGTAGTTCCGGATTTTGAGATTACTATGATGCCAAATTTCTTGTCCTTGAGATAGTCGGAGAGTTCGTAGAGATAGTCTTCACCGATGTTTTGGCCGGCAAAAAGCACATGGGGCTTGTTGTCGTTGCGATATGCGGCAAAGGAGTCAGAAAGGGCTTCGATGACAGCCTTGGCGCCGAGGTAGCTGCCTCCGATGCCGATCACAACGACTGTGTCGCAGTTTTCGCGGAGCGAGGCTGCAGTGGCGTTAATGTCGTCGAGGAGCGAGGCCGGAGTGCGGGTGGGCAGTTCGACCCAACCGAGGAAATCATTGCCTGCGCCTGTGCCGTCGGTCAGTTTACTGAGGCTTTTTTCCGCTTCGGGAGCGAGGGCGTCGATGGTCTGACGATCGACGGTGCCGAGTGCATTCTTGATGCTGATTTCAATCTGTTTCATTGTAAAGATGACTTGTTTTGTTGTATTGTTATTCTTGAATTTCAGTTGCTTTCAGTCGAAGTATTCGGCCATGCGTCTTATGGCTACAGCCGGTTTTATGCCTCTGTAAAGGATGTCGTAGACACCGTTGAGTATCGGCATCGCCACCTCGAGGCGTTGATTGATGTCGTGGATGCATTTTGCGGCGTAATAACCTTCAGCGGTCTGTTCCATCTCCATACGGGCTGAGGACACGGAATATCCGCGGCCGATAAGCGATCCGAAGTTGTGGTTGCGTGAGAAACGCGAGTAGGCCGTTACGAGCAGGTCGCCGAGGTAGACCGAGTCGCATATCTGACGCGGACGCGGACAGGCCGCATAGACAAAGCGCTCCATCTCGCGGATGGCATTAGACACAAGCATGGCCAGAAAGTTGTCGCCGAGCTTGCTCCCGTGGACAATGCCTGAGGCTATGGCGTAGACGTTTTTGAGCACGGCTGCATATTCTATGCCTTCGATGTCGGTCGAAGTGATCGTATGTGTGCTCTGTCCGGCTATTGTCTCGGCGAATATGGCCGCACATTCCATGTCGGGGCATCCGATGGTGAGATATGACGGCCTTGACAGAGCGACCTCTTCGGCGTGGCATGGGCCACCGATGACGAGAGTCCGGAGTGGATTCACTCCAAACTCCCTCACCATGTAGTCTGTGACCAGTTCATTGCTGCCGGGAACTATGCCCTTGATTGCCGATACGATATATTTCGACGATAGGTCTGCGTTGATTTTAGCCATATGTTCTTTGAAATATGGCGATGGCATCACGAGAACGAGAGTGTCGCATTGGGTGCAGACTTCGTTGATGTCGCTCGAAAACCGTATGCGGCTCACGTCAAACTCCACGTCGGTGAGGTAGGCCGGATTGTGGCCGAGCGCGATGAAGTCGGCGATGCGGTCATCGCGTCGCATATACCATGTGATTTCATCGCGGTTGGCGAGGATGAGTTTGGCCAGGGCCGTGGCCCATGTGCCGCCTCCCATCACTGCTATCCTTCCGGGAAAATGTGTCGACGTGTCGCTCATGTCTCGTTTGCTTTTGACCCTTATTTTTCTGCCGCAGCGGCAATCCAGGATTCGACTTCGTCGACAGTCGGATTTTTCAGCTCAAGTTTGAATTTTTTGTTGACTCCGCAGAGATCCTGATGGAGTTTGCCGGCAGAAGCCACTGTGGCAAGATCGCTGACCGTAAGGACTCCTGTCTTCTGGAGCGGGGCAACCCATGCTTCGGGTACGCCGACAGCCGCGAAGGTCTCGGCATTGTCGCGGCGCTCGACTTTCTCGGGGCGCATCTGCGGGAAGAGAAGCACTTCCTGGATCGCAGTCTGTCCTGTCATCAGCATCACAAGTCGGTCCATGCCTATGCCCATGCCTGAAGTCGGGGGCATGCCGTATTCGAGGGCGCGGATGAAGTCGTGGTCGATGATCATAGCCTCGTCGTCGCCTTTCTCTCCGAGACGCATCTGCTCGACAAAGCGTTCGTACTGGTCGATCGGGTCGTTTAGTTCCGAGTATGCGTTGCAGAGTTCCTTGCCGTTGACCATGAGTTCGAAACGTTCGGTCAGTTCGGGGTTGTTGCGATGGCGTTTCGTGAGGGGTGACATCTCGATAGGATAGTCGGTGATGAAGGTCGGCTGGATGTATTTGCCTTCGCATTTTTCACCGAAGATTTCATCGATGAGCTTGCCTTTGCCGATTGACGGATCGACCTCGATGTCGAGTCGTCGGCACACTTCGCGCAGCTGTTCCTCGTCCATGCCTGAGATGTCGATGCCGGTGTGTTCCTTGATAGAGTCGATCATGGTCACGCGGCGGAAGGGGGCTTTGAAGCTGATGACATTGTCTCCGACCTTGACCTCGGTCGTGCCGTTGACATCGAGGCATATTTTTTCGAGCATGCGCTCTGTGAAGGCCATCATCCAGTTGTAGTCCTTGTAGGCGACATATATTTCCATGCAGGTGAACTCAGGGTTGTGGGTCCGGTCCATGCCTTCGTTGCGGAAGTTCTTGGAAAATTCGTAGACGCCTTCGAAACCGCCCACAATCAGGCGCTTCAGATATAGTTCGTCGGCGATACGCAGATAGAGAGGTATGTCGAGGGCGTTGTGGTGGGTGATGAACGGACGGGCAGATGCACCGCCGGGAATTGACTGGAGTATCGGGGTCTCGACCTCGATATAACCGGCGTTGTTGAAATACTCACGCATTGACGAGTAGACCTTTGTGCGCTTGAGGAAGATGTCTTTCACTCCATCGTTCACGACAAGGTCGACATAGCGGCGGCGGTAGCGCAGCTCGGGATCGTCAAAGGCATCATAGGTCACACCGTCCTTCACTTTGACGATAGGCAGGGGGCGGAGCGACTTGCTGAGCACGGTGAGTTTACGCGCGTGAACAGAGATCTCGCCGGTCTGAGTGCGGAATACATAGCCTTCGACACCGATGAAGTCACCGATATCGAGGAGTTTCTTGAATACGACGTTATACATGTCCTTGTTTTCGTCAGGACAGATTTCGTCACGTGAGATATATACCTGTATGCGTCCGCATGAATCCTGAAGTTCTACAAATGAAGCCTTGCCCATGATGCGGCGGCTCATGATGCGGCCTGCCACACACACCTCGCGGGCGGGAGCTTCATCGTCAAATGATGATTTGATTTCATCTGAGTGAGCGTTTACGGGATATTCGGCTGCCGGATAAGGCTCTATGCCCATCTGACGCATCGCGTCGAGACTGCCGCGACGGATGATTTCTTGTTCGCTGAGTTCCAGTGGATTCATGTGTTATTTCGTTTTATGTTTCGTATTCTTGTTGTTCGTGATTTTTTCACACATATATTATAACGCACAAAGTTACAAAAAATCAATCGAATTGGCGAATCGTAAAAATATGACCTACGTGAAATGCAAGACGACATGAATATCCGGCAAGCAAAATGCAGTTTTTTTAGAAGTCGCGGTGCAAAAACGAGCATGACATAGCCTCATTAACAGATTTTAATCATTATTTTACGGCTATAATCTTTGTTTTGTAAAATATTGCGTAACTTTGCACCGAAAACCAAACTTATTGATTAACTCTCATCAAGAAGTACCTTACTATTATATAAGATAACGTTTTGTTAGACTCACAATATATACTTGAATTTTGGTTATGAGGGAGGTGCGTTACTGTGAAGTAGCGCACTTTCATTTTTTTTATTGAAAGATTTGCCGACTCAGGATTTATTTGTAACTTTGCAGCGGGTAAGTCCTACACGACCAGCTCCCTGAAAATCCCCCAGGTCTTGACCGAAGCAAGGGTATCAGGTTGTAGCGGTGCGATGTAGTAAGCTTACCCTTTTTTTATTGGCAGCTGAATACAGTCCGGCGCGTCAGAATAATGCAAGGGCGGCGATTCCGATTGGAACCGCCGCCCTGTTTCAGTTTTGTTATGTGGATATTATTTCACAAGTTCTTTGGTCACTTTGTTGCCACGGCGCACGATATAGATGCCGTTTTCGGGATTTGCGACCTGTACGCCCTGAAGGTTGTAGTAGACGGCCGATGAGTCTTCAGCGGTTTCGATTTCTTCGATAGCTGACGTGTCGACCTTCTGGCCTTCCTGCCATGCGAGGATGGGGAAGCCTGTCTCGTAGCTGACTTCGCCTGAATTGAAGCCTTCCCAAGCCATGACTGTCTTTACAAGAGCGCTCTGTGCGACACCGTCGCTTACGATTTCGTTGTTGATGGTGACTTCGTTTGACACAGAAGCGTTTTCTACATTAAGAACCACGGGGAAAGTCGGGTCTACGGCCACAAACGGACCTGCGACAGTAGCGTTGATGGCGGGGTTGAAGACTGCGACATTGTTGAGGTTCAACACTTCGGTCGATCCCGATGCGGGATGGTTATAGACCTGGTTGGAACCTACAAGACCACCGCCTCCCGAGAGGCCGACGATAGAGCCTGAGGCATATGAGTTGCTGATGCTGACGGTGTTTGTGCCGTTTCCGATGAAGCAGATTGTGCCGAGCAGGCCACCTGCTATACCGTTTTCTTTAGCGACTACGTCAGTGGTGCTGTAGCAGTCCTTGATGGTGAGGCCGGCTTTTGTACCACCAGCAAAACCTCCGGAATAGTAGCCCTGCACATAGCCGGTCACGAAGCAGTTTTCGATGCTGCCCGGTTCGTTTACTCCGACATAACCTGCGATGGCACCTGCACTGCCCCATTCGGCAGCGACAGAATTGACGTTTTCAAAGCCGAGGTTCTTGACTGTGCCGTCAAGTTGGCCAAACAGGCCTGCGAACGCAGCTGTGACCTTGAAGTTCTTTATCACATGGTTGCGGCCGTCGATGTGAGCCTTGGCGATAGAGTTGACATAAGGTGTTGTGTAAACGACTCCGTCCATGTCGATGTCGTTGTCGAAGACTATGTAGGTATAAGCTCCGTCAATCATATTTTTTGACATGTTGACGAGGTCCTCGGCCGTAGAGATTGTGAGGGGGAAGTCTTCGGTCACACCGGCCTGGAGTCCGGTCTGCCATGCGAGGATAGGCATTTGTGTGGCAGCGTTGAGAGCGTTTTTGTTGAAACCGGGCCAATGCTGTACGGTAGCGACAAGTTCGTCTTTTGCCACGCCTTCGCTAACGGCTGTGCCGTTGACTGTAGTTCCGTCGCATACATAGGTTCCTGTCATTGTGACGGTCATATTTGCCGCATTGGGAGCGATGATTGCATCAGCGTTTGCAGTGCAAGTGATAGAGGGGCAGAAAACAGCGGCGTTGTTGATTGTGACAGTCGCTCCGTTGTATGAGTTGTTCACGCCTGCGGCGATGCCCGCGGCCGTGTTTACACCAGAGACAGAACCCGCTGAATAGACGTTTTCAATGACGAGAGTCGCGCCTGTGTTGCAAGGACCTGCGACACCACCTGCATAGCCGTTACCTGAAGTGACATTGACGAGAGAATAACAGTTGCGGATAGTAGCCTTGGCCGAAGCCTGGATGCCGGCTACAAGACCACCGGCATAGAAACCGGATGCAGATCCTGAAGCGTAGCAGTTCTCAACAAGGGCTTCTCCACCGGCTACATAACCGATGATGGTGCCTGATGTACCCCATCCTTTAACAGATGAATTGACATTTTCCAAGCCAAGGTTCTTGACATAGCCTTTGAAGTCAGTGAAGAGGGCTGAATTGTCGCCTGAGGGAGTGAGGTTTTTGATCACGTGGTTCTTGCCGTCGAAGTAGATGGTTGCAGCGCTTTGGATGGTTGAATATGCCACACCGTCCATGTTGATGTCGTCTTCGAGCGTAACAAAGAATTCTTCTGAAGTGATTTTTCCCTTCATGGCAGAAAGATCCTCGGGAGTCCAGATCTTGTAGGGGTTGTCCTGAGTTCCGACTGGAGCTGCCGGCTTGACGGGCTCTCCGGCTTTGGCGGGGTCGAAGGTGAGCATGGCGGCGGCTCCGAATTTATTGCCGCTGTTGAACACATAGATGTTGGCAGTGTTGTCGGCGAGAGGTTCGGCGATGATCGATGAGTAGCCTCCGTCGAGAACATAGTCGGGGTTGCTCCATGTCGCGAGTGCGTCGCCGTTCTCGTCTGTCACGACGATATCCATTGTGCGATCGCCTGCATTTTCCGAGTAGTTGCGCACGAAGTAGCGTTTGCCGTTGAGCGAGAATGTGTCGAAACCGTTGGTGCCGGCAAATGTGATCATTGACAGGTCGGGCGCGAAGTTATTGTTGGTCTTGCCGTCGGAATATAAGGTGTAGAAGTTGTTGGTGCCGTCGCATGACGAATAGTAGAAGTCGTTCACACCGTTTGCGGCCTTGGCTTCAGCTAAGGTGTTATAGGCCGGCTGGGCGATGTTCTGCTGGGTGAAGTTTCCGGCGACATCGACGTTGACCGCATCGCTCATCTTGATGCTCTCGACTGTGCCTTCGCCTTTGACAGAGATGACGCGGACTGCAGAAGTGTAGTTTCCGGTTTCGGGAACGATTGTGAAGACAGCCTCTTTGGTGAGGTCGCCGAGTACGCGGCCGACGCAGTCTACGCGGCCTATATTCCAACCTTCGGGAGCGGGGAGGGTGAAAGTCTTCACTTTGTCCTCGGTGGGGCTGTAGACGGCCCAGTTGAGGCTTGATCCCGGTTTGGCGGTGAAGTTCATGCCGACGAGGAAGTTGCCGACCTCGTCAAGAGCGATGGCTGTGCCATAGAAATCCTGGCTGTTGGCGGGCTGGCTGAGATAATAGACGTCGTTGAGTCCGGTTTCGGTGACCTCGGCGATGGCCATGGTCATCTGGTTGACGGTATAGATCTTACCATCTCTTGCAGTAGCAAAACGGGTGTTTGATTCGGGCTTGATTGCTTCGGGACTGTTCCAGTCAAGAGCCGCACCGCCCCACTTGCCTTTGAAGGCTTCGATCTGAGGGGTTTTCCATTTTTCGGTGATTGCCTGTTCTTCGGCATTGACGTTGAACGCCGGCAGCAGGAGCGCGCCAAGCGTCAGCGACAGTAATTGTTTACGCATAATGGTTTAGATTTGATTAATATGTGGTTTGATTTCTTTTGTGGTAGTAGAATTATCTCAGGTTTATGTCAGCGAAGGTAGTCATTAAATGGATTATACCCAAATAATTGAGATAAAAAACTCATTTTTTTCGTAACTTTGTCCCATTTCAGCACCATTATTTTTTTAATATGAAGCCTGTTGTCTCGGTCATAATGCCTGTGTATAATGCGGAAGCATATCTGGGAGAATCTGTCTGTTCGGTCTTGTCTCAGACATTTGCGGATTTTGAACTCATATGTTTTAACGATGCATCGACAGATGCAAGTTCGGATATTTTACATCGCCATGCTCAGTTTGACAGCCGGATGAAAGTGATTGATTCGCCCGTCAATGTCAAGCAAGGCGGCGGACGCAACAGGGCTTTGGCGGCGGCGAGCGGCAAGTATGTCATGTTTCTCGATGCTGACGACCGTCTGCGTGAGGATGCCCTTGAACTCTGTGTTAAAGCGGCCGTGTGCAACGACTCAGAAGCGGTATTTTTCGACTATTGCAATTATGCGCCGTCGACCGGCTCAACCGGTTCGGTGAGTCAGCTTGGTGATGATGCGTCCCGTTTGAGCGGTGATGAGCTGCGTCTCCGGATCATCAGACGCACGAGCCCTGTATGGAGCGCCATGTATGCAAGGCACATCATCACCGATAATGAGCTGTGGTTTCCAGAAGGTGTGTTTTATGAGGATAATGCTGTGGCGTTGGCCATGCAGCTTGTGGCACGCAATCCGGTGAAGATTAACGAGCCGCTTTATTACTATCGTTGTGACAATCCATCTGTGTCGCGGACAAAGGGTGACATGCGTTTCTTCGACCGCATCGGGTCGGCGGTGACGCTTCTCGGCCATGTGAGACGACTTGGCGTGTATGACGCATTTTCTGATGAAATCGACTGGCTGTTTGTCAATCAGTATCTGATACACACGATCTACGGCGCGATCTATCGCTTTGACCGGGTGCAGGAAGATCGCATAAGGGAAGTGCGGGAAGGTGTCGGTCGTTATGTGGGCGATTTCCGCAGTCTGGCTGCTTATCGTCGCTTGCCATTGAAGTCAAAGTTAAAGATCGAGACGCATCTCCGTTTTCCCGGCTTGATAAAGCGCCTGTCAAATATCAACCGGCGTCTCAACAGGAAGCTATGAACAAAGGCTGTCACCGGTGACTCGGAGACAGCCTTTGTCGGATGTTTTTGCTTGCTTGATATTTACTGTGCCGATATTTCATCAACAAAGAGTATCCGCTTCCAGATGCCCGAGGGCTCGCACGGAGTGATGACCACACGGACGGCCTTGACCGTGACCGGGTCAAAATTGATGAAATGGCGATATGCTCCGTTTTTCTGGGCCGGATCCTGTGTGGGGTTGTCGAGTGTGGCGAGCAATTTGAAGTTCTCGCCATCTTCAGAACCATAGACCTCCGCACGTCGGAATTCGAGAGCGCCTTCCGGCCACACGATACATGTGCCGAAGCTGATCCGGGATATTTCGGCCGGGTCGGCGAGCGTCAGGGTTGCATCGCAGGGGTCTCCGAGGAAGCCTACCCATCGTCCGCCTCTGAAATTGTCGGGGCCGGTCAGACCGTCGACAAGCGCATCCGCACCTCCGAATGCAAAGGGAGAGTATGTGCTGTAGCCGAGTTTGCAGGAGGCGAATGTTGTCGGCGTTATTGTCAGGGTATCGGTGATGGTGGTGCCGCGTGTGCCGTCGGGGGCAAACGATGTGGCGCGGAACACACAATCCTTGTCAAGCGCCAGAGGGGCGGAGTAGGCCGGTGATTGCAAAGTAGGCTCTGAGCCGTCGAGAGTGTAATGCACTTCGTGGCCGGGAAAGACGGATGCATTGGCTACGAGGACACGGCGGTCGCGGTCGATGCTGTAGCTGACGTCGGTGTCCTTGATGTGGTCGGCGTGTTTGTATCCCTCGCGGTCATAAATGTCGAAAAGTCGCGCCATGCGGCATTTGAACGAGTGGTAGTCTTTGAGAGCGGGATCGGACCACTGTACTTCGCTCAGCGCGGCCATGCGTGGAAGCTCCATATACTGAAGATGGTCAAATGTAGGCACATATTCAGTCCATAGATTGGCCTGCGGCCCCATGACCAGCTCTTTTTGCGCGTCGCTCATCTCGGGTGTGAACGGTTCGAAGGCGTATACACGGCTGACGGGGATATAGCCGCCGATGGCCAAAGGCTCGGCATCCATATTGTCTGACTGGTAGTAGTCGAAATATAGATAGTCGTTAGGCGTCTGAATGACACGGTGTCCGCGTGCGGTGCCTTTCACGGCTCCGTCTGTGCCGCGCCATGACATCACGACAGCATCGCCGGGCACATCACATTCGAGTATCTCGTCCCAGCCTATGATGGTCTTCCCGGCCTTGCGGGCTGTTTCTGCGGCAAATGCTGTGACATAGCCCTGGAGAAGATCCTCGGCAGTGGCTTCGTCGGTCGCTTTGATGCCGAGTTCGGCTATGCGGGCCTGACATTTGGGACATTCACGCCAACGGTCTTTGGGACATTCGTCGCCACCGATGTGGATGAAGCGTGACGGGAACAGTTCCATCACCTCATTGAGCACGTCGGCAATGAATGTCATCGTGGAGTCATTGCCCGGGCATAGCACATCCTTGTATCCGGCCCAGGAGCAAAGCACTTCATATGGGCCTCCGGTGCAACCCAGTTCGGGATATGAGGCCAGAGCGGCCATCATGTGCGACGGCAGGTCGATCTCGGGTATGATTTCAATATGGCGTTGGGCTGCATAGCCGATGATGTCTGCAACCTGTTTCTTTGTATAATAGCCTTCGACAGGAATGGAGTCTATCTCTGTGCCGGCTCCGTAGCGGCCTATGAGTGTGCCGACCCGACGGGAGCCGACTTCTGTGAGCCGTGGATACTTGTCTATCTCGATTCTCCAGCCTTGGTCGTCGGTCAGGTGCCAGTGAAATTTGTTGATGTTGTGGAGTGCGAGCATGTCGATAAAGGTCTTCACCTGGTCGACATCAAAGAAATGGCGCACGACATCGAGGTGGGCGCCGCGATATGCAAATCTCGGGGCATCAGCGACTTTTCCGGCCGGCAATGAAACAGTCTCCGACAGATCTGACGGCAGAGACTTGCGCAAGGTCTGGATGCCGTAGAAGACACCGGCCGCAGATGCGCCGCTGATTGTTACTGTCCGGGGAGTGACGCTGATGGTATAGGCTTCCGGGTTGTCTGATTTCAGCTCCGTGTCGAGCTTTATGACAGACTTTTTGGCGCCTCCGGGGAGGTTGGAGATATAGGAGCGCAGAAAGGCAGCCTCTCGGTCGAGTCCTTTCTGAGCCTTGATCTGAGTGTCTGAGGCGAGGACAAAAGCTTTCTGTCCGGCGTCGGTCACAACTTCAAGGGGTAGGGGCACTACGTTAAAGTCTGCTGTATGAGCGGAAGCTGTCGCGGTGCATAAAAGCATCGCGACAGCCAATAGGTTGATTTTCACGGATTGAATGTTTGATATGGTTTGAAAAACTTTCATTCGATGTTGCCTCCGGCCCGCATGCCGTCCTCGACTTCCTTCCAGAGGTTTTCGTTAATGATGTGGACTATGTCAAATATCATCAGGCCGTCTGAAGCGCGGAGGTTCATCTCGATAGCGCGGGGCAGACGGGTTTTGTCGAAATAGAGCTGGTCGACGAGCACGCCTCCGAGCACATCGTTGTCGCCCATGATGTCGCGCAGATGTTGGCAAGAGCCTTCGACACAATACCATGAGCCGCTGTGTCCCTCGCTGTCAGTCTCGTTCCAGACTGTGTTTGGATTGTTGCGGCTTTCTTCGATTGTGATGTCTGTGTAGTAGTTGCCTGTGGTGTAGAGATCGATAAGTTCGGCATAGCCGTAATCCTTGTATTCGGGGGTGGCCCAGTCAAAGTCTTTCGACGGGTCATAGTCCTTGCTTGCGAAGTTTACGCCGACTTCATAGTATGAGGGATACCAGGCGCCGGTGTATGTCGAGAAGATTGCGTCAGACTTTGTGTCCTTGACGGCCTGTCGTGCGCGCCCCATGAAATCGGTGATGTTTTTAGTGCGCCATTCGATCCACTTCTTGTAGTGTTTGCCCGGAATGACTTTAAAACGGCCCTTGTCGTCGATTTTTTTGAGCGAGAGGATGTCATTGGGGAAGCGGGCTACCTTCTGTCCGATATATTTCTCAAATTCGCGGCGTGAGAGATCAGAGAAGTCGGCAGTGATGCCGTCATATCTTACGCGGTCGAGGATGATGCCATCGACCTGCGGATATTTGGTCAGCACCTCTTTCATGACCGAGATGATGTAGTCCTGATATTCGGGATTGATAGGGTTGACCATAGCTCCGTATTTGTCTTTCTGCTGAGTGATGGGGATTATGCCGCGGTCGACATCGAGCACCTGGCTTGCCCATTCGGGATGACCTTCATAGACAAGGCCTTTGTCGATGTAGTTGTGACCTGCGCAGAATGTGTTCATCGAAGCGAGCACCTTGATGCCGCGACGGTGGGCAGCCTCTATAAACTTGCCGAGATAGTCGAAATCAACTTTGACATCGTCGTAGTTACCGCGATATTTCGGAGCAAGCTCGCTGTCATATAGAAGATAGCCTGTGATCGGACGGATGCAGACTGCAGCGTGGGTGAAGCCGAGGTCGGCGATTTTGTCGATATATTTGTCAATAGTGTCGGGATGGCTGAAGCGTTTGATGTTGGCTTCGGCGTCAAACCACATGATGGCCGGTTTCTTGTGTTTCGGCAGTTCGATGGCAAAGGGGGCCGCCGGTATGCCGACGTTGTTGAAGAGCGAGCTTTGATAATAGTTATGATGGCCATAGCGCACTTCGACCGGATTTTTCACGGGGCTTATGACGTTGACTCTGTCATGGCCAAGAGCCGTGGCCTCGGCGGGATAGACTTTGCCGAATGCGTCCACTACTTCAAAGCCTTTAAGCGCGGCACGGGTCGGAGTCAGGCCATTGGCCGAGTTATGGAAGCTTACGGTGATGGTTTTGCCGTCTTCACCGAGAGTCGCTGCTTTGGCGCGTGGTGCGTCGGCGGAAATTCCCGAGCGGCCATAGGTCTTTTCAAGAGCGAGGCAAGCCAGGCGCTGCCCTACTGGTATTTTCTTCGGCGGATGGATAAACAGGCTGTCGCCGCAGTCTCCGGTTGTGGCCATGCCTACGTTGGGCATGGTGTCGAGCAGTTCGTTCTGAACCTGGCGGAATTTAGCCCATTGGTCGCCCTGAGAGTGGAACGGTGCAAGCTGAACATAGTAGAACGGCAGCGAGTCGTTGCGGAAGATTGTCTTCCAGTCTTCCGTCATTGCGGGAAACAGACGTTTGTAGGTCTCCGGATCGGGAGTGTTGGCCTCGCCCTGATACCAGATGACTCCGGCAACGGGAAATCCGTCCCACGGATTCACCATGGCATTGTAGAGAAGGGTTGGTGTGCCTGTGAGCCATCCGAACTCGGTTTGGCCGGTGGCAGGCAGTTGTGTGTCCGGAAATTCGTTCTCAAATGTCTCGCGGGCCATCCAGGTCTCGATTTTCGAATTGCTCCAGCAGCATTGTATGAGTCCGACAGGGATATCGAGAGCTTGCTGGATGTAGTCTCCGAACACATAGCCCACTACGCTGAAGTCTGCTACGGCCGCCGAACTGGCTGTAGTCCATTCACCTCCTGAGACTGTGTCTTTGGGGGTGGTGGACCAGTCGCGGGGCTGATTGAACAGTCTCAGCTCTCTCGACGGATGTGTCTTTGCGATGAGATCAAGAGTGTTGTTGGATGGTTGTCCGGCAAAACCTTTGACAGGCATCTCCATGTTTGACTGACCGCCGCAGACCCATACGTCACCGATCAGGACATTGCTGAGTCTTGTCAGGCCGTCTTTGTCTGAAAAACGGATTTCATATGGACCGCCATATGACGGAGTGGCGATGTCGATCGACCATTGGCCTTTTGCATCTGCTTTGGTTTTGATTTTTGACTTGTCCCAACCGGTTTCGATTTTGACATCACTGTCGGGAGAGGCCGTGCCGTGGAATCTTACCGAGGCATTCTGCTGCAGAACCATGTTGTCAGAGAATATGCGTGCGGGAGTCACTTTCGCATCGGCTTGATAGCCTGCGCTTAGTCCGGCTGCGACGGCGAGCGCGGATTTGAATAGCTTGTTGAACATTAAAACGGAGTGGTTTAGGTAGTAAAGTTCGATTGGATTATAATTATCCGCTAAGTTCGTAAAAAAATATGACACACGCAAATAGATTGGCCACTGAGCGACGATGTGTGCAGCTTTGGCCGCCAAATGTGAACATAAACATAGGATAAGCTTGTTTATTTTATGGCATTTTTGTCATTTTTGAAAATATTTATCTATTTTTGTTGTCAGAACAATTTTAACTAACTGTTTTATCTATGGGAAAATTTATTCAGGAATTCAAGGATTTCGCCATGCGTGGCAACGTTATGGACATGGCCATCGGTGTCGTGGTGGGCGGTGCTTTTGGCAAGATTGTCACTTCGCTTGTCAACGACATCATCATGCCGGGCATGGGTGTGCTGACAGGCGGCATCAACTTCACGGACTATAAGTTGGTGATTCAGAAAGGCGTTACTGAGGGAACAGAGGTTATAACGCCTGAGGTAGCCATCACCTGGGGTTCGTTTGTGCAGACGATAATCGACTTCCTGATTATTGCATTCTGTATATTCCTTGCAGTCAAGGCTATCAATCGCTTCAAACGCAAGGCGGAAGAGCCTGCTCCTGCAGCTCCCGCCGGACCTACACAGGAAGAGTTGCTCACACAGATACGCGATCTCCTTAAGGAACAAGCCGGCAAGTGAAGCGCACCGCCGACCATATTTTCCTTCTGGGCTATATGGCATCGGGAAAGACTACGCTTGGGCGCGCGCTCGCCGCTGCGTCCGGCCGGTGTTTTGTCGATCTTGATGATTATATAGTCTCCCGGTGCAGACAGACTATAACTGAGATATTTGCCGCCCAAGGCGAAGCTGCGTTCAGGGAGCTTGAACGTCGGGCGCTTGTCGAGGTCGCTCAAATCAGAGACTGCAATCTCGTGGTCGCCTGTGGCGGAGGCACTCCTTGTTTCGGCGACAATATGGCTGTGATGGAGCGCGCGGGGACGACAGTGTGGCTTGATGCACCGGAGTCGGTGATACTTAGACGCCTGAGGTTGGCACGCTCTGAGCGCCCTCTCGTCGCCAATCTCGACGAGGGTGGTGAGCTTGAACGTTATGTCAGTGAAAATATCTCACGTCGCAAGCCCTATTACAGCCGCGCGGCATTGCGTTTCGACAGCTCTCGTCTGGAATCAGAGTCTGAAATAGCAGAAAGCGTCGGACAATTTCTCAGGATGATGTCGTCAAATCAAAATACATAAACATAGACTGTCATGAATGCTCCAACTCCACTCGAACAGCTTGTGCGAGCCGCCGTGGCTCCGCGACAGGTCTCAATCGGGTTGCCGGCCTCGATGTCGGGTTCCGAAAGACGTTTCCCGCTGACTCCCGAAGCGGCCGCGATATTGGTTGACCGCGGTTTCGCTGTCAGGATGGAGTCGGGAGCCGCCATGTCGATACATTACAGCGACGAAGCATTTGCCAGACACGGCGTGGAGATCACAGACCGGGCCACGTCCATGCGTTGTGATATAGTCGTCTATTTGCCAGCTATTTCCGAGGCCGATGCACAGCGGCTTAAACGCGGGGCTTTGCTTCTGGGTTTTGCCCATATGGGCGCCCAATCACCGCGGGCGCTCAAGATATTGCTTAACAAGGGTGTTACGGCGATAGCGCTCGACAGGGTCGGAGACTCGGCGGGGAAAAAGCCTTTTGCAGACATCCTCCATGAGATCGATGGCCGGGCGGCGATGGCCATAGCGTCGTCGCTTTTGGCTGACGCGGTTCATGGCAAAGGCATACTTTTGGGCGGGGTCGCAGGCATAGTGCCGTGTGAGGTGACGGTCATAGGGGCCGATCTTGCCGCTTTGGCAGCAGCACGCACGGTGGTCGGACTCGGAGCGACTGTGAGGCTCTTTGACAATGACATCTATCGTTTGCGTGAAGTTACCGAGGCTGTTGGTCCGGGTGTGATTGCGTCGGCCATGCACCCGAGGGTCTTGCTTTCGGCTCTGCGCACGGCCGACATCGTGATTGCCTGTTCGTTGCAACGGCCTTTTGAGATCGGTGCTGATGCTGTCGCAGAGATGAAGCGCGGAGTCATAATATTTGACCTCGCGCACTCGGTGTCTCCGATGTTCCCGTCGCTTCAGAGGGTCGATCTTGCAGTGGCGTCGCCTTGTGACAATGCTCCCGAGGCCAAAGGGCGTGTATGCTATGTAAATGCCGGAAGCGCAGTGCCGCGTACGGCGGCGATGGCGTTGAGCAACACATTGCTCAACATGTTTGATGATATAATCGCATGTGATTCGGCAATCAATGCCCTGAAACTGATACCCGGTCTGCGTCAGGCCGCCTATACATTTATCGGCAAACCTGTCGACCCGTCGGTCGCTGCTATGGTCGGTTTGCGTCATGTTGATATAAACCTGCTTTTACAATTTTCTTGATGGCTCAGATTAAGCGAAAGTTCTATGTCGTGTGGGATGGTCGTGCTCCGGGAGTCTATGACTCGTGGGAGGAATGTGAAGACCAGGTGAAGGGTTATCCCGGAGCCAGATACAAAGCCTTTGGGTCGCAGGCCGATGCCGTGGCCGCTTTCCGCAGCGGTTCAGCGGGTGACCTTGATCTCATACGTGCTATCGGAGCTCACAAGCCCGACATAGTCAACTACTCGGCATTTCCTGAAATACGTCTCGATGCGATTGCTGTCGACGGAGCATGCGCAAAAAATCCCGGCCCGATGGAGTATAGGGCGGTTGCGGTCGCTACGGGTGAGGAAATATTTCACATGGGGCCTCTTGCTGGCGGCACTAACAACATAGGCGAGTATATAGCCATAATCCATGCCGCATCACTGCTCGCAAAAAGAGGCGACCGCTCGACTCCGATCTACAGCGACTCGAAGACTGCGCTTGCCTGGGTAAGACGCGGCCGCTCCAACACAAGCATAAAGCCTGACGCCGATAATGTGCGGGTCATCGAACTGCTGCGCCGTGCCGATGCATGGCTTGCCTCAAACCGCATAGTCAATCCGCTGTTGAAGTGGAATACGGAACTGTGGGGGGAGATACCGGCAGATTTTGGCCGAAAATAGATGGAGCCTTAGAGCCTCATCATGTAGCCGAGGCCTGAACGGTTGATGAGGTGGGAGCCGAGTTCGCCGAGTTTTTTGCGTAGCCGCGATATGTTGGTGTCGACGATGCGGTCATTGGCCTTCTCGAGATCTTCTTTCCATACGCGTTTGTAGATTTCCGCACGCGACACATAGTTGTTGACGTTTTTCAGCAGGATTTCGAGTATGGCGTACTCGGTCTTTGTCATTGTCAGCACGTTGTCACCATCTGTCACACGTCCGGTGAGAAGGTCGACGGTGAGTGAATGGAAGCGCAAAGTCGTTGACTGCACAGGGGCTGTATTGCGCGAGTGGCGTCGTATGACGGCCTTTGACCGTGCGACGAGCTCTCTGAGCGAGAAGGGTTTGACGATATAGTCATCGGCTCCGGCGTCGAGGGCTTCGATAATCATGCGCTCGCTGTCGTTGGACGAACACAGGATGTAGCCGATGTGGGAGGTCATTGGATTGGATTTTATGTCCTGAAGCAGAGAGAGACCGCTGTAGGCCGAGTCCATGCGATCGGCGATAATCAACCGTACGCCGGTGAGGTCGCTTGATGCCAGGCCGCTTGCATCCTCATGAACCATAACATCATAACCTTCGCTGCGGAGATTTACGCTCAGCAGCGACGAGATGTTTTCGTCATTGTCGACAATTGCTATTTTTCCAAGTGCAGAGACTGACATTTGATCATGAGTTTACTATTGCAAAGATATGCAATAGCCCAAAAACAGATGTTGCCAGTAACCGATTTGTGTTAATTTTGTTTCTGAAAATTATTCTGCGGATGTTCAGGGACGCGGTTCCATACGGACTCTTATGCTTTGGCGTGGCGGAACTGGTCGCGTATCGTATCGACGACATTGATGATATAGTCACCGGTCTTCTCGAGGTCTCCGACAATGTCCATATAGTAGATGCCGGCCTGATATTCATAGTGACGGCTGTTGATGTTCTCAACGTTGGTGCTCCGGAGTATATTGCGCATGTTGTTGATTTCGCGTTCCTTGTTATAGGAGTCGATGATCTTGCGTTCGCCGACGTTCTCGATGTCCTGGAGCTGTGATACCATCATGGCCATGGCTTCTTTGACATAGACATACATCGTGTCGATGTTCTGATAGATCTCTTCGTTGAAGCTGACATTGCTCTGCTGCTTGCGCTCGAGGATTTTGCCTATGCCCATGCAGCAGTCGGCGATGCTTTCGATCTCGCTGATTATGTTGAGCATAGCGGCTATATGGAGCTTGCCTTCGTTTGACAGACGGCCCTCGGCACAACGGTTGAGGTAGTGGGCGATCTCGAGCTCCATGCGGTCGGATATGTCTTCATATTTCTCAAGCCGAGAGAATAGTTTGGTGAACTCCTCGCTGCGTTCTTTGGTGTGTATGAGGTTCTGGGCGATGTCCATCATACGGCCTACGCGCTCGGCATAGAGCGCCATTTCTTTTTCGGCCTGGGCGATGTTGAGTTCTGAAGCGTTGAGCAGACCGCGGGAGATGAATTTGAGTGTGAATTCTTCGTCCTCGCCGTGTTTCGAAGGCACGAGCTTTTCGACAATCTTGACATAAAGCTTGGTGAACCATATCATTATCGAGAGGTTAACGAGGTTGAATGTCGTGTGGAAGATTGAGAGGCCGAACGACACACTCATCTGCATCCGTGCTATGTTGGCAAGGACATCATGTCCGGCCGGAAGCGAGTTGTCAAACAGATGGTTGTATAGCTCGGGGCTGTTGGCCTCGAGATTGGTCACGTAGCGGTAGAGCTGGGTGGGATCGCCTTGTCCGATGGTCTCGGTGAGCCATGCGTTGAAGTCGGCAAAGGGAACAAAGATGCATAGACACCAGACAGTGCCGAGAAGGTTGAAGAGCAGGTGACCCATTGCTGTTCGTTTCGCGGCGACATTACCGCTGAGCGAAGCCAGGATCGGGGTGATGGTGGTGCCTATATTGCTGCCAAGCACGAGGGCGCATGCGAGGTCGAACGTAATCCATCCTTTGCTGCACATGATAAGGGTGATGGCAAAGGTGGCGGCCGACGATTGGATTACCATGGTGAGGACAAGACCGACAGCCGCGAATATCAGGATTGAGGCGATGCCCATTGACGCGTAGTTGCGCAGGACGGCAAACATCTCCGGATTTTGCTGCAGATCAGGCACATTGGCGCTGATCATGTCAAGGCCCATGAACAAGAAGGAGAAGCCGATCAGGAACTCGCCTATTGACTTGGCTTTGCTCTTGTTGGTGAATAGCAGCACGACGGCCAGGCCGATCAGCGGCAGAGTCACCACCGATATGTCCATCTTGAAGCCGAAAAGAGCTATGATCCAAGCCGTGAACGTGGTGCCGACGTTGGCGCCCATGATGACGGCCATTGATTGTGCAAGGGTCATCAGGCCGGCGTTGACAAAGCTGACGACCATCACGGTCGATGCTGATGAACTTTGGATTAGGGCTGTAATCGCACATCCGGTCAATGTACCGGTAAAGCGGTTTTTTGTCATTGCGGAGAGAATGCCGCGCAGGCGGTCGCCGGCGGCTTTCTGTAGTCCTTCACTCATTACTTTCATGCCGTAGAGGAAGAGTCCGACGGCACCTAAAAGCGCTAAGAAGTTGAGAATGCTGTAATCCATATGTTTGTTAAACTCGGTTGAGAAATCAAGTTTGTTGCAAAGATATGAACTTTCAGTCAATCCTATTTTATATCAGTGAAAAAACTTATAAGAAAAATTTGTTAAAAGCTAACTCTATAGTCTCACGGCAAAAAAACACCGGATTGAGTTCTTGTTGTGACGAAAATATTTGCCGATTTGTCCACAATTGCATATATTTGCATCCGCAAAACATCACTATCTTATCAATGGACAGTCTGCAATCTAACTCGTTATATAAGGCTCTGCACGAAATATCATCAGATTTCAGCAGCATGGCTTCTTCTTATTTCTGCGCGTCGTTTAATTCGGCTGATATAGTGGCCGATGAATTGCATCGTCTCGACGGGCTTTGCATATTCCTGATACGAGAGGGCGAACTGGAGATTGAGATCAATTCGGTCAGAAGTGTGTTTGCAACCAATAGTTTTGCAGCCTTTGGCTTCGGAACGGCGGTCAAGTTTGTGACTTCACCCCAATCTTCCAACAAAGTAGACCTGCTCTTCTTCCACACTTCCTTTCTGCAGGGTGTGAACATCAATTTCGCTGCCATCAGCACACCTATTATCGTCGACCGTTCATCGTCGGATGTCGTGCTGAGTGACGCCGAGCTTGATGTGATGTTGCGCTATGTCGACCTGCTGAAGCTTAATTGTGGGACACGGCTCAATCGTCAGGTCGAGACCAATATCGCGTCGAGCCTTATGGCTGCGATGATCTATCAGATGGTGGGCGTCCATTACAAACGTCTTGGGTCGCACAATGTCACCAAAGGACAGCGGGCATGCCGCACGGCCTATGTCCATGATTTCATCAAACTTGTCCATGTCTATTATGCCAAGGAGCGATCGGTGGCTTTCTATGCCGACAAACTGTTCATATCGCCGAAATATCTTTCTCTGCTCGTGAAGGATGCCACCGGCAAGTCGGCCGCCAGATGGATCGACGAATTTGTGTTGATGGAAGCTAAGAATATGCTACGCTTCTCCGGCAAGAATGTCCAGCAGGTGGCCTATTCGCTTAATTTTTCCAACCAGTCGTCGTTCGGCAAATATTTCAAGCACCTCACAGGCATGTCGCCGACCGAATATCAGAAGTCCTGAATTCTGTCGTCAAGTCGCTGCACGAATTGCTCTTGACAGACCCGATACTTTGCCAGATAAGGAAATTGAGCATTAAATATTTCCATAATCTCGCCAATGCTTTTTTCCATATTTTCACAGCTTAATTCAAAAGCTGCAATAGATGCAAGTTTCCGCAATATCTTATCCTTGTCGTCACGCGGCAACAGATTCATATAACTCTCCAATTCATCGAATTTCGATGGATAAGCCTTAAACATCCTATATATAGCCAAACCTATTCCCTCTGCTGCATCTTCAGTGCAATAGTCCAAGAGCCAATTGACCAAAGTCACGTATTCAGACATTTCTGATGATGCTTCCTTGTACATCTTGCTCTCTACGACTTTTATCACCCTTAATGAGTCCGAGCATGTCTCCCGGTCCAGGTTCAACGCTTCCATAAAGTTAAGAACGTTCACCGTATCAGCCGCGACAGTTTCAACTGCATCGTCATGACCGCCCGAAGACCGTTTGCCATTGCTACTGCATGATGTCAGCATAGTGCACACCACTAAGAGATGTAATAAAAACACTTTCAAACTTTTCATAATCGCTTGTTTTAGAGTCAATAGTTGACCGCTGACCGACAGTGTGCTCGCGTTCCTTGCCGCCGTCTCACCCTCGCTGTCAATGACCATCGCGACATTGCCCTGCCAGTCCGTCACATAATAATTCGCCTTCCCCCCACCGTCAAAATACCCGCTCCCGAATTGAGAGAATGCGTCTCGCCCGGATTGTTTTTTCTGACAAAGCTTTACGGTTCTCATGGCAGGGAGATGGATTGGTTCAACAATTCACAAATATATACACTATTTTTACTTTTTGCAAGTAATTGTCAAGAAAATCATGAAAAAATCGCGAAAAATCAACCTATGGTGATGTTTAACCATAATCCATAATATGGTATAGGCTTCGGGGTTTGTGTTGACTTTAGGAGGGAGGGGTAAGTAGAGGGGCGGCGGATGGTATAGTATAGAGCTTGGCCGATGACTTACTAATGGATGCTAATCTTTGTCTTGTTTGATATGGCGCAGGGCGTTGCGTCTGAGGCCTGTGAGTTTTGTTCTTTTTATTGCGCTGTGGCGGAATAGGGCGTTGAAGTCTGAAGGTTGCATTGATAAAATGTCGTCTGCGGTCAGGCTCATTAATTTGGGGGATGGAGTGAATTCCTCGATTGGTTTAAGACGGCCGTCACGTGCTTGATTGTGAGGGCAGACGTCCTGGCATATGTCGCAGCCGTAGATACGTCCGTCGAGCATGAGCCCGTCAGGAAGATCGCCTCGATATTCGATGGTGAGATATGAGAGGCAACGCCGGGCGTCGACACCGCATCTGCCGTCGAGCGCTTTGCCCGGACAGGCTTTGACGCATGCACCGCAGGAGAGGCATCTGCGGTCGGATGCGGGCTGGTCGGGGATGACTTCGCCGGTCCATAATATTTCGGCGAGAAACACTTTAGAGCCTATGCCGTCGACGATGAGTTGGCCGTTCAAGCCTATAAAACCTATGCCTGAGGTCACCGCCCAATATCGTTCCCGAATCGGAGCGGTGTCAACGCAGATGCGCGTGTGGCCTCCGAATTGCGAGCATATGGCTTCGGCTGCCTGTGTGAGTCTGGCTCTTATGGCGTCATGGTAGTCGAGGCCGAGTGAGTAGTCTGCAAAAAGAGGGTGACGGACTGAAGGCCTGTAGTCAAAGGCGCAGCAGATGACGGTCCTTGCGCCTTCGAGCAAGAGACGCGGGTCGCGACGGATGTCAGGGTAGCGCTCCATGTATGACATTTCGCCATTTCGCCCGTCGGCAAGCCAAGTGTTGATGATTGTCAGGTCAGCGCTGTCGGTCTCGGTTGCCTGCGCAAAGCCGACTCTGGCCGCTCCGGCCGCGATGACGAGACTGCGGATGGCTTCCTTGATGTCATTACCGGAGTGTGTCATCCCATTGGCAGAGTGCGGAATTCATAGCCCTTTTCAAGCAGCCATTCGATGGCGCGTGGAAGGGCAAAACGCATGTTTCGCGATGATTTGCGTGAGTCGTGGAACACGATGATCGCACCATCGCGGGCAAAGCGTTTCACGTTTTCGAGCACCTGTTCGGGAGTGAGTTTGCGTGAATAGTCGCGGGTGACAAGGTCATACATGATTATGTTGTAATGATCCTTGATCGCTTTGGCTTGCTTCCATCTCATGATGCCGTGAGGCGGACGGAATAGGGGGCTGTCGATCAGTCGGTCGGCTTCGGTGATGTCGTAGAGATAGCGTCGGGTTGTCACTTTCATGCCTTGCAGATGGTGCATGGAATGGTTGCCATAAGAGTGGCCCCGGCGTTTGATGTCATCGAATATCTCAGGGTGACGGCGCACATTGTCGCCGACCATGAAGAATGTGGCCTTGACGCCGTAGTGGTCAAGAGTGTCAAGCACCCATGGGGTTTCTTCGGGTATCGGTCCGTCGTCGAATGTGAGGTAGATTACCTTTGAGTTGCGTTTGCCTTTGACACGCCATACCGCCTCCGGGAAGAGGAGGCGGTAGACGAGTGGTGGTCTTTCTATAAACATAGCCTCAAGCGATGTTTGGTCATTGTGTCAGTCGTCGCCACGACTCGATGTTGATGCCGTTGGCTTTGACGATGGAGTCGGTCAGCGCCATCGGATCTATGCCTGCGGCTTCGTGGAGCTCAAGCATGCGGCGCGCGGTGTCGAATACTCTGGCTGTCGAACCGGTGCTGTGCTGCATGCCGGTGCGCACTTCGTCGAGAGTGTATCCGTCGAGATATATCATCGGATAGATCGTCTGGGCATATGAGATGGCAAGCCCGGCGGGGAGCCCTTCGAGCAGGCTGTCTCTGTCTTCGCGTCCTTCGATGGCACGGTAGATGGCAATCGTGTTCTTAAGACCAGTCATGAGTCCGAGGTACTGCAGGGCTATGGTTTCCGAACGGCCGAGAGCGTTGACCTGTGAGGGGGAAAGCGAAGCTGCATAGTTGACAAGTTGCGATGAGCGCGCGATCTCTTTGTCGAGTATCGCTTCGGCCGCGTCAAGGTCGGCCTGATTGCCGGTGCGGTCATAGAGGTCGATGAAGTCGCTTGCGATATAGTAGCTCTGGAGTCCGTCATATGCGACCACTTCGGCCGGCATCTTATCCATCATGAACCGGAGCAGGTTGCGGGCCATGTCATAGTGGGTGGCAGGCTCGGTCTGTCCGTTCTCGCGGGCGTGGTTGACGGCCCATTCGGAGGCCGGACGCGAGCCGTTGACTATAAGGTTCTCGGCGCAGTCGATGATGGCCGACCGTGTGGACGAAACCATGCGTCTGACAGTCTCGTCGAGGTAGAGCGATGAGGCGTGTTCGGGGTCATCGAGACCGCCCCAGCGGAATTTGCCGATGATGTTTTCATAAGCCCGGTCGGCATTTGGAGAGTAGAGCGCGTCTCTGAACGGAGTCACTTCGAGAGCCATGCCGGTCGAATACATGTAGGGGTCGAGTCCGAGGTAGAACTGTTCTGACGGCACGGTCGATGCGAAGTAGACCGGTCGGCTCCATCCGTCTGAGATGCCATTGGCGATTATGTCGAGAGACAGAGCTTTGCTTTGGCTCATGCCTTGGCCTTGAGTGCTTAGGTCAGTGGTGACGGGACCGAACGACGGTGTCAGGTCGGCTGCTTCTGCTGAGCCCGGTTCGATGCCGAAATGGCGATATGCCGCAGCGCTATCGACCGGGATGCTCACCCTCGGGGTGGTCAGATATGGCGCTCCTACGCGCTTGGCATCGCTGGCATACAGCGAACGCAGAGCGTCTTCGGCTGTGACCGTAGAGTCTTCCATCGGAATGATGAAGTTGTAGGCCAGACGTTCGTAAGCGTAGTCAGCCGGAGTGGCATATGTCTTGACCGGAGCAGCCTCATAATATGGGAAGCTCAGATTGTGGGCATACCAGTCTGTGGTGAGATATGAGAGGTTGACGACGCGCACATCTGTGCGGAAGCCTTCGACTTCCTGGGCATACCAGAGAGGGAAGGTGTCGTTGTCGCCGTTTGTGAAGATGATGGCGTTTTCGTCGAGCGACGCGAGATAGTTCATGCCGAAGTCCCGGGTGGTGTAGCGGTGTGAACGGTCATGATCGTCCCATGTCTGTGATACCATCTGCAGCGGAACGAATAGTCCGATGACGACGGCGGGAATCACGCCTGCCCATGAGGGAGAGTCCTGTGATGAGTCGTTGGCGGTGTCGCTCTCTGCTGCCTTTTTGTTCTTCTTGAACATAGAGCTGATCAGAGTGGCGATAGCCGGCACTGCAAGTCCGATCCATATTGCAAATGCATAGAAGGAACCTGCAAACGCATAGTCTCTTTCACGAGGCTGCCCGGGAGTCTGGTTTAGATAGAGCACGATGGCGATGCCGGTCATGAAGAAGAGGAAGAAGACAACCCAGAATTGCTCTATGCCGCGTCGCGGATTGGCCGGGTGGTTGTAGAGCGCCTGCCACAGGAGACCAATGAGACCGAGTAGCAGCGGGAGCATGTAGAAGACGTTGTGGCCTTTGTTGCCCTTGCCGAATTCATCGGGCAGGAGCGACTGGTCGCCGAGACGGGCGTTGTCGATAAACGGAATGCCTGAAATCCAGTTGCCGAGATGAGGCTCGCCATTGCCCTGGATGTCGTTCTGGCGGCCGGCGAAATTCCACATGAAGTATCGCCAGTACATGTGGTTGAGCTGATAGTTGAGGAAGTATCTCAGGTTGACGTCAAAACCGGGTTTCCAAGCCGACGTATGGTTGACCGGTGTTCCGTCGGGTGTCGCAGCCGTGGTGATCACCTTCTGATGGGTGAGATATGGGGCGATCTCACTCAGCAGTGCATAGCCTTGTTCGGCCCATTTGCGGCGCAGCTCGATCGGGAGCTCGTAAATGTCGGGGGTGACATAGTCGGCCCAGCTTTTGTATTGTTCGGGATGTCTTGACCGGGAGTCAGAGCTGTAGATGCGTGTAAACAGCATTTCGACGTCGGGCATCGGTTTGTAGTTCGGGCGTTCGACGTTTTCAACATATTCGTCAGACTGCCCGTCGCGCGATTTGACGACTTTGGTATAGCTGCGTTTGGGGGTGTTGTAGGCGCGTCCTTCGCCGTCGCGGAGATAGCCGTCGAGGACTCGGGTGTTGGGTATGCCATTCTCGTCCACTCTGACTATGTATGTGCCGTTGGCGTCCTCATAAGCCAGTTCTTCAGAGAAGACCGGGCCGTAGAACAATGGACGGTCGCCATATTGTTCGCGGTTGAGATAAGACGACAGGGCAAATACGTTGTCAGGGGCGTTCTGGTTCATCGGAGGGTTGGCATTAGCGCGTATAAGCAAGAGGGCATACGATGAGTATCCGATGAATATTACCAGGATGCTGAGTGTGATGAGATTGAACATCCTGACCGGAACCTTCGGGCAGAACATGAAAAGGTAGATGACCAGAGCAGCTATGAATATGGTCGGTATCACCCATGAGTGGCCGATGAAAGGCATGCCTGACAGGATGACTGATGCCAGAAACAGGCGTTTGATGGCTGCGGCGTTGCGCTGACGGTAGAGGGCGCGGGCTGTGAATATGAAGACCGCGAGAGCGACGGCGGCATAGACCGTGACACCTATGTTGTAGCTGAAGCCGAGGTCGTTGACAAAGCGGAGTTCAAACCATTGTGCGACGCTGATAAATCCCGGCACAAGGCCATAGAGGATGAGTCCGACGACAACACATGAGATGCCTAAGGCGATAAGAGAGCCGACAGCATTGATCCGTTTGAATTTCCTATAGTAGATCACCAGACCGATGGCCGGGATGCAAAGCAGGTTGAGCAGATGGACTGCGATCGAAACACCTATGATATAGGCTATCAACACGAGATAGCGGTCGCTGTGGGCTTGATCCGCCCTGTTTTCCCATTTCAATATGAGCCAGAAAACTAAAGCTGTGCAGAATGATGAGAAAGCATAGACCTCACCTTCAACAGCTGAAAACCAGAACGTGTCGCTCCAGGTATAGGCCAGGGCGCCGCAGAGGCCACCACCCATGATGACAATCATTTGCCGCAGGCTCACACCCGTGGCGTCGTCTCTGACCACAAGACGTTTGATCAGGTGGGTGATGGTCCAGAACAACAGGAGGATTGTCGCAGCACTCAGCAGGGCGGACATAGAGTTGACCGCTAATGCGGCATTTGTGATGTCACCGCCGAAGAGGGTGATGAAAAATCTTGCCGCGAGCATGAAGATCGGGTTGCCCGGCGGGTGTCCCACTTCGAGTTTAGCTCCTTGGAGAATGAATTCCGGACAGTCCCAGAAACTTGCTGTTGGTTCTATGGTCAATAGATATGTGACCGCAGCGATGGCAAAACATAGCCAGCCGAGAACGTTGTTGATTAGGTTATATCTTTTCATTCGGATGACGGATGATTTTCGGTGAAAGCGGATTTTATGCTTCAATCGACAAAGATACGCAAACCGCAGCTAATTATCCGACATTTAACTAAATTTATTATCAACAGTCACCCACAGGCATGGAATCCGCGTTATCAACATTAAGATTGGACAAGAAGCGAGAAAGATGGTTTTAAATGAATGGATGTGCGCCGGGATTGTGGAAGGATGAACTGTGATTTTGGAGATTACATATCTGTGACAAAACAGGTCTAAAAACACTAAAATTACATCATTGTAACAATTTTGTATCATTTTGTTGTGATTTTAATGCATTGATGTACAATGGATAATGTGTTTTATTTTGGAAAAATCATTAAATTTACATATTTTAACTTTAAAACTCTTGACAAATTGAAAATCGGTTGTAGATTTGCATCGTAATCGATTTGTAA
>CAXHOY010000024.1:0-49676 GCA_964018265.1 uncultured Muribaculaceae bacterium
TCGGCACAGTCAAGAGCCGCATCTTCTTCGCCCGCAAGAAACTCCAGGAGCGCTTCTCGGATTACCGCTGAACGCACGGCGACTCCGCTCCGCCGCTGCTCTCCGGCTTGCCGCGCAGCCCATAAATGAAAGAATAAAAATATAGAATAGGATTAAAGTTATTGATTGATTTAGGATTAAAGCTGCTGACGTCGTGAGATGTCGGCAGCTTTTTTTGTGCGATGAGCTATTTCTTTGACCCAAGACGGCTTAGGGTGGCTAATGTGATGCCGAGATAGGAGGCGATATGGCTGCGCAGGGCGCGGCGGCAGACTTCGGGAAACTGGGCTTGGAATGCTTCATATCGTTCGCGTGCCGGCAGAGTGAGGCGCTCTTTATGTGAGCGATGAAGTCTGCGGTATTCATATTGGTGTATTGCCGACCACCAACGGGCAAACTCCATGTTTTCACTGACGAGATGGCGAAGGTCTGATGTGTCGATGCTATAACCTTCCAAAGGCTCGACGGCCTGGACATATTCCTCGCTCGGTTTGCCATAATAGATTTCGTCCATGCTGAACACGATTGCGCCTTCGGTTGAAAATGAAGTGGTGATCTGCATGCCGTCGACCAGCCAGTATGAGCGGGTCATGCCGTGTTCGATGAAAAATGCGGCATTGGATAAGCGCCCTTCTTCGACAAGCAACTGCCTTTTGGCAAATTTGCAGGGTTTAAGATATGAATACAACTGACGCTCGCTTTCGTCGGATATTTGACAAAAACCGCGCATATACCTCATGATGTTTTCAGTGCCGTAGGGCAGCGACTCGGTTGTCATGGTCAAATATCAAAGGGGTTCTAAGCCAGCATCGGGGCGATCCTCTTCAGGGCAGCGATAAAGTTGTCTGCCTCTTCAAAAGTGTTGTACACTGCAAAAGATGCTCTGACGGTGCCTTCGATGCCGAGAGCTTCCATGAGGGGTTGGGCGCAATGGTGGCCGGTGCGTACGGCAATGCCGAGTTTGTCGAGGAGCATGCCGGTGTCGTAGTGGTGGGCATTGCCGATCAGAAACGATATGATGGCACATTTGCCTGGAGCCGTCCCGAAGATGCGCATGCCGGGAATTTCAAGCATGCGTTGGGTCGTATAGCTCAGAAGTTGATGTTCGTGAGCGGCTATTTCTTCAATGCCGAGGCCGCACATGAAATCTATGGCCGTACGGAAAGCGGCGGCATCGACATAGTCGGGCGTGCCGGCCTCGAACTTATAAGGCAGGTCGGCCCACGTGGTGCCGTTGAAGCTGACATGGCCAATCATTTCGCCTCCGCCTTGATATGGCGGCATTTCCTGAAGCAGTTCTTTTTTTGCATAGAGTATGCCGATGCCTGTCGGACCATACATCTTGTGGGAAGAAAAAACATAGAAGTCGGCGTCCATGGCCCTGACATCGACCTTGAGATGGGCTATCGCCTGCGCACCGTCGATCAATGCGCGGGCTCCATGGGCGTGTGCTTCACGGATTATTTCGTCTACAGGGTTGACTGTGCCGAGCACATTCGAGATATGTGTCACGGCGACAAGGCGTGTGCGCTCGCTGAAGAGCGAACGGTATTCGTCTAAATCGAGCTGGCCGTCAGGCGTTATCGGCACAACCTTTATCCTGACGCCTTTGCGCGAAGCGAGCAACTGCCAAGGAACAATGTTTGAATGGTGTTCCATGACCGTTAGGATGATTTCGTCTCCTTCGTTCAGCAGGCTGCCATATGACGATGCCACGAGGTTGATGGCTTCGGTTGTGCCGCGTGTGAAAACGATTTCTTCGACAGACGATGCGTTGATAAAGCTCCGTACGCGCTCTCTTGAACTCTCCATGGCGTCAGTCGCTTCCTGTGAGAGGCAGTGGACACCGCGGTGGACATTGGCCTTGTGGGTGTAGTACATGTCAGTTACAGCGTCGACTACCTGACGCGGTGTCTGGGATGTGGCAGTGTTGTCGAGGTAAATCAGCGGCTTGCCGTAGACTTTGCGTTCAAGAATCGGGAACTGACGTCTGATTGACTCAATATCAAGAGTTGACATAGCTATGGCTGGATTAGTTGTGACATGAAGCAGCGCAGTCGCCACATGCGGCATGTTGGCCGGAAAGACGTCGTTCGACGAGGTGTCGCAGACGGTCGCGGAGACCGTCGATGGTGACGTGGTCGATAACGTCGGTCATGAAAGCCTGCATGAGCATCATGCGGGCTTCGGCGCGGGGCACTCCTCGTGTTTGCATATAGAAAAGAGCCTGTTGGTCGAGCTGACCTGTGGCGGCTCCATGGCTGCACTTGACGTCATCGCAGTAGATCTCGAGCTGAGGAGCTGTGTGCATGCGTGCGTCGGCAGATGCGAGGATGTTGCGGTCGCTCTGGTAGGCTTCGGTCCCGACGGCGTCGTGGGCTACATAGATCAAGCCTTCAAATGCTCCCTGGGCCTTTTCGTCAAGCAGATATTTGAAAAGCTGACTGCTGTGGCATCGCGGGTTGCTGTGGCGGATGAATGACGCATTGTCGACAATCTGTGTTTTATCGGCTATCGCCATGCCTGAAAGCTCGGTGTTGCAACGCTCACCGCAGAGATTGACCCTGAATTCGTTGCGGGTGCGTCCTACGGTCAGCGATGTGGAGTTTATGTTCAGGCTGCTTGAGGCGAGCTGTTGTGCGTAGAGCTGGCTGATTCGCTTGCAGTTGTCTGAAGATTCTTCGATGTTGCAGTAGTCGAGCCTTGCGTTTTCTCCGAGAACGATTTCGGAGACTTCGCTTGACAGGTATTGTTGGCTGTTGTTCTGGCAATGGTCGCAGACAAGCACACGGGCTGAGGCTCCTGCCTCAAGGACTATGAGCATGCGTCTGAGGCCCATCATGTCGGCTTCGGCATTGAATATGTTGACAATCTGGATGGCTTTGTCGAGGCGCACACCGGCCGCGAGATGGATAAAGACTCCGTCCTGCATCAGGAGGGTGTTGAGCGCAGAGGCTGCATCGCGGTTGTCAGAGAGACGGCCGAGATAAGGGGCCACCAGATCGGGCATCGTGCGTGCGGCTTCGGCAAGCGACATGACGGTAACACCTTCCGGACAGTTCTTTTTGAGTGTGGATGTTGGTCTGAATTCATCATTGACGACCACTCCGAGCAGAGTGCTGACATTAGGCACTTCGCAACGGAATGTGCGGGCCACGTCGACGGGGAACGGCACTCGGGTGATGTTGACGCCGAAGTCAGGCGCGAACATCTCTTCGAGAGAAATCTTCTCATAGCCTTCATTCCGTTTGTCAGGGAGGCGCCCAAGGCGCTTGAGGGTGGCAAGAGCCGAAGGACGAAGCTTATTGAACAACGACGGCGAGTGACTGTCTATGATCTCGCGGTTTTGCTCGAATAATTCGATATATTGGTTGAGAGAACTCATTTTTGATTGGAGCGATTATTGGTTGTCGACTTGCTGTTTGATCCAGTCGTATCCCTTTTCTTCCAGTTCGAGGGCGAGTTCCGGGCCACCGGAATAGACGATACGTCCTTTGTAGAGGATATGGACAAAGTCAGGTTTTATATAATCGAGCAGACGCTGGTAGTGGGTGATCACGATTGTGGCGTTTCGGTCGTTCTTGAGTCTGTTGACTCCACCGGCCACTATGCGCAAGGCGTCAATGTCGAGTCCGCTGTCGGTTTCGTCGAGTATCGACAGGCGCGGTTCGAGAACGGCCATCTGGAAGATCTCATTGCGTTTTTTCTCGCCTCCTGAAAAACCTTCATTGACTGAACGTGAGGCCAGTTTGTTGTCGAGCTCGACGATTTCGCGCTTCTGTCTCATCAGTTTGAGAAAATCTCCGGCCGACAGAGGCGCTTCGTTGAGATATTTGCGCTTTGCGTTGACTGCGGCACGCATGAAGTTGACCATCGACACGCCGGGAATTTCGACCGGATATTGAAACGACAGGAACAGTCCTTCATGAGATCTGTCTTCAGGTGATAAAGCGAGAAGGTCTACGCCATGGAAGTCGGCGCTTCCTTCTGAGACCGTGAAACGGGGGTCGCCGGCGAGTACACCCGATAGTGTGCTTTTGCCGGATCCGTTGGGCCCCATGATGGCATGTACCTCACCCGGTCGTATGGTGAGATTGATTCCTTTGAGTATTTCCTTGCCTTCGATGCCGGCATGGAGGTTGTCGACTTTGAGCAGAATTTCTTCCATTTTATATTTTGAAATAGCGTGTTTATCAATTGTGTTATTTATCCAACCGAGCCCTCAAGGGTGATTGAGAGCAGTTTCTGAGCCTCGACGGCAAACTCCATCGGAAGTTTGTTCATCACTTCTTTTGCATAGCCGTTCACGATGAGAGCTACGGCTTCTTCGGTCGGGATGCCGCGCTGATTGCAATAGAAGAGCTGGTCTTCGGAAATCTTGGAAGTGGTGGCTTCATGTTCGACTATCGCAGTGTCGTTCTTGACGTCAATGTAGGGGAAGGTGTGAGCTCCGCAGGTCGAACTGAGCAGCAGCGAGTCGCACTGGGTGTAGTTTCTCACTCCCGATGCCGCGGGTGCTACGCTGACGAGACCTCTGTAGGAATTTTCGCTATGTCCGGCCGAGATGCCTTTGGAGACGATTGTCGAACGGGTGTTTTTGCCGATGTGTATCATCTTCGTGCCGGTGTCGGCCTGCTGATAGTTGTTGGTGACGGCCACGGAGTAGAATTCGCCGACAGATCCTTCACCGGCGAGTATACATCCCGGATATTTCCAAGTGATTGCCGAGCCGGTCTCGACCTGAGTCCATGACAGTTTGGAGTAGTCGCCGCGGCAGAGTCCGCGTTTGGTCACGAAGTTGTAGACACCGCCGTTGCCGTCGCGGTCTCCGGCATACCAGTTCTGGACGGTCGAGTATTTTACTTCGGCACGTTCCTCGACGATGATTTCGACGATGGCGGCGTGGAGCTGGTTTTCGTCACGCATAGGGGCTGTGCATCCTTCGAGATAGCTGACATAGCTTTCGTCGTCGGCGACGATGAGTGTGCGTTCAAACTGTCCGGTGCCTGATGCGTTGATGCGGAAATATGTAGACAGTTCCATCGGACAGCGTACGCCTTTGGGTATATAGACAAACGATCCGTCGCTGAACACCGCGGAGTTGAGGGCCGCAAAGAAGTTGTCGCGGTAGCTCACGACTTTGCCGAGATATTTTTGAACCAATTCGGGGTAGTCTTTGACGGCTTCGCTGAATGAGCAGAAGATGATGCCGAGCTCGGCGAGTTTTTCGCGGTGGGTTGTCTTGACGGATACGGAGTCCATGACCGCATCAACGGCCATGCCGCTCAAGGCCTTCTGCTCTTCGAGAGGAATGCCGAGTTTGTTGAATGTGTCGATGAGCTGAGGATCGACTTCGTCAAGGCTTTTGGGCCCTTCTTTCTTGCGCGGTGCGGCATAGTAGCTTATGGCCTGATAGTCGATGTCGGGGATGCGCAGATGAGCCCACGTCGGCATTTCGAGCGTCTCCCAATAGTGGAATGCCTTGAGACGGAAGTCGAGCAGCCATTGCGGTTCGCCTTTTTTCTGTGAGATCAAGCGGACAACGTCTTCGTTGAGTCCTCGCGGTATGATGTCGCTGTCGATGTCTGACACAAAGCCGTATTTGTATTCCGACCCGGTGACGTCACGTATCACCTCGTCGCTGTTGTCTTTTCTTTTATCCTTGTCTTCTGCCATAGTTTATATCGCAATTGAAGTCTGTCTGTGATAAACGTTATTTAGCTTGCGCTTGTTTTCATCTCCACATGTCCAATAGAGCCGGAGCTATGTTATAGAGCGTCGTTTCAAAAGGTCCGGATGATGGATCGGGAGCCATCGATGGACTTATCGAGACAAGCAGGTTGTAGGCCAGGCTCATGATGATCATCCATTTCAGAAGTTTGAAGACAGCGCCTCCGATGCGGTCGAGAACGCCGAGACATGCGACTTTGACCACCAATTTAAGCAGTCGGGCTACGATGACCACGGCAAAATATGCTGCCAGATATACCAGTATGTAGCACAATACGGTGGAGATCATTGAGGCCGAGTCGACACCTGCGTCGACGCTAAGCATTTTGAGCAGACCCGGTGTGAGCGCTCTTGCAGCAAGAATGCCGATTATCAGGCCCGCGATCTGCCCGATCTGCGACAGCAGACCTTTCATAAAACCCGTGATCACAGCATATAATGCTACGATTGCAAGTATGGCCAAAACTATCTGATGAGATGTCATTTTTTTGTCAAGCTGCGTTTTGAAATGCTTTGAGTTGACAAAATTACAAAAAATATCCCATCCCGTAACAAGGCCGGTCCAATAAACACAAACATTGTCCGGTCTTCAATATTTAACTATTCCATATATCAAGGTTTTTCATTAATTTTGAACACTTAAATCGCAAAAAATTATAACACCATGACAAAAGCAGAAATCGTAAACGAAATAGCCAAGACAACCGGCATCATTCCGGTCCACAATATTCCGGCGTTCAAACTTGCCGATGCCTTCAAGGAGGAAGTCGCCAAGTAGTAATTTCAATAAATTCACAATAAAAGGAATATTTGAACGTTCCCTTAGTGAATGTTTGGATGTGCAATTTTATAAAATGGACAAGTTAGACCAATTATACAATCAATGGCAAAGCCTTTTCCCTATAAGTGATAGGAAACGGTACCTCCTGAGTCAGCGTTTCTCCGTGGATTACAATTTTAACAGTAACCACATCGAGGGAAATACGCTGACTTATGGACAGACGGAGCTGCTGCTTATATTTGGAAAGGTAAGCGGCGAGGGCGACTTGAAAGACTATGTGGATATGAAAGCGAGTCAAGTTGGCATGGTCATGATGCAAGAAGAAGCAAAACTGAAAGACCAACCACTTACGCAGAATTTCATCCGGCAGCTTCATAAAACACTCCTTCGTGAAGATTATACAGTTTATCGCAATCTTCCAGGAGGTGTACAGACAAGTTATGTCATCCACGCAGGGCAATATAAAACCCGCCCCAACAGTGTTATTACTCGATATGGCGACCGCTTTGAGTATGCATCACCCGAAGAAACCCCGGCTTTGATGTCCGACCTTGTTGATTGGTATAACGAGGCCGAGACGAGCGGCAAATATTCGCCTGTCGAACTCGCAGCTCTGTTCCATTACCGCTATATCCGAATACATCCGTTTGAGGATGGAAATGGCCGTATTGCACGTCTGCTCGTCAATTATATCTTGGCTCGTCACGGTTGGCCAATGATTGTAGTAAGAAGTCGAATCAAGCAAGAATATCTTGAAGCACTGCACCAGTCGGATATTGAGATTGGCAATTCTCCTTCTGACGGTGCTCACGCCACGCTCTCACAGATAAAGAGATTCTTGCGTTTCTTTAAGTCCATCGTTACCGATGAAATCAAATTTAATATTGATTTTATTACCGAGACATCCGGGAACGTTTGGTGGTACGATGGCCGTAAAATTGTTTTCCGCAGTCCAAGCAGTGCTTTGATATTGAAAGCAATAAGCGAAAATCCCGATATTACTATCGAGAATATAGCAAAGAGTGCCGGTATCGTGCCCCGCGCCGTAAAAAATCAGTTACGGCTAATGACCAAAAATGGCTATATTCAGCGCAGTGAAAAAGATGGCAGTTGGTATGTCTTCGCATCAACGTCCATTTAGCCATTGCGACCTTTTTCCGACCACAACACCAAGCTCAAAGAACGACTGAAATAATACTGAAATATGTTAACAGCTCATTTTTTTCTACGACTATTCTTTTGCTTGATTGTAGGTCTGATTTTTGTTGCCACATTCAACCGTTTAGCAACCTCAAATCCTAAAATAAGCTCATCTCCTCGAAATATAAAGTGGGCTGCAATTTCTTGTTATATTCTTTCGGGACTGCAATTCACGGCTTTTATATTTTTGATGTGCAATATTGATTCTCCAAAAGAGCAATTTGAGTCAATAATTCCCCATGATGGAATAATACGTAATTCACATCAACATATTATATGGGGATATGCAACTCAAATACAACGTTATTGCTTTACATTCTTTATCGGTGCTTTCGCGAGCCTTGCTTTTGCTCAGTATTTCAGACGCTTCTCGTCTTCTTCATCTACTTGGTGGGGTAAAGCGCTGAAAGTTATATGGTACATACTTATTTGGATGCTATATGTAAATTGCACAGATTTCCATTATTTCGATTTTCCGGAGTTTGTTAAGACTATCATATTTGGAATAGCAATATGGATTTGCTTCTCGCGAAGACAAACTCCGAAAATCTATGATAAAACCGAAGATGATGTCATATCCGTTGTTGGGTTAAAAAATAATCATTCAAATAATCTACCAACTAATAATTCACTGACAGTTGGTAATAATCACACAGCGTCTAAAGAAGAACCCTCCATTATTTTGAATAAACAACGTAGAAAATCTTTCTTTTGGGTCTTCTTTTTAGTTGGTATATTTATAACGAGTGGAATTTCATTATTATACGCTTGTTTCAGTTTCGACAAAATCTATATAGATGATGCAAGTCAAACGATATATCAATATCGAAATTCTCAAAATAGCAGACGAGTTATATTCCCATTTAATGATGCAGACGGGACTGTATCGTACAGTAATTATTATGATACTTGGGGAGACAGGATTCCTTCTCGCCTTAAACCCTTTAAAGGTTTAAGAGCAGACAATTGGTATTCGGGACAAGCTAACGGACTACAGTTAACTGTCTACAATAATCCTTATCACACAAACGGCACGAGTGAATCATTGGCTCTGTTATTAACAGATGTTTTTGCGGATGCTGAAGATTTTCCTTCAAATTATTTTACGGATGCCTCATCATTTAACGACTATGTAATGGGCGGACACCCCGCTTTTTCATACTATTTCTCTGATCCAGATGGGTATAAATTAGCTACTGTGTTTTCTACTGAGACAAAGTGGGATGATAAAGTTTGTGTTGTTCTATCTTCGGGCTCTACATTAGAGTATGCCCAAAAACAAAGAGATACGTTTCTATCACATTTTAAAATCTATGACTTTAGTAACTGCATTCATATAAGTGTCGGTGACATAGAGGCCTTTAATTGTATCGGCATTATAGTCGTATGCTTGTTGTTTTTATCGTTTGTATTCATTGAGTTTAAATCCTATCGTCGATATTCGAAAGTCCTAAACAATCAAGCTAAAATCATAGTATTGTTAAATTGTGGATATATAATTGGTTGGGCGATATTCGCTTTAGTCTTAGTTTTAAATAACTCTTATGGAGATGTTGATTTAGCCGTTTGGGGTCTAATGATTCCAATTTGGATAATAGGTATGCTTATTAGCCGTTTTGCTATTGCTAAATGTTTTGCTTCTAAAACTGAGTTCTATCTAATTCCCCAATTTATTAAAAATAAACTGAGAGGTTTGGGGCTAAATACACAATCAATCTATAGATTGATACTTCTGCTTATCGGTTGGCCTATGTTTTACTTACTATTGATTCCTGTGGCTGGCTTTTTCCCTATGTGGCTTATAGTTGGAACTTCACTAATTCTTTGTATCATACTCGTTAGCATTAGTGTATATAAGTGGATTGCAAAAGGGAAAGGAATACATGTTGATTAATACATGAACATACTTTAATAACGCGCCTTTCGGACACTTCCGAGGGACTATCCCGTTATCCCTCTATTATCGGAATTAGATTAACATCACTTTAAACTCTTTGCTTAAAATTTTGCTTTTGGCGGTTTGGTTGATGTTTTGTAAATTTGCTCAATTTATAACTTTGATAATCATGAAGACAATAAATTTTGCAGACTCACCGTCGCTTGTGAGCCAATATCTGATGGAAATGCGTAACGTTGAAATCCAAAATGATCCGTTGCGTTTCCGCCGCAATCTCGAACGTGTGGGTGAGATCATGGCTTATGAGCTCAGCAAGACTCTCAGTTATAAGAATGAGGAAATCATCACACCTTTGGCAAAGACATCATGTCAGGTGATTGATGACAAGGTTGTGTTGGCCACTATTTTCCGTGCAGGTATACCGTTTCATCAAGGCTTCCTGCAATATTTCGACAGAGCCGAAAACGCTTTTGTTTCGGCTTACCGCAAATATAAGGAAAAGGAGAATTTCGATGTGTGCATCGAGTATCTTGCCTCACCTCGTCTTGAAGGAAAGACTCTGGTGCTTTGCGATCCCATGCTTGCAACCGGCGCGTCGATGGAGCTGAGCTATCGTGCGTTGCTGACCAAAGGCACTCCTGCCAAGGTTCACATAGCATCGGTCATCGCGTCGAAGAAAGCGGTCGATTATCTCGAAAGTGTCATGCCTGCCGACGCCACGCTCTGGGTCGGAGTGATTGACGATGAGATCAATTCCCACAGCTATATCGTCCCCGGTTTGGGCGATGCCGGAGACCTTGCCTATGGAGTCAAGGAGTGACAGGCTTTAGGAAATGATGAATATGAGCTTGAAAAAATGCCGGGAATAAAGAGCCTTGCCAAGGACACGGCCATCTATGGCCTTAGTTCGATCGTCGGACGCTTTCTCAATTGGTGTCTGGTGCCGTTGTATACAAATGTGTTTGACCAAAGCGAATATGGAGTGGTGACCTTTGTCTATGCAGCGGTGGCTTTGGCGCTGATTATTCTCACTTACGGCATGGAGACCGGTTTTTTCCGGTTTGCCAATCATGACAGATGGAAGAATCCGATGGAGGTTTATTCGACGGCGTTGATATCGTTGGCGACAACATCGACTCTGTTTGTGGCGCTTGTGTGGATGTTCATAGGTCCTGTGAGCGAAATGATGGAGTGCGGTGGCCATGAGTCATATATCCTCATTATGGCTCTGTGTGTGGCAATTGACGCATTTTTGGCGTTGCCTTTCAGCTATTTGCGTTATCGCAAACGTCCTGTCCGCTTTGCCACGATACGTTTGGTCAACATCGGTCTCAACATCGGTCTCAATCTCTTTTTCATCTTGTTGTGTCCATGGCTGATGAAGGTTGCTCCGGCCACGGTGTCATGGTTCTATGATCCGGGGTTCGGGATAGGATACATATTTTTAGCCAATCTGATAGCTTCGCTTGTCAATCTGGTGATGATGTTGCCCGAGCTGCGGGGCTTTAAATGGAAGTTCAACGGCTGCCTTCTTAACGAGATGCTGCGCTATTCGGCTCCACTGTTGGTGCTTGGTGTCGCCGGCATCATGAATCAGACCATCAGCACATTGCTCTATCCCTCTCTCGCGCCGGACTCTTCGACGTCTATGGCTGGGCTTGGCATCTATAACGCCAACTACAAGATAGCGCTTGTGATGGTGATGTTTATTCAGGCGTTCAGGTTTGCTTATGAACCGTTTATCTTCTCACAGGCTCGAGAACGTGGTGAAGACCGCAATCAGGCTTACAGCGACGCTATGAAATATTTCGTGATTTTCGCCCTGCTGATTTTCATGGGTGTGATGTTCTATCTTGACATACTCAAGCATTTTATCGCTTCCGATTATTTCAGCGGCCTGAAGGTAGTGCCGGTTGTGATGCTCGCAGAACTTTTCTTCGGCATATTTTTCAATCTGTCGCTATGGTACAAGCTCAGCGACAAGACAATCTGGGGCATGTGGTTCTCCTTGCTCGGACTTGCGGTGACGGTCGGCCTTAACGTCGCTCTCGTGCCTCGCATCGGTTATGTAGGCTGTGCCGTAGCTTCGTTATGCTGCTATGGGGTGATGATGGTGACGAGTTATGTCATTGGACAGAGGAAATATCCGATAGAGTATGAGACCGGGCGTATCGCGGTTTACTTTCTGATTGCCGGCTTGCTTTATGCGGCAGGCATGTATGCGATGCCCGACATCACAGTGTTGAAGTATATACTCCGTTTCGTGCTGCTCGTTTCGTTTGTCGGACTTGTGGTCCGTATAGAACATATAAATCCGGGCTCAGCCGTCAAATCGCTATTGCATAGATAAACAGATGAAAGTCACCCTTGTCAATCACAGCGATATAGTCGGCGGAGCATCGATTGTCTCACTCCGGCTGCTTGATGCTCTTATTGCGGCAGGTATTGACGCACGCATGATTGTCAAGCGAGCCGTCGGCCCGGGACATCATGCTGTCACTGCGATTGGAGGTGGAATCTCTGACAAGTTGGCCTTTCTTGGCGAAAGGTTCAGGATATTCATGGCCAATGGTTTCAGCCGCGACCGCCTGTTTAAGGTCTCTACCGCAGACAGAGGTCTGGCAGTGGCCGACCATCCGTGGATAGCCGACGCTGACATCGTTGTGCTTAATTGGTTCAACCAGGGCATGATGTCGCTTGATGAGCTGCGGCGTATCAGCGCCAAAGGAAAGCCTGTCGTGTGGACGATGCACGACATGTGGCCGATGACAGGCATCTGTCATCATGCGGGAGATTGCCCGAAGTTCATGACGGAGTGCGTAGGTTGTCCGATGCTCGGTCAGAGCGGTTCAAATCGTGATTTGTCAACAAAGATATTCCGTCATAAACGCCGCCTCTATGCCGATGTGGCAATAAATTTTGTTGCCGTAAGCTCATGGCTGGCAGGTCGGGCCTCGCAGAGCGCTTTGCTGTCGGGTCATAAGGTCGAGGTAATCAACAATGCCTTCCCGATAGAACGTTATCCGGTGAGTCCGAGGGTGGAGCGGTCATCTCTTGGTCTGCCCGACGACGGAAGTCGTCTGGTGGTGATGTGCGCCGCACGTCTTGACGATCCGATCAAAGGTCTTCCGTCAGCGATAGAGGCTCTCAATCTTTATGATGGAGAGCAGCCTTTGACAGCGGTGTTCTGTGGAGACATACGCCATCCGGAAATGCTCGACTCGTTGCGCTTGCCGTTTGTCAGGTTAGGCAACATCGCAGATCCGGTCCGCCTGGCCGACGTGTATGCCAGTTCGTCGGTCGTACTGTCGAGTTCTACCTTCGAATCTCTCCCGACGACTCTGATCGAGGGCATGGCTTCAGGAGCGGTGCCCGTCGGTTTCGGTGGAGATGGCCGCGACGAGATCATCGACCATCTGACTACGGGCTATCTCGCGCGACGTGGCGATGCAGCCGACATGGCTCGGGGCATAAAGTGGGCCTTGGACAGCAATATAAGCAGAGACGAGCTTCACCATACGGTCGAGATGCGTTATGCATCGCAAATCATCGCTGATAAATATATAAATCTCTTCAACCGCATACTCAACGACAAATGAAGAAAAAAACGATATGGGACATGAAACGACTGTCGGTCGAGGACTTCCGACGCAGCGACAAGATGCCGCTGACGGTGGTCGTCGATAATGTCAGGTCGCTCAATAACATAGGCTCTATATTCAGGACCTCTGACGGCTTTGCTGTTGACCGCATAATGCTTTGCGGCATTTCGGCAACACCACCGTCGCCTGAGATCCATAAGACCGCGCTCGGGGCTGAGGACTCGGTAGACTGGTGCTATTATGCCACTACAGCCGAGGCTCTGGACGTGTTGAAATCCGAGGGGCGCAAGATCTGCTGTCTCGAGCAGGTCATCGGGAGTGTGTCGCTCGAAGATTTTGTTCCCGATTTTGCCGGTGGTAACAGTTATGCATTTGTTGTCGGCAATGAGGTTGACGGAGTCGATGCGTCGGTGGTTGATGCGTGCGATGTGTGCATCGAGATACCTCAGCATGGCACTAAACACTCGCTGAACGTGGCTGTTTCGGCAGGTGTCGCCATGTGGCATTTTTTTGAAACATATCTTAGGACAAAAACAAGATGACAGCAGACAAAAATATCATATATCCGGCATCTCTCGCCGATGGTGACAAAATTGTGTTTTGCTCGCCTGCCGGTCCTGTGGATGCTGAGAAAGTCGAACTCGCGGCCGAAGTACTCCGCAATGAGGGGTGGCGTGTTGAGATCATGCCCCATGCATTAGGCAAGAACGGACACTTCAGCGGAACTGATGACGAGCGTTTTGAAGATCTCAGCCGTGCGTTGCTCGACCCCGAGGTCAAGGCTGTGATATGTTCGCGCGGCGGCTATGGCGCCGTGCATATCCTCGATCGTCTGTCGCAGCTCGATCTGAGAGCCAACGCCAAATGGATCGCAGGCTTCTCGGATATTTCGGCCCTGCACGCACTCATGGCTGTAAACGGCATAGCGAGCCTTCACTCTTCGATGGCGGCTGCGATCGGTCTCGGTTATGAGAATCCCGACAATGCCGAACTGTTTGCAATCCTTCGCGGTGCCCGGCCGGCATATACGTTCGACGGACACAGCAACGACAGATGTGGCATTGCCACCGGACGCCTTCTGGGAGGCAATCTGGCTGTGATTGCCGAACTTATCAGTACGCCTTACGACATCTTGAAGGAGGATACGATTCTATTTATCGAAGATATAGCCGAACCGATATATAAAATTGAACGTATCATGTATCAACTCCGTCTTAACGGTGTGCTGCCGCGGCTTAAAGGTCTTGTGGTAGGGCAGTTTACAGATTATAAGCCGGACGACAGTTATGAAAACATGTTTGACATGATCCGCGACATGACCGCTGATTACAGCTATCCTGTAGCCTTTGATGCCCCCATCGGTCATGTGGATCATAATATTCCGCTGATCGAGTCGGCTACAGTGACGCTAAAGGTCAGCCCGTCCGGCCGAAACAGTCTGATTTTCCATCGTGACGGTGCCGGTGAACAATAATTGATGACAATGCATTATATATTATGACATGTTAACATGTCAACTCCATACAGTAAACAACTCTCATTTAACATTTATCAGATGAAATCCTTCTCACGTTATGCTGTTTTTGCCATGCTTGTGATGCTGAATGCATTATGGTGTATGGCAGAAATACCTTCGGGCTACTATAATGCCCTCAACGGCAAAAAAGATGCGGAGCTGAAGACTGCAGCCTACAACATCATCCGTAATTTCACCAGTGTGTCATCTTACAATAACCTTCCGAGTTATTTCAGACGCACGGATGTCCGTCCCAACACAGATTATTGGTGGGATATGTATTCAGATATGGATGTTGACATTTACATCCAGTTCGGCACCTACATGAACCGTGAACACTCATTCCCCAAAAGCTGGTGGGGAAGCACTACCTCGACTGCCACAAACTATAAGGCATATACAGACCTTAATCATCTGTATCCCGGCGAAGCCAAAGCCAATCAGGCAAAGAGCAACTATCCGCTCGGAGAGGTGCGCACCGCCAATAAGTTTGACAACGGAGTGACCAAAGTCGGTTCGCCTGTCTCCGGCCAGGGTGGCGGAGCTGCCTACGTTTTCGAACCGGATGATGAATATAAGGGTGACTTTGCGCGGACATACTTCTATATGGTCACATGCTATCAGGATTACACATGGGCCAAAAGCTATATGTATATGCTTCAGCAGAATGTATATCCCACTCTCAATCAGTGGTCGATAGACATGCTGCTCAAATGGGCGCGTATGGATGAGGTCAGCGATAAGGAGCGTCAACGCAATGAAGCGGTATATAAAATCCAGAATAATCGTAATCCCTTTATCGATTTCCCCGAACTGGCGGAATATATATGGGGCAACAAGAAGGGTGAGGTCTTTTCGGTGTCGTCGGAAGTGACACCTCCGGCAGGAAAGGCGATTCTGCTTGCCCCGGTGCCGAATACGGCTGTCGATTTCGGCCAGGTGGCTGTCGGTGGCACGGCTACGGCCAAACTGTTCATTCATGGTGAAAACATGAAGACACCATTGACTCTCGTTCTCTTTGATGCAGACAAATCGAAGTTTGAGCTTGCGAGTTCGTCTGTAGCGGCCTCACTTGTCAATAGATCCGAAGGCTATTGGCTTACGCTCAAGTATAAACCGACTGAGATCGGAGAGCATGAATGCAGACTGCAGATCATAAGCGACGACCTTGATTCGGCGCCTCCGGTGGTGACATTGCGTGGCGAATGCCTCGAAAAACCGGTTCTGACGGCATGCACGGCTCTTGATCCGAGCGACATCACCTCGGACGAGTATAGCGCAAACTGGTCTACGCCCGAAGGCGAGGTGGTCGATTACTGGATCATTACCCGCACCAAGTATGTCAACGGTCAGTCTACTACTGAAGAAATCATGGCCGAGAGCTCGCCATGGACAATCACCGGTTTCAACGAAAGCGATTATGAGACATACGCTGTGCAGTCTGTAAGACTCAATGAGCGCTCCCCGATGTCTAATACGGTTGTTGTCAGCCATTCCGGCATAAGTGGAGTGGAAGTCGAAAAGCCTTTGACTGTGAGCGGCTATGACGGCATGATCCGCTTTGAGTGTGCCGATCGTCAGACTTCATGCCGGATTTTCGATCTCAGCGGACGCGAGATCATGTATATCGACGCCATCGAGCTCGACATGGAGATCCCGATGCCCCGTGGCATATACTTCGTGGTGACAGACCAGCACCCGACTCCGGTCAAAGTGGCCGTAAGGTAATAATCCGTCACATACTCCTTCTCGATACATGCGCCCTGTCTTATACCCGAGACAGGGCGTGTTTTATCTCATGCTTGTGAGAGCGCGTAACGATGTCGGAGCCGGTGTGTAAAAAGATTTTTGTGCTGTGGTGAAAAATTCGTAAATTTGCGTGTTAAAAACTTCACCGACAATAATAATCCGCAAATCAATCATAAATCAGCATCAATGAATATATCATATAGCTGGCTAAAGCAATATATAGACTTCAGTCTTACCCCCGACGAGCTCGCGGCGGCACTCACTTCAATAGGCCTTGAAACAGGTGGTATAGAGAAAGTTGAATCTGTCAAAGGTGGCCTTAAAGGCATTGTCATCGGAAAGGTTCTGACATGTGTCGAGCATCCCAACAGTGACCATCTCCACATCACGACCGTCGATCTCGGCCTTGAAGAGCCGGTCCAGATAGTATGCGGCGCGCCTAATGTGGCTGCCGGACAGACGGTGGTTGTCGCCACGGTCGGCACGACGCTTTATGGCGAAGGCGACGAGACCTTCCAGATTAAGAAATCAAAGATACGCGGCGTCGAGTCGTTTGGCATGATATGTGCTGAGGATGAAATTGGAGTGGGCACATCTCACGACGGCATCATTGTGATTGACCGTGAGGTGAAACCCGGCACACCCGCTGCCGACTTCTATGATCTCAAGGATGATTATGTGCTTGAGGTAGACCTTACGCCCAACCGCATAGACGCAGCCTCGCATTATGGTGTGGCACGCGATTTGTCGGCATGGATGGCCTGTCATAAAGAGCCGAAGACACTCGTGCGTCCGTCTGTCGAAGATTTTACCGTCGACAATCCGGAGGGACGTGCTGTCGATGTCACCGTCGCCGAACCGGCCGCCTGTGTGCGTTATTGCGGTGTTACAATCCGTGGTGTCAAGGTGGCCGAAAGCCCCGAGTGGCTTAAAGACCGTCTTTCGGCAATCGGTCTCCGTCCGATCAATAACATTGTCGATATCACAAATTATATATTGCATGCGTTCGGTCAGCCGCTTCATTGCTTTGACCTTGCAAAAGTCAAGGGTGAGAAGATTGTCGTGCGCACCTGCGAGCCGGGTACAGCTTTTACGACCCTCGATGAGGTTGAGCGTAAACTTGACGGCGCTGACCTGATGATCTGCAATGAGTCTGAGCCTATGTGCATAGCCGGTGTTTTCGGAGGCCTTGACTCGGGAGTGACCGATGAAGCGACATCCGTCTTCATCGAGAGCGCATGTTTCAATCCGACATCGGTGCGTCGCACAGCGCGCCGGCATGGTCTGAACACCGATTCTTCGTTCCGTTTCGAACGCGGTGTCGATCCCAACGGATGTATGTATGCCCTCAAGGTTGCCGCTATGATGATCAAGGAACTTGCAGGCGGTGAGATCTGTGGAGATCCGATCGACATTTATCCTGCGCCTGTCGCTCCATATGCGGTTGAGCTCGGCTATGACGATGTTACACGTCTCATAGGAGTCGAGATCCCCGAAACTATTGTCGATTCAATCTTGGCTTCGCTTGAGATTGACATCGTCGGACGCAGCGATGACGGCCGACGCCTGTCGCTTGCCGTTCCGACATATCGTGTCGATGTGCGCCGTCCGTGTGACGTGATCGAGGATCTGCTCCGCATCTATGGCTTCAACAATGTGCCGATGTCGACGACAGTTCATTCGTCGTTGTCATATAAGACCCTTACCGATCAGGCCGATGATCTTGCAAAGACAGTGTCAGAGCAACTCACAGCCGTAGGCTTCAACGAAATTCTCAACAATTCGCTCACAGCGGCTTCATATTATGAAGGCTTGACGATATATCCCGCTGACCATTGTGTCCGTCTGCTCAATCCGCTCAGCCAGGATCTCAATGTGATGCGCCAGACTCTGCTGTTCGGCGGTCTTGAGTCGATAGCGCATAATGTCAACAGACGAGCAGAAGACTTGCTGTTCTATGAATTTGGCAATGTCTATTTCCTCAACCCCGGTGTTGAGCCTGGCGCCGAACGTCCACTCGCTCCATATTCAGAAGGCTCGCGTCTGGCATTGTGGTTGACAGGCAACAGCCGTAAAGGCAACTGGGCTCATGCCGCAGAAGCCGCTACGGTCTATGATCTAAGGGCTCATGTCGAAAATATCTTCGCCCGTCTCGGCATCACACAACGAGAACTCAGCTATAGCGCTATGTCCGACGAAATCTTCGGCACAGCCTTGGCCATAGCTACCCGCTCGGGCAAACAACTCGGGGCGTTGGGCATCGTGCGACCCGAAATCGCCCGTCGCTGCGAGGTAAGACAGGAAGTGTACTATGCCGAACTTGACTGGAAAGCACTTGTCGAACTTTCGGTGAAACGCAACGTAAGCTATACGCCGCTGGCAAAGACCCACCCGGTCAAGCGTGACCTGTCGCTGCTCATCGACTCAGCTGTTACAATGGCAGATATCGAACGTGTGGTCAGAGAAAGCGAACGTCATCTGTTGCGAGACGTCACCCTCTTTGACGTTTATGAAGGCAAAAATCTGCCGGCCGGCAAGAAATCATATGCGATTTCGTTGATACTTCAAGACAATGAGAAAACCTTGCAGGACAAGTATATCGATCAAGTGATGACACGAGTCATAGCCAATCTTGAGAAAAAACTCGGCGCTCAGCTGCGTTAATTTGCCGGACTCCACGTCAGGTTTATAAATAGGAAAGAAAATACAAAAGCATAATTTCAAACAATAAAGACTTCTACCAATGGGAAGAGCATTTGAATACCGCAAAGCAAGAAAAATGAAACGCTGGGGTAATATGTCGCGTACGTTTACCCGCATCGGTAAGGAAATAACAATCGCCGCAAAAGCCGGTGGTCCTGATCCTTCGACCAACCCGCGTCTCCGCGCTCTCATGCAGAACGCAAAGGCTGCAAACATGCCTAAGGACACTGTCGAACGCGCAATCAAAAAAGCCACCGACAAGGACGCCGGCGACTACAAGGAAATCACTTATGAAGGATACGGACCCTTCGGCATCGCAATTTTTGTCGAGGCTGCCACTGACAATAATACTCGCACTGTGGCCAATGTGCGTTCGTATTTCAACAAGCATGGCGGCTCGCTTGGCACTCAGGGTTCGCTTACTTTCCTCTTTGACCACAAGTCGGTGTTTAAGATTAAGCCCAAAGACGGTGTGAGCCTTGATGATCTCGAACTCGAACTCATCGATTATGGTGTTGATGACCTTGGTCATGACGAAGATGAGGACGGCAACGAACAGATTGTTCTCTATGGTGCGTTTGAAGAGTATTCAAACATTCAGAAATATCTTGAAGACAACGGTTTCGAGATTATCAGTTCTGAATTTGAACGCATCCCCAACGACCTCAAGGATGTGACTCCCGAGCAGCGTGAGTCTGTCAACAAACTTCTTGAAAAGATTGAGGAAGACGAAGACGTGCAGAATGTCTTCCATAACATGCGCGAGGAAGACGAAGAATAATAACGGAAATATATCAACGCCGCCATGTGGTTGTCAGCCACACGGCGGCGTTTGTAATACATATGTGAATCAATCCATAATCACTTAATAAAACAATATCATGGAACACGATAATCTTGTGGTCGTCGCCTCATTTGATTTTGACTGGCAGGCTCATATCGCACAGGGGCTGCTTGAGGAAGAAGGCATACGCTCGGTGCTCGGTAACGAACTTTTCGGCTCGTTGTATCCGATTGGATTTAACTCTATCGGAGGAATCACGTTGAGTGTATTCCAGCGAGACGCAGACCGTGCCCGACAGATTATCTCCAACTCAAAAATCTGAACACGATAAAGCTTCAGCGGCCGGTCGTTTTTGGCAATGGCGTCAGGAGTTTTTTTTGTGTTTAGGTGAAGCGTTTTTCAGCCGTCTCTCGGTGATAACGGTGCGATTGCCAGAGAACCTCATTTCGTTAAGTTCGAGGGCTGACAGCTGTCTGGCACCGGCTATTGAGGATATAATATCTTGAAGAGATTTGTCTTGCATGTTTATGTTTTTTTAGGTCGTTCGATCAGCGGCATCACTGCATTGAGGGCGAGCAATGCACTCAGGTAGCACAGCCCGACTGCGATGAAGTCGATATTGACCGGGAAAGCATCCTTGACCCACCCACCGCCGAGGTAGCAGAAAAATAGTAGCCAGAGTAAAGACTGGACACACAGACAAAGCGTACACCATGTGTGGGCTTTGAATTTCTGATACCATACGCTCCAGAATGAAAATGGCAGACACAGAAGGTTGCACAATGCAAGGCTTCCGATACATTCAGGATAAATCAACAGGCATAGAAGCGATATGCTGAAATAGGCAAATCCGACCTCGCTCCATCCGAAAATGCCGAAGAATTTTGCTGCGGAGGTGTTAAGTATGTCATCGCAACCTCCGGCTTGTACGACGGCACATACGGCATCTGCATGCCGGCTGTCGATGTGGGCTGATTTCTGGACTAACAGACAGGAGATATAAATGCCGCAGATATCGAGCGCCGCTATAAGCCATAACGAAATATAGGTGAACAGTCCTTGTGCGAAAAATGACCATAGAAACAAACTCAGCAGGCACATGGCGAGCAACCATGGCTTCAGTTTGTTGGTGAGTTCGGCAAATCGGTGGCTGCGGTATTCGGGCTCGCAGGCATGATGCCCCGGACGCGCTATGAAGACGCGGTCACCGGCTGCGGCGATCAGTTCCTCACTCGGCACAGTCTCGTGTATGCCTTGAGTCAGATACGTGGCCTTGGTGCTGTCTATAGACGTCACGATGGCATATGCATCACCGACTTTGACAATGAATGGCACCGGCAGGCTGACCATATCGTGTTTGTCGGATAGCTGCACGCCTGATGATTCGACGCCATAAGACTCAAGGAGCTTGTTGAGTCCGAACATAGAAGCAAACGGCATCGCCGAAAATTGGCGCTCACTGTATGCGACCGTATGAGGAACCCCAAGTTCACGCAAGAAGTCGGAGAATATGCCCGTCGATTTGTTCATCTCAAATAAAAGACATCAAAGTGTTGAGCAGCGACTGTGCGGGCATTTCTCCGGAGTCGCGCCACACCTGACGTCCTCCCTTATAGATGATGAAGGTAGGCGTGCCGCTGATTTTTTCAGCGTCGGCTGCTTCCTCATTGCTGTCTATGTCGAGCTGCACTATTTCAACCTTGCCTTGCAGCATTTCTTTTATCTGATCAATGGCAGGAGCCATACGGCGGCAGTGTCCGCACCATGTGGCGTAAAATTCGACAAGCACCACATCGGCGCTGTGTGTCATCTGGTCGTAAGTCATATCAATTGGTGCATTATAGTTATATCAATGGCAAAACGACATCGGGCGATATAATGTTCAGAGGGCGCATGACAATTGTCGTCACACGCCCTCCGGTATATTATTGAGCAGGCTCTTTAGATAAACAGATTGAGGTTTGCGTCCTCGGTGCGGTTCATGTAGGTTGCCACTCCACCAATAGTCACATTGTCAAGAAGTTCGTTCTTGTGGACTCCCATTACGTCCATCGACATCTGGCATGCGATGAATTCGACACCGTTTCTGACTGCCGCATCTCTGAGTTGTTCGAGCGAATCGATATTCTTGCGTTTCATTATGTGACGCATCATCTTGCTGCCCATGCCCATCATGTTCATTTTTGACAGTTTAAGACCCGAAGTGTCTGACGGAAGCATTTTTGAGAACATTTTTCCGAACATGTCTTTCTTTACTGCAGGCTTGTCTGACTTTTTGATGGCGTTGAGCCCCCAGAAAGTGAAGAATATCGTGACCTTCTCTCCAGTCGCCGCAGCGCCGTTTGCCAATACAAAGGTGGCGAGTGCCTTGTCGAGATCGTCGCTGAAGAGGACGAAAGTCTTCCCCTTGCCTCGTTTCGGATCAACGGCTCCTGAGTCGTTGCTTCGGAGCGCTTTCTCTACAACTATCCTGTGTTTTCCGCCTGTGGCGTCTGTCGACAGGATGCGATTGCCGGTCGACTGACACCAGGACTCTGAATCGCGTACAAATCCGGGGTCGGTTGCTGTTATTTCAAGGATCTGTCCTGTCGAAAGCTTGTCGATGCCTTCTTTGAGTTTCATGATCGGGCCGGGACATGAAAGTCCGCATGCGTCGATCCGCAGATCAGGTGAACTGTCATTGTTTTTCGGTTGAGACATGCCTGCCGCGCTGTCGTTGCCGCCTGCGAGGGGCTTTGGAGCGGGCAATGTGGCAGTGGCCGATCTGTAGGTCTTCAGGCCACCGACAAGATTGCGCACATTCTTGAAGCCGTTTCCTCTCAATATATTTGAAGCCAGATAACCGCGCAGACCTACACCACAGAAGAGGATAACGGTGCGGTCGGTCGGGACTTCGTCCAGACGTTCGCGCATTGAGTCAAGGGGTATGTTTATGGCACCGGGAAGACTGCCCGTCGCAAATTCCATGGGTGTGCGCACGTCTATGAGCACATGTTCCTGAGGTTTAAGCTCCGCGACCTTACGCCAATAAATAGGCTCCATCTTGCCAGTGAGTATGTTTCCGGCCACATAGCCGGCGATAGCCACAGGGTCTTTTGCCGATGAGTAGGGCGGAGCATAGGCCTGTTCGATCTTGGTCAGGTCGGTAACTGAGCCTCCGGCCTTGATCAACTGTGCGATGACATCGATGCGTTTGTCCACGCCGTCATATCCGACAATCTGAGCACCGAGCAGTTTGCCTGAGTCTGGTGCAAATACAATTTTAATTGTCATCGGCAGTGCGTCGGGATAGTAGCCGGCATGAGACGAAGGATGGACTGTCGCCGACAGATAGTCAATGCCGTCACGTTTGAGGCGTTTGGCGGCAAGGCCTGTAGCTGCAACTGTCATGTCAAAAACTTTTGCTATAGATGTCCCGATTGCGCCCTCATATGAGATTTTGTCTCCGAGAACCATATTGTCGGCCACTATGCGCGCCTGGCGGTTGGCAGGTCCGGCGAGATAATTGAGCCACGGAGTCCCTGTTACAGGATGTGCGAACTCAATGGCATCGCCGACAGCATAGATATTCTCATCGGATGTGCGCAGATATTCATTGACGCTTATGCCGCCAAAAGATCCCAGTTCTATGCCGGCGGATGTTGCCAGTGCGGTGTTGGGTCTGACGCCGATAGACAGTATAACAATGTCACACCCGATTTTGCGTCCGTCAGTGAAGCAGACTTCAGTCTCATTGCCTTTTTGGACAAAAGAGGCCACTCCTGTATTCAGATAAAGTCTTACGCCCTTTTCAATGAGGTGGGTATGGACAATCTGGGCCATGGAGAAGTCTATTGGAGCCATGACTTGCGGTGCCATTTCAACGACAGCGACCTCTAAGCCGGCGTGGACAAGGTTCTCGGCCATTTCGAGACCGATGAAGCCGGCACCGACGATTACGGCGTGTTTGGCTTTGCCATCTGCGATGCGGGCTTTTATGGCGTCTGTGTCAGCAACGTTGCGCAGTGTCATTATGTTTTCGTTGTCGATGCCGGGCAGAGGAGGCCTTACAGGCGAAGCTCCCGGCGAGAGCAGCAGCCGGTCATAGCTTTCGGTGTAAGAGGAGCCGTCAGGACCGGTGACTGTGACGTATTTGCCTTCACGGTCGATAGCGGTCACCTCGGAGTTGACACGGACATCTATGTTGAAGCGTTGGCTGAAACTTTCGGGAGTCTGCACAAGCAGTTTCTCGCGTTCGCTGATAATGCCGCCGATATAGTAGGGCAATCCGCAGTTGGCATATGATATATGATGGCCTTTTTCGAAAAGTATGATCTCAGCGCTCTCTGTGAGCCTTCTTATTCTTGCTGCGGCGGTGGCACCACCTGCCACACCTCCGATTATCAGATATTTCATAGCGATAAGTGATTGAGCAGAATTATTTATGATTTTATTTGTTTTTTGCAAAGTTATTGGTCTTGTCATAGATAACCAAATGAAAAATCTTATCTTTGCATAGAAAAAATCAATCGATATGACATTACAGCAATTGAAATATATAGTGGCTATCGACAGCTACAGGAGCTTTGCGCTGGCAGCGGAATCTCTTGGGGTTACGCAGCCGACACTCAGCGGAATGGTCGGAAAGCTTGAGGACGAACTCGATGTCAAGTTGTTTGAGCGCACGAGCAGAAAGGTGCGCACGACATCGGTCGGAATAAAAATTACAGAGCAGGCGCGCCAGATATTGATGGAGGCGGATAGGATCAAGGAGATAGTCCGCGAGACTAAAGATGAGGTGTCGGGAACATTGCGTCTGGCTGTCGGCCCAAGCATAGCGCCTTATGTGCTTCCCGATTTTATCAGACTTTATCTCGGCTCATATCCTCAGGTGCGTCTGTCTGTTGAGGAAATGAGGCCGGAGGCTATGCTTAAATCGCTTAGAGAGGCTCATATCGACGCCGGAATCGCGTCGACCGGTCATATTGAGGATGGCATTTTTGAGATACCGCTCTACACTGAGCGTTTTTATGTCTATCTGTCCGAAAACTGCAGACGTAAATTGCCTGTGTTTGATCCGCAGGACCTCGAGCATGAGCACCTGTGGGTGATGAAGGAGGTGCAGTGCCTTCGAGAGAGCGCGTTCAGTTTCTGCAAAGGTCGTGCGGGGAAACGACATGTATATGAGGCAGGAAACATAGAGACTCTTATAAGGATAGTTGATGCCAACGGCGGTTATACGATTATTCCTGAGATGCATCTGCCTATGCTGAGCGAGCGACAGCGTCTCAATGTGCGTGAGATAGAGGGTGAACATCGGTCATATCGCAAGGTGTCGATGTACATAAGGGAGGATTATGTCAGAGCCCGTATGCTTAACACTGTCGTCGATACTTTGAAGCGCTTCATGCCGCCGGGACTGATGGAGGCTTCGTTGTTGCGCAACGGCATAAAGCTGTGAGAGGATAATGGAAAACGAGACTGTGTCATGAATGGAATTGTGACACAGTCTCGTTATGATTGATTGTCGCCTGTGATCAGTCGATGATGTCGAAGCCTGTGTATTTGCGCAGGCATTCAGGCACGACGATACCTTCGGGAGTCTGGTTGTTTTCGAGAAGAGCAGCCACGATGCGGGGCAATGCGAGGGCAGAGCCGTTGAGTGTGTGGCATAGGCGTGTCTTCTTGTCTTCAGCGCGGTAGCGGCATTTCAAGCGGTTGGCCTGATAAGTCTCGAAGTTTGATACTGACGACACTTCGAGCCAGCGTTTTTGTGCGGCTGAGTAGACTTCAAAATCGAAAGTGATCGCAGATGTGAAACTCATGTCACCGCCGCAGAGACGGAGGATATGCCAGGGCAAGCCGAGTTTTTCGAGAAGTCCCTGGACATGGTCTTTCATTTCTTCGAGGGCGGCATATGAATTTTCGGGTTTCTCTATGCGGACGATTTCGACTTTGTCAAACTGGTGAAGGCGGTTGAGGCCGCGGACATCTTTGCCATAGCTTCCTGCTTCTCTACGGAAACATGCAGAGTATGCGCAGTTCTTGACGGGCAGACGGTCTTCGCTGAGTATGACATCGCGGTAGATGTTTGTCACAGGCACCTCGGCTGTGGGGATCAGATAGAGGTTATCAACGGTGACATGGTACATCTGGCCTTCCTTGTCGGGAAGCTGACCTGTGCCGTAGCCTGAAGCTTCGTTGACTACATAAGGTGGCTGTATCTCTAGATAGCCTGCCTTTGATGCTTCGTCCAGGAAAAACTGGATGAGTGCACGTTGCAGTTTAGCTCCTTTGCCGACATACACAGGGAAACCGGCTCCGGTGATTTTAACCCCGAGGTCAAAGTCAATGAGGTTGTATTTTTTAGCAAGATCCCAATGTGGAAGAGCGTCTTCGGGGAGGTCAGGCATCTGACCGCCTGTCTTTTCCACAACATTGTCCTCGGCAGTGCGGCCTTCCGGCACCATTGCACAGGGCACGTTAGGCACGGAGAGAAGTATTTCGGTTATTTCGCGTTCTGTCGATGAAAGCTCATCTGCTATGTTTTTTTGGCCTTCCTTGAGGGTAGCCACTGTCTGTTTGGCTTCTTCGGCTTTGTCTTTTTCGCCTGATTTCATCAGGACGCCAATCGAGGCTGCGAGTTTCTTGAGTTCGGCGGCTGCCGTGTCGTTTTTTAGTTGTAACTGGCGGCGTTTGTCGTCAAGCTCAATAACACGAGCTATAGCGTCTTTGCCGTCGAAACCTTTGATGGCAAGGCGTTCGACGATAAGCTCGGGGTTTTCTTTAATTTGCTGAAGGGTAAGCATTGTGTGCCTGAGATGAAATTTATTTATTCTGGAGTATTTCTTTTACTTTTGCAGAGATGACGCGTCCGTCAGCGCGACCGGCGAGAGCCTTGGTGGCGACACCCATCACTTTGCCCATGTCCTGCGGGCCGTTGGCTCCGACCTGAGCTATGATTTTAGCGAGTTCGGTGTTGAGTTCTTCATCAGATAGAGCCTTGGGCAGATATTCTTCAATTACTGCCATTTCGGCAAGCTCGGTTTCGGCAAGCTCCGGACGGTTCTGGTCCTGATAGATTTTTGCGCTTTCGCGGCGCTGCTTTGCCATTTTGACAAGTATTTTGGTCGCATTGTCATCGCTTAGCTCACCGTCAGCACCAGGGGCGGTTTTAGCTTCAAGAAATTCTTTTTTAATCCCGCGAAGGGCTTGCAGGCGGATTTTGTCGTGGGCAAGCATAGCCGTTTTTATCGCGGCGTTGATGGTCTCAAACAGATTCATGTCTATATCTTTATAATCTGAGTATATTGTTAAGCATTTTTGATGCTATCTTGCGATAACACGCAAAATTACGAATTTTTCATCACAGCGCAAAAATCTTTTTGGCGCTGTCTGCAATAAAACCATGGATTATTTGCATTCACGGCCTCTTTTGTTATCTGCAACTATGTCACACTCTGATGGCGTGGAGGAGAATTTAGATGATGTGTTGCATCCGTTCACAGGAGATACATGACGACGGTCATTGCCGCGAGTACGAGACCGATGGCGCTTTCGTATGGCACGAGTCGAAGGCGACGGGAGATTGAGAGTTCGGTGACACCGCCCGTGGCATGGAAAAATGATCCGTGAGGCAGATGGTCGAGCACCGTTGCTCCGGAATTGATCATTGCCGCACCCCACACACCGCTTATGCCTGCGGCGAGTATTATGTTTGCGAAGCTCGACGATGCGATTGTCGCCCCGGCGGTTGTCGAGGCTGTAGCCGCGCTCATAAGTGCTCCGGAGGCAGGGGCTATGAGCACCTCTCCCAGACCGAGGTCTGAGATGGTGTTGAGGATGATGTCTTTGATTGTCGAGGCTTTGATGATACCGGCGATTGTGCCAGTGCCTATAAGCAGTATCGCGACACCCGACATTTTTTCAAGCCCATACCCGAGGCTTTTGCCTATCTGTCCGGCTTGTCTCATTGCGAGCAGCCCGACGAGTCCTCCGGCAGGCAGCGCGATGAGGGGATCTATGTTGATGTCGGCCAGAGGTCTGAGCGATAGAAGAGCAATGGCGACAAGCGGTCCGATGACGCTTGTCATGAATGATGGGAGATTCTTCCGTCGGGAGATGGAAGAATTATCGACTGCCGTTGTGCCGGTTACCGCGGTTTCGACGCGGGGCAGGAAGCGTCCGATTATAAAGACTGTGAACAGAAGTCCTGCAATAGCAGGCACAATGTTGACTGCCATGACAGACGACAGGGGCGCGTTGAAATTTTCGGCGGCTATGATGGTGTTTGGGTTTGGCGAGATTATGTTACCGCATTTTCCTCCGCCGATCATCATCACCAACAGGGACGCGCGGGGGATGCCGAGTCTGGCGGCGAGGTTGAGGGCGACGGGTGCGATGGTGATGACTGCCACATCGACGAAGACACCGATGGCTGTCAGCAGCATAGTGGCAACGGCCAGAGACAGGAATACGCGTTTATGTCCGAGACGCCTGACTATGGTGTCGGCAATGCTTTCGGCCGCACCTGTGACGACGAGAACACCCGACAAAATGCCTGCTGCCAACACTCGTAGTATGGCCGGGGTCACTTCATTGACACCTGATATCATTGTCGTGACGGTCTGAGGAAGTGACATGCCACCGATGAGTCCTCCGATGACAGCACCGGTCATAAGGCTATAGACCGGAGATACTTTGCGTATGATCAGAAATATGGCGATGGCTAATCCGATCAATGCTCCTATGGCGCTCATAGAGTTTGTGGTTTCAGGGTTATGAGGCGTATTATCTGGGCTGCGATCCGGATGATGTTGTCGCGGGCGTTATCGGCATTCATAGCCTCTTCGAGACTGACCGGTCCGGGGACGACCGGCAGCACGGCGCTGAAGCCTGCCTCTGTCAGCACAGCGGTATCAGTGACGCCTCCGCCGATTGCTACGACGGGTATCGATTGCTTCATGGCGGCCCGGAGCACACCGGAGGGCGTTTTGCCCATCACCGTCTGTCTGTCGAGTCTGCCTTCGCCTGTGATGACGAGGTCAGCGCCTTTGATTTTATCGTTAAAATTGATGGCGTTGAGCATCATTTCGATGCCGGGTTCAAGTTTAGAGTTCAGGAAAGCTGCAAATGCGGCTCCGAGGCCGCCTGCCGCACCGGCCCCCGGTATCGATGACACGTCTTTGCCTGTGACCGCGTTTATGGCGCGGGCATAGTTTCTGAGGCCAAGGTCGAGCCGCTCAACCATCTCTTTGTCGGCGCCTTTCTGGGGAGCGAAGACATATGCCGCTCCGCGTCGGCCATATAAAGGATTGTCGACGTCACAGGCCACGATGAAGCGGGCATTGAGAGCCTCGGGCATGATGTGGGATGTGTCTATGGCTGCGATGTGTTCGAGATTGGCGCCGCATGGCTTGATCGCTTGCCCGTTTTTGTCGGTGAAGCGTATGCCGAGAGCGGCGAGCATGCCGGTGCCACCGTCGTTGGTGGCGCTGCCACCGATGCCCATGAGTATCGTTTTGCAATTCCGTGACAATGCGTCGGCGATCATCTGCCCGGTGCCGAAAGTAGAAGTCAGGAGGGGATTGCGGAGCTTGTCCGGGATGAGGGTAAGGCCGCTTGCCTGGGCCATTTCCATGACAGCTGTCTCGCCATCGCCCGATATGCCGTAACGGGCAGTGACCGGAGATCCGAGCGGACCGTCAACCTCACAGGTGACAAAATGTCCCGAAAGACCGTCGACAAGGGCTTCGGCTGTGCCTTCGCCGCCGTCGCCAACTTGAATAACAAGGGTTTCGGCGTCGGGGATCACCCGGTGTATACCCTCAGCGCAGGCATCGCCAACTTCGGCCGATGTTAACGAGCCTTTGAAAGAATCGCAAGCTATGACTATTTTCATGTTTCTGATCTTTGTCCAGTGTTTTATTGGCAAAAATACGGATAAGCGAGGGCAATGCCAAATTTATTTGGAGATTGCCGAGCGGGAGTATTTAAGACATGGTCAAAAATACGGATAAGCGAGGGCAATGCCAAATTTATTTGGTGATTGCCGGAGCCGGAAGGCGATCAGCGTTTGGAAAGAGATATTATAGTCCCTACTATGGCCCACAGCCAGTAGAGTATGTTGAGAATGCCGCAGACCCACCAGTCGATGTTGTAGACCGATGTGTGTAGTGGAGCCTTGATGAGCCAGGATTGGTCAAACAGGCTTATCAGCCAGTTGGGAACGAGTAGAAGACCGTGTATTATGCCCATGAACCAGCCGTATTGTTGTGCCGGATCGATGCGCAACCACCATGCGAGTCCGAGACAGACTGCAATGCCGATGATTAGTTGAAGGAGCGTTTTCATAAATCTCTTGATTGAACGTTTCTAATTAAAACACTCCGGCGCTTGTTTAGGTTTGAGGCACGAGCGAGTTGAGATATACTTCGAGATTGGTGTAGTGTGCGTTGCCTTTTGCCACACGTTTGCCGTCACCGGGGTCGGCAGGGTTGAGACCGGTGGCGATCTCGTAGTCATCGGGCATGCCGTCACCGTCGCTGTCAGCATATCCGTCTCCGTCAGATGACAGCAGAGGCCATGGGTTGCATGCGTCTGCCGACGAGTCTTCGGGTAGATCGATCAGTCCCGGGTGTTTTGCCGCATCTTTGCTGACAGATCCGGTGCGTGCAGCGGTTCCGGTCTTGACTTCCTCAATGATCCGTCGGTCTATTGCGTCGCGAACTTTCGAACATCCGGCATGTGCCACAACGAGATCGAAGGCCTCATAGGCTGAATGTGTCGTGACATTGCAGCCGCCGACGGGCTCTTTGAGCCTTATGGCATATCGCACGGAGTCGGTGAAGGTGCCGTCGCATCTGTCTTCGCGAATCTGTGAGTATACGCCGATTGTCCAGTTGTCGGCCGAAACGGCGCTGTCGCCTTCGATGATGTTGCCATCGATGTGATAGGCTCCCCAGATATGTTCCATCGGCTTCCATCTGTTGAATGAGCCGTCGGCTCTGGTGCAGTAGTCGCTCGTTCTGACACCGGGAGCGAGAATGCGTCTTCTTGCGGGACCTTGGGCCGTAGTGGCGGGGCCGGGCTTATAGTAGTTGTTGATCATGTTGACCCGCATGCCTTCTGCTCCGTAGCAACCGTTTCCGCCCCAATTGTAGATCACGTTGCAACGCATGTCGACAAGCTCACGTGTCTGGGTCCTGACGTGGGGGCCGAGGCGAGGAGTGCGGCTGTCGTGATGGGCGAGCAGATTGTGGTGGAATGAAGCACGGTCTCCGCCCCAGATGGCGCCGTAGCCGTGGTTGCCTTTGCTATGGCCGGCGTTGCGCAGGCTTTCGGATATGAGACACCACTGCACCGTCGTGTCTTCGTTGCCATAGACCGAGCAGCATTCATCGACCGACCAGCTGACTGTGCAATGGTCGATAATCACATTGCGGGATTCGGAGCATTGCAAGCCATCGGGTTCACCCTCGCATCGATTTCCGACCCGGAAGCGCAGATAGCGGATTATCACGTTGTCGGCCGTGATGTTGACGGGTTGTCCGGCAATGCAGATGCCGTCGCCTGGCGACGATTGTCCGGCGATGGTGAGATTGCCATTGTTGATGTGAAGCGGTTTGTCGAGCATTATTGTGCCGGCAATGTCAAATACGATAGTCCGCGGGCCATCAGCCTCAATGGCATGGCGCAGTGTGCCGGCGTGAGGTCCGTCGGATAGTGTGGTGACATGAAATACTTTCCCGCCACGTCCTCCGGAGGCGAATCGTCCGTATCCTTCCGCTCCCGGAAAGGCGGTGGCGATGCCGTTGTAATCGAGTGGAACTTTGAAGTCGGGGCAATGCCTGTCGGCCCATCTGTCATAGACGGGATAGAGATAAGCTGGCCAGTTGTTATACCAGCTGTAGCCGTTGCGTCGCTCCACTCCGATTGCAGATAGGTCGCGGCGCATGACTCCGTCTCTGTCGCAAACAAAAGCCTTGCAGCTGTCGAGGTCGTAGTAGCGGGCCCATAGAGCTCCGGCGGTGGAGTCATTTTCGAGCCGTGTGTTCCAGCCGCTTTTGGGACCGGGATCTCTGACGAGGCGTTTGTTGTGGATGCGATTGCGTTCAAACCAGCGCATCGCACCGTTGACAGCATCAATGATGCGCTTGTCGGGATCGGGCTGTTCCATGAGGAAGGCGACGATGGTGGCGCTCTCCTGAGAGCAGAATGAGGGGAGTTCGAACGACCGCGCTCCTGCTGGCTTGAGTGTCGCGCGGTCGTGTTGCTGACACCACACAGTCGGATGGCCGTCGACGCTGATCTGTGTGGCGAGTATGCAGTCTATGCCTTTTTTGACGGCCTCAGCGCATCGTTCGCGCAGTTGGTCTGAACACAGGTAGGCCGACGAGTAGGGTTTGGCGCTCTCGGCCACATCACGAAGGATGCGCATCGTCGATATCATGGCGTCGTCGTTGTAGGTGATATGTTGTCTGTAGCCTTTGGCTTCAGGCCAAAACTGAGGCCAGCCGCCGTTGTCATATTGTCCCGAGAGCAGATATTCTATGCCTTTTTGAAATCCGGCTGCAAAGCGCAGGTCGCGTGTAGACTCAAACAGTCTGGCGAGATATGCGATCTGTAGGGTTGTGGCGCCATTGTCGGTGGTTGAGTCATCGGTGCGGTCTCGGTCGGCGATTATCTGCTTCATGGCGTCATCGTCGAGAGCTTGAGTCATGTCTATGTTCTTAGGCCAGCCTCCGGTGACACGTTGGTAGAGAAGGATGTTTACACCAATGGCTCTTGCGGCAGGACTTGCGAAAAAAGCAGGGTCGGTCGAACGCAGCGGATTGGTTTGAGCCACGGACGGCATAAACGACATTGTCGATATTACTGTCAAGAGAAGCCTGATGATTGATTTCATGGAATAATATATGACTTGAACGGGTGGTTTGAGAAACAATAGCCTTTTTCTTAATCACAGCATCGTGATGATTTGAAGTGCCGTGTTTGAGAGGTGTATATAAAAAAAGAATGAGAAATTATTTTAAGAATAAATTCTATAATACAATTTCTCATTCTCCTCTCTCCTCTTGCGGTATGGACGGGACTCGAACCCGCGACCCCCTGCGTGACAGGCAGGTATTCTAACCAGCTGAACTACCACACCATTTTTTGGTTACGCTTAACCTCGGTGGGAGAGGCATCAGCATCGTTGCTTTTGCGAGTGCAAAGTTAAGACGCTTTTTGTAATCTTGCAAATTTTTTGAGCAAAAAATTCAAATATTTTTTATGTTAATTTGAGTTTGTGTCGTGTAAGGTGTTGCTGTGCTGTGTATTATGCCTTGAAATAAATATTCATTTTTTTTGAGGGTGATTGCAGCCTGTCAATTCGATCTTGATCCAAAGGCGAGTGCTTGGGGAAAAATGGTGTGTTTGGAATCTCTTGCTGTTTTCATTAAAAAATACCTTGTTTAGGGTATTGTGCTATGGATTGCCTGTCCGTAACTTTGCATCCAGATAATTATACGGAATTGTTTTGATACAGTTCTCCTGACACATAGGGAGAACAGCACAACGGCCCGCCGGGAATGGCGGGCCGTTGTGCTGTCGGACTCAATTGTACTCCGGAGGAGAATCGAACTCCTATCTAAAGTTTAGGAAACTTCTATTCTATCCGTTGAACTACCGGAGCTGATAATTTTCGAGTGCAAAGGTAATAACAAATTTTGATAGTGTCTCTTATTTTGATTAATTTTGCATATAAATAAAAGTAAAATGTCCATGAATAAATACGACTTTGACACAGTCATTGACCGCCGGGGCACGTCAGCCATAAAATATGAAGGGCTTGACACATTCTTCGGCCGCCATGATGTGTCGCCTCTCTGGATAGCCGACCTCGACTTTGCGGTGTGTCCCGACATTGTTTCTGCATTGCGTCGCAGACTTGATCATCCCATACTCGGTTATTTCGCATGCCCGGACAGCTACTGGGACGCTTTGGGCGAATGGTTGTTCCGTCGGCATGGCATGAAGACCTCTCGCGAAGAGATGACCTTTATACCCGGAGTTGTCAAGGGCATCGCCTACTGTATAAATTTCTTTACGAAACCGGGTGACAAGATCCTGATACAGCCTCCTGTCTACTATCCCTTCCGTATTGTCACGGAAGGCAACGGCCGCGAGATTGTTGAAAATCCGCTCCGTTTTGACGGCAATGCTTATTCGATGGACCTGGAACATCTCGAGAAGACTGTAAAGGCGGAGAAACCGCGCATGATGATATTGTGTAATCCTCACAACCCTATAGGCATACAGTGGGACCGGGATACTCTCGCTGAGGTGGCGCGTATCTGCCGCGAGAACGATGTAAAGGTCATCAGTGATGAAATCCACGGCGATCTTATGCTGCATAACCGACGCCATATACCATATATCGAGGCCAGTGAAGATGCCATGATGACAGGTATAATGCTCGGCGCGCCATCGAAAACCTTCAATATCCCCGGGCTTGTCAGTTCATGGATGATAATAAAGAACCCCGAGTTGCGTCGCGATTTCTATCAGTGGCTTGAGGTCAACGAATTTTCAGCACCCATGATGATTTCGACGGTCGGTGCCGAAGAGGCTTATCGTCACGGCGAAAAATGGCTCGACGAGATGTTGGCCTATATCGAGGGCAATATCGATTTTGTCGATGATTATGTCAGACGCAATATCCCGGGAGTGCGGATTATCCAGCCACAGACATCATTTCTCGTGTGGGTTGATTTCCGCGGCTTGAAGATGTGCCAGAAGGAAATAATGAATATGCTTCTCGACAAAGCACACATAGCAGTCAATGACGGCACTATGTTCGGGCGGCAGGGAGAGGGATTTGCCCGTCTCAACATCGGATGTCCGCGTTCGGTGCTTGCGGATGCGCTCGAACATATACGCAATGCGGTGCTTTCGGTCGCTCCTTGCGGACAAATGAAAGAAGATTGATTATGGATTACAGGATTTTTCCGCCTGAAGAAATACTTGAGGCTACAGTCAGCCTGCCTCTGAGCAAAAGCATCAGCGCAAGGGCGCTGGTGATGTCGGCAATGGGCGCTTCGCGACCGGAACATGTGGCAGACTGCGCTGACACTGACGCTATGGTCAGTGCTCTTGCTTCGGATGACGACTATGTCAATGTCGGTGCTGCGGGAACGGCTATGCGTTTTCTCACGGCATATTTTGCGTCGAAACCCGGCAGAAGTGTCACTCTTGACGGATGTGAGCGTATGCGTGAGCGTCCGATCGGGCCTCTTGTCGGTGCGCTGCGCTCAGTCGGCGCTGACATCAGCTATGTGGGCACCGAAGGATTTCCGCCGTTGAAGATCAATGGACGGCGTCTTAGGGGAGGAGAACTGGCGATAGACCCTACGGTCAGTTCGCAGTTTGTGTCGGCGGTGCTTATGGTTGCTCCGACGATGGAACAACCCTTGTCACTGCATCTTGAAGGAGACGCGGTGTCGGCTCCATACATCAGGATGACGGTAGAGATGATGCGTCGTCGGGGCATTGAAGTCGAGACCGGTCGCGGTTATATTACCGTAGCCACTGGCGACTATGGTGCATGCGATACTGCAATCGAGGGCGATTGGAGTGCGGCTGCATTCTGGTATGAGATAGCGGCTGTGACAGCCGGTTGGGTGACTCTCGACAATCTGTGCGATGACAGTATTCAGGGCGATAAGGCTCTTGCTGAAATATATCCTCGCCTCGGGGTTTTGACCGAATTTTCGGATGAAGGTGCGGAGCTCTCAGCCACCCCTGATTTATATTCGCGTCTTGATCTTGACCTGGGCGATACGCCTGACATAGTCCAGGCTCTTGCTGTTACAGCATGTGCGATAGGTCTGCCATTTACATTCTCCGGTGTGGCAAATCTCCGGCTTAAGGAGACGGATCGTCTTGACGCACTGTGCCGCGAGCTGCTGAAAATCGGTTGTGTGGTGGAGACGGAGGGTGATAATGTGCTGACATGGGACGGCAGAAGACTCCCGGTCGGAGAAATGCCTGTCATCGACACCTATGGAGACCATCGCATGGCAATGGCATTCGCGCCTCTTTCGGTCTATATACCCGGCATTGTGATCCGAGATGCAGAAGTCGTGGAGAAGTCATATCCCGGTTTCTGGGACGATTTGCGAAGGGCAGGATTTACGGTGACAGACGCCGCGCAGACGGAAGAGGGATGAAATTATGGAAGCAGCATTGATTATTGCATCGGCGCTTTTGGTGGCAGGTGTCATCCTGTATGTCCATCACCGCATGACCGGAGGTGATGACAGCGCGCAGTCCGTAGTCGACGCAACAGAACCCGGAAACGGTGAAGGAGGCGGGACAGAAGAGTGTTGTGGCATGCATGTGACCTGTGAGAAGGATTCGTTGCTGACGGCTCTTGCCGACGGCATAGTCTATTATGACGATGAAGAACTTGATGTCTATGCCGGACGTCAGGCAGACAGTTATACGGACGAAGAAATAGAGCGTTTCAGAGATGTCCTGCTCACGCTTCTGCCTGATGATATAGCGGGGTGGTCGAGAAGTGTGCAGTTGCGAGGCATAACGCTGCCTCAGGCTGTGCGCGATGAACTAATAATGATTGTATCGGAGGCAAGGATGGCCCGGCAAAATGTTTGACTATCTCGAATTTCCTTTTTTTAGATACGCACTGATAGGAGTGGCGTTGATTTCGGTGTGCGCGGCTATGATAGGCACTTATATCATCACGCGGCGTCTTGTGGCGATTTCCGGCGGTGTAACGCATGCCTGTTTCGGAGGCCTTGGACTGGGCTATTATCTTGGTGTAAATCCTGTGGTCATGGCCGGAGTGTTTGCGATAATGTCTTCTGTGGGCGTAGAGTGGCTGTCAGGTCGTTTCAGGCTTCGTGAGGATTCGGTCATCGCGGTCGTGTGGGCTCTCGGCATGGCAATCGGTGTGCTTTTTGTGTTCATGACGCCGGGATATGTCCCCGAGCTGAATTCGTTTCTCTTCGGCAATATCCTTACGATAACATCCGGTGATATCATTGCATTTGCGGTCTATGCGCTTGTGTTGCTGCTTTTCTTTGGATTTAACTATCATAAAATCGTGGCTTGTGCGTTTGACCGTGATTTTGCAAAGGTGATACATTTGCCTGTCCGCATGATCAATTACACCATGACAGTCCTTACTGCGGTATGCATAGTCCTCACGATCCGTCTTGTGGGTGTGATGTTGCTGATGTCTATGTTGTCGCTGCCGATGATGACGGCAGAGGTTTTCTTCCGTAAATTCGGACAGATGGTTATCGCGTCGGTTATTGTGTCGCTGTTGTGTAGTGTAGCAGGGCTTTTTATCGGAACTATGATCGATGTGCCATGCTCGGCGATAATCGTGATAACCATGGCGGCAGTGTTTATTCTTGCAAAGATGTTGTCTGTGGTGTGGGGTCGGCAATATAGATAAAAACGAAGCCTGTTGAGTGAAAAATATTTAAAAAAGACTAAATAAGCAAGATTATTGCTGTTAAATATCTAACTTTGCAAACACTTAAAGCACCTTCCTGCTTTGACTTAGACCGATAATTATTTACAACTCAAAAAAACTATAAAGAGGACTAAGCTGAGGCATGCAAAATCAGGCCGTCGTGATGACGTTTTAAAATTTTGCAGATGGTGTAGACAAGTAAGTATGATATAATCTCTACACTTTTATTTTGCCAAGAGCAAATATCTTTAGAATCACAAATCATGCCTAATGGCTTTAGTCCTCAGTTCGTTGTTGAAATGTGCTGAGGATAATTTTTTTATATCTATTATATAGAACCTTATATCATGTCGTTACGTTTGAAATTATAAGATCAAAGAATAAACGATATGAATGACAGACTGAGTTACAAAGATAAGAAATCACTGCCCGACTCTGTTTTCGGGCTTCCGGAAAGACGTGAATATCCTATGCCCGACGCTGCGCATGTCAGAGCTGCGGAGGCTTACTTCCGTTATTGTCCGGAGTCATTGAAGCCAAAATTAGCCAAAGCAATCCTGCAACGCGCCAAAGAGTATGGAGTCGATGTGGAGTCGCAGACGGTGCTTGACTATGCGCAACGGCAGTTATAGGTTGACGGGAATGGTGAATGTGAAGCGGGCGCCTTTGCGGTAGCTGCTGTCGATGCTGATTTTGCCATTGAGCAAGTCGGCCAGAAGCTTGCAGATATATAGTCCGAGTCCGTTGCCCTGATAGGTGGAACTGAGCTTTTCGAAGCGACCGAACACCTTTTCCTCAGCTCCTTTGGGAATGCCAATGCCGGTATCAGTTACAGAGAAGGTGAGTTCTGTAAGGTCGTCAGAAGGTTGATAATCGAGGGTTATGGAGCCTCTGTCTGTGAACTTTGCTGCGTTGAGAAGCATGTTGAGCAGCACTTGTTCGACGCGGTGTGGGTCGGTGCGCACCGAGACGTCATCCCTGTTCTCTCCGGCAAAAATGAGTCTTACACCGGGATTGACGTGCTTTGCCACCATTACCATTGCCCAATGGCAGATGTCTTTGACTGAAGCGGGTTGAATGCATACGCTTAAACGGGCATTTTCAAGCGACGGGAGTTCCAGCACATCGTTGACCAGGGTGGTCAACAGGTCGGTGTTGCGAGAGATTATGTCGCCAAAACGTCTGATATATTCACGATGGTCTTCCATGGCGAAGTCAGACATGAGGTGAGAATACTCGACAATAGCGCTTAATGGAGTCTTGATCTCGCGGTTCAGGTTGTTGACGAAGTCGGTTTTGATGCGGTCTGCAGCCTTTGCTTTATCGCGGGCGTCCACGAGGTCTGCCTGTGCGGCCCGGAGCGCGTCGCGTTCGTCGGTCAGTATTTTGTTTGAAATCCGGAGTCCGTTTGTAAGTCTTTGTGATTTGCGGTATAGGGTGTAGACAATAGCCAGAATTATAAAGACTATCACCATGGCTATGATGGCGGCCGAGATCTGGTTGTCGTTGTGGCTTTCTTGAAACTGTTTGTTTTCCTTTTCGAGATTGTTGTTCTGCTGTCTGAGTTCGTTTACTTCATAGAGAGTCTGCAGTTCCTTGTAGTTTTTATCTGTTTTGACTTCGAGTCTTTCCTGTAGAAGAACGTTGTTGATCTTAAGCGCATATAGGAGATCAGCTTTCGCTCCGGTGTTTTTTGCGGCTTCGATGAGGGCTTCGACAAGGAAACCGTACTCTTCACGTGGAATATCGAGTTCGAGTTGTTCTTTGATTAATGGCAAGGCATGGACATAGTCTTTTTTTGCCATGAGGTAATATGCTTTAGCTCTTTTCCTGAGATCTGTGCTTTCGAAAAGTCGTGGAGTTGTATCCTCAAGTTCGCGCATGCGCCTGTAGCAAGTCTCGATTTCTTCGGGCGTCAGGACCTCGCTGCACATCAGCATGTTGTAGTAGCAGAAATAAGTAGAGCCTGCGTAGTTACGGTAGATTCGACCCTGAGCTTCATGCATGCGGTCAAATTCACTGTTGATTTCAAGCATCTTTTTGTTGGCCTCGACAGCTTCTTTATACATATCATTGTTGAAGAAACTTTTGGCGGCCTGAGAATATAGCAGGGATTTTAAGGCGAGGTCAGGTTGCTCGAGGTCTTCGATGCATTCGGCCAGTTCGTGGAGATATTTTATCAGGAGTTCGCCATCAGTTGACGAACGCAGATATGCACAAAGATAAAACAGATATTCGATGCGGTCGTAAACGCCCAGCGACTGAAATTCCTTGTATTTGGCAAGATGATGGTGCAGTTTTTTCTGAAGTTCGGATTCCGGCAGGTCGCGTATCGCTTTTGTGGCATATCGTGCTTTGACATATACATCCATGCTCTTCTTTTTGTCGCTGTCAGGGAGCTTGTCCAGCTTGTTAAGAATGACGTGACGCATTGAATCGCTGTCTTCGTAGAGGCCGGCCATCAGTCTTATCACATCGAGTTTGGCATCATCATTTCCTGCACGATCCGCAGCGTTGTATACTTCTTCGAGAATTTCTCCGCGTTGCTCATAGAGGGTGCAGTCATAGATATTAAATAATATCGACAGGCTGTCAGCCGGGGAAGCAGCCGTTTTGAGTTGGCTCCGCAGGCTGTCGATGGTGTTGGGCGCTTCCCAGGCTAATCCCGAGAGTATGGCAATAATGGAAAAGATGATTGAGCAGATTGCCGGTCTGCCTTTAGTTAAGCGGTTGTCGGGATTGGTCATTTGTCGTCGGACTTGAGGGTGGCATCAATTGGAATTGTGAAAACAAAGCGTGCTCCGCCGCGATAGTCTCTGTCGAGGGTTAGGCTGCCCTTGAGCAGATTGGCCATGAGCCGTCCGATGTAGAGTCCGAGTCCGTTGCCTTGTGTTTCGGAATTGAGTTTTTCGAAGCGGGAGAATATTATGTCCTCTTTGCCCCTCGGGATGCCTATGCCGGTATCGCTTACGCTGAATGAAATCTGTTTGCGGTCGTGGCTGAGGGTGTATTCGAGGGTTATGTGGCCGTTTTCGGTAAATTTGGCGGCGTTGGTGAGCAAGTTGATGAGTACTTGTTCGACGCGATGTTGGTCGGTGATTAGACGTACGTCGGGATTGCCGTTGTCGTTGAACGACAGACTGACGTTGTCGGAGACGTGTTTACGTATGCTGTCGATTGCCATGTTGCATATTTCCCTGGCTGAAGCCGGAGCTGTGCGTACGCTTATTTTTGCGTTTTCGATCGAAGGAAGGTCGAGGACGTCGTTCACGAGTGTCAGCAGCAGATCGGTGTTTAGGGAAATGATGTCGGCAAAACGTTTTATGTAGCTGCGTTTGTCGTCGTCTGCGCAATCTGAGATCAGGTTTGAATACTCGACAATCGCAGCGAGCGGTGTGCGGATCTCATGACTCATGTTGTTGACGAAGTCAGTCTTTATGCGGTCGGCGAGTTTCGCTTTGTCGCGGGCTTCAATCAGTTCTTTCTGGGCTCTTTGCAGTGCATCGCGTTCGCCGGCTATGACTACATTGGATTCTATAAGGTTTTTCGACAGCCTTTTTGCCCTGCGGTAGAATATTGTCACAACAATCAGTAGCAGCAAGAGCATAATCAATCCGACTGCCGCGAAAGTGAGTTGCTCGTTGTGGCGGTCCAGTATGATCTGTTGGTTGGCCATTGCAAGGTCGTCGTTGACTTGTTTGAGATCATTGACCTCATAGACGATCTGGAGCTCCTTGTAGCTCTCTGCGGCTTTTTCTTCGATACGTTTCTTTAGCAGGTCGTTGTTGAGCTGCAGGGCCATAAGCAGATTATGCTTGTCATCGGTTGCGTCTGAGGCCTCGATCAGAGACTCCACGAGATAGCGGTATTCCTCGCGGGTGTTGTCTTTGTCGTTAAGCTGTTTTATGATGATGGGTATGACTTCCTGATATTTTTTCTGCGCCATAAGATAGTATATCGTAGGTCTCTGGCGTTTTTCGAAGTCATATCTGGCATCCGGAATTTCGTCAATCAGCGATTTCATCCCGTTGAAATAAAAATCAGTCTCTTCTTTGCTCAGAGCTGCGTGACATCTGAGCAGACGTCTGTAACAAACGTATTTAGATCTGTTGTAGTTGCGGAACTGACGGTTTGTCGATCTGTATTGTTTTTCAAGTTCTGCGATTATGTCGAGCAGTGTCTTGTTGGCTTCGACGGCTTTATCATAAAGGCCGTTGTCAAGATAGCTGACCGCGGCTTGGGTGTAGAACAGAGACCTGAGATATATTTCGCGGGATGGAAGCCGGTCTATCAAGCCCTGAAGTTCGGTGAAATATTTTATCAGAAGATCACCGTCGGTGGCCAGGCGCAGGTATGCGCATAGAGAGAACTGATACTCAATCTGCTGGTAAATATCGAGATCCCCGGCTTCTTTGTGGTAAGACAGATATTGTCGTAGTCTTTTATCGCGCGTCTCTTCGGGGAGTGTGCGAATCTGTTTTGCCGCACTCCTGACTTTGATGAAGAGTATTGTGGCTCGTTTGTTGTCGCTGTCAGGCAGTGCTTTGGCCCGCTCAAGCAGCAGGTTTAAGACCGAGTCGTTTGTCGCATTAAGGTTTGCGCCGAGCCGCAGGACATCAAGTATGGTGTTTTCGTCGCCTTGTCTTGAGGCGAGTTGATAGAGGCTCTCGAGACTCTGCTGTTGAGTGTCTCCGTTCGAGCAGTCAAAAATGTTGTATAGCAATGAAATGCTGTCGGCACTTGTGTTTGCTGAAGCAAGTCTTGAGGTCAGACTGTCGGTGACGCTGATTGCGGCTGCCCGGCCAAATATAGAAAGCATTAGCGCAATAAAAGCGCACCGGAATATATTAATATTCATATTGATGAAAAATGATAACGCAAATCTAATAAAATCCGTTTGAAAATCAAAAAAAACGTGCAAAAGCCAGCCGCGATAAGTCAAAAATGTGTAATAATTTTTCATAGAAGTCTGTAATTTGGTAACTTTGCAATCATAAAACATGGGTAGGCTGATGTCAATAGATTTCGGACGTCGTCGCTGTGGAATAGCAGTGACCGACTCTTTGCGCATCGTCGCCAACGGATTGACCACGGTTGCGACAGGCGAGCTCATAGACTATGTCAGGCGATATGTCGCAGCTGAAAAAGTCGACGCAGTCATCGTGGGCTATCCTACGACGATGAGAGGTGAGGCTTCGGAATCAGTGAAGTATCTGACTCCGGTAATCAACCGTCTGCGCAAGGATATCGCTCCTGTCAAGGTCATATTTTATGATGAGCGCTTCACGTCGGTGCTCGCCCATAAGGCAATGCTCGACGGCGGCATGAAAAAAATGGACCGCCGGGATAAGGCTATAGTCGATGAAATATCGGCTACTATCATCCTCAATGATTTCCTGCAGAGCCGAGCCTATGTTGAGTTTCAGAACGAACAATCAAACAATCACGATATATGAAATTACCTGTTTATCTCTACGGCCATCCGGTGCTCAGACGCATCTCTGAGCCTATAGATGCCACATATCCGGATCTGGCAAAGCTGATCGATGACATGTATTCATGCATGTATGAAAGTGAAGGCGTTGGCCTGGCTGCTCCTCAGATCGGACGTAATATCCGCCTTGTGGTCATTGACGGTTCGCCTCTCGCGGAAGACTTTCCCGAGTGTGCCGACAGCCGCATGACTCTGATTAATCCTGAAATAGAAATACTCGACGGCGACCGCATAAGTCGTGCCGAGGGCTGTCTGAGTCTGCCGGGCTTGTCGGAGAACGTCGGCCGTGTGGAGCATATACGTCTGCGTTGGCTTGATGAAAACTTTGACGAGCATGAACGCGAAATCTCGGGTTTTCTCGCACGCATAGTCCAGCATGAGTGTGACCATCTCGAGGGCAAATTGTATATAGACCAGATCTCTCCTATCCGCAAGCAGCTCATAAAGGCGAAACTTAATAATATTGTGACCGGCCGCACACGTTGCAACTATCCGGCAAAATATGCACCGCGCAAACGATAATCACATTCTCTCATAGGGAATTTAAAAAAATATAACCATGGCAGACGATAAAAAAGTAATCTTTTCGATGGTGGGAGTCTCCAAAATCTATCCGCCGCAGAAACAAGTTCTTAAAAACATCTACCTATCATTTTTCTATGGAGCCAAGATTGGCATTATAGGTCTTAACGGATCGGGAAAATCTTCACTGCTGAAAATCATTGCAGGCATAGATAAGAATTATCAGGGCGAGGTCGTTTTCTCTCCCGGATATTCGGTCGGCTATCTCGAACAGGATCCTCAGCTCGACCCGACCAAGACGGTGATCGAGGTCGTGCGCGAAGGTGTGCAGCCGATAATGGATCTTCTCGCCGAATTTGACAAGGTCAACGAGAGTTTCGCAGACCCCGATGTGCTTGAAGATCCTGACAAAATGGATGCGCTCATTGCCCGTCAGGCCGAATTGCAGGACAAACTCGACGCAGCCGACGCGTGGAATATAGATTCCAAACTCGAACGTGCGATGGACGCCCTGCAGTGTCCGCCCGATGACCAGCCAGTTACGACTCTTTCGGGAGGCGAACGTCGCCGGGTGGCTCTGTGTCGTCTTCTGCTTCAGCAACCTGACATTCTGCTGCTCGACGAGCCGACCAACCACCTCGATGCCGAGTCAATCGACTGGCTCGAACAGCATCTGCAACAATATCCCGGCACTGTTATAGCCATCACACACGACCGATATTTTCTCGACCATGTCGCAGGATGGATACTCGAACTTGACCGTGGTGAGGGCATACCCTGGAAAGGCAACTATTCGTCGTGGCTCGACCAGAAAACCAAACGTATGGCTCTCGAGGAAAAACAGGCGTCGAAACGTCGCAAGACACTCGAACGTGAGTTGGAGTGGGTGCGCATGGCGCCGAAAGCACGTCAGGCCAAGGGCAAGGCGCGTCTGTCGAGCTATGACCGTCTGTTAAATGAAGACCAGAAGCAGAAAGAGGAACGTCTTGAAATATTTATCCCCAATGGTCCGCGTCTTGGCAACAAGGTGATAGAGGCCAAGGGACTTGCAAAGGCCTTTGGCAAGAAGCAGTTGTTCAAGGATCTTGATTTTACGTTGCCCCCGGCCGGTATTGTCGGGGTCATCGGTCCTAACGGAGCCGGCAAGACAACACTGTTCAGACTTATCATGGGGCAGGAGACTCCTGATGCGGGTTCGTTTGACGTCGGCGAAACTGTGAAAGTGGCATATGTCGATCAGACCCACCATGACCTATTGCCCGATAAAACTGTCTATGAGGTTATCTCTCAGGGCGTCGAAAGTTTCCGTATGGGAGGCCGTGATGTCAACGCTCGTGCCTATCTGTCGAAATTTAATTTCACCGGTGCCGATCAGGAAAAGAAAATTGCCGTGCTGTCGGGTGGCGAACGCAACCGTCTCCATCTCGCGATGGCGCTCAAGGAAGAAGGCAATGTGCTCCTGCTTGACGAACCGACCAACGATATCGATGTCAACACACTTCGAGCACTCGAGGAAGGTCTTGATGATTTCGCGGGGTGTGCGGTCGTTGTCAGTCACGACCGTTGGTTTCTCGATCGCATCTGCACTCATATCCTGTCGTTTGAGGGCGATGGGAAGGTCGTCTATTATGAAGGTTCGTATTCGGATTATGAAGACTTCAAACGCGCCCACAACGACGGCAAGGAGCCTACACGCCGCCGCTACCGCAAGCTGATGGAGTAATTGCCTGACCACAGGTATCCTAAATACTGATTTGTCTACATACATCACCCCGGCTATGTCGGGGTGATGCTTTTTTACGGCATAAATGCAGAGGGGTGAACAATAGTCACGGCGGCATGTTATAAGAATGATAAACAATATTAATGCACCGTCAAAAGTTATATTATGCATTGGTTCGTAAGTGTCCTTCGCGACAATCCCTCGCTGGCAATATTCCTCACACTTGGTCTCGGTTTTTTAATCGGACAGCTTAAGTATAAGACATTTTCACTCGGCAATGTTACGTCAGTGTTGCTTGTCGGTGTGTTGATTGGTCAGCTCGACATCTCGATTCCCGGGCCGATAAAGGATGCGTTCTTTTTGCTCTTCCTGTTTTCGATCGGCTACAGCGTAGGTCCTCAGTTTTTTCAGTCATTGCGTGGCGACGGACTCAAGCAGGTGCTTTTTGCAGTTGTCATCTGTGTGCTCTGTCTTGTAACCACATGGGCGGTGGCGGAGATGATGGGCTATAACACCGGCGAAGCTGTCGGTTTGCTGGCGGGAGCGCAGACAATGTCGGCCATTCTCGGGGTCGGAGCCGACACTATGCAGACGCTTGGTGTCGATGAGGCTACTAAAAAGAGCTGGGCTGAAATAATGCCGGTCTGTTATGCCGTTACTTATGTCTTCGGAACGATCGGCTCGGCTTATATTCTCGCCAATCTCGGGCCGGCGTTGCTTGGCGGCATCAAGAAGGTGCGTCAGGAGACCGCCGAACTCGAAAAGGAGATGAACAAAAGCGGCGAGCTGTCAGATCCTAACCTCGTCAATGCTCTCAGACCTGTCGCTTTCAGAGCATATAAGGTGGAGGCTGATTTTTTTGCCACGCCCAAGACAGTCACTGAAATCGAGGCTTATCTCGCGGGCCAGGGCCGCAGGTTGTTTGTCGAGCGAGTGCGCAGCGCGGGCAATGTGCAGGATCCGACGCCTGACATGAAGGTGGCGGTCGGAGATGAGATTGTGTTGAGCGGACGCCGGGAGTTTATCGTCGGCGACGAGCAATGGATCGGCCATGAGGTCAACGATGCCGAGTTGTTGAATTTCCCTGCCGAACAAATCAAGGTGACCGTGTCGCGCAAAGGCGTGGCCGGAAAGACAGTCGCTCAGATCCGCGGCATGAAGTCGATGTATGGCATATCGATCAAGAGCATATTGCGAGGCGGCACATCAATCCCCGTGCTTGCCAATGTCAAGATCCAGAGAGGCGATATAATGACCATAGTGGGTCTCGAACGTGAGGTTGCGGCTGCATCGTCTGAACTCGGATATGCCGATAAACTGTCAGATAAATCAGATCTTATTCTCGTTGGTTTCGGCATCTTTATCGGTGGCATAATCGGTGCGCTTACAATCCATTTCGGCAGTGTGCCGGTCAGCCTCAGCACCAGCGGCGGAGCTTTGATCGCGGGTCTGTTCTTCGGTTGGCTTCGTTCGAAGCATCCCACATTCGGACGCATACCGTCGGCATCTGTCTGGCTTATGGACAACCTCGGACTTAACATGTTTATCGCGGTCATCGGCATATCATCGGGTCCGTCGTTTGTGAGCGGCCTCAAGGAAGTAGGCATCATGCTTTTTGTCATGGGCATAATCTGCACGTCGGTTCCTCTGATACTCGGTGTCCTGATCGGTAAGAAATTCTTCAAGTTTCCGGCGGCCATCAATCTTGGCTGTTGCGCGGGCAGCCGCACGACAACGGCGTCGCTCGGAGCGATTCAGGATGCTCTCGGCAGTTCTCTGCCGGCCATGGGTTATACGGTGACTTATGCCATCGGCAACACTCTGCTGATACTATGGGGCGTGGTGCTTGTCCTGCTCATGAATTGACATATTGAAAAAACGGATTATCAACATATTATATCATACTTATAAAAACAAATTATTATGTCTACCGACCCTTATTTCCGCAAAGGTGATGCCAAGACGGATGTCTTTGGTTCAAATGCCATGCTCCAGCCCGCTCCCGACCAGTTTATACCTGAAGGACCTACTACACCCGAGACCGCATATCAAATGGTGAAGGACGAAACTTATGCCCAGACCCAGCCCCGGCTCAATATGGCGACGTTTGTCACGACTTGGATGGACGAGTATGCCACACGTCTGATGAACGAGGCTATCAACATAAACTATATCGATGAGACTGAATATCCGCGTGTGGCGGTGATGAATGCCAAGTGTATCAACATCGTGGCCAACCTGTGGCATACGCCCGAGAAGGAGCAGTGGAAGACCGGCGCCCTGGCTATCGGCTCGTCAGAGGCATGTATGCTCGGTGGCATTGCCGCGTGGATACGCTGGCGTGAGAAGAGAAAGGCTCAAGGCAAGCCTTTCGACAAACCTAACTTTGTGATCTCGACAGCCTATCAGGTGTGCTGGGAGAAGTTTGCGCAGCTGTGGCAGATCGAGATGCGTACCGTGCCGGTCTCATTACAGAAAACCACTCTTGATCCGGCTGAGGCACTCAAACTTTGTGACGAAAACACGATCTGCATCGTGCCTATACAGGGTGTGACCTGGACCGGCCTCAACGATGATGTGGAGGCGCTCGATGCGGCGCTTGATGAATACAACGCCAGGACCGGCTATGACATCCCGATCCATATCGATGCCGCCTCGGGAGGATTTATACTGCCATTCCTCGAACCTGAAAAGAAATGGGACTTCCGTTTGAAATGGGTATATTCGATTTCCGTATCGGGTCATAAATATGGCCTCGTTTATCCCGGCCTGGGCTGGGTCGTTTGGCGTGACAAGAAGTATCTCCCCGATGTTATGTCGTTCAGTGTCAATTATCTTGGCGCCGAAATCAGACAGGTCGGTTTGAATTTCTCTCGTCCTGCAGCTCAGATTCTCGGTCAGTATTACCAGTTTATCCGTCTCGGCTTCCAGGGCTACAAGGAGGTGCAGTTCAATACCTTGGCTGTCGCTCAATATCTCCATGAAGAAATCGGACGCATAGAGCCTTTCGTCACTTTCGACCGCACTTGTCCTAATCCTTTGTTTGCATGGCTCATCAAACCCGAGAAGCAAAAAGACTATAAGTGGACACTTTTTGACCTTCAGGACAAGCTGGCGCAGAAAGGTTGGATGGTGCCGGCCTACACAATGCCTGACGATATCAAGGAAGTAGTGGTGATGAGAGTTGTCGTGAAGCATGGCTTCAGCCGCGACATGGCCGACCAGCTGCTCAGCGACATCAAGTTTGCAATCGACGAACTCAATCAACTCGAATATCCCACGCCTACACGTATCAAGATGGAAAAGCAGATTGACATCGAGTCATCGAAATTCAATCATACTGGCCGCTGATCGCGGGCCTGGAAACAATCGGCAAGGGGGGCTGTGTCAAAATTGGCGCAGCCTCTTGCCTTATAGTGCGCTTGTAAAAAATAGCGTTCTTTTTCTGTTAAATCTGACAAGTGGTATTAGCTTATTTTGCTAAATCCATTTGCTGAAAATTTTAGGGGTGAGAAGAATATGAACCTCACTTAGGATCATTTACCGGGCTGTTGCTCTGTAGTATTATTGTTTCTAATTTGTCGTATTTGCCCCGTTTCCGTCAGGTTCAATAGAGTGGTAACTTCTTGTTTGAGCTTGGGCAAATCGTTAATGACTATAGCCCATATCATTTCCAATCTTAAACTGTCGTAACCATGAATCAGATAATTTCGAGTTCCAACTATTTGTTTTGCATTGGAAATCTTAATCTTGGGGTCAATTTTTAGGATTCGATTAGTAGCTTCACCAATTATGGATATATTCATGTGTATGGCGCTCCTGAGTAGCGCATTTTCGCGGTAGTATTCAAATCGCCGAGGAACTGACTCAAAATATGATTCAATCTCATCAATGCATTGAAGAATGTCGAATAGCGATTTTAGAATTTTTCTATCCATAGATTAATTGACGTGTTTCGTTTAATTCCTCGCGAAAATAGGGGTTGCGTACAGCGCTGTCATCAGTAATGTCTATCTTGCGTTGAAGAAGTGTTTCAAGAGCCTCTTGAAACTCGAAAAAATTATTTGCAGAATCGAGCAGGGGGATTTTATCCCAGTCAAAATCGACGCACAGATCGACATCGCTATTGTCGTTAAAACGTGGCGTCAGAATGGAACCGAATACCCATAGCTTCCGTACGTGAAAACGATTGCATATTTCTATAATCTTATGAAGGTTTAATTCGATTATTTTCATGTTGTTCCGTCGTTCTCGTGCAAATATAACAATAAAACGCTGAATTACAAAAAAATGATTGCGTGTCGATTTATTGATTTGGCTTTTTGCTGTTAATATTGCATTCTGATAAACATGACAAAAGGTTGTAATTTATTAAATTACAACCTTTTGTAAGAATGTCGGGGTGAGAAGACTCGAACTTCCGACCTCCACGTCCCGAACGTGGCGCGCTGCCAACTGTGCTACACCCC
>CAXHOY010000025.1:0-46259 GCA_964018265.1 uncultured Muribaculaceae bacterium
CCTACATAGACAGGCCAATGCGAGAAGCCTCAGAGAGTAGGAGGGTGACAGATACAGATTCCTACGCTTTCGTTTTATAACCGCTTAATTGCCGACGAGAGGATGACCGAGGCTGCATATTAATATCTATGAAACGACATCTGACGTTGCTGATCGCTTTTTTGTTGTTAAGTTTTCATGTAAGTTTCTCGCAGACCGGTGCTGATTTGCCTGTAAATGTCATACTGCAGGATGGCATCTATTATGAGCTGATTCTGGATGAGAACAATGAGATGACAGGCGAAGCCAATGTCATCGGTTGGACTGATGACGTAAGCGAGTTAAGGATACCTGAAGAGATGGATCTCATAATTCCCGATGAGTTACAGCCAAAGCCTGACGTGAATATGAAAGGCGTGGGCGATAATTGGCCGACTCCGGGACATGGTTCGACCAGAAAGTGCAGAATTATTACACTTTTCACTAAACCGGGGCGTATTGTGCCATTGTCAAAGCGGACTATCTCTTTGATTGAACTTGCGGCAAGTTTGAGAATTGAAGGTAATTTCCAGGGATTTATAAATCTCAGGAGTATCACCTTGCCTAATGTACCCGAAGTGCCTGACTCAATGTTCTTGGGATGTAATGCACTTGGTGAGCTGACTGTACCTAAATCGGTGACCCGAATCGGCGAAGATGCTTTTACGGACTGCTACAATATGAAAACACTAAGTGTCAATGGAAACTCATCTGTCGATCTCTGCTATTCTGCGTTTAAAGGATGTACGGCTTTGTCGTCGGCCGAGCTGCGTGCCAACAGAATTGATTTGTCAGCCAAAGTATTTGAGGATTGCGAGAATCTCACTGATGTGACAATCTCCGGCAATCAGGTGTCATTCTATGGCAATCCTTTCGTTGGATGTAAAAGTTTGAGCAACCTCTATATTACAGATGCGAGTTATCAATTGAAAGACGGATTGATAATAAACAAATCATACAGCAGACTTGAAGCCGCTTATCCATCAACTGTCAAGAACGTTGTCATTCCGCCGGATGTAAAATATATAGGCGATTACGCGTTCGAGAAATGCGAAAACCTCAGACAGATTTATCTGCCGTATACAATTCAGGCGATAGGAAACCGGGCATTTGCCGCATCAGGGCTTGAAAGTCTTGATACTGAAGACCTGTATGGCTTTACTGACGATTACGTATCAGGAAGCGGTCAGTTTGAGGATTGCCAGAATCTGCAGGTGGTGAGGATTGGCAAAAATTTCAAGAGCTTAAATCCTGCCGCTTTTGCTAATTGCAACAATCTCACAAAATTTCAATTAGACCCCGATAACGCTAAATTCTCAACCGATGGAGTTGCTTTATTCTCGTTAGATAATCTTGTGGCTTGTCCTCCGGGTCTGTCGGAATATAGCGTTCCTGAAGGAACTGAAAGGATTTCTGGTTATGCATTCTGCTGTAGCGGAAAACTTAAGACTGTCAATCTACCCAATTCACTTTGGACAATTTGGGACGATGCGTTTTCAGGATGTACGGCCCTCGAGACAATAGTCATACCTGACAATGTTATGGGGATATACAGTGGAACGTTCAACAATTGCACCGCTCTTAAATCGATAACATTCGGCAAAAGCATCAGTGGTTTTAGAGATTATTGCATGTCAGGATGCTCCTCGTTGACAACAATAAAGGTTCTCAATCCGGTTCCTCCGACGGCTTATTATTCATATGAAGAAGATGATATAATCCCGGCCGAAGTTCTCGATAATGCGACTCTTTATGTGCCTGACGGATCAATTGAGACTTATCGGACTTCTTCGCTTTGGGGGCGTTTCAGCAAAATTGCACCTCTTTCATCCGGCATAGGGGAACTGACTACGGATTATGCCGGCGATAAAATCGATTACTCCTCGCCATACGATGTCTATACATTGTCCGGAGTTAAAATAGGCTCAGATATATCAGGACTTCAGGTCGGTCTATATCTGATACGTCAGGGTGGCAAAACAATAAAGATTGCAGTCAGATAAGTTTTTTGCGATACTACGTGTAAAAAATATATCTAATGCTTTGATCTACACAATGTGTCACCCTCTGTCTGACACTTGCTCTTTGAAGTGTCTGACAGAGGGTGGTCATATAATTATACCTTTGTTGAGTTGATAACAGGCTTCATAATGCCGTTAACATCCCGCTCCGGCTTCTGTGTGGAAGGCCACAAGCCCGTCCATGGGGCTTTTTAGGATGATGCCTGTTTTAAGGCCGCATGCTTCTGCGGCCTCTGTCAGGATTTCACGGTAATGCCAGGCGATGGAGCCTACAAAACTCACCGGCAGAGTTTTCGCTTCGGCATAATTCATGACGTTGCGCATGAAAAATGCAGTGAAAGATGACATTACAATGGCTCGTATTGACGGTTCGTTGATGTTTTCGAGCAGAAATGGAGACACCGACGCCAGAAAACGGTTGGCGGCAGGCTCTTTGTAGACACGCGTGATGATGGTGAGGCGGTCGAGTTCATACTGCCTGAGGAATTTCTCACACAAGGCTTCGGGCAATTGGCGTTTGAGCACATCGCCGACGAGCAGTTTGCCAAGCACAGCACCGGAACCTTCATCTCCGAGTATGTAGCCGAGAGGCGAGACGTTGTCGCATATAGTCTTGCCGTCATAGTAGCATGAATTTGAACCTGTACCCATGATACAGGCTATGCCGGGCTGATGTCCGCACAAGGCTCTGGCCGATGCGAGAAGGTCGCTGTGGACATCGATGGTGACGGCTGAGGACAAGTTGTCACCGAGGGCGCGGGCCACGTTGCCGCATATTTCGGGAGCCAGGCATCCTGCACCATAAAAGAAGACGGCGTCAGGGCTGTAGCCTTCAAGCTGCGGCAGCAGCTCGGTGGCTATGCGTTGTCTCATTTCCTCCTCGGTGAGCATCACGGCGTTCATGCCGCTTGTGAACACTCTAGCTTTGACTTCTCCTTTTTCACAAAGACACCAGTCGGTCTTGGTGCTTCCGCAGTCTGCGATCAGGATCATAGTTTGATATAGATTTTCTTTTTATACAGGTAGTAGCCGACACACCAGTTGAGCAGCACAAACAGTATGGCAAAGCCGGCCGATGCCATTGCCTGATCACCTCCGCATACCGGCAGCAGGCAGACTTGATAGATAAATGTCTTGATTGATATGACACCGTTTTCGGCTTCGGTCCATGGAAATTTGGTGAGACCTACGATTATCGCAAGGACAGCGCTGAGGCAGTAGAGGAAAAGCGGGTTTACACCGAAGACTTCGAAGAAACGTCCCCAGCGGCGATAGCCACGGATGTCGATGATCCAGATCAGTAATGCAAGCAGGCTTGAGGCAAGACCACATGTCGTGAGCACGAATGTCGGTGACCATACTTTTTTGTTGATAGGCAGACCATAGCTCAGCAGGAAGCCGGCGAAAGTCAGGATTGTTCCGACAATAAAGAGTTTGCAGATGCGGCGGTCGTTGTCTTTTGTACCGACAATGATGCCTCCGCAGAGAAAACCTATGAGCATATGGGCTATTGAGGGCAGTGTGCTGAGGAAGCCTTCCGGATCAAATTTCAGGGTGACACCGTCGACGTAGTCGGCATACATATGAGCCTCACCGAGGACGGCGCGGTCGACTATGGCTATGACGTTATGCTCGGCAAACTCAAATCCGTGGCCCAGCACAAGGATGACGGCATAGACAACAAGCATCATGGCAACCGTCCATTTAAGAGCTTTACGGCTCATCATTATGCCCAGAAGCGATCCAACACCGTAGCATAAGGCCAGTCGTGGAAGCACTCCGAGTATGCGTATGTGATCGAAGGTCAGCATTGATTCAAGCATCCCTGCGCCGCTGTAGACTCCGCGGAGAAACATCGACAACCATGTCAGGAACATGCCGACAAGGAATATCAGGACGGTTCGTTTCACGATTTTGGTCACTACGCGCGCCGATAGCTCAAAATTGAATTTGCGCAGCGACAGATAGGATGATATACCCATTATGAACATAAAGAACGGGAACACAAGGTCGGTCGGTGTCAGTCCGTTCCATTCCGCGTGCATCAGTGGGGGATAGATGGCGTCCCATCCTCCGGGGTTGTTGACTAAAATCATACCGGCGATAGTGATGCCGCGCATCACATCGAGGGCGAGCAGACGCCGGGAGCTTTTTGCTGTGTGGTCGGTCATGTGATTGAAGGTCTTGATGAGTTTGATATTAGTTTGTTATTTGGATTTAGATTCTGTGCATCGGTCGACGAGATATGCTATCGATTTATAATGAATGCCACTGTTTGTTGTCAGACCGATCTCGCATGTGCGCGAATTTGAATAGCCTTCCGTGACATGGGCGGCTTCGAGAGCCGGGCGCAGTTTGCGGAGACCCCAACTGTTGAGCTCAGGACGCGTGAAGCCTTTATCTCCGGCAAATCCACAACAGCCTGTTTCGGCCGGAACGGTGACTGATGTCGCGCACATCGAAGCCAGTTTGACTATTTTGTCAGCGATACCCATCAGGCGGGAGGAGCAGGTGATGTGCACGGCAATTGAGATATCTTCGCGCTTAAAGTCGAGATGAGGCGACAGATAGTCGAGGATAAACTCGGCCGGTTCGTGGAGTTTCAGCGCTTTTATGTGTTGACGCATGCGGTGGAGACAGGGACTTTGGTCACAGAGCACCGGATAGCGGCCGTTGTCTGAGGCCTTAAGCAGCGCTGACTCGAGTTCGGCGGTTTTCCGGTCTGCGATGTCGGGCATACCCTTGCTTTCCCATATCATGCCGCAGCATAGCCCGTCCATATTTTCCGGAAATATGACTTCAAATCCTGCCTTTTGGCAAAGTGATGTCATCACTTCCACGAGAGGGCTTGATTTGACTCCTTTTTCGGGCGTCACTCCCATCGTGCGGTTGATGCAAGACGGGAAATAGACCACTTTGCGCTCTGCCGGCATACTTTCCACCGGACTGAAGCGATAGGGAGAGGGCAGAGCGGAAGTCCAAAGCGGAAGACCTGTTTTGTGTAGTGCCCGGCCTATGGTGTTTACGGCATTGTCGCCTATGACATCGCGGGTGATGGCGGCCGCTCCTAACATCAGCCTCAAGCCGCTTTCGATGCCGCCGAGATGTCGCGAGCACCAGTTCCCGGCGCGGTATGCTGCCGATCCGGGCTTCATGTTCTGCCGGCGTATGTCATGGGTGAGGTCGGCAGTGTTGATTTTCATCGGACATGATGTGCTGCACAATCCGTCGCCTGCGCAGGTTTCATCTCCGAGGTATCGGTAGCCTTTTATCAATGACGCGAGTCGTTGTGGATCTTCACCGCTTTGCTGCAGCCGGCTGATTTCTCTTCTGACCACGATGCGTTGACGCGCAGACAAAGTCAGGCCGCAACTGACGCAGTTCACTTCGCAGAAGCCACATTCGATACAGCGGTCGACGTGAGGATCTGTCAGAGGCAGAGGCTTCAGATGCTTGATGAAGCATTCGGGATCATCATTGAAAATCACACCGGGATTAAGTATGCCCTGCGGGTCGAATGCTCGCTTGATGCGCTTCATCATCTCCCATGCCTTGTCGTCCCATTCTTTGCGGACGAAGGGTGCCATATTGCGTCCTGTGCCGTGCTCGGCCTTCAGTGAGCCGTCAAAGCGGTCGACGACAAGATGTTCGATCTCATCCATCAGATGGCGGTAGCGTTGTATGTCGGCGTCTGTTTTAAATGCCTGGGCGATCACAAAATGATAGTTGCCCTCGAGGGCGTGGCCATAGATGCAGGCGTCGTCATAACCGCAGTCTTTGAGCAGTTTGGCGAGTGCTGCTGTGGCCTCGGGCAGATCGTCGATATGGAAGGCGATGTCTTCGATGAGAGCGGTAGTGCCGGCTGGACGTGTGCCTCCTACGGCAGGAAACACTCCCGAACGTATGTTCCACCATTGGCTTGTTGTCTCAGGGTCTGAAGAAAATGCCGCCGGTTTGAATAGTCTGAACTGACTCAGGCAGTCGAGTGTCTGTGTCGTTTTTTTGTTGAGGTCGGTTTCGTTGTCTGCTGCCACTTCTACGAGCAGGGCTGTCAGATTTTCGCCTGTGGTGTCGTTGACCGATGCGAGTGATTTGCTGTCGAGAAGTTCGCAGCTGTAGACGCTTCCGCTTTTTCGCATGGCGACAACTGCGCGGCATGCCTCGGCCAGGTCGTCGAAGTAGAGCATCGCCGAGGCGGTGCATGGATAGAGATGTGACGTGTTGACTGTGACCGAACTCATAAACGCCAATGTGCCTTCGCTGCCGACCATACAGTGGGCTATGATGTCGATCGGATCATCATATGCCATAAATGGCCTGAGGTTAAGGCCTGTGACGTTTTTGATCGAATATTTGTAAGCGATCCGTTCCGACAGTTGTTTGTCGTTGCGGATGTCATCGCGTATGGCTTCGATTTCGGAGATGAGTTTTTTATGTGAAGCGCCGAATGCAATACGCGATTTGCTGTCTGAGGTGTCGAGCACTGTGCCGTCGGCGAGCACGATGCGTATGTCGGCGAGCACACGGTCGCTGTTGGCATGCACTCCGCAGCTCATGCCCGAGGCATTGTTCATCACGATGCCACCGACCATGGCCGATTTCTTTGAGGCTGGATCCGGACCGAACGTGCGTCCATAGGGTTTCAGCAGCTCGTTGGCTCTCATGCCGATGACTCCGGGACCGAATGTGGCACGTTTGCCGTCGGGACTGATGCTGACCTGTTCCCAGCTCTTTCCGGCCACGATGAGGATTGAGTCGGTGATAGCCTGCCCCGACAGACTGGTTCCGGCGGCGCGGAATGTCACCGGAAGATTATGGCGCGATGCGGCGGCAAGTAAGCGGCTCACTTCGTTCTCATCTTTCGACCTGATGACTATCTGCGGGGTGAGTCGGTAGAAGCCGGCGTCTGTACCCCATGCAAGCAGGCGTAGCTCGTCTGTATAAATGCGGTCTGTCGCGACAAAGGTTGATATTTCCTCAAGATATGACTTGTATGCCTGTTTCATGGTTCGCTAACTTATATATTTGTCAGTCAAATGCTCCCGAAATAGCCTCTTCAACGCTCTCCGGCTCTTCGTCGACATATATTCCGCCGTCACACAGGTTGATGCCTTCCGGAAATTCAAAGCGTGATGACTGTGTGTATGGTAGTTTGGGGTCTGCATAGATCTTCGACATATATTTGCCGAAAATCGGGAGTGCCATAGCCGCACCCTGTCCGTTGGCATTGCTGTTGAAGTGGATGTAGCGTTCTTCACCGCCTACCCACACACCAGAGACAAGGTCAGGCGTGAAGCCCATAAACCAGCCGTCGGAGTTGGAGTTGGTGGTTCCGGTCTTGCCGCCGATCTGAGCCGTGAGGTTGTAGGGAGCTCGGCGTAGACGGTTACCGGTGCCTCCATCGACAACATTGAGGAGCATCGACAGGATTTTGTAATATCCTTTTTCGGTGATCACTTCTGTCTGGGTTGGCGAGAAGTCTGATATGATGTTGCCGTTGGAGTCGGCGATCGCTGTGACAAACATGGGGTCGGCGCGCATGCCCTTGTTGGCAAAGGCGCTGTAGGCAGTGACCATTTCTTTAACCGACACTTCGCACGGACCCAGGCAGAGCGACATCACGGCCGGCAATTCATTGGTGATGCCGTAGCTGTGCATGCGTTTTACAAGCTCTGACGGGCTTAGCTGGGCCATCAGACGGGCCGAAATCCAGTTGTTTGAGTTGGTCAGCGCCCATCTCAGGTCGACCATTTCGCCTATACGCGATTTTCCCGTGTTGCGGGGCGACCACGGACGACCGCTCTCATCGGTGAATGTCGGCTGGTCGTTGAGCATCTCGTCGCATGGGGTGAAGTCAGACTCCATTGCGTAGGTATAGAGGAAGGGTTTGACGGTCGAGCCTACCTGGCGGCGCCCGGTCGAAACCATGTCATACTGGAAGAAGCGGAAATCGGGACCTCCGACATAGGCTTTTACATAGCCCGTGCGTGGATCCATCGACATGAAGCCTGTCCGGAGATAGCTCTTGGTGTAGAGTAGCGAGTCGAGAGGAGTCATGATCGTATCGATGGTGCCATTGTAGCTGAACACGCTCATTTCTACCGGCTTCTCAAACTGGCTGCGGATTTCGGCTTCAGAAAGTCCGGCGACACGACCGACACGGTGACGCTCGCTTTGGCGGATGGCGTTTTCAATCAGTTTCTTACGCAGGTCTGAAGTCAATTCACCGGGATTTGAGGTGTATGGCCCTGTCGGTGAGTTGCGCTTCTCTTTGAAGAACTGTTCCTGAAGCCACCTCATATGTTCGTTGACGGCTTGTTCGGCATAAGTCTGCATTCGTGAGTCGATGGTGGTGTATATCTTGAGACCATCGTTATAAATGTCATATTTCGTGCCGTCGGCTTTGGGATTCTTTTCAACCCAGCCATAGAGCGGGTTATTGGCCCATGCGATCGAGTCATCGACAAATTTCTGGTGTTCCCAGCTTGCATATGCCGCAGGCGATGGTTTCTTGGCCGTCAGGTAGCGGCGAAGCTCTTCGCGGAAGTATGGCGCAAGACCTTCCTTATGGTCCACCCTGTGGAAGTCGAGTCCGAGTGGTGTGGCAGCAAGAGCTTGATATTCGGCTTCGGTGAGCATGTCTGCCTTGCGCATCTGTTCGAGCACTACGTTGCGTCGGGCGAGTGTGCGTTCGGGGTGACGGACGGGATTGAAATATGATGGATTTTTGACCATGCCTATAAGCATGGCGGCTTCCTGGACATTCAGATCCGAAGCGTCTTTGTTGAAATATACTTTGGCGGCCGATTTGATGCCGACGGCATTATATAGAAAGTCAAATTGGTTGAGATACATCTTGAGTATCTCTTCTTTTGAGTAGAAACGCTCGAGTTTGATGGCTATCATCCATTCGATGGGTTTCTGCAGGGCGCGCGACAGCAAACCGTCGGAGGGCGGTGTATAAAGCTGTTTGGCAAGCTGTTGCGTGATGGTCGAGCCACCGCCGGCATTGCGTTTGCCCATCAGCAGTGTCTTGACCGCCACGCGGCTGAGTGCTCTCAGGTCGATGCCGGAGTGATCTTCAAATCGTGAGTCTTCTGTCGCTATCAGCGCATCTACAACAGCCGGAGATATTTCGTCGAAGTCGGCATAGACACGGTTGCCGGTGTTGCGGAAGTAACGGCCGAGTTCCGCACCGTCAGAAGAGTAAACCACCGAGGCAAATTTGTCCTGCGGATTTTTAAGCTCTTCGATGGCCGGCATATAGCCTACCATGCCGTTATAGGCCATGATGAAAAAAATGGTGCAGAATACCACAAAAGCTGCGAAGCATATCCACAGCCATTTTACTATTTTTTTAGAACGTCGCGACGGACGGTTCGGGCTTTCATTTTGAGCTGCCATGAGAAGAATTGGACGCTGTTTTGAAGAGTGGTTGAGTAATCAGGACTTGACAAGCCGCAGGCAAGCCCAGCGGTTGTCGCTTGTCTCGGATGAGAAGCTGAGGCCGTGTTGGGAGGCTTCGTTGAGGATCATCTCGCAGTCAGCGCCTTCATAGAAGCCGCTGAGCAACATTATGCCTCCGGACTTTAGGACCGGAGCATAATACTTGAGATCTTCAAGTATGACATTTCGGTTGATATTGGCGATGAAAATGTCTGCAGGGGCAACGTCTTTGAGCGCTGATGCGTCGCCGTTGATGACACTGATTTCCGGATGACCGTTGAGTTTGACGTTTTCGACTGCGTTTTCATATGCAAATCCGTCGAGTTCGATGGCTGTGACGCTTGTCGCTCCCCGCATGGCGGCGAGTATGGCGAGAATGCCGGTGCCGGTGCCCATGTCGATGACACTTTTGCCTTCGAGGGAGGTGTCGAGCAGTGACGACAGTATCTGTGACGTCGTCGAGTGATGGCCTGTGCCAAAGGCCATTTTAGGGTCTATCACTATGTCATAGCGGGCCTTCGGCACATCTGTGTGAAATGAACTGTGGATTGCGACCTGATCACCGATGACTATGGGTTGGAAATAGTTCTTTTCCCACTCGGCATTCCAGTCACGGCCTTCGACAAGATCGGTCTTGGCGGTGACGAGGCTGTCAAACGGGAAGTCTGCGAGCACACCTTTGAGTGTTGTCTCGCTGAAGAGTTCTTTCCTGACATAAGCTGTAAGACCGCTTTCATCGGGAACAAAACTCTCATAACCTTCATCGGCGAGCATTCCGGCCAAGAGGTCTGTAGCATCTTCGCAACAGGGATTGAGGTCGAGCCTCACTTCATAGTAATCGTTCATAACTTATCCTTTCTGTTGCAAAGGTACGAATAAGCGAGAGCAAAACAAAATCAAAATTTTGATTTGCCGAGCGTCAGTACCTTCGGCGCAGCCAACGGGCGAATAAGCGAGGGCAAAACAAAATCAAAATTTTGATTTGCCGAGCGGCAGTACCTTCGGCGGAGCCAGCGGTACGAATAAGCCGGTCGCATGCTCCCGGTCCGGCCTATTTCTTTTTCTTGAACATCGGGCTGAGTTTGCGATAGAGCTTAATGGCCAGAAACAAGTACTCCAATCGGCTTATCGACTTAAACAGCCCCATGGCAGAGCTGTGACCTATGAGAGGCATGGCTTCTTTTGTCGTTTCGGCGGCGTCAAGAAATTTGGCCTTTTCGATCTGGATGCGGGTGAGGGCGATGACACGTTCGTAGCGCAGTTCGTCGAGCGAATAGCCGCGCCATTCGGTGGTTTTGGCCGGTAATTCTTTATCTTTCATGCTTGTTTTCGGGCGTTTTTAGAAACAGACGCGATATGAATCGGGCTGCGGGATTGAAGATAATCTGACGTCGGAACACCACAAGGATTACCAACAGCAACAGATAAAACATGCTGACAAACAGATAGGCCGTATAGGGCGCGATTGTCACTGCAAGCCAATGGCCTATGCCGATTGATATGAAGACAAGGGTGATCATGCCGATGATGACGGCAAGCGCAAAAAAAGCGATGGTTGAAAGCAACACTGTCAGCTTCTCGGCGGCTGTCAGGCGCGCATAGTCGAGTTGTAGCGTGACATAGCGTATGCCAATGCTTACAAGTCGTTTGAAGTTGCCTGTCTGTGAGTTGTCCATGTCGTTAGGGTGGGGTGATGATGTGATAAATGTTATTCTTTTTCTGCGTGAGGAGACAGTGTGGAGCGGGTAGTATATCAGACATCGGCCGGAAGACACGCAGGCTTATTATGCTGAGCCTCTGGCTTCCCGGCCGATGTCGTTGGTGGGGTTTATTGCTTTTCTTCGATTTCAGCGGCGATCATTTCGACTACGTCGTCGACATTTTTGTCGGGGAGCAGACCTTTGCGCTTAAGCGTCTCGAGGATTGTGGCGCGAAGCTTTTCGCCACTGGTCGGAGTGAGGAGTGCGACTGCCACGCCCCCGACTACTGCGCCGGCGAGAAATTTGAAAAAACCGTTCATAATTTTGCCTCCTTGATTTCTTCGCTGATGCGGTCGGCGAGTTGTTGTAACTTTGATTCTTTCATTGCAGGGCAATGTGATTTCACAAAATCGACGATTGACTCACGTGTCTTGCTGCCTTTTTCAGGTGCGAGAAGAAGTGCTGCAGCTGCGCCGACTGCGATTCCGCCAAGAGCGGCTAATGCTAAATGTACGGTTTTCATTATCTATACGTTTTTATGGGTTTATAATTTGAGTTCGTTTCGTAAAAAAGAAACGCATGAACCATCGCGATGGTTCATGCGCTTGTTTAAATTTTATGAGATGTGGCCTGAGAAGATTTTTTTCAGTCTGAGAGATTTACAGCGTAGTATGCCTGTCGGCCATTGGGATAGATACCGGAGATGAACATAACCTTTTCAGGATCTGAGCTGCTGCGTATGTCATTGTATAGCGACTCTACCTGTTTTGGTGTTGATATGCGGGCGCGGTTGATCGACAATATGATGAAGTCATCGCCCATGCCGGCATCCTTGAAGCGTCCGTCGCTGAGCTTGCCGACCGAGACTCCGCTTGAGATGCGCAGGCTTCTGAGGGTGTCTGCGTCAACTTCCGAGAGTGTGGCGCCGAGTGAGCTGACATTGTCGATATGTGTCAGACCGGTGTTGCCCTGATTGTTGCGCAGTGTGGCTTGGCAGCGGCCGATTTTGCCATTACGGACATAGTTGATCGTGACCTTGTCGCCGGGGCTGAACTTGGTGATCGCTTCCTGTAGCTGAGCGGTTGACAATGTCGGCAGTGAGTTGATCGAGGTGATGATGTCTCCGGGTTCGATGCCGGCCTCTTTGGCTGCCGAACGGTCTGTGACGTCTTCAACAATAATGCCGGCATTGACGCCTTCGATGTTCTTCTCTGCGATGAGCTCGGGAGTGAGTTCGCGGAATGCGATGCCGAGGAAGGCACGTTGGACTGTGCCGAAATTCTTGAGGTCGGCGACAACCTTCTGGACGATGGATGTCGGGATTGCGAATGAGCATCCGGCATATGTGCCGGTGTTGGAATAGATGGCGGCGTTGATGCCGACAAGTTCGCCGTTTAGATTGACAAGTGCTCCACCCGAGTTGCCTGAGTTGACGGCCGCATCAGTCTGTATATACGACTCGATGTTTCCGCTCGACGGCATTTGGGTGCTCGATGAGATGTTGCGGCCCTTGGCACTCACGATGCCGGTGGTGACCGTTGAGGTAAAACCGAAGGGGTTGCCAACGGCAAGCACCCACTCTCCGACGCGCAGATCTTCAGAGTTGCCCATCGGTATGACATGCAGGTCGGGAGCGTCAATCTTGATCAGTGCAAGGTCTGTGACGGGGTCAGCTCCGATGACCGTGGCCGGGAAGTTGCGGTTGTCGTTGAGCGTCACCTCAAGTTTTTCGGCTTTCTCGATAACATGGTTGTTGGTCACGATATAGCCGTCAGAACTGATGATTACTCCTGATCCGAGGCCGATCTGCCGTGGTTTCTGCTCTTGTTGCGACGGTTCGCTGTTGCGGCGTGGTGTCTGCTGGCGTGGCGAACCGAAAAAGAACTCGAGAAGCGGATCATTGAAGTAGTCCTCCGCATAGCCTCGCTGCTGGCGCATCGAACGCTGATGGGGCGACGCGAAACTTTTCACACTGACAACACCGTTGACGGTCTGTTCGGCCGCGTTGGTGAAGTCATCCTGATAGATGACACGTCCCGGACCTGACGTGTTGCGTTCGCTTGCACGTTGTGGCTGGGTGTTCTGCTTATCTTCGTTGTCCGTCGATGCACTGCTGATTTGAGCGGCAGCTGTCACTGCAGCAAGAGCTGTGACGGCTAACAGTGACAATTGGATTTTCTTGATTAATTTCATAGATTGAGTAGATTTCATAATACGCTTTTAATAGTCATGTAATGAATAGTGTCAGCATACTTGCTTTGGTGATGCAAATATAATTCTTTAGACGCTAAAATGCCACGATGTCAAGTCGCTTTAAATTTATTTTACCGAAATATGGCGTCTTTAAGATTTGTTTGTCTAATATAGTGTTATGTAATTAAATAAAGGTTAACGTCGGATCGCCCCTTGTATTATCCGGATGAAACGCTTAACTTTGTTTTATCATGAAACGATCACTTGTCGCGATTTCTGTTTTGGCTCTGCTGTTGGGCGCTTGCCGTTCGCATAAGGCGACCGTCATCCGGCCGGCGGCAAATGCCGAACGGACAGGTGCTCAGGCGCGTGTCCCGGCCAAACTTGCCAACAGTGACGATTACAACGTGGATCCCAAACTTGGAGCCGAACTTGTGACAGCAGCCCGTGGATGGCTTGGAACGCCATATAAATATGGGGGTGAGACAAAGTCGGGCGCTGATTGCTCGGGTATGCTGATGTCGGTTTACAGGGACGTGGCCGGCCTTTCGCTGCCGCGTAACTCCGCCGCCCAGCGTGACTACTGCTTTGATGTGTCGCGCAAACGCTTGCAGCCCGGCGACCTTGTGTTCTTCAGCTCATCGGCCGGTGGACGTAAGGTCAGCCATGTCGGCATGTATGTCGGCAATGGCAGGATAATTCACGCCTCAAGTTCGCGCGGTGTGATAGTGAGCGAGCTGACTGAAAAATATTACGACTCGCATTATCATTCGTCCGGACGTGTCTATGGTGTGACTCTTGCAGCTACGGGAAATAAATCGTCACGCAAGACATCAAAGTCTGATAAAACAGGAAATAAGACTGTGACAAAGAAGCCTGAAGTGGCGGCTCAGCCGATTGTCGTTGCTGATGAGACCAGGCCCGTGCCAAAGGTCAGAGAGGTGAGTCTTGATGACTTTATTGCAGCACAAAAGACCAAAAAGACAGATTCTTTAGCCTCAGACTCCACCGGTATCGTTTCGGATACGCAGCCCAACCATTACGATAGTATTCCGGCCAAAACCGAACCACTTGACAGCCTTCCGGCAAAAGCTGACACCATCGACAGCCTTCCGGCAAAAAACGAAGCGGCTGCAAAGCCCGCACAGGAGGTGTCACACGATAATCTGCCCGGTCCGCAGGTCATAGTCGATGGCAAGCGCCGTCCTTCAGCGCCGCAGAGAGTTGAGAAACGTGATTCTGTGGCGGCTGACTCAGTCAGGCGTGCGAGCGAAATCAGAGATGATGTTGCCAAAGCCATGAAGTTTGGCAAATGACAGTCCCCACGACACACCGACTCCCATCCATGCAGACGCCTATCCCCCGTGACATCTCAGCTCAGGTTGTGGGATATGCAGCATCTGAATAAGTGGGGTGTCACTAACCGCTCCTGTCCGCAGACCCTCTATTTTTCGATGGCTTTGCGAAGTGCTTTTGCAAACTGGTCGGGACATGATGTGCCGCGACCACGGCAGTCAATGCCTTCGAGGCGTGCGATAGCTTCGTCTGCTTTCATTCCTTTGACGAGTGCTGATATGCCCTGTAGATTGCCATGACAGCCGCCGGCAAACTCAACATTGCCGATTGTTCCGTCTTCAAGTATCTCAAATTCGATGTTGCGGCTGCATGTGCCTGATGGAGTGTATTGATATTGCATAATGTCGGTTTCTATTTTGATGTGCCGTTGGATTGTACGGCACATCCGGGTGGCATATGTCTATAAAATAAGGCTGTAATCTTATGATTGACAGCCTTATTGTACCCGAAGTGGGACTCGAACCCACACAGCCGTAATGGCCAAGGGATTTTAAGTCCCTCGTGTCTACCATTCCACCATTCGGGCAACCTTCGGTAGATGCCGCAAAGTTAGCGACTTTTTCCCACTCTGACAAATCCTGTGTGGAGAAATGCGCGACAAACGCATCAAATAATATGGCTAAAAAGTACCCTTATTGGAATTTATTGCCCGTGAACCAACTTGAACCGACCTGAGACTTGTAATCTGTTGATGATTTGACTATTTTTGCCGCAGATTATCTATTGTCAATTATAACCTTATAATAATCAAACACTATGTTTAAATTCTTGTCTAAAAAAATTTTTGTCAGGCACTCGGTCAGTCTGATGTTGTTAATGACTGCGCTTATGCCATCGCAAAGCCTTGCGCATGATTTTGAGGCAGATGGTATCTTCTACAATATCATTGGTGCTGAGGCAGAAGTAACTTTTTCCGTTGCTGATGACTACATCTCCGGTTATTCGGAAATTGTTGATATACCTGAGACAGTCTCTTACGAAGGGGTTACATATCGGGTGACAAGGATAGGGGAAAGAGCTTTCAAAGATAGCTCGGGCATTCAGTTTCTGAATATACCAGGCTCAGTCACTGAGATCGCACGGAATGCTTTGTATGATTGCAATTCTTTAGTAGAGATAAACGTAGATCCGAACAATGAATATTTCTCATCGGTCGATGGGGTGCTTTTCAATGCATCTAAGACGTCTTTGATCAGGGTGCCTGCTGTCCTTGAGGAGTATTATGTGCCAAACACGGTTGAGGTAATCGAAGAGCGCGCTTTTCAATATTGCGCATCAATGAAGATAATCAATATTCCAGAGTCGGTGCAGTCAATCGGAACGTTGGCCTTGGATTGCCTTGAATATATAAATGTAGCACAGGGTAATCGTTTCTACTCATCAGACGGAGGTGCGCTGTTTAACGTCGATAAGTCAGTGCTTATAAGAGTTCCACGTTCATATGATAGCTATAGTATCCCGAATACAGTTGCTGGAATAGCCGATTTTGCCTTTTCTTCAAACAATTCTTTAACAATGGTTGAAATCCCCAATTCGGTGTTGACTATAGGTCGAGGTGCGTTTGCGTCATGCGGGGCTCTTACATCAGTTAGCATACCTAACTCAGTCACGACTATCGGCGTCGGCGCGTTTGGATATTGTTTTAATTTGTCGTCTGTAGATCTTCCCGACACACTCGAGGAAATTGCCGACAGTACTTTCATATACACCTCCCTGGCATCGGTCGATATTCCTGACACAGTGAAGCGTATTGGAGTGCGGGCATTTCAAAGCGATAGTCGGCTTTTGTCGGTCGTTATTCCAAAGTCGGTTATACAAATTGGTGAAGATGCGTTTTGGGCAAACACGCATCTTGCAGAGGTGTATGTTCAGGCAAGCTCTCCGATAAGTTTGGATCATAATCCATTCGAGACTTTCTGTGAAGGCGCTGTCTATTATGTGCCACAAGGCTCATTGCAGACATATTCTGCTGCCGACGTATGGAAAAATTTAAATCTTCATGAACTGCCGTTGCCGGATATCGCTCTGAACGCTGACCGCATGCTGCTCGTCGCAGGAATGACTGAAAACCTGGAAGTCAAAGTTGGCGAACTTCCGGTCTCGACTTTAAAATGGTCGTCATCAAATGCCGACGTTGCGATAGTGGAAAAAGGAGTGGTCAAGGCTGTCTCTCCGGGCAATGCGACCATTACATGTACTGCCGAAGACAAGCTCGGGCAGATTGCGCAGGCGATATGTGATGTGACAGTATGTAAGAATAAGCTCACGCTTGAGATCGAGGGTTGTGGCAAGGTATTATATAAAGGTGCGGAAATGTCTTCAGGTGTAGAACTCAGTGGTGACGATTTGTCTTTTATGGTTCTACCCGACGATGATTACATTATTGCTTCCGTCACAATCGGAGATGATGACGTTACCGGACGCATCCGTAACCATGTCATTGCTGTCGATGGAAGCTATGGGCACTCTATACTCAGAATCGAGTTCGTTCCTGAGACGGAGACCACCTTGACAGTCCGCGCGGCAGAGACTCATTCTTTGACCCATATTTACCAAGAGGGACATCGGGCAAAGATTCTAATTGCTGCCGATGAAGGCTGGGAGCTATATTCGCTTGCTTTCAACGGAGAGGATGTGACATCGGAAGTGGTTGGAGATGCGTATACGACCCCCGCCCTGACAGGTGACAACAATCTTGATCTCGTGCTGAGGAAATCGGATATTACTACAGGAATTGATGACATTAAGCGTGCGTCGCGAAAAGTGTCATTTGTCTCTGATGGTGACACTGTGACTATCCTTAATCTTGATGATAAGGAAAATATAACTATATATGATGCAACTGGAGTGATGTTATATCAGGGTGATGAACATAAGGTGACTCTTGTCTCCGGTAAAGTGTATATGCTCCGTACATCGCAAGAAGTTTTGAAATTCGCGCTTTGATATCATAATGTCTTGTTATCTATATATTCTGCTGATTATTTGACTATTTTTGCCCCAGTCTAATGAGTCGCATGAAGTATAAATACAATCTTAAACTAATACCCTAATCTATTATGAAACGGCTTTATCTGTTTTTTCTCAGCCTTGGAGCGGTCATAGCTGCCTTAGGCGCAGATGTCAAGGTGACGCTGTCGGGTCTCGAAGACTCCCGATCGGCGACAATCTCAATCGCGTCGTACACATATCTCGAAACAATCGAAGTGAGTGGTAACGGCGACTTCGTATTTCGCAATGTTCCCGCCGGAAAGCATTATGTCAAAGCCGAAGCTCCGGGCTACAACACTCTCGAAGCCCAGTGCGTCGAGGTGCGCGAGGATGGTTCTGTTTTGCCTCCTGTTGCGACCAGGCTCGTGGTCACCAAGCAGAGCACCAATCCCGACGAATGGAAATTCACATGGCGTGAGGACGGCAGCCCCTCCGGCTACACCACGACATCCCATGTCAACAAACCTGCAGAGATCGAATTTCTCGGCAAAAAGATAGTGCCCGCCGATGTCCCCTCTGCCGCATTGCTCGAACAGAATTATCACATTTATCTTGTCGACGACAAATATACATGGACTCAGGAGTATGCCTATCGCCTGCTCGAGACTCTCAAAACCTTGCCGGTGAACTATTCTTCGAGACGATATGCTTCATTTAAAATCGTTGATGGTCCAATCGTTGATGATATAGTCGTGAATGATCATGGCGATGGCTATGAGGTGGAGATTTCTAAGGATGTGTTCTATTATGCCAATCCGTTTTTGGTCAATCTCGACGGAGTGCGTGGTCGTCTGTTCTCAAAGCGTCTCCATCATGCCTTGACAAACTTCGTGACAGATTTTGGACGTGACACAGCGGTCGTCGATCAGATATTGTCCTCGCGTTTCGGCTGCCATATCTTGGGTGTCAATTACGAAGAACTCACCCGCGGAATCACCAATGAAGACGCAGGTCGCTTTCAGGAATTTTTCCCGTCAGAGTTGGTTAGCATAATTAACATGCTTGAAGAACTTCCCGAGGGATTCCATGCTACGCCTCATCTCAACTACCTTATCAGACGTGTTAATGGTATGCCACATCCTCTGTATCCGACCGCAGCCGCGGTCAGTTGGCCTGTCGATAATGGCTATATCGAGTTTATGGAGAGTGCATTTGGTGGAAATAATCAGGACTTCGAGACGCTGCGTCTGATCCTCCACGAAAAAACACACTTCCTGTGGGCTTACACCTTCTCTGATGAGATAAAGAACGATTGGATTGAGGTCGGCGGTTGGTATGAAGATCCCAACGCGGCTGAAGGATGGTCGACAACTAAGGATGTCGAGTTTGTGAGTGCTTATGCACATGCTAAAAATCCAAATGAAGACATGGCAGAGTCGGTGGCGTTCTATCTCCGCAATCCCGATATGCTGATGTCGCGTTCTCCTGAAAAATATGAGTTTATCTGCAACCGCATCATGCATGGAACACGTTACATATCAAAGATTCTCGATCATCTCACCTTTGAGGTCCTTAACCTCCATCCTGATTATGACTATCCCGGAAAGATAAAGAGTCTTGACGTGACTTGCTCAGGCGCGCCTGATGAGGACAAGATGATTACCGTAGAGATCGAACTGAACCATGAGGATGGATATGATGACGCCGCCTCAAGTGCGTATGTAAGACTATATAGTCCTGATTTTATATGTTCTGATGGGACAACAGGAGGGCAGTTTGTCGATGTGCTGATGTATCCGATAAATGAAGCCGGGTATAGAGTTCAAACCGGCCATAGGCTTAGGGGATATTCGAATATTAGCAAGTATAGCAAACGCGGACATTGGACGGCTGGCGATATAAAGGTTTCAGATATTCAAGGAAATCAGAGATTTGAAGGCCGAAACGATTGTGTTTTCGATCTCTACGTTAATAACCCGCTTGAAGACGTAACCCCTCCTAAATATGAAGGAGATCTACGTTACATACTCACAGATACAATCATAGAAGGACATAAGGCGAGAAATCTGCAGGCGAGATTTAATATCTCTGATAGCATAGGTTTCAGCCGTGTGATGTGTCGTCTTCAGGTTCCCGGTTCTACTTATAGTAAGGACTATGATGGGTATTTTGATGAAACAACCGGGGAGGGTGTCGTGAATATCCCGATAACAGAATATTTCCGGACCGGAGATTACTATATCTCCAATATTTTATTGGACGATCTCGCAAGAAATAGCGTTTGGATAACTTTTTCTAATTCTTCTTTAGACCATCCCATAAGTTCTATTCATATCGAGACTGCTGATCCCGATACTACCAATCCTGAAGTCGATCTTGCGAGAATAACAGTCTATGCAGAGCCGACTCATCCCGAGGCGCCTGATGGAGAGACCTTGGTGACCATAGCGTTCTATGCTCGCGACGATAAGTCGGGTTTTGGCAAATGTAATTACAGACTTAGAGATCCTCAGGGAATCGACCATTTTGAATGGTTTTATCACCGTAATTTCGGCAGTTTGTACTTTGACGGGGATCCGACCGTGTGGGAACGTTATCTGATAAAGGTTATCTTGCCCAAAGGCAGTGTGCCCGGCATTTGGGGTCTGTCTCAGATGACGATTGCAGACAAGGCATTCAATGAACTGACCTACAACTTTGTAGAGACCCTGATATTTGAGCCTGACGATTCTGATTCAGACTATGTGCTATTCTCCGAACTCGGTGCGGACAACATCCTCGACATCGACCTGCAAGGCGCATCGGGCGCAAGTTTCGGCTTCACATGGCGTGTGATCCACGAGGAGAGCGGTGTGGAGATCAGTGGCGCGAGCGACGATGAAGCTGCTGTCGCTGCCCGTGCGGCAAGTCTGCGGGCTGTGTCCGCGCGTCGTGGAACGAGTGTCGACGTATCATCGCTTGCCGACGGCGACCTGATTGTAATCGTCAACGTGCTCGACGCTGAAGGCAACGTAATGGCCGTAAAAACTAACCGTGTCCTGAAAAGTGCTACGACCGGACATAAGGACGTCGTATCGACTCCGATCTGTGTCGACGTCTACAACCTTCAGGGCATAGCTGTCAAACGCTCCGTTGATCCGTCGATGTGGCAGTCAGGTTTGCCTGCCGGAATATATATCGTCAATGGCAAAAAATATGCGATAAGATAGCATCTGTCCTTGACACTCTGATACCATAAGGCTATATTTCGTTAGCAGATGGGAGGCTTCCGGATGTTGTCCGGGTGCCTCCCATTCGTATTAGTGCTGTCTGTCGGGAAGTTCATCACTGTTTGCCGTCGTTCATGTCGTGGTCATTGGCATGGACCATTGGCTTGAACATATCTGCGAGTTGTCTTGTGCGGATTTCCATCCAACGGTCATATTTCGCGGGTTCGTTTTTGAACAGTTTTTTGACTTCCTTGCTGAGTTTTTCCTCTTGTTTGGCTTTCGTTTCCTCTAATTTGGCCGGGTCGATGTGTCTTGGAACTCGACCTTTTTGAGCGTCGAAGTCACCGCCTTGAAAACCGCCACGTTGGCCTCCGCCTCGTGGTCCGCCCATACCTCCATGCCCTCCTGGGCCACCGTGTCCTCCCATTCCTTCACGACGTGGAGGCCTCTGGCCATTGTCAGGCCCGGGACTGTCGGCTCCGAATACAGCTTTGTTATATTTTTCGTAAGCCGAATATAATTTTTCAAATTGTTTCCTGTCAAGAGCCATGATATTGCGTATACTGTCGACCTGTTCAAATGTGTTAGGACGCGGACTGCGTTTATGATGTTGCTTTTCTAACGGTGTGTTTTGGTCGGTTGCGAAGTCGCTGTGCTGTGCTGCGCTTGTCCATGGCGTTGATACACCTACGGCCAGAATTGCGGCTAATAGTGGATTTCTTCTCATAGCTTTTTTGTTTGTCTGTTTGTTATAGGTGAGTGGTCATAGCTATCAATTACTATAAAGTGGTCATGATGCTGAGTACTCAACGATAACAAATGTATAATCAAATTGATTTTTCCCCAAAAATAATCGACAAACAGGCCACTTTAATCGGCAGATAATAAAATCGGCGGCCTCATGATGAGACCGCCGATCTGGAGATATTTAATCGTTATGACTTTAGGCTGAGATTAGTCCTGGTTGAGGTTTACTCGCTTGAAGTTAACCGCAACGAGGCCTTTCTGAGTCTGGTCGAGGAATTGTCCGACAGTAAGTTTGCTGTCCTGAACATATTCCTGTTCCATGAGGCAAGATTCTTTGAAGAACTTGTTCAGACGGCCGTTGGCGATGTTCTGAATCATCTGCTCGGGCAGGTTGGCTGCCTTGGCTTCAGCTGTTGTCTTGATGATCTCACGACCCTTGGCTGCTTCTTCTTCTGTGATCCAACCTTTGGAGATGTTTGACTCGATGTGGTCTTCAGAGTCGAAGTGGTTGGGGTTGAGACCTGCTTTCTTCAACGCTGCCTCAACGGCCTTGCGCACCTGTTCCTGCTTTGTCTTTTCAACTGCGACTGCGATTTCCTGGTCGATAGTGGCCTGGGGAACGTCTTCGCGGCTGACTGCAACTGGGTTCATTGATGCAATCTGCATACAGATTTCGCGGCCGATCTGAGGATCGACGCCTTCGAGGTTGAAACCTACGATTGCAGCAAGTTTGTTGTTGAAGTGGTTGTAAGCGGCGGTAGTCGCAGCTTCTACAACTTCGTATGCGCCGATTTCTGTCTTTTCACCGGTTTTGCCGCTTTCCTCTGTGATGAGGTCTGCGACTGTGCGGCCTTCGACAGTGAACGCTTTGAGTTCGTCTGCAGTCTTGAACTGATTAGCCATGGCGAGATCCATGAGCTTGTCAGCGAGAGCTACGAAGCCTGCATTCTTTGCCACGAAGTCTGTCTCGCAGTTGAGGGCGAGGATTGCTGCGAAATTGCCGTTTGAACGAGCGATCACACAGCCTTCTGAAGCCTGACGGTCTTCACGCTTTGCTGCTACGGCCTGACCTTTCTTGCGGAGGATTTCGACTGCTGCGTCGATGTCACCGTTGGTCTCGGCGAGAGCTTTTTTGCAGTCCATCAAACCGGCGCTTGTAAGGTTGCGCAGTTTGGTGATTTCTGCCATTGTTACTGCCATAATGTTATAGTAGTTTTAGCGTTTGTTATTTGTTTGTTATTTATTCGGCTGCTGCTTCCTCAGCTGCGGGGGCTGCTTCGTCAGCTTCAGCCTTGCGTACGCGGCGGCGTTCGCGTTTGGGTGCGGCTGCTTCGCCTGCGCCTGCGGCTACAGTGTCAACCTTCTCGGCTTTGCGTTCTTCGAGACCTTCGGCCATGGCTGCGACTACAGCGCCAACGATAGTTTCGATTGACTTTGATGCGTCGTCGTTTGCGGGGATCACGAAGTCGATGTTGTTGGGATCGGAGTTGGTGTCAACCATTGCAAACACGGGGATGCCGAGACGGTTGGCTTCTGCAACTGCGATGTGCTCTTTCATAACGTCAACAACGAAGAGCGCTGAGGGAAGACGGTTGAGGTCGGCGATTGATCCGAGTGTTTTCTCGAGTTTCGCACGCTGACGTGACACCTGAAGACGTTCGCGCTTTGACAGATTGTCAAATGTGCCGTCAGTGGTCATTTTGTCGATGGCGGTCATCTTCTTCACGGCTTTGCGGATAGTCGGGAAGTTGGTGAGCATACCACCGGGCCAGCGTTCGATGACATAAGGCATGTTGATTGATTTTGCCATGTCTTCGATGACCTGCTTAGCCTGTTTTTTAGTTGCTACAAAAAGAACTTTTTTGCCTGATTTGGCAATGCTCTTGAGAGCTGCCGCTGCTTCTTCTACTTTTGCGGCAGTCTTATAGAGGTCGATGATGTGGATACCATTGCGCTCCATGAAGATGTAAGGAGCCATTGCAGGATTCCATTTTCTTTTGAGGTGGCCAAAATGGCAGCCTGCTTCGAGGAGTTGGTCAAATGTTGGATTTGCCATGATTGTTGTTGGGGTTTGTTTACGTTCTTTTGATAAGTCAATCTCGGGGTAGGGAACGTGTCCATCCACGGGATTTAGATACTAAACACTATATTTATTAATGTTGTGACTGCTTTATGCCGCTTCATTCAAGACAGCGTTTATATTTAGGCTTGAATTCAAGCAGCATTGCCGGCCAACATTAACGTTTCGAGAACTGGAAGCGTTTGCGTGCTTTGGGACGACCCGGTTTCTTGCGTTCTACGGCACGTGGGTCGCGAGTCATGAAACCATGCTTGCGGAGCACTGCTTTGTCTTCGGGGTTGAGTTCGACGAGGGCGCGGGCGATGCCGAGGCGGAGTGCTTCTGCCTGGCCTTTGTAGCCACCACCGTCGAGGTTGACCTGAATGTCATATTTTTCAGCCACGTCAAGTGTTGTCAGAGGCTGTTTTACTATGTATTGAAGAATCGAAGACGGGAAATAGACTTCGAGGGGGCGTTTGTTGATTGTGATGGTGCCGTTTCCTTCTTTGAGGATTACGCGGGCTACTGCTGCTTTACGACGGCCAACTGCGTTTACTGTTTCCATGCTTCAATTATTTCATTTTGTTAATGTCGATGACTTTGGGATTCTGAGCTTCGTGGGGATGGCTCGGTCCGTTGTAGACGTGCAGATTCTTGATCAGTTCGCGTCCAAGACGGTTTTTGGGAAGCATTCCCTTCATGACGCGCAAGAACAAGGGGTGCATGCCCGGCTTGAGGTGCTTGTTGTATGACTTCTTGATGAGAACTTCGGGAGTGAGCTCACGCTGTCCGCCGGGATAGCCGGTGTAGTTCAGATAAATTTTGTCTGTCAGTTTTTTGCCGGTCAGAACAACTTTGTCGGCATTGACGATAATCACATTGTCACCGCATTCAACGAAGGGGCTGTAAGAGGGTTTGTTCTTGCCACGGAGAATTTTGGCAACTTTTGAGCACAGACGGCCGAGATGCTGGTCTGTTGCATCTACGATGACCCATTCGCGCTCTACTTGCTGTGCACTGGGTGATACGGTTTTGTAGCTTAAAGTATCCACTGTTTAATTTGTTGATTAGTAGTTAAATAAATTTGACCGCAGTTATGCACGCACTCGGCCAAAAGCGCGGGCATCACGACTGTCAGTGATTGATTTGGACATAATCGGACTGCAAAGGTACGAATTTAACGCGCTATTTGCAAACTTTTTAGCGCCAATTTTGAAATAAATTTCTCATCGTCACACATCCCTGCATCCTCGCATCCTCATCTCGCCCGCCGGTGTTTTTTCAGATGCATCTGTCTTACGCGCTCCGGGCTTGTGTGAGGTTGTTTCTGATGTTGGTCAAATGCGCAACCCCACATCGGAACTTGGTCGCGAGGTGGGGTCGGTTTGAGGATGTGTGAAATTATGGAGCGGGCTCCCGGCTACTGATGTCTTGGGATGAGGCGATGTGTCTTGTAGGTTCGGGCGCAGGATGGCTATATGATATACGCGATATGCGCTTATCTCACTGCGATGCGTTGGCTTGAGGTCTTGTTGCTGGCGATGTAGACACCGGGGCGGCAGGTGATGCTTGTCGCCGATTGGTCGCTCGCTTTGGCGATGAGGCGTCCGTCGATGGTGTAGAGGTTTGTTCCGGCGCTTAGTGTGACAGTCTGACCTGCGCAGTGTGCGATGGGAGCGTCTGTGGCTATGGTTTCGTTGATGCCTGCGGTGGACGGCTCTTTGTCCCATCCGGTCAGCACGTGGCGGCGGTTGAGGATTCTTGCAAGGCGATGCATGATTTCGTTATCCTTTGCATTGGTTGAATTGGTGAAATCTGATACGCCCATACTGCCTGAATAATATGCAACCGGGAATGTCTCGAATATTAGTTCGCTTTCAAATCGGTCGATATAATCTACAAAGCGCTGGTAGTATGTGGGGCTGATGCCGTATAGACCTGTGTCTTTGCAAGTGTAGACCCATCGGTTGCCGCCGTTTTCACTCCAGGTGTAATTTGTTCCATAGCCACCGAATTCGACTTCAAGACCGGAGTATTTTTTCTCCCACGCCTGATCGATTGAGCTGTCGAGCTGTGACATTGGCGTCTCTGTGTTGAAGTAGTAGTTTGGCTGTAGGTAGGCTACATCGATGTCGAGTGTCGACCATTCCTCCCGGCCCGCGGCTGTGAAATAAGGGATCCAGTAGGATTTAAGCCCTTTTGAATGGTAGTAGTCATTCATGTCTTTCACCAGCTGCTTGTCAACGTAGTAATAAAGGGATTCTTTGGTCCAGTAGACGCCGTCGAGCTCGATGTTCTTGAAATTGGCTTCGTTCCATAGCTTTATTACAAGGTCTATATACCATTTCATGGCCGTTTCGCGGTCTTCGAGTTCGAGGAAATTGAGTTGTTTGCCGTTGACTTCTCCCCATGAGCTTGCAGATTTGGCTTCTGCAAGCGGCAATGTGAAGACCACTTTGTGTTTGTGTCCCGGTTCTCCAAGCACGGGGATGAGTTCGCCGATAAGGTCGTCGAGAGCTTTGCAGCCGACGTTTTTTTCAACGCCGAGCTGTTCGGTGATGAGGCGTTCCCAATCTTCTTTTGCAGCGCCGAATGCGCCCGACTCTCCGAATGACACTACCTGGCCGATTTTGTTCCATGCCTGGAATTCTATCATGAGGAAGCCGTCAAACATCCATGATTGTTTGCCGTCCTCGTAGGTGTGCGTCACGTATGGGCGCAAAAGTTCTTTATCCCAGTCGGGACGGTGTTGGCTGCCGATGTATATCAAAGCGAGATCGTCGATGTCGGTTTTGTCTGAGAAACTGATATATTCGTCAGCGTTAACGGTCATGCATGCGGCTGTTAAGCATAACAAAGGAAGTAAAGTCTTTTTCATGAGGTTTTTAACTGTGTTGCGGAAGTCGGGTTAGTGTTTGCTGGTGGTGTATTCGGGGTCGTAGATCGAGTTGAGCACGTGGGCCAGACGCAGTCCTCCGTTGAGAAACTGTTCTTCAATTACCGGAGTCCAGCGGGCTATGTCGTTATATGAGATGTTCGCTCCCGGTTGGAAATATGTATAGACGTCCGATGCGATTTTGACGTTTTGTTTGGCCCAGTCGTCAATGCTGCCCGCTGTGACTTTTGCTTCCTGGGCGGGATTGAGTCTGTCGATCTGCTGTTGCCACTCGGTGTAGCTCCATTTGTGGGCGGCTTCGGGCAGCGAGCTGTCCCATGCGGAGTGGAGGTTTGTGTCGCGGTTGAAAAATTTGACTTTTATGCGGTTGCCTCCAAGGTCTGTGGCGTGGCCCATGTGAAGCGGCATATGCAGGTCGCCCATTACGTGTACGAGGATCTTGAGGGCAAGTTGCTGTTCTTCCAGACTTGAAGTCGGGTCTGAAAGTATCTCGATACGCGATTTGATGGCGGTGACGGCGTCGCCTGCAGGGTTGGCGGGAGCTTCTTCGTATCTCACGTCTGCATCAACATTTTTGTAGTGCCATGTCTTTGTGTAGGCCAGCGGACGTTGGTGGCTTGCGTTGTCGAGCCAGTTTGCCCAGTAGACGATCGACTTGCCGTCAAGGATTGATTCGACAGCCGCGCGTGTTGTCGGAGTGAGATGTTGCTCGGCTATGTATGCCGTGACATCATGGCCTTTCTGACCCCATGCAAAAGCGTTGAGGCCAATGAGTGAAATAAGGATTGATATAAAGCTTTTCTTTTTCATGTCGGGTCCGGATGATCGCAGGTCGTTTGCTTGTGATGATGTCTGGATTTCAAAGTGTGCTCATGTTGTGTTTGCTATAGACGGCTTGTCGGACGAATGGCGCACTTTGTGAGAAAAGCGGACCGACTTCATGATTTTATGAAGTGACGGTCCGCTTGATTCTGATCTTTTTTTACGTCTGAAGTGAGCGGGGTTTATGCTTCAGCTTCAACTGCGACGGGGGTGACGTTGATGAAGTTACGTCCGCCTTTGCCCTGTGTGAAGACAACTGTGCCGTCGATGAGCGCGTAGATGGTGTGGTCCTTGCCCATGCCTACGTTGAGACCCGGGTGGTGCACTGTGCCGCGTTGACGTTTGATGATATTGCCGGCTTTAGCGAACTGGCCGCCGAAGATTTTTACGCCAAGGCGTTTGCTTTCTGATTCACGGCCGTTCTTAGAACTACCGACACCTTTCTTATGTGCCATTTTTCGATAATTTTTAAGGGTTAAGCGACAATGTCTTTAATCACGATTTTGGTGAAGTACTGGCGATGGCCGTTTTTGCGGCGATAGCCTTTGCGACGTTTTTTCTTGAAAACGATCACTTTCTCACCTTTTACGAGCGGGGTGGCAACCTCGCATACTACTTTTGCTCCTTCAACTACGGGAGCACCGATTTTCACGGCACCGTCGGTATCAGCGAGGAGTACACGGTCAAATTCTACTGTGTCGCCTTCTTTTACTTGCTCTCCGAGGTAGTGAACATACAGAAACTTGCCTGCTTCGGCTTTGAACTGCTGTCCCTGAATTTCTACGATAACGTACATTTGTTGATAATGATAAATAGTTAACCCGCTGAGGCGAAGCGCTGTATATGTGTGGGCTTGCTTATTTTATGCCTATTGCGGAAAATTAGCGCACAAAGTTAAGCATTCATCGCTTGATATGCAAGCATTTCAGAAGAAAAATTTGTCATTTGCAACGAAAGTTTCACGAAATTCTGATCGGGCAAACTATCTCAGGAATTCGGGAGCGTGGAGATAGATGCCAAACGAGATGCCGACATTCCAGTTGCGGGCAGGCGAGGATGCGTAATTGGCATAGGCTGCCAATGTGGCAAACGGGAAATGGTAGGTGACGTCGATCTCCCCGAAAAACTCAGGATGTGATAGCCACCGGCCATGGCCTGCTGTGCCGTCAGACAGCTCGATTATTTTGCGCAGGGGCAGGAAGGCCGAGCATGAGAAACGGGCCGACAGATTGTCGTTGTAGCGATAGACCGGCGTAAGCCCTGCGGCAATGAAACTGTTGGACCGGAAAGCCGGATTGAATGTATTGTTTGAAGCCGGGGTAGGATTGAAAGATGGAGCGCTGATAATCGATGCGTTATAGCTGTGATATAGTTTCTTTGTCGACAGGAAGATGTCGCTTTCGATGCCGAGCGACCAACGGCGGGAGAGCGGAAGGAAATTGCGTGTGCGCATCTCGGCCTGCAGCCAGCGCGGGCGACTGTGTTCGGACGCCTGTCCGTCAGCGTCTGAATAGAGGCCGAATTTGCCGGCTGTAGCCATGACTTTAAGGAAATAGTCGTTGCCTTTGGTCGGAAAATTGATGTCGTCGAGTGTGCTCGACTGGTAGCAGGCATAAAGCTGTCCCATGTTGTGGCGTGCGCTATATCGTCCTGCGAGATAGCTTTCATAGAGGTTGTCGCGGAAAAACGTGTCGTTCAGATGGCCGAAGCCGGCTCCGATGTCGAGCTTGCCGAGATATCCGGCGGCGACACTCCAGCTTAGCCGTCCGAAGTATTGATGGCCGATGATAAACGTCGGTGCTTTGGCTTCGTAGAACAGATAATCGTTCTCAAAAAATTTGCGTCGCGACACCACTCCCTGAAGTGACAGCCGCGAGGGTGTCGGTGTGCGCAGATATATGTCTCCGTTGACAGTCGCGGCCATATAGCTCTGTCCGAGCCATGCGTTGACATTGGCTGACACGGAGTTGAAGCTCAGTGTCGAATAGCCGGCCGACAGAAAAAGATAGCTGTTGTTAGATGAGGTGAGATAGCCGCCGACAGATAATTTGAAGTCATTTTTCACTGCTGCTCTGGCTGTGAGAGTGAACAGGCCGGAACTGTCATTGTCTGTGGCCTGCAACGAAAGATCCTTGACCTTATCGGTCGAAAGTATCATGTAGTAGGCGCGTCGGGCACGGTCGGTGCTGAGGATGCCGTTGTCGCTCTGGCGTTCGAACTGATGTCGTATGTAGGCGTTTTGGGCTGCTGTGCCGCCTGACACGTCCACACTGTCAAACCGCAGCCATGGAGTCCGGGACTTGAAGACATCGCGTCGCAGGCCGACATCGGTTGAGTCTGACCGTGTATAGATGCGGCTTTTGATCGAGTCCATCATTGACATGGCGTGATCATAACCGATCTCATATATGCGTCGGGCTTTGGGAAAATCAAGCAACCCGAACTCATTGAGGTCTATGCGCAGCTTGATGCCCTCGTCGGCCGGCAGTGTATAGTCGTTGTTCTGGATGATCATGTTGCTGAGCTGGTCGAGGATTGATGTCTGGGGCCCGCTTTCTTCAGTCGACACATCGACGCCTATCATGATTGATGGCGCAAAGTCGCTTCTCATCACATCGACCGGAAAATTATCATAGATGCCACCGTCGTAGAGCAGTGTGCTGTCGATTTCAGTGGGTTGAAACACAGCCGGGAAACTCATCGAAGCCCTGATTGCGTCACCGACAGAGCCTCGCGACAGCACAACTTTGTGCTTGGCTGCCACATCTGACGCAACGCATCTGAATGGCACCATCAGCTTGTCGAAATCGCCTCCGGTCTGCGCTGTGAAAGGAGAGAAGAGCTCCATGAACGCGAAGTTCATAGGCAGAGGGGAGATGATGCTTTGAGGCACAGCGGACTTGTCTGACGAACTGCCTCTGCTCAAAGGCACCGAAACCATCGAGGGTGTCTGTCTTGCGCGTGTGAGATAGAAACTAAGACGTGGATCCATGGTGCCGGTCGACCAGTAGGCGAAGCCTTCCGACAATATCAGGTCAAGCATCTCGTCGGTTGTGTAGCCGCAGGCATAAAGACCGCCTACAATCGACCCCATCGAGGTTCCGGCAATGTAGTCGATCGGTATATTGTTTTCTTCGAGAGCCTTGATCACTCCGATATGGGCGATGCCTTTGGCCCCGCCACCGCTGAGAACAAGTCCTACAGACTGGTGGGGACGCGACACCGGGTCTGTCCCGGCGGTCTGTGCCGCGACATTACCCGAAAACAAGAGAGAGAGGAGAATGAAAAATGTCAGATAGCGTCCCATCGTCGTTGGTTCTCATCGCTGTCATATGACAGCCTTGTGCAAATGTGGTGAATAAATAGTTGATACACTCTTATAACAGACGCATTGCTCAGATTGTTCGTCCGTCAGAGTCTGTGATAAACGAATCCTTGAAGCCCAGGAAGTAAAGCACTCCGTCAAGCCCTATTGTCGACAGCGACTGCGATGCGGTCTGCTTGACCTTGGGCTTGGCATGGAAAGCGATGCCGAGACCGGCCGTGGCAAGCATCGGCAGGTCGTTGGCGCCATCTCCTACGGCGATTGTCTGGCGGATGTCGATATTCTCAACCTGTGCTATGATGCGCAGCAGCTCTGCCTTGCGCTTGCCGTCGACAATGTCACCGACATATCGTCCGGTCAGTTTGCCATCGACGATTTCAAGCTCGTTGGCATAGACATAGTCGAAACCATAGAGGCGTTTGAGATAGTTGCCGAAGTAGGTGAAACCTCCCGACAGGATGGCTGTCTTGTAACCGGTGCGTTTGAGCACATGCATCAGACGCTCCACGCCTTCGGTCACCGGAAGGTTCTCGGCAATCTCGCGCATCACACCTTCGTCAAGACCCTTGAGCAGGGCGACACGCTCAGTGAAACTCTCCCGGAAATCAATCTCACCGCGCATCGCCCGTTCGGTGATGGCTTTAACCTTGTCGCCGACTCCGGCTCGCATGGCGAGCTCGTCGATGACCTCTGTCTCGATGAGCGTCGAGTCCATGTCGAAGCATATCAGTCGTCGGCAACGCCTGTAGACATTGTCTTCCTGAAGCGAGATGTCAAAATCCTCGCGCGATGAGATGTTCATGAACGTGCGTTGCATTTCTGCGCAGTCTGCCGGATTGCCGCGCACTGAAAACTCGATGCACTGCTTCGACAGCGGTTCCTTGTCATCATCGAGAGGCATGCGGCCGGTCAGACGGCGGATGCTGTCGATGTTGAGACCCTGACGGCTTATTTCGCCGGAGACAATCGCTATGTGGCGGGCGTTCAGACGACGCCCGAGTATGGTGATGATCCAACGGTTCTTGCCTTGCATAGACACCCATTCCTCATAGGCCTCGGCTGAGATGGGTATGAAACGTATCTTGACATTGAGTTCATAGGCTTTGAAAAGCAGATCCTTCATTATATCGCCCGACACGGTGTCGGAAGTCTTGAAGAGTATGCCCAGTGAGAGTGTGTGATGGATGTCGGCCTGGCCGATGTCAAGGATCTGCGCATCGTAGCGCGACAGTATTTCGCTCAGGGCGGCCGTTACACCCGGACGGTCGAAGCCTGAGATATTGATCAATATTAGTTCGGTTTTCATGTAGCAATGAAATTATAAGGCAAAGAAACGCAAAAAAGCTCATCCGCGCAAGAAGCCGTCACTAAAAATGATTGCTCGAAATATTTGCCCCGCTTGTCAAAAGAGCCTGTCTCACAAGAAATGTTGACGATAGGGCGGCTAATCGTTGAGCAGTTTTATTCGTGCGAAGAGGGAGCAATGCGGGCATTGTGACCGATGAACACGGATAAAAATGCCAACGAGTGGCCGAGGCGATGGTAATTACCGCTTACGTTTTGGACCAAGACGAATGGTCAGTAGAAACGTGTAGTTCAGTTTTCAGATACCACACCACTGATAAGTATCATAAATTAGCGATGCATTCCGCCGTTCGTAGAGTTTTCTCATAATTTCGAGAAAGTCTGCGGTAATTATCCATCCGGGATATTGTCCGCTCTACCACCCACCTGCCTTCCAACGGTATAAAATCCGAAGTGTTATAGTTGGACTTAACGCAATGAATATCAATACCAAGGATGTCCTTGACACATTGGCCCAGCGCGCCTTTATATCCATTGTCAGCCTTTATCAATGATATGGTCGCCATTGGCATCCAGTTCGCAATAAATATATGATGGCTTCTAATGACTTTATATGTAGATTGATATTGTTGTCTTTGCAGTATCTGCGTATCCACTTTTTCTGATTGGATGTCAGCATCTTGAGTGTCTTCGTGTAATTATAACAAATTGCAGAACAGTAAATTATCTTCGTGTCGCATATCGCGGGCGCTTTTTGCCGTTCATCTCGGTTACGTGGCTACGGCCACACGCCCTCGCTTCACGGCAGAAATCACTCCGCGATATGCGACCCTACCGTTAACATTTCTTGTGAGACAGGCTCTTAATGTTGAGGAATTTTCATATCTTCGCAATCCCAAATCGCTTTTATTTTGTTTTATATTAAATTTTAAATCATAACTGACATGACATATAAACGCAAAAGTCTCGATGAATCACATGATTACTCGGCTGAAGACGCCCGTTTCATGCAAATGGCTATCGACCTCTCGGTCGAAAATGTCGACAACGGCGGTGGCCCGTTCGGTGCAGTCATCGTGCGCGACGGTGAAATTATCGCCACAGGTGTCAACCGTGTGGTCCCCAACAACGATCCGACGGCTCACGCTGAAGTGACGGCCATACGTCATGCATGCCACAAACTTGAGACTTTCCAACTCGAGGGATGCACCGTCTACAGCTCTTGTGAGCCTTGCCCGATGTGTCTCAGCGCAATCTATTGGGCCGGCATTAAGCGTCTCTGTTACGGCAACACCAAAGATGACGCCAAGGCCATTGATTTCGACGACTCATTTATCTATGACCAGATCGATCTCGACTATGACAAGCGTTCGCTCAAGTGCGAGCACTTCATGCGTGACGCGGCTCAGAAAGCTTTCCGCAAGTGGGCCGACAAAGAAGACAAGGTCGCCTATTGACAGACTCTGCATAAGACTGAACCGTCGGGATGATGCCAATATGCGTTAGACATTGTCCCGACGGTTTTATTTTGTATCAGAGTGTGTTTGACACACTTTCGGTTCACTCAAAGCTGTCTCTCCATCCGGCCTTTGCCGTGATTTCTTCCGACCGCACGAGATATTCGGCCGGATGGTCTCCATAGCTTATATTGTCAAGCAGAAGCTTGATATATTTTTCCTTGTTTTCGAACGCCTCATCCGTCAAGGCTATTTTCAGGTTCATCGCCGGATAATTCTTTTTGCGCAGATAGACACCCACACAGTTGGGATACTGCGACAGGAAGCTTTTGGTAAGCGGCAGATCGAATATTGCGACCGTGTCAGCTCCTGCATATTCCGACATGTCATCTTGCGCGATTATTGTGAGATATGGCCTCACATCCATGGCGTCGTTGGCCAGGGAGTTGTCCATGTCTTTGTTGTGGGCCTGACGGATGTCAAAGACCACATCTCTCGCGCCGCGCGTCACACCGGCCGAGTCTCCATAAAATATGTATGGAAAACAGAACACCGCATCATTGTCATCCGACTCGAGTGCCACCATTATGCGGTCGCTCAGGGCGCTTGAGCCATACTTGCCGCCGTATATGACGTCGCCCATGTCCTGACGGTTACGCATATCGACTGATTTGTATCCTTCGGGAGCGGTGATGTTGACATCAAAGTCTTTCATTTCTTTGACATATCTGTTGAGGCGAGCCTCCGCATCAGCTCCGGTAAAAGTCGTGTCGCTGAACGTATACCTGATGGCCGTTCCCATCAACGTCTTTATCTTCGCACTACCGGTCAACGCTACGCTTGCTGCCAGGCAGACCGCTATCGTATAGACTAACTTTCTCATATCTCTTTATGTTACAGGATTAATAATACCGGATTAATAATATTTGTATATGGCTAATATCGCAGGTGGCTTCCCGGTTCTTGTCCGGAATGTGTGAGCCGGAAAAAACATGAACCATTGGGCATGCGCCCCGATGCGATTGTTGTCATAGATATGGCGAACAGTGTGCAGAGCGCCTGGATTGATGGTTTGATCAGTTTCATGATAATAAATTTGTGTAAATATACATTCTGCTTTTATCATTAGGAGCCTCGCAACTCCTATTTGTGACAAAAAGACTTTAAATTTAACATTCATTAAGATTTAAGGTGTAACGGTAGACTATTTCGCAATATGTGTTGACAAAACAATCAAGATGTTCTATGTAGGATTGTCTCGTCTACCCTCCCAAAGTCCCGCTGTAACTTCTGCCATGGGTGTCGCAACAAATCATCGTCGGAGATGCCCCCATATCACAGCGTTCAAGGCCTCAGCTTGCAACCGCGACACTCCGGCATCGATCCCCAACCAGGTAGGCGCTTTTGCACCGTAAACTCCGCTTTAGCGGGGCCGGTGTTAGCTATGGCAAGCCTCGCGTCAGCAGGTGCAGACATAGGTCTACTATATGTCGTTGTGGTGATAGTCAGTTGGCTTGAACAAAAAAACGGTTTCTAAGGTTTTAATATGAAACATACAAATTCAAACTCATACATTATGGCTATCAAAATATTAAAAGTCGCTGCATTGGCTGCTGTTATTGCAGCGGGAGCCGCCCAGACCGCAAGCCCTTGTACACGCGTTGTGTATCTCGGTGACAGCATTACAAACTATGTGATGGTCGGTCGTACGCTCGACTGGCGAACTCCAATTCCGACAAATATATATGTCTATCCTGCCGGTGTCGCCCGCAGCAGCATGCCCGACGGGCCGAAACTCGACTGGGTGTCGAAATATGGTTCGGCTCTCGCGGTCGGCTATGACGGAGGTGTCACCGAGGGTATGAACAATCAGGGGCTGATTATGAACGGCCTGTTCTGCAAAGGCACGGTCTATACGGAGGCCACCGGGCCTGACGACCGGACACCCGTGATGAGTCTGGCGGTGATTGTCAGCTATTTTCTCGATAATTTTGCGACGGTCGATGAAGTTGACAGCTGGTTGAAAAACAACCGCTTTGTCATCTCCGGCAAGACCTTCGACGGCGGCACGGTGTCGACGCTCCACTGGGCCATCACAGACCGCAGTGGCGAGACCATGCTGATGGAGTATGTCGACGGCAAGCTTAACACCTATCGCTCGCGCGACTATCGTGTCCTCACCAACGATCCTCCATATGACAAGATGCAAAGCATCGAAAACTACTGGACTCAGGTCGGCGGTGTCAATATGCTCCCGGGCACTGTCCGCAGCACCGACCGCTTTGTCCGCGCTTCATTTTTCATAAACCATGTGCCTGACAACACAGACTATGCCGCTTCGTGGGCAGCGCTTTCAAGCATCATGGGCACTGTCTCTGTGCCTTATGGCTATGAGATAGAGGGCGAACCTAATGTGTCATCGACACAATGGCGCAGCATTTCTGATGCGACAAACAACCGCTATTATTTTAAATTCGCATATTCTACAGCCGACTTTTGGGTAGACCTCAATTCTCTCTTGTTGAATCCGGGAGATCCAATCCTCAAACTCGACACCACTGACTATCAGAAACTGTCAGGTTGCATCAACAATCAACTGAAAGTCTCCAAAGGCTTCACCCCGATGTGGTAAAAGCCTCCGGATTTATATAAAAGACCATCTTGCGACAGAACACTCGGCTGCAGGATGGTCTTTGTTTGTCATCATCTGATATATATTTTGCCCGGGGTCTGGATGTGGACCGGGACACTGAAATAGAAAGGATGATTTTTGGGAGTAGGAAACTCGACGATGAATTTGGGAAGTGTGCCGACGACGCGCAGCGCTTCTCGGTTGACAGACTCTGTGCGGCTGCCTCTGAGTATTTTTGCATCCGAGACTGATCCGTCAGGCGACACCTTGAAGCCGACCAGCACGATTGAATATCCGTCGAAATCGTCCGGAACAACGGTGTTTTTTCTTATCCAGTCCTGCAGACGCCCGTTGCCTCCGGGATATATACAGAGCGGCTCAATGCTGCGGAGCGAGTCCATGTTGTAGTCTTTAAATTTTTCTTTAACTTGTCTGGCAATGTCATCAGATACATATACGTAAGCGGCTTTGTTTTCCCATTCGTCGGCCTTGATGTTTATGCTTATAACATCTTTAGCCTCTATTGACATCATCCATTCATTTGGAATCCATTCGTCGTTCAGATAAATAAATGGTTGGCCACGTTTGTACTCCAGTGGAAATTCGAGTTCCTGATAGACGATACTGTCAGCTTCTGAAGACGAAACCTGTCCTTGGGCAATTAAGGGTGTGATTGCCGCCGATGCCACTAAAACCGTGGTTAGAAATTTTGTTGCATCCATGTTTTGAGTTAATTTATCGGGTTAATTATTTCAATGCAAAATTAGATTGATAAACTACCAAAAACAAGCTTTGACGCAATTATCGACCATTACACTCTGCTTTGTACTTGCTTGAATATCAATATTATATCCGTGTGTTGACGGACGAAATTATTACAGGATCATTACGAGGCTATCTAAGCTCGGCCAGATCAAGCTATTAGCATATTAGCCTCTATTTGCAGATGGCGCTTAATGTTTCGGCTGAAAGTTCTTCAGGCCATCCGCTGATTGTCTTTTTTAGACGATGTATGGCTACTGCGATAGTATTTCGTTCTTTGCCAAAAATTGCCATCATGCTTTCTCTCGAAAGTCCGGCAAGAAGGGCGATAAGAAGATTATACTGGTCAGGTTTGAGAGAAATCGTGCTTTCAGATTTGATACGGCCCGGTAGATTGTCGTATTTATTGATAGTGAGTTTCTCAAGAACCGACATGAGATCATCGTTGATGAGACTGTCAATGCGCTGCCGTATGTTTTTGTCAGACTTGATGCGGTCTGACGACGAGGTCAGATATAGATAGCAGAGTCTGTCAATGATTTCTATGCGCTTTGAAATATTGTCGTCAAGCTCGGTCTGTAGTTTTTTGATGAGCCCGGCATCGACTTTTGTCCTGATCTCGTTCTTGAGCCGTTGGTTCTCTGAGTCAATGAGGTCAAATCTTGCCAACAATACATCTATCTCCGCTTTTTTTAATCGATAGTTTTTTCGGGTGATTGCCAGACAAGATGCGACAAGCATGATGGCGAGCAACAGTATGCCGATAATGAGCAAGAACTTTATTCTCAGCTCTTCGGCGTCTCTTTTCTCTTTGTCTGCTTTATCTTTGAGATAATCGTTTATGGCAGTAGTGTAGGGGTGGATAAGCAGTGAGTCTGTGTATTTATCGGAGTTTGAAGTGTAATATTGCAGGTTTTCAAAGGCCGAGCGGTAGTCTCCATCAGCTGCGTCGAGATATGCTTCGACACGGTGACTGATATAATCGCTCTGCTCTGTCCGCTTGTCGCCCTTGATAAGTTCGAGGCATTTGCGTGCCGTCCATGGCTTCCCCGCGTTAGCATAGGTCATGGCCATGTTGGCTATAGCAACCGGAGATGTGACAAGGCCTTTGGCGCATGCCGTGGCTATAGAGTCGGCCGATGCCCTATAGTCTCCTGAGGCCTGAAGGGCAAGCGTCATGATTTCGTAGTATTCGCTCTGTATGGCCGGAGCGACTTTGAAGTATTCGCTGTTGCGGACAGTTGAGAGATGTGACAATGAGCGCTCGGGGTCTATGAATATCAATGCGCGGGCGGCTGTGGTGTGTTCCCAAAGTGCAAATTCGGTGGCTCCGGCTTTTTCAAAAGCATCTATTGCTTTGAGTGCGGCCTCAAGTTGTGGATCATAGGCTATGATATATGAATAGATTTCAGCCTGGGTGCGAAAACATAGGCCTGTGAAATACCAATCCCGGTTATTTCTGGCGAGTTCGGCGGCTTTCATAAGCATAATCAAGGCTGTGCGAAGATCATGTTTGTTTTTCAGTACAAAACCCTTGAGAAAGAGACTTTGCATTTCAAGGCTGTCGGTGCGGCCTGAATAATACTTCTCGGCAATGGTGATAAGAGAGTCGTCTGTCTCATTGAGATAGTTCTTGTATCTGGCTTTGGTGAGCAACAGGGCGTGGTGGGCCTGCTGTTCTTCAGATGCATGACTCGTGTCAAGAGAATCAAGTATAGAGAGGGCTGAGTCAGGTGCGCAGTACATCAGACCATCGGCCCGAAGGAGTTCGTCGGTGATGTGTGAGTCATGTCTGCATGCACCGGAGCATAATGCGACAGCTATGACAATGATATATACCGCAATACCTTTCATGCTAACAAATTTACGAATAAGATTGCTCAAAACAAAATTCAGCTGCTTTTTTGGTCCTGAGTCATTGTTCAATCGTGACGTTGTGGCAGTTGTCTGTTGAGACATAGTGTTCTGACGTAGATTTATTGCCGCTAAGCCTTACATCTGACGCATCTCGGATAAGGACTGCCGGAAGTCGGTCGCTTTCGAAAATGTTGTTGCGTATCGTTATATTATGGTTGACATATCCCGGTCGTTCAGGCGCATCTGAACTGACGATTATGCATGTCGGAGCTGACAGACTGCCGCAGTGGCCGCAGCCGGAGATGTAGTTGTTTTCAACAACAATGTCGTGGACAGGTCCGCTCTCGTTCCATCCGAGTTCGGCTCCGAGCTTTATTGCAGTCTCGGTGCTCCCTGTGATATGGTTCCCTGATATGATTGTGTGAGGGCTTTTGACGAGAAAGGCTCTGGCAAGATGGCTGTTGACCCGGTTGTCGGCTATGGTCGTATGAGGGAAGCGGGATATGTTGGTCATTGCCATTCCGCTTAAATCTCCTTTTGGCAGTGCTTTGTCAAGAGTGACGATTATTTCGCCTGAAGTGTCCACGTCTTTGACAACATATAGTCCGGCGACTGAAAGGTTTTGCCTGCTCACAATAGCAACGGAGTCTCCGGGCTCAGGATAATCGGGCGACAGAGCATGTAGATCTGCGCCTTCGATGCGGATTGCTGTGCGCTCCGGGTCTTTCGCGGAGAGGCGATAATAGTAGTTGTGGATATTTGTGCAGTCATCGCCTTGACCGGCAAAGTGGCTGTTGCGTATGACGAGTTTTCCGGAACATGATGTGAAGTGGGTGGCGTCGGTGTTGGTAGATATTATCCGGTCGCCTTCCGGCACCACTCTGAGGCCGTCGATAAATATGTCTGACGACCGATGGCCTACTATACCCATGCCGGGTTGACTGTGTATGCTGACTCCACATAGACTCACATTGTTGGAATTTTTTATCATGATCGCAGGGCGGTAGTGGCCGCCATGACGGATTATGGCGTAGTCGCCAATGGGCGGGTGTCGGTCGGATTGTATCCTTATGGTCCGATTGTCAATGAGTTGCTTGTCGCTGACACGTCCTGTATACAGCCGCTTGTTTTTGTGGTCATAGAAATGGACACGGCCTGTCACCGTTGAGTCGATATGATTGTAGAAAGAGCGGTCGAAGTGTATGTCAAACGACAGACTGTCTGACGCGACGACACGTCCGACTGTGTTTGGCGGTCGATGATAGGTGATGCTGAGTCCTGAAATCTTTATGTTGGATGCAGAGTCGACTGTCACCACCTCATACCAACCGTTCATTCTAAGCTTCGCACCTTCAGCCAGGATTGTCAGACCATTACAAGCTGTCAGGTCAAAAGCCTTGACATATGGTGCATCGGGACGGAAAAGGCGTTGCTGCACCCGTTCGCCGTAGGCTCCTCCAATCGCCTCCCGTTCGATTTTCATTGCCAGTGAATCTTCGATGTCATAGATGCCCGGGGCTATTACAAGTGTGGTGCCTCTGTGAGCCCGGCAGTAATCACATGCCTTCTTTATTGCCTCAAGGTCGTTGATGCCGTCGTTAGGCACTGCTCCGAATTCGCTTAGCAAAACAGTGGCGGCGCCTGTCGTGAGGACAGACGCCGTCAATAATACATAGAGGAGTATGTGTCGCAGCATTATAATTGTTTGCTAAAATTTATATGCCACACCGACTGTCAATTTTGGCGTTCCGACAAAATGGCTCGTGTTGCCGGGAACGTTGCAGACTCTCGGTTGCCACAGGTTGGCTTTGGGCTCGGCTATGATATCTACATTTTTCGACACAGACCATTTGAATTGAAGCCCGGCAAGTGCTGCGAGTCCTACGGTGCTGTTATGATAGTTGCTCCATCCGAAGCCGGCTCCGACGAGAGCGCTGATGTGGAAATTGCGGTCGGGATCGCAGTCGATCAACTGTGTGATGTTAAGCAGATAGTCAGCGTGGATTGTGCCTATGCCTATGGCTTTGCCGCGCGGTTGTGTGGCGAAGTCATAGCCAAGACCGGCCTGAAGTGACGACACATGGGTGAACTTATGGCCATAGACAAGATCTAAACCACCGCAGATCTTGTTGATGCTCGAACGCTTGGCTGCCTCGCTGAATATGCCCGGACCTCCTGTGAGCGCGATGTAATTGGCCTGTTCGGGACGTCCGAAGTCGATATCGGCTGCCGATGACTGCGTATTCTTCTTATGGTTGCCGAATTTATAGTTGAAACCGGCCATGATGCGCATGCCTTTATCGAGTGAGTTGGCATAACCTTTGGCATATGTTGTCTTCATCTGTGGTTCTACGAAGATATCAACATTTTCAGAAACGTTGAAACGTGCCTGAAGGCTTCCCTGGAGACCATATACTCCACGGTTTTTACCATTGTAGTGGGCCGCACCACCGTGGACACCGGCAGAGGCTATCAAGTCAAACACGCGGTCGGGGTTATAGCCGCAGAACATGGATGTAAGACTGAGCATATAGTCTGCGTTGATGGTCACATCTGCAAATCTTTGTTTTGAATGGAAGTAGTCGGCTCCAACGGTCAGACGCCAAGCCGAGACCGGTGAGAACCAACGGCCGAAACCAAGCCATCCACCTGCGTTTTTACTCCATGATGAGTTGCGGCTTAGCAGGCCTCCACCAAAGGTCATGAACAATTTGTTTGAAGCAAGGAAGTCTTCGGTATCGCTTGAAAAGTCGTAAGTGGTGACCTTGTCTTTGTAGCGTCCGAGGCGATATTGGAAGCCGATGCTCAGCGATCCAAGGATATTTGCTCTATGGCCGCTTGCTGCAAAATGCCGATTGAAAATCAGGGCCTTTGGTTCGATGACAAACTGTAGGTTGGACGTCAGGTCGATCACACCCTGTATGCCGACTGCGCCCCCAAGACGAAGTTTTGTCGGCATGCGGCTTGTCATTGCAACAGCCGGACCGAGTATCAGGTTGGTGTTGAAACGGTTTTCAGGATTGAAGCCGTTGAAGACTGAATTGATGTTGAGCAAGTAGTCGATCTCAAGCGCTCCAAATTTGGGATGTCCTGAGTTTTTGAGCCCTAACGCTCCGGCTGTCGCCATCAATCGCCAGCCTGAGATTGTCGATGCCCATGTGCCGATATACATCGAGCCATTGGCTCCAAGCATATTCTTGACAGACTTTATGCTGTTGCTTACGAGCATGTTGCCGCCTACACCGAAGCCATAGAACGTGTTGTCAAGCGAGAACTGGTTGTCGAGGCTGGTGGCGAAGCGCTTGTGAAGCGGTGATATGCGGTAGCCGAGGCCGACCATCAGTGCTCCTTCCCAATCATATTTCTGCCAGCTTTTGCGTGAGTTGACTGCGTCGGTATAGAGGTTGATGCGTGGTTCGAGATATATGAATGTCGAAGGCGTGATGTTGAAGCGTGTCTGAAGTCCGACATGCCCTCCGAAAGCGTTGGCTTGGACTCCGGCGTGGCGTCGACGTTGATATTCAAGGCCGGCTACACCGATAAATTCTACGATTCTCCTTGGATTATCATCATGAGCAAGAGCCGACAGGTTCATCAGGTAGTCGAGCGATATGCCTCCGAAGATGTTCTTGCTTGTGCCGTGTTCTTTTCTCGCTCCGAGGTTCAAACCGAGTTTCAAGCCATGGACCGGGGTGAACCAGTCTCCGACAGATATGCCGCCACGGAGTCCGATGTCGGGTCTTCCGATTAACTGTCCTTCCGAGCGGTGAGTGAATGTGGGAGCGCCTTCGACTGTGATGAATAGATGGTCTCCAAAATGTCGGTCGGAGAAGTATCTGTTGCCTAATGGTTTCTGGAGACGGTAGTCCATTGCGTTGACTCCTCGTAGCACCTTGTATTCGGTAGTGTCTGTTTGCGCACCGGCAGTCATGGGGGCTGCTACTGCGGCGGTCATGACCACGCAGCTTGCGACCATGCCTGATATGTTTTTAAATCCTAACATTGCAAATGGATTGTTCATTATTCCTCACCTCCTTCCGTTGTGTCGGCTTCTTCGGCCGCTTCTGCCTCTTTGTAGCTGTCGATCATCTTGATGCAGTCTATGAGGTCACCGTCATCGCGGGCGACTTCTTCGAGCGACGGGTCAAGGTCTATGGCTTTCTGCAGATGGATGAAGGCATCATACTCATAGTCTGCGCCATTGCGCCAGTTGGCTATGGCCTTGAGGTATTCTTCCTCGGCTGTCTCGCCAAGTTCTTCGGCTTTCTCAAGAGCGAGCCGGTCGCTTTTGACTGCAAGGAGCATCATGACTTCGTTGATGGGGGAGTCTTGTGAAATCTCTGCAAGCACATCGCGGTATTTGCCGCTCAGTGCTTTGGCATAAATCTTATGTTTGTGGAATTTTCCGCCGTCCGGCATCAACGCTGCAATTGAATCTGCTTTGCCAAATTTGGCCTCGTTGAGGTAGACTGTGGCGAGTGTGGCATAAGCTTCAAACGGAATATCGTCCTTGCCTTCCCATTCGGTGAGTATCGGTTCGAGGTATTCTGCTGTCGACTTGCCTCGTTGGAGCATGATCGCTGTTAGGTCATTTGCCAGAAGCAGGTTGTAGCGCTTATCGTTGTGATATTTGTCAAATGCTTTGTGGGCGATGGTTTCCTTTTCGGCAAGGTCTTCGGTGACGGTGTAGAGACGCCAGTAGTCATAGAGCGACAGTTTTGACGGGTCGCTCAGATATTTTGCCCTGATTTCCTCGTCGGTCGGGAAACGGAAACGCTGTGATACAAAATTATAGGCCACCGTGCGCAGTCCGGGAAGATAGTCGTCTTTGATCTTGTCGTAGAACGGCAGTCTGACTATGGCTCGAGACTGGCGGTCGATGCTGCCGGGATTGCTTTCGATGATGCCTTTGATGATGTCGGCTTCTTCATAGAGGCTGTCGCGGCGCATCATTTCTTCGACCATCGACCATTCCTGGACATTGGCTCCGGTCGACAGATGAGCCCGTTTGATGGTTGATGAGGCGAGGTGTTGAGAGATGATGTCCATAGCCGAACGTGTACGGCGCTGGGCGAGGTTGAGGTTTGATTGGTATGGGCCTTCGGGCGAGGCATAACCTATAAGCGAGATGCTCTTGATCTGAACGTCTCCGTCATCCTCGATGGTGCGGAGCTGTGAGATGAGCGACTCCAGTTCTTTCTGGTTGTTGCCGAGCTCGGGATCGAGTTTGGCTTGTCCGACTTTGAACGTAAGGTCGACATTGCCTTGCGTAGGCATTGGCTCACGGTTCTGACGCGGGTGATAGTGCTCGTCGGTGATAATCATGCCGTCGAGGTTATGTTTTAGGAAGCGCAGCGGGTTCTTTGTGCCATAGGCTGTGGTGTCGGTGCGCTCGTAGATGATGCGGTTATAGTCCTCGATCGACAGCATCACCGCAAGCATGTAGCGGTCTTTGGGATGGCTGACTACGACTTTGTCTTCATAGCGCAGTGTGTCGTCGCGGCGTGTCGATGTCTTCTTGATCTGAATGTCGGTGAGTTCGCTCAGCGGGTCGAGGTTCTTGTCAAAATCATACATGCGCTCCTGAGTGTAGGCATATCGTTTGCCGTCATAGACCAGCGGTTTGGCATAGATGATTTCTTTGCGTTTAGGGTTGATGATCACCGGTTGGGCTATCGTACGACGGCCTGATGACAGATAGCGGTGGGGCGTCAGGATCTTGCTGCGGAACACCAATGTGTCACCGATTATGTCGAGATCGGTAGGCGGAAATTGTATTCCGGCTTTGCCTTTGCCTGTCTTGACAAACTCTTCGAGCTGGGTTACCTCCTTGTCAACGACGATTTTCATCTCCATCTGTCCGTCGACCGGCACTGTGGTTTTCTTCGAGTCCGGGTGGTTGATGGTGATCTCGGCGTTCTCATCGATCGTACATGAGAAGAAGCCGTCATGGTCAGTAAGCGTCACTGTATTTTTTCCGATCGAAATAATCGCACCGTCGACCGGATTTCCGAAATTGTCGGTGATGATGCCGGTGACGTTGATGTTTTTGGCATGCATATTCACCAGACCGGTTGTTGCAAGCAGCAACAATGAGATTGTTTTCCTGAGATTCATTGTCGCGGTTTATTTAAATATATAGGTGAATGATACACCGATGTTCATTGGCACGATTGCCCATTTTGAGTAATTCGGTGATGCAGGTTTCTGACTCTCCTGCTCATATTTGAAATAGCGGGTCTTGCCAATGCCGACTCCGGCTGTGAATTCAACGTTCCAGTGCCGGTTCAAAACAAGCGCATAGCCGTAAGTGAGTCCGGCACCAAACAAATCTCCTTGCCAGATTGTCTCTTTGTGGCGCAGATCGTAGTTTGAAGCTAATAGTGCGACACCCATGAAGTGCTGTGCCATCGGGCGGTTAAACCAGTAACGTAGCTCAGGTTGAAAACGGAAGTTGTTGAAACGGGTGTCGGCGATCTTTACTCTGAATGGATTTCCGACAAAGCCCATGCCAAGAGACAATCGATTGCTGAGGCGAGCCTCAAGCGTCAGGTTGGGCGATAATGTGGCCCAATCTATAATGTTGGTTCTTAATGCGACACGCTGTCCGAAAGCATTGTTACATGCCATGACAAAGAGAACAGCGAATAGCACTTTTTTTATAAATCTTTTCATTAATGAAAAGTGTGTTTAGTGTGATGTAATGTATAAAAAATCCTAATGAAAACGCAAGTAAAGGTTGTTTGGTTCAGAAGAGCTGCAAAATTACAAAAAAATATGATTAATTGAGTGTCACAGTGATTGTTTTTGTCAAAATATTTAGAGATTGTCACATGGATTGACCCATAATATATTTTTTGACGCTGTGGCCGCAAGCATAGAGCCGTCGCTTTCCACTTTCCTTGTTTCCGTCACGCGGCAATGGAAAGTGGAAAGTGGGAAGCGGCTTGTCTCAGCGTCTTGAAAAGGCTAAAGTATTCGTCAGGGAACGCGCATGTTTGAGGCGTGAAGACATAAGCACATAGAAACATAAAGCCTGAGACCGGTCCTTAGGATGAAGCTACGTAAGTCAAAAGTGTGAAGTATGAAAGCGGAGGTGGGCTTCGTCCGGAGGACGATGAACCCGGGCAGCCTCATGCAGTGATAAGTCGGAGACTTAGCCTGCGTGAGGGAGCGCGTGACCCTGCCTGCGGCTACCTCGGAGAGGTTGAACATTAAAGCGCAGCAAGGGATATGCTTCTGATTATTGTTTTGTTCAACCTCTTCAAGGTTGTTTTTGGGGGGAGATCTCGCGGGACCTCACGTAGGCTTGGTCTCCGACCAATCTCTACATGAGGTTAAGCAGGTGCATCGTCGCCGACGATTAGCGGCCGGAGGCAAGTCGGAAGCTGCGCAAGTCAAAAGTCGTCAGACGTCAAAAGGATGAAGGATGATGAGACAGAAGAACAAAAGGTCATAAAGGACTCAATGCAAATATGAAGTCAAAAGTGCATATGCTAATTTTTTTATAATATATATAATAT
>CAXHOY010000026.1:0-41176 GCA_964018265.1 uncultured Muribaculaceae bacterium
CACCAAAGCATAAATGCCTGAAATATTGACTGATGCTTATTTATTATTCACATTTGTTTTTAAACAAGCTCTTAAATCGACAGACGGAAGTTGTGTATATTGGGAGAAATGGCTATTTTTGTGCGTATTTTTTTGAAAGTAATTAATTTTTAACCTATTCTACTTTTTATGAAGACAATCAAGTATGGTGCAATCATGGCAGTCTCAATGGCTGCGGTATTCGGCTTAAGCTCGTGTAACAGTGATCCGGAACCCTCGCCGGAGCTTTATCTTGTGTCGATGTCGTCAGTGTCCAATGAGATGAATCAAGATAGCTATTGGTCATATTGCTATGACGAGGCGATCGGAGCAGTCAAGACCGGCGGTTTTGCCTTCAGTCACGAAGCCAGCTCAACGGTATGGGAGGGTGTGACTTACAGCTCATGGAAGGGCTTCTGCCCGTCTCGCGTCAACGACACCAAAGACTACAGCGATGGAGTCTGGACCGACCATCAGTGGGCTGCGATCGCAGCAAACCCCAACAACGGTCTGTTTCTTGTCGGCAACAGCGGTGCGGAGGTGAGCAGCAATCCTCTCGACAATACAACATGTTCATTGGAAATGCAATCGGGCGATTATTTCAAGCCTGCGTTTGCTTACGTCTGCAACTCGAGCTATGCCTACTATGTGGCTAAGAATGGCAACGAGTTCTGTCCTGCGTTCACAGCGAAAGACGATCTGACACTCAATATCGTCGGTGTGCGCAACGACGCAATGACAGCCCACCTCAAGATGCCTCTGATCAAGGAAGGTCAGTATCTGACACAGTGGATCGGAGTATCGCTCGAAAACCTGGGCACGGTCGACAAGGTGCTTTTCTATGTTGACTCATCAAGCAAAGGCATGTATGGCCTGAATGTTCCGGCTTACTTCTGTATCACGGATTTCGCCTACACATTGCCCGAGACTGCGGCAAATTAAGAGCGTTTCAGATCTTTTAATCAAGCTTTGTGGAATGGTTCTCCATCGGGAGAGCCATTCTTTGTATAAAAAATATTATCTTTGCATCAAAATGACCGAAAAGCGATGAAGATAGGATCACTTGATTTAGGCGAAAGGCCTGTGATGCTCGCTCCGATGGAAGATGTGACCGATGAGTCGTTCAGACTCATATGCAAGGAGTTTGGCGCGGATATGACATATACGGAGTTTGTGTCGGCCGATGCCCTTATCCGTAACATAGCCGCAACGACGCGCAAACTGACCATCCGTGAAGGAGAGCGTCCCACGGCCATACAGATATATGGCCGTGAGGTTGAGCCTATGGTTGAGGCTGCAAAAATCGTTGAGGCTGCCGGACCTGATATTCTTGACATCAATTTCGGATGTCCGGTCAAGAAAGTCGCAGGCAAAGGGGCAGGAGCGGGTATGCTCCGCGATGTGCCCAGGATGCTCGAGATCACGCGGGCAGTCGTTGATGCGGTCAAGATACCGGTGACAGTCAAGACCCGTCTTGGCTGGGATCACAATTCGAAAATCATCGTCGAGCTTGCCGAGCGGCTGCAGGATTGCGGCATCAGCGCTCTGACGGTGCATGGCCGCACACGCTCGCAGATGTATACAGGCGAGGCCGATTGGGAGATGATAGCCAAGGTCAAGGCCAATCCGCGTCTGACCATTCCGGTGATCGGCAACGGAGACATCACTTGCGGCGAGGATGTCGTCAACGCTTTTGGCCGCTATGGTGTGGACGGTGTCATGGTGGGCCGCGCCTCGATCGGTGCACCGTGGGTGTTCGGCGAGATGAAGGCAGCGCTGAGTGGCAGCGGAGAGGTGCCGTCGCTGACACAGAAATTCGAGTGCCTGCGACGTCAGATCAGGGAAAGCATAGACCGGATCGACGAATACAGGGGCATACTTCATATACGCCGCCATCTGGCCGCGTCACCACTGTTCAAGAGCATTCCGAATTTCAGACAGACGCGTATCGCGATGTTGCGCGCATCTACGTTCGACGAACTCATGGACATAATCGGCCATGTGGAAACCGAGATACTCCCCTCTTTGCAACAATGATTCGTCAGGTAGTCATATCGTTAGCAGTGTTTTTGATGATGCCCTTCGCATTGTCTGGCTCTCCGCGTGAGTTCACCGAACTCTATGTGAGCGGTCCCTGCGGGGTCAGTCTTGTATGTTCGCCCGATTCGGCGGGTATTGTCATTGCCCGCGACGGATCGTCGGCAGGCAGCGTTGATGTGCGTCGCACCGATGATGCGCTCTATGTCAGCGTCAGTCCCGAGGCGACGGTGACAGGACTGGTGGAGCTTAAGATATACACTGCGCCGTCGTTGCGCATCATATGTGCCGAAGGCAGGGCGACAATCAGCGGAGGGGGAGTCCGTTCGGGCGGTCAGCTGTCGCTTGTCGCATCGGGGGCTTCATCACTGATGATGACAGATGTCTCGGCCGGCAACATCAATGTTTCGCTGTCGGGATCGGGCAAGGTCAGTCTCGGAGGCGAGATTTCGGCGGAGACTGTCAATATGTCACTCACCGGCAGTGGTAGAATCAATGTCGACGGACTCGCGGCGACATTGCTGACACTGACACAGCGTGGCAGCGGCAAGATTTTTGTCAGCGGTTCGGCCCGAAAATGTTCGGTTGTCAGCACCGGGACCGGACGTAGCGATGTGAGCAAACTTGTCAGCGCGGATATGCATCTCAAGCTTTTTGGCAACGGCCGTATCTATTATCCTGCCGGAGTGAGGGTGTCGACCGATGGCAAGATTTCAAATATAATATCTATAAAACCATATCAACCGTTATAATGATTATGAAAGTTCTCAAACATCTTTTGATTGTCGCAGCCGCAGTGGCGGCCTGTCAGTCGTCTTATTCGCAGAAAGCACCCTATAAACTCGATGTTGGAGACTTCAGTGAGCTGAAGGTGACCGATGGCATCAATGTCGAGTATTATTCATCGACCGATTCGGCCGGTATGGCTTATTTCGAATGTGAACCAGAGACAGCCCAGATGCTGATGTTCACCAATAAAAAGAATTCGCTAAATATCCAGATAGCTTCTGATGGAGCTGTTGTGTCTGACTTGCCGACCATACGTGTCTATTCGATGACATTGCAGAAAATCGAAAATTCAGGAGATTCGACCGTCACAGTGTGTCGCTCGCTGCCGGTGCGCGATTTCACGGCTACGCTCATCGGCAATGGCTCATTGCTTGTCTCGGGCGTCCGCGCCCACAAGGCAGATGTGGCTATCAGGACGGGAAACGGCCACCTTGTCGTGACCGGTACAACCCGCGACGCCAATCTGAAGAATGTCGGCACGGGCACACTCGAGGCGTCAGGCCTGAAGTCTGAAAACACGAAGTGTCATGTGCTCGGCACAGGCCCGATTGACTGCAACGCGTCGGTGACGTTGTCGATCAACGGCGCCGGTTCAGGCAAGGTCTACTATGGCGGATCACCTTCAAAGATTACTAACCGCTCGCTTGGCATCAAAGCAATCTCTGTCGACAACAAGCAGGAGATAGAGTGACGCTGACTCGCTGATGGCCTGCGCGGAAGACAAAACCTTGAAAAGCAAGACAGCCCATACGGTCAAATGGAATCTCATAGACCGTGTGGGTTCGCAGTTGCTTTATGCCCTCACCGGCATTGTTCTGGCGAGGGAGCTCAGCGATGAGGATTTCGGCCTCGTCGGCGCCGTACTCGTCTTCCAAGCGTTTGCTTCGTTGCTCATAGACTCGGGTTTCACTTCGGCCTTATTGCAGCGCAAATCGCCTTCGCGGCTTGACTACAGCACGGTGATGTGGTTTAACTTCGGCGTCGCGCTGCTACTCTATGTCATCCTGTGGTTCTGCGCTCCGGCGATAGCTGATTTCTATCGCGGTGATGTGCGGATTATCCCTCTTGCGAGGGTAATGTTTCTGAGTCTGATCATCAATTCGGGTATTCTTGTTCAGGCAAATATCCTGATGAAGCGAATGGACGTCAGTAAGATAGCGATGTCAAATGCAAGCGGATTGCTCGCCGGAGCCGTTGTCGGCATCGCGATGGCTCTGTCCGGCTATGGCGCATGGGCGATTGTCGGGCAGACCCTGACACTCGCAGTTGTCAAGACCGGCACACTGTGGGTGCTTGCCCGTTGGTTGCCGCTGATGCGTTTCTCGTGGGCTGCGTTACGCTCGTATCTGCCTGTAGCGTCAAATATGATGCTGACGTCGTTTCTGAGCACCTTGTTTCAGAATATCTATTCGCTGGTGATCGGCAATCGTGTCGGCATGGCTTCGCTCGGTTACTTCACACAGGGCGACAAGTGGAGCAAAATCGGCATAACCACCGTGTCGCAGACATTGACGTCATCATTTCTACCTGTGCTGTCGCAGGTCCAGGATCAAAGAGACCGCTTCGCAAACATGTGTTCGCGTTTCAACCGTTTTACGGCCTATGTGCTTTTTCCACTGACAATCGGAGGTGTGGCGCTTGCCGAACCTCTGTTTCACGCACTATTCGGAGAGAAGTGGGATGCATCGATAATCATATTCCAATTGTTGATGGTGCGGGGAGTCTTCACGGTGTTGTGTGCGCTATACAATAATTATCTGTTGGCGTTGGGACGCTCGAAGTTGATATTGGCCATGGAGGTGCTTAGAGATGTGTCGGTCCTGGCGGCTCTCGCTCTGTCCTTGCCGTGGCTCGCATATGCTACGCCTGACAATCCGGTCGCTGGACTTACGATGATGATATGGGGTCAGTTGGCGGCGTCTGCTTTGACATGGTTGGTGACTCTTGTCGTGACGGTGCGTGCGACGCGAATGTCGCTATGGGGTTATGTCCGTGATTTGTTGCCTTATATGGTGCTGTCGCTTGTCGCATGGCCGATGATTGACGTGTGTGTGCGTTGGATTGACAGTCCTTTTGGTGCGACAGCCGTCGGTGCGGCCGTTGCGTTGGCCTTCTATGTCGCAGCAAATACAATGCTCGGCTCAAAAATACAGCGCGACATATTCCGCTTCGTTTCAGGCAAAGGACTGTAAACAAGCGGGAGATGCGTCAAGAAACGCATCCCCCGTCGAAGAATAATTGATTAAGTGTTTATTTTACTGCAACTTTGTAGTTCTCACTGCCGATTGTGACGATGTACAGTCCCGGTGAGGCATGGACGAAGATGCCGTTTCCACCTATGAAGGATGCGATGCATATGCCTGACGAATTGTAAACATTGACTGTTTTATCAATTGAACAACTGATTTTAATGCCTCCGGTCAGTGCAGCGACTTCAGATGTTTCGTCTGACGGAGTGATAATGTCGCTTGTATTTCCGGCAATTGAAACAAGACAGGTAGACTTGATTTCCGGATTGCGTTTTGATGAGGCTGTGACAGTGGTTTCGCCTGGGGAGATGCCGCGTATCCGTCCGTTGGCGTCAACAGTGGCCAGAGCCTCGTCGCCACTCTCCCAATTTATATCGGTGAAAAGCGCGTTGGCCGGGATGGCTGTAGCGGCGACAACAGCCATATCACCGACATTCAGCTCGATAGCAGATGGCTCGAGGTTTATATCAGTCATGGCTATGTTTTTAAATGACGTCGAATAGACCATATGCCATTGATCATCGCTTTGCGCCATGAAACACAGTGAGTAGTCATTGCTATCGTGTTCGGGAAAGCTTATATCCAGATCATTTATGTCGATTTTTTTGCCGGGTTCGACATCGATAGGCACATGTTCGCTCGACCCTTGGTCTGAGAGCCAGAAATACTCTACGGCATCTATTTGAGGCCGCTGGCCGTCGGCTATGCTTATCCGTGACAGTTGTGTCGGAGACCATCCGGAGGCGCCTTTAGAGCGTATGCCGAGTAAGTGACGTCCTGGAGTCAGACCTTCGGTTGGGATGACGACATTGTTGACACCTGACGAAGTGTTCAACGGAGTGGCCATCCCGACACCGGGATCTGTGTCGAAGAAGTATTCCGATGTGCATTCGCCGGCTGATGAAGGTTTCCATACAAGCGCGGTGACAGTCCTTGACCAACAGCTTGAATAGCGGGCGCGTATGCCGAACAGATTCAGTCCGTCCGGAATGCTCTCTGCCGGTATGTCAGCCGAAAAGAAAGAGTCGCCGTTGTTGTCGCTCAGTGTTATGGACGTCGCGCGGTCTATGCCCGGGTCTGTGTTCCAGAAGTATTCGCCGTGGAGTGCGTTAGCATGGATGCTTATGGCGGCAGACACGACGAATGCGATGTTTTTTAAGAAGCACTGTTTCATTCCCGTATGGCAATTTTGAGTGTTACTTTCAGCGAATTGTCGGTGGGCTTTGCCGGGATGTCGACATTGGTGATATAGGGCACGTTGTCGAGTATGCCAGATATCACATATGGCGTTTTGCCGCCGAACGCACCACACTGGCCGTTGGTTCCGGATGCTTTTATCGCTTCACTGCCTTCGCGGACATAATAGCGGTCGGCGATTATTTCGTCGACGAATGTGTTCTCGACCGTCGCTCCGATGTATTTGTTATAGGGATAATTGGGATTTGCCTCCTCTGCCGGAGTCGAGAAGACGTTGTTGATTATCTGATTGTTCCTATTGGTTTCGATAATCATCGGAACATAACTTGCTTTTTCTTGATTTCTATTGATGATTATGTTGTTGCGGATTGTTGAATTGGAGAAATATCCTAATCCGTCACGTGCGGATGTTATTATTGTATTATATTCGACAATGCAGTTATTGTTGTAAACGGGGTTGTTCCAATATGTAATGCCACCGAGAAAAATATTATTGATGAATTTGCTTGATTCAAAGGAAATCAAAGATATTCCATTGGGCAGAAAACAACCATCGACTGTTACATTGTCGAAGGTTGCGTATCTTACGCTGTAACCAAAATCGCGGATGTTGCATCTGTATGCTGAAATATTGGATGCTGCAGAAAGACTGTAGATGTCACATCCATTGATTTGGCAACCTTCATAAGGGTATAATTTATTTATCACAGCCCCTTGAGCGTCTGCCCAATCGAGGTTTTGAGAAAGGAAATAGCCTGCGCCTGAGATGGTGATGTTCTCTTTTGTAACACGGCTATCTCCGGCGTAATAACCCGGATCAAGGATGGGGATGTCTCCGGGGATCACGCGTTCGTCTTCCATGGCTTCGTTGATAGACTTGAAGTCAGCTTTGGCTTCAGGATCGGGATTGAGACGCCAGTTGCGGTTCTTTGCCGAGGCGTTGAAAGCGGACGACATGAGCAGTGTGCATGCCAGAGAGAGGAGGACGATTTTCAGATGTTGTGTTTTCATTTGTTTTCATGGCTGTCGGATTCGCCTCCATGGCCTTTATGTGATATGAAAAAAAGCGTGCGAATCTGTACAATTTGCTGTCTCTCATATCCGGGGCTTCTCGCATTGCCCATTATCATCGAGACAGCAATGCCAGAAGCCACGCTTTATATGCAATCATGGATACCGGACTTTGTGAGCTTGACCCCAAAAGAGACCGGCACCGGAACAAGTGCATATCAGCATGCATCTACCATTGCCTTGTCCTTGATGATAATTTGAAATTTTGCGAGAATTCCGGATATTCAAGAACAAGCGCTGTGTAAACGCTTTTAGAAATATATGTCGCAGATGCTTAAAGTTCTGCGTTACAAAATTAAAAATATTTCACAGACAATGCAAGTCTATTATCGCTTTTGCGGCGGTTTTATGGCAGTTGAGTTTTTCTGCGGGATGGGATTGCAATATAGAAAGGGGATGATGATTGTTAAATTTAGCAGTGTGGGGGAGTGTGATGGTAAATAACTTGCAGAATGATGTAGTATAAAAGAAAATTATTTGCTATTTTTGCAACTCTAACTGTATAAAATCCAAATGCAATTGAAAAAGATATTTTTAGCGGCCGCCATGATTTGTTCGGCCTTGACGGGTAGGGCTTTATTGTCGGAGGCAACCGATATAAACGACCTTGCGCTGATCTACACAGGCAGTCAGCATCGTCCTGACTGGAACAAGGAACTATTCTGGCCTTATGTAGTCCATGAATATGCTGACGGAAAGAAGTCCTGGATGTTTGATTCGTTTCTGATGATTGAGTTCCAGGTGTGGAATGAGCAGGGCGTAGTGGTGTCGTTCGGTGAATCGAATACCCCCGGTTCGCAGAAGCAGGATTGGATAAACTTGCTCGACACTCAGCTCGGCACCAAGACCGGCTTTGGTTGCAAGGCTCTCGACGAGTTGATCGGCGAATTGATACCGGTTCTCGGTGAACCCGGACGCAAACACAAGGTGTTGCTGACTATGCCCAGCGCCGAGACCAAGTCGGGGGTGACGTGGGGTGAGCTCAATGGCAAGCAGCTCAACTTCAACCGTACTGAGGATCGCGTGGCGGCTCAGAAGTGGTATACTGATCTGATTCTCGAAAAATGGGCTGAAGCAGACTTCAAGAATATCGAACTTGACGGTGTGTACTGGGTTAAGGAGGCCTTCCACGACTATGATCAGGTGATTGTAAAACCGGCTAACGACTATCTTCACAACAAGGGCCTTAAGGCTTACTGGATACCATATTTCACTGCCTGGGGACGGTTTGATTGGGACACAGTCGGCATAGACGCGGCATTCCTGCAGCCTAATTATTATTTTAGAGAAACGACATCGATCGATCAGCTGCAGCAGGCGATCGATGATGCATGGGAGCATAACATGTGTCTGGAGATGGAGTTCGAAGGATATAATTATTCATGGAATCCGACGACAAAGATTCGAAGTAAGTTTGCTCCGACCAACATTGGCCTGTATGGTTATTCACCAACGTCTCCGAGATTCTACCAGCGTCTTGTCGATTACATAGACTATTTTGAGGCTAATGCCGTGTTTGAGTTTATGCCGATAGCATATTATAGTGGTTTCCAGGCAATCTATGACTTCATGAATTCCGGTCATCCAAAAGACCATGAACTCGTGGACCGTCTCGCACTGTTGATGAACAAGCGTCATGTCGAGAATGAGTGGGACAGCGAACCGCGTGTAGTGGATGGTTCGAACGGCATCGAAGATGTGGAGACCGGAGATTGCAATATAGCCTATGCTGTAGATGGTGGTATATACATATCCGACAACGCGGCAGGTGATGTCGCAGTCTACACGGTTGATGGCCGTGCGGTGTATTCCCGTGCTAATGGTGGAGAGCGTCTGGCCTATGGTGAGACATTCGCATGTCCGGCGGGAATTTATATAGTCCGTTCCGGCGGCAAGTCTCTGAAAATCGCAGTCCGATAGATAATCGCACAAAACAATGATAATCAGCGTGGAGTCATCGAAAAGTGGCTCCACGCTTTACATTATGGCCTATGGAGTTGTCGTGCGTTGAAACTTTACGCTCTATTTTTTTGTTTTTTTGATAAAAGGATGTATCTTTGCATCACAAAACATCATAGACAGGGTGCATGATGCCGGCCAGTAGGTCTCGCGTCTTTTCAGACGCGGTAAGGTTTTGAAACGAAAGCCGGCAATTGCAGATTTCATCCATTATTTTCTTCAACGCTTTACGAGACAATGTCAAGAGACGCTCTTTGTGTGTTCTTTCGATTGTCGGGGCATTGAAATTCAAAAAAAACTATTCGTGACAAACTTCTCTCCTTTACAAGGAATTTACTGAACAATGTACAACATTTCTGAACTGAACGATATGCCCGACGCCGAACTGAAGGCGGTGGCAGAATCGATGGGTATTAAAAAAATTGACCTTTCAAAAAAAGAGGACGTAGTATATAGCATCCTCGACCAACAGGCTATAGACCGTGCCGCTTCGTCGGCAGCTGACGGTAAGCGGCGCAATGACCGCGCTGACCGTAAGAATAAAAAACAGAGCGAATCTCAAGACTCGTCTGCCATGAATGCAGAAAACACTCCCGCTGCACCGGCTCCCAAAAAGAGAGGCCGCAAGCCTAAAGCTGTTAAAGAGGCTGAGGCTGCAGCTGCGGCCATGGCTGATAATAACGTCGCCACCGAAACACCGGACATAAATGTAAAGCCCGATGTTGAAGACAAAGCCGACGAGCAGCCTGCCGTCGCACCAGAGACCGCTCCTGAACGCAAGCGTCGCGGCCGTCCACGCAAAAACGCTAATGCCGAAAACGAGCAAGTTGAGGCTGCGTCTGCGTCTGTTGAGGAACAAGCGTCTGAACAGCATGAAAATGATGCCCGCCCGCAGAGCGACGTTATGGACGCAGTCCAGATGACACCCGCAGAAGAAGTTCCGTCACCACAGACCGAACAAGCACCTGCCGAAAATGAAGACAACAAGCCTCAACGTAATAATTTCCGACCCAAGGATTCGGCGTTCGGTTCGTTTTTCCCGCGTAGCGGAGGCCAGAAGTTTGTTCCACGTTCGCAGCGTGAGCGCGAGGAACCGGAACGCCAGATGGCCGCACCGAAGCCTGTTCAGCAAAGCGGTCCTATCGTCATAACAGAGCCTACTCCCAACAGTCAGATCCAGAATGCAAACCAACCCGGTCAGGGCAAAAAGAAGAAAAACCGTAACAACAACCTGCCGGGTCAGCAGCCCGACCGCATCCAACTCCCGCAGTTGCCACGCTATGATTTCGAGGATTTTATCGAAGCGACAGGCGTCCTTGAGGTTGTGCCTGAAGGCTATGGCTTCCTTCGCTCGGCAGATTTCAACTATATGCCGTCGCCCGATGACGTCTATCTGACCCAGCAGCAGATCAAACATTATGCGCTCAAGACCGGAGACGTGATTGAGGCAAACGTGAGACCTCCGCGCGAAGGTGAGAAATATTTCCCTTTGACAACAGTGCGCAGCGTCAACGGCCGTTCGCTCGAGTTTGTGCGTGACCGTGTGCCCTTTGAACATCTTACACCACTGTTCCCTGACGAGAAGTTCGACCTCACAAGCGGTCGCACATGCAATCTGTCGACAAGAGTTGTCGATATGTTCTCGCCAATAGGCAAAGGTCAGCGCGGACTTATCGTCGCTCCCCCCAAGACAGGTAAGACCATCCTGCTAAAAGACATCGCCAATGCCATAGCCGAAAATCACCCCGAGACATATATCATGATACTTCTGATCGACGAACGTCCGGAGGAAGTGACCGACATGAGCCGCAGTGTCAATGCCGAGGTGATAGCCTCGACTTTCGACGAACCTGCCGAGCGTCATGTCAAGATCGCCAATATCGTGCTCGAAAAGGCAAAGCGCATGGTGGAGTGCGGTCATGATGTCGTGATACTGCTTGACTCGATCACCCGTCTTGCGCGAGCATTCAACACATGCTCTCCGGCTTCGGGTAAAATCCTTTCGGGAGGTGTTGACGCCAATGCTCTCCAGAAGCCCAAACGCTTCTTCGGTGCAGCGCGTAACATCGAGGGCGGCGGCTCATTGACCATCATAGCAACAGCTCTCACCGAGACAAGTTCCAAGATGGACGAAGTCATTTTCGAAGAATTCAAGGGCACAGGCAACATGGAGCTGCAGCTCGACCGCAAGTTGTCCAACAAACGTATCTTCCCGGCTGTGGATATCATGGCTTCAAGCACCCGTCGTGACGACCTGTTGCTGCGTCCCGAAACACTCAACCGCATGTGGATACTTCGCCGCTTCCTGTCAGACCGTAATTCGATCGAAGCGATGGAATTTATCAAAGACCGCATGGAGCGCACACGCGACAATGACGAATTGCTCCGCACCATGGGCGACTGATCGGTGAGTCCGGACAACTCTGCATTGTCCGAAACTATAGATACAAAAAAGAGGATGTTCAAAAAACAAAAACGAAATTTTTGAACATCCTCTTTTTTGTGTGTTGTTGTCTGATGACCGCTCAGTCAAGGATAAGCTCGACCGGGCAGTGGTCAGAACCGAAGATATCGGCGCGGATATTTGCGTCGGCAACTCTCGGCGAGAGGCGTTCGGACACTACAAAATAGTCGATACGCCATCCGACGTTCTTCTCACGGGCTCTCATGCGGTAGCTCCACCATGAATATGCGTCTGTAAGGTCAGGATGGATCAGACGGAATGTATCTACGAAACCGGCGTCGAGGAGTTTGGTGAATTGTTCGCGCTCTTCGTCGGTGAAGCCTGCGTTGCGACGGTTTGTCTTCGGGTTTTTGAGGTCGATTTCCTTGTGTGCGACATTCATGTCGCCGCACACGATTACCGGCTTCTGTGAGTCGAGTTTGCAGAGGTAATCGCGGAATGCGTCTTCCCAGGTCATGCGGTAGTCAAGTCTCGACAGACCATCTTGAGAGTTAGGAGTGTAGACCGTCACGAGATAGAACTCACCCATGTCGAGAGTGATCACACGTCCCTCATGGTCGTGTTCGTCAAGGCCGATGCCATATGTCACTGACTGAGGCTGACGGCGGGTATAGATAGCTGTGCCGGAGTAGCCCTTTTTGTCGGCCAGACTCCAGTAGGAATGGTAACCTTCAAACTCGGGCACGGCTATGCCCGGGCTTAGTTTGGTCTCCTGCAGACAGAAGAAATCGGCGTCAAATTGATTGAATATATCGGCAAAACCTTTGCCGCATACGGCTCTCAGGCCGTTGACATTCCAAGAGATAAATTTCATATGGCGGTATATTTTCGCCAAAATTACAAAAATATGTCCGTAAATCCTCAGGGAAAGTGCAATCTTTAGCAGATGTAAATCGTTAAGAATAGTATAAATCCTAAATAACTATGACCAAAGATACAGCAGCAGAAATGCCACTCGAACGTCATCCCTGGGAGCCGTTCATGCCCGAGGGAGCGAAAATACTGATTATGGGTACATTTCCTCCGGGCAATCACCGTTGGAGCATGGATTTCTATTATCCTAATCCGACAAATGATTTCTGGCGCATCATGGGTCTGATTTTTCTCGGTGACAAGGACGCGCTCTATGATGCGGCATCGCGACGCTTCGATCTTGAGTCAATCAAGGAGTTGATGACACACCGCCATATCGCGCTCAATGATACGGCACGTGAGGTCCGCCGGCTCAAAGGTAACGCGTCTGACAAGTTTCTTGAGATTGTCACACCGGTTGCGCTTGACGAACTGTTGGCTGCGATGCCGGAGTGCAGGACTGTGGCTACGACCGGCGAGAAAGCAGCCGGGGTTATCGCCGGGCTGACGTCGACATCGCTGCCAAAGATGGGTGAATGTGTCATTGACCCGACGGGATTGAGCATATGGCGCATGCCTTCGACGAGCCGTGCTTATCCGATGAAACTTGAGACAAAAGCCGGATACTACCTCAAGATGTTTGAAGCCGCCGGGATACTGTAGTGATCAAGGTTTGCATTTTTTATGATGCTTCGGTCAATCCAATTCAGACAAATGTTTGTTTTAAATCTATAACCGCTTTGTTCAACTGATTTAAAACTATCGAGAGATGAAAGACTTATCGACATCACTATTGAAAATCCGCACCGTGCGTCCGGCATCGATCGGAGCGGGTTCGATGCTTGTTGCCGAACCGTTTTTGACTGAGACATATTTCAATCACGGTGTGATAACCCTCGTTGACTATTCGGCTGAGGATGGTTCGCTGGGTCTGGTTATGAATAATCCGACCGGTCATTCACTCGATGAGTTCCTCGACGGAGTCAAGGACGGAACCGATGTGCCGGTCTATTGCGGTGGACCTATCGGGCAGGACCGAATGGTGTTCATGCACACCTTGGGTGATGCCGTTTTCCCCGGAGCCAAGGAGTTTGCCCCCGGTCTCTATCTCGGTGGTGACTTTGACTCAGCAATTGATTATGTCAACAATGGCTATCCTGTCGAGGGTGTGATTCGTTTTTTTATCGGCTACAGCGGCTGGGATGCAGCTCAATTGGCCGAAGAACTTGACAATGAAGTGTGGGCTGTGACAGATGCACCTTGTGACCTTTCGATGTTGCTGCGCGATGATGACGACCGTTATTGGCATCGTTTCGTGAGACGTCTTGGTCCCGTTTGCCGTGCATGGCGCTTCTTCCCACGGGATCTGAGGGCTAATTAGACAGGCTCTATTTACGCCAGAATACGGTTGTGAAGAGAAGCAGCACAGTGAAAATCTCAAGACGTCCGATGAGCATCAGCAGCGACAACACCCATTTGCCGGCGTCGGGGATCACTGCATAAGAGCTGCCATAGCCGGTCATGCCGGCTCCCAGACCGGTGTTTGAAACGCAGGAGAAGGATGAGAAGAATGCATCGACCAGAGGCACTTCGAGCGATGACAGCACAAGTCCGCCTCCGACGACGAGCAGCATGTAGATACACAGAAACGCGATCACTTTGTTGACGAGATCCGAGCTTATCACTTTGCCGTTGATGCGCACCGAAAGTATGGCGTTGGGGTGTATGCATCGGTATATTTCATTGCGGCAGTTCTTGAAAAGATAGAGCAATCTGTCGATTTTTGCTCCACCGCTTGTCGAGCCGGCGCATGCTCCCGAAAACATCATCACAAACAGGAGCGACAGTACAAACGGGCCCCATCGTTCGTAGTTGGCCGACGAATAGCCTGTCGATGTTATTGTCGATACGATCTGGAAAATAGGGTCGATTGTGATATCCTGCCAGGTGTGAAATTCGCCACGGCTGATAATCGTGATCACAAACAGGACATAGAAAACCGCTATGGCCAGCAGATAAGAACGGAATACGTCGTTGCGGTGCAGGGCTTTGGTGTTGCCGGTGATGGCCTTGAATATCAACCCGAAGTTGACACCTCCGAGAAACATGAATATGGTAAGCACGACCTTGACATAGACCGAATGATAGGAGACGATGTTGAGAGTTTCGGTGGAGAAACCGCCTGTCGATATGGCGCCGAATGCATGGCAGATGCTGTCAAACAGATCCATTGGTCCGAACCATAGCAGGATGATGAGCATCAGAGTCAGGATAAGATAGATCGACCACAGGCTTTTGGCGGTCTGGCTGATGCGCGGACGTATTTTGTCGTGGGTTATGCCTGAGACTTCGGCATTGAACATCTGCATGCCGCCTGAATGGTTGAGCATCGGCACGACAGCGAGAGTGAACAATATGATGCCCATGCCGCCGATCCATTGCATGAGAGCTCGCCAAAGCAGTATGCCATGGCTCATGTCGACGACGTCATCGAGCACTGAAGCTCCGGTGGTGGTGAAACCGGACATGGCCTCGAAAAATGCGTCGCTCACTGACAGCGGAGTCGCACAGGTGAGAAACGGCAGCATTCCGAAGACTGAGAATATTATCCACACCAGAGCCGTCAGAAGAAAGCCTTCTCTTTTGCCCATAAAGTTGACTTTCGGGCGTATACGGCTTGTCAATGTAAGTCCTATAAGCGCGGTCAGCGCCGTTGTGCCGGCAAATGGCAGCCAGTCGCTTTCGTCATAGTAGAGGCATGTCAGCGTAGGGAAGAGGAGAAACACGGCCTCAAACATCATCAGCAGACCGATTATGCGCAGCAACTGCGGGAAGTTGACCAACGGTCGTTCGGAAGCGGGAGATCTCATGAGTGACGGGTTCAGTTGAAAAGACGTTCGACTTTATGTATTGCCCCTGACAGGCAGAACACCAGCACATGGTCGCCGGGTTGGATGATGGTGTTTCCGGTGATCAGCATGCCTTGTCCGTCGCGTATCAGGCCTGCGAGAGTCATGTCTCTCGACAGTTTCAGCTCGCGCACTGGCGCTTTTGTGATTTTTGAGCCTTCTTTGGCTTCGAGCTCGGCAACTTCGGCATCGGTCAGTGCAAGGCATTTGGATGTCGATGAGTCGCTGTCGAGCAACATCTGGAAGATGGAGCTTGACGCGAGCAGTTTCTTGTTGATTATGGTGCCTATGTTGAGCCCTTCGGCTTGTGATATGAACTGTATGTTCTCGACCTCGGCGATTGTTTTCTTGACTCCGTGTTCCTTGGCCGTGAGACAGGCGAGTATGTTTGTCTCCGAGCTGTCGGTGAGGGCTATGAACGCGTCGGTCTCGTCGATGCCGATTTCGGATAGTAGTTCCGGGTCACGTGCGTCGCCGTGTATGATCTCGCAGTCGGCGCATTTTGTGGGTAGCTGATGGCAGCGCTGCAGGTCGCTGTCGATGATGCGGAACTTGAAGTCTTCGCCGGCCATGTTTGTAAGTCGTACGGCTATCTTGCTGCCACCCATGATCAGCACGCGTCTGATGCGGTGGCTGACTTTGCCGGTGAGCTCGAGCAGGTCGCCGACATGGTCGCGGATTGTCGTTATGTAGAGTATATCGCCGTGCTGTATGCTGTCATCACCGCGGGGTATGATCGTCTCATAGTTGCGTTTGATGGCCGAGACGTGGAACTTGTGGCTCGTGTTGGCAAAATCCTTGAGATGCATTCCCGCTATCGGTGCACTCTCATGGACGCGTACACCGACAAGGATTATCTGTCCTTCGTGGATTTCAAACCAGTGTCTGACCCATGAGTGCTGGAGCGCGGTGATAATCTCGAGAGCTGCGAGATATTCCGGATATATCAGCCGGTCGACACCCATGTCGCGTACCATACCCCGGTTGTCGGGATCCATGTATTCGTAGCTGGCGATGCGGGCCACTGTTGTCTTGGCTCCGAGTCTTTTGGCCATAGAGCATGCCACGACATTGTCGGTTTCATATGGCGTGACGGCAATGAAAAGGTCGGCCGTCGCCACTCGTGCGTCGCGCAGGGCTGCAAACGTTGTCGGTGAGCCCACGAGAGTCATGATATTGTAGTTGGCGTCGAGTGTCGCGAGTTTGTCAGCGTTTTCGTCGATAAGTATAATATCCTGGTTTTCGTTTGACAGCAGTTTGGCGAGATGGGATCCGACCTCACCGGCGCCTGCGATAACTATTTTCATTGTCTTCCGGTTTTGGCAGCACTTGCGGTGCTGATTATCGAATGGTATATGGCATCAGCGTTTATGCCACATATCTCGGCGAGTTGGGCGGGAGTGCCTTGTGGGATGAAGCGGTCGGGTATGCCTAAGCGTGTGAGCTGGGTGTCGCCGTGTCCGTTGTCCTGGAGCCATTCGGCGACCGCACTGCCAAGTCCACCGTTGACGGTGCCGTCTTCTATGGTGATTACGGGCATGCCGCGGCCGACGATTTCCTGAAGCACTGATGTGTCGAGCGGTTTCAGGAAGATCATGTCGTAGTGGGCGGCCGAAATGCCGTCTGCCTTTGCTCTATTGATGGCTTCGGCTGCTTCAGCGGCTACAGGCCCGATTGTGATGACAGCCACGTCGCTGCCGTCAGACAGTTTCTCGCCGCGTCCGATTTCAAGAGCATGCATCGGGCACTGCCAGTCGGTGAGCCGACCTTTGCCTCGCGGGTAGCGTATGGCCAGGGGGCCGCAGTCGCGTGACTGGGCGGTGAAGAGGAGGTGACGCAGCATATGTTCGTCGCGTGGCGACGCGATTGTCATGTTGGGAACGGTCCTCAGATATGCAAGATCGAAGGCTCCATGATGAGTCGGGCCGTCTTCTCCGACAAGGCCTGCGCGGTCGATACAGAATGTGACTCTGCGGCGATGGAGCGCGACATCGTGGATAATGTGGTCGTAGCCTCGCTGGAGGAAGCTCGAGTATATGGCGACGAACGGTTGTTTGCCTTCTTTGGCGAGGCCTCCGGCAAATGTGACTGCGTGGCCTTCGGAGATGCCGACATCGAAGACTCTCTCGGGTATTTCGGCTTGCATAATAGCTGTCGATGTGCCTGACAGCATAGCTGCCGTAATGGCTACGATATCTTTGTTGCTGCGGGCGAGTTCGAGCAGGGTGTTGCCGAACACGTCCTGATATTTTATCGGGCCTGCGCTTTGGTCGTCACACTCGGCGCGGTGTCCGGTCGCGGGGTCGAACTTGCCCGGAGCATGCCATTTGGCCGGATCTTTTTCGGCCGGTGCATAGCCTTTGCCTTTGACGGTCCGCAGATGGAGTATGCGCGGGCCTTCCATGTCACGTATGTCGTTGAGCACCCTGATCATGGTCGGCAAGTCGTGTCCGTCAAATGGGCCGAAGTAGCGTATGTTAAGACCCTCGAATATGTTCTGCTGGTGAGCGACAAGCGATTTGATGCTGTTGTTGAAGCGCATGATCGAGCTTTTGCTCTTGTCGGTGATCATGTGGTGCTTCTTGAGTGTGTGGTAGAGTTTATAGCGAAGGTCGTTGTAGGTCTTCGACGTCGTTATATGGGCCAGATATGAGTTGAGCGATCCGACATTGTTGTCGATCGACATGTCGTTGTCGTTGAGTATGATCAGGAGATTGTTGGGAGTGTTGGCGGCATTGTTGATGCCTTCGAACGCAAGACCTCCGCTGATGGATGCATCACCGATGACAGCGACCACATTGCGTCTGGGGCTGTCGCCGTTGAGTTTGCTCGCCACGGCCATGCCGAGCGCTGCGGAAATAGAGTTTGAGGCGTGTCCGGCGGCAAAGGTGTCATACTCGCTCTCGTCGGGATTGGGAAAACCGCTCAAGCCACCGAGCTTGCGGTTGCCGGCAAACGCCTCGCGACGTCCGGTCAGGAGTTTGTGGCCATATGCCTGATGTCCGACGTCCCATACTATGCGGTCATAGGGAGTGTTGAAGACATAGTGCAGGGCCACAGTCAGCTCTACGGCTCCCATGCTTGATGCGAAATGGCCGGGGTTGACTGACAGCGAATCAATCAGAAATTGTCTGATTTCGGAACATACCTGTGGCAGTTGTTCCGGTGTCAGTCTTCTCAGGTCAGCAGGAGAATCTATGCCTTCGAGCAATGTCTTGTGTGTCGCAGACTCACTGTTTGTCATTTTTGACATATTTCTTATACATTGGTATGAAGATTATGATCGCAGACGCTACAATGACAAAGGCTGTATAAAGTGTGAACCGGGGTGTGAAAGCCACTATATATGTGACAAGTCCGAGCCAGAGCAGCCCGAGGATTGCAAAGCGTATGATGACAGATGTTTTCATTGCGTCGTGCGTTCTATAATCACGCAAAGATAACGATTCTCCTTTATATAGGCAATAGTTGGTCTGAAGGTGGAAAGTGAAATGTGTATGCGATATTGCTGTAGGTTGACTCCTGAAAAAAACGTTAAAATATTTGTAGTACAGTGAAATCGGATTATCTTTGCAAAAAACACAATGTTTAACTTAAATTTAATCCAACCAATGAGATCTTTTTCTAAAGTTATGTTGTTGGCGCTTGGTCTTTCGGCTGCCTTACAGTCGTCTGCGTCCATAAACTCAACCGGAAAGACACTGACTGACACTCCGGATTTTCTGAACCAACAGTTCTGCAGCAACAAGCAGGTTCGTCTTGTGATGTCAGAGCGTAACGAAGATTACCGTATTGTCAAGTTTACGATACTCGACGACCGCTTCAACAAGGTGACCGATATCAACATACCCGAATATCCAGAAGTGACAGCGACTTACACGGTAAGCGAAGCTTTGACCGGACCGCTGGATGTCTTCGAGAGGTATAGACAAGAGAATCCCGAATGGCCTGATATCTCGTTGGAAGAATTTATCGAACGTGCCAGATATAACGGATTTACACGTCAGGAAAAGCATGGTGAGGAAGTGTGGATGCTTTATGAAAATCAGGGTGAGTATTTTTATCCGGAATGTTTCGGATATAAGTATCCGAGGGCTTATTATATCTGGAGAAACAATGTCGGCTACACTTGTTCTGTTGATTATGGCTATGAAAACTGGGGCTTTACAGGCATTTATGGCGAAGCACGTGAAGAATCGGAAAGTGCGAGACCGCAGCCAATGGAACTCTATCCGTCCAGCCCCGCGTGTCTGGATATAGATGATATAGTTCTATCGCAGACTTTGTTTAATACGGATGATCTGTATGAATATGTGATACCTGTATTGGAAGCTGTTGATTGCTCATATAAGAATGAATATGAAAAAGTCGAAGGACAGAAGGTGCGTGCTGTCGGCTTCAAGGTTGTATCTCAGAACGGAGCTGTAGTCTCTGAAGTCAGATATCCTGCAGGATACTATTCGTATGGAGGCGAGTGTCTCGACCTTTATATCATGGACGATGTGAACTACCTTTTAGCTGAGGTCAGGAATGAACAGGAAGAGCGTTATCATATCGTCTATGAAATCAATCCCAAGAGCGCGTCTCTCAGCATGGTCAGCGCACCGCGCCGAGTGAGCGTCAGTCCTGCCACTCCGGTGAAGGGCACGGATGTGACAGTCGATCTCGGTGAGGCCGCCGGTGAGGATTGTCTGGTCAATGTTGTCTCGGCTTCAGGTCGCGCGGTGATGAGCATACGTGTCGAACCGGGTGCAAACGGCACACGCATCGACACCGGACGCCTCGAACGTGGCCTTTACATCGTGACTGTCAACGATGGCAAGAACAGCCGCGAAGCAACAAAAATCGTTGTCCGCTGATTGACTGATCCTAAAAGAAGTTATTCCCCCGCTGCATGGTGCTTGAAACTGCAGCGGGGGATATTGTTTCCTGTCGTTTGAGTTGCCTGTTTTTTGAGTTTAGAGCCTGTCAGGCCGGATCGACGTCGTAGTAGATTGTGAAGCCCTTTGTGGCGGGTGATGACTGGACCTCGATATAGAGTTCGCGAAGGATGTCTTTGACCCGCTTCATCGACGCCTCGGTCTCGATTTTGAGCATTATCGAACGTATGTAGAGCGATTGTATGCGGCTGACCGGCGGTTCCTTAGGACCGTTGACACGGTTGCCGAAGAGCGAACGCAGACGGGCGGCATAGTCATCAGCGAAGTGGACGAGACGACTGAGGTCGCGGTGTTTTATATAGATGTTGATCACGCGTGAGAATGGCGGATAGGCGAAGACGCGGCGTTCGTCGAGTTCGTTGGCGTAGAACGAGGCATAATCGTGGTCGCAGACATATCTTATGACAGGATGCTCAGGCTCGCGCGTCTGGATCATGACTTTGCCTGTGGCATCACGTCGTCCGGCACGTCCGGCTACCTGTTCGAGCATGTTGAACGCACGTTCGGCCGCGCGGAAGTCGGGATAGTGGATGAGGGTGTCTGCGTTAATGACTCCGACGAGGTCGACATCGGCAAAGTCCAGTCCCTTTGTCACCATCTGCGTGCCGACGAGTATGTCGGCTTTGTGTTCGGAAAAATCGTTGATTATCCGTGAGTAGCTGTCTTTGTTGCGGGTCGTGTCGAGGTCCATGCGCATGATGCGGCTATCGGGAAAGAGTGTGGCCACCTCGTCTTCGATGCGTTCGGTGCCATAGCCGATGATTTCGATGGCCGGTTCGCCGCAGGCCGGGCATACTTTCATCACTTGATAAGATGCTCCGCAATAGTGACATACGAGAGAGTCGGGCGAACGATGGTAGGTCAACGAAACATCGCAATGGTCGCATTTGGGCACAAACGCACAGGCCTTGCAACGCGCCATGGGGGCGTAGCCGCGCCGGTTGTGGAAGAAAATGGCTTGCTTGCCTTCGGCGATGGAGCGCCGGGCGCGTTCGACGGTCAATTGTGCGAATGATCCGATGACACGTCCTTTGGCTCTTTCGCGCGTGAGGTCGACGACTTCGATTTCGGGCAGCGCCACATCTTCATAACGTCGCGTGAGGCTTACCAGTCCATATTTGCCGGACTGAGCCTTGAAATAAGTCTCGACGGTCGGAGTCGCGCTGCCGAGCACTGTCTTCGCTCCGTGCATAGATGCCAGCATTATGGCAGCGTCGCGTCCGTTGTAGCGAGGCGATGGGTCAAACTGTTTGTAACTCGACTCATGTTCTTCGTCAACTATGACAAGTCCGAGTTTGGCGAAAGGCAGGAATATCGCTGAGCGGGCGCCGATGACGACACACGGTTCGTTGGAGCGTAGCAAGCGTTGCCAGATCTCCACGCGTTCGGCATCGGAAAATTTTGAGTGATAGATTATTACCCGGTCGCCGAAGACAAGTTGCAGACGTCGTGTGAGCTGAGTGGTGAGCGCGATTTCGGGAACGAGGAAGAGCGATTGGTCGCCCCGTTGCAACACGTAGTCGATCAGATGAATATAGATTTCGGTCTTGCCGCTCGCCGTCACGCCGTGTAGCAGGCATGTGCCGTGAGTGAGCAGTGATTCGTGAATGCCTCTCAGGGCTTCGGCCTGCGGTTCGGAGAGAGTGGGGAGGGTGTGTGTGGCCGGAGCTATGGGTGAAAATCTTGAGACTTCGCGGTGATGTATTTCAACTACCGCTTTCTTTTCGAGCGCGTTGACGATGGGGCGTGTCGCTCCGCTGCGTTCGAGCAGGGCTTCGATGGTCACTTCTTTACGGCCTTGTTCGCTTAGCGCAAGCATGGCTAACAGGACTGTCTCCTGTTTCTTCGCTCCTTTGACGGCGGCAAAAAGTTCATTGACAGACTTACCGGCTGGAATTGACACATAGCTTATGCGTTTGCGCCTGAAGCGCTCGACGATTTTCTCCGACACGACCATAGCTCCGCGGCGTATGAGCCTGTCGACGGCGGCCTCCACATTGTCGAGACCTGTTGCTGTCGCGATGTCTTTGGTTGATATGCGCTTGCGTTCGCAGACAATGTCGTAGACCTGCGACTCTTCGTTGTCAAGGTCAGAGACTTCGTCGGGTGTGATATCCGGATTTATCTCGATGACGGTCTCACTCTCGACTTTCAGTCCGGCCGGAAGTGCGGCTTTGTAGACATCGCCTATGGGGCTGAGGTAATAGTCGGCGATCCATCGCCAGAATTTCAGCTGCGGGTGTCTCACAATCGGTTCGCGGTCGATGATAACGCTTATGTCTTTGATGTTAAAGGCCTCCTGTGGCTTGACAGGGGTGAGAGATTCTACGATCGCCGTATAGTATTTTCGCGCTCCGAAGGGCACGAGCACTCTTGATCCCACAGTGACAGATGACTCCATGGTTTCAGGCACCCTGTAGGTGAATGTGCGGTCGAAAGGCAGCGGAAGTATGGCTTGTGCGTAGAGACTCATGCGATAGATATTATTGGCAAAGTTGCTTGGATTTTCGGCTGGTTTTATTCACGTCTTTTCTTAGTCAGAATTTTCTTTTCTTCTGATTTTAAACGGCGTTCAACTTTTTTTACATCTTCAGCCGGGGGAAGTGCTTCAGGTCGTATTCCTCGATCAAGTAGCATGCCACGCACGGCGGAATTGTTGTCAACATGTTCTCTTTCTATGCCGGATTGGCCTCTGAGGTCTTTTTGTTGGACATTTACCGATGTCATTTCAGCTGCAAGGTCTTTGGCTTTAATTGCAATAGTTGAAAGAAAATCGGCTAAAGGACGTTTCTCAGGAGCTCCGACACGGCGTTTCATCATGGCTGTGTCCAGACCAAATAATGCGCGGTCACCTTTCGCTCGGATAATGGCAAACCCCTTTGAGTCAACTCCTCGTTCGTAAATAACACCTGAAAGCGTATGTTCGGTTTCTGCGAGTTTTGCGCGGGCTTGAACCCGTTCATAATCAAGGATTCTCTGATGCACAAGTTCTGCTCTACGGGTTTGCACTGCGAAATAATTTTGTGCAAACGCAATCTCCGGTTTGCGAGGGTCTCCATTTTGCGCGATGAGATAGCAGGCGTAACGGGTGAGCATTATGTCATCTATTCTTCTTTCTGCGCCGGAACCAAGAGAGACCATTTTGCTGACGTCGGCAAAATGGTTTGATGCCAGTTCTCCAGAGTTTTCTGCCGATACTTTGGCTTTTTCGATTATTGACAGGAAGTTACGCCACTGTACATAGCCCATGACTGCGGCGAGTTCTCTCGCACTCCAACATTCCACACCATCATATTCTATGGCGATTGATTCAAAACTGTTGAATAGATCTTGTATATCCTGCGCTTTCATAAGTGTCATGTTTTGGCGTTTGTCAAATCCTTTAGCACAAAGTTAACAATTATTTTTGAACCGGCTCCATGTCGATTGTGTTAGAGAAACAGGTAACTCTCTAAAACTTATAGATTATGGATAAAATGCAAAATAAGGCTGCCCAGGCAGCGGAAGTGGCAGAAGCTGCCGCACAGGTGTCGGCAGATGCCGCCCGTCAGGCCGCAAAGTATGAAAATGACGATTTGAAATCAAAAGTGTCAGATGCCGTCGCAAATGCTAAAGACACCGTATCTGATGCTGTGTCCAATGCTAAAGACACTGTCTCGTCGGTTTATGCCAATGCCAAGGATACAGTGAGCGACAAGGCTCAGTCTGTCACTGAGAAGGTGAAGAATTTTACGGCTGAAGCTCTTGACAAGGGAGCGGATCTGATTGATTCGCTGGCTGACAAGGCTCATGATGCGGCCGATCATCTTAAGAAATAATGTGGAGCGGCGTCACCGCCTGAAGGCCTCGAGCTCGAAGCGGAACTGACCGCCCGGCGGCGTGAGCATCATCCTGCCGCTAACAATGCGCCTGTCGTCGATGACAACGTCATCTTCGGCAGGCGTTTGGCTATTGAAGGCCGGCGATGTGCGGAAGAGGCCTGATGAGCATTTTGCCAAGAAACGTTCGCTCAGACTGTGGGCTACAAATCCCATGGTCATGCGCAGGTTGACTTCGACTGTGGCGTCAAGCAGGATGCTCCCGTCTTTCGCTGTGGCAGTGAGCATGTCTACACCGAGAGGCCCGGTGTAGAATGGGGCTATCAGAGCGCCGAGGGCCTGTGTCATGACTCGGGCGACTTCGGATATGCGCTCGGGGGGATATAGTCTGCCGATCTCATCCAGAAGTGTTGGGTCGTCAGCGAGCAGATTGCCCGTGTAGTTTCCCGATGAGTCAGTGGTGAACAACGAATATCCCGCGTGTCGGCACACTCCGTTTTCGCAGCGGAAGAGTATGGCGAAGTCTCCCGTACGCTCATATGCGTTCTCGACCATAACCGATCCCTGGCGTCGCATGATGCCTTCGCAACGTCTGATGACTTCGTCGGCTCTCACATGTCGGGTGTCAGTGAGACCGCGGCCGGAACTTGACCAAGGCGATTTGATTATCGAGCGAGGATGGTCGGTGAGCCATGATCTCAATTTCTTGGGATCAGATATTTCGACGGCCGGAGGCGCTATCTCAAAGTCGAGTTTTGGAGCGATGGCTTCTCTAAGCAGCGACGCCGTTCGGCGGTGGGACAGCTTGCGCCAGCAGTCAAGATCAGCGTCGGAAGGAAGGTTGTCTGAGGTGAAGCCTTCGTCGGCATATTCGCGTCTGACAGCCTGCGACCAACCCCAGGGGGCGGGTGTCAGAGATGCGTGAGAACTGTGGTCAAACACGTCGCATCCGAGATTGAAGCGCCGCTTCTGTGTGTCGAGCCAGCGCTCATTAAGGCCATAACATAATATGCGGTCATCATCGTCGGCATACCACAGCGGAAGCGCGGCGCCGGCATTGCGCAGAGCCACTGCGGCCTTAGGGGCTGTGAAGTTAGCAGTCCCGGCCCCAAGGGCGATATCATTTTCGGGGTTGAACAGGTGAAGTCTTGCCATGCCGCAAAATTATGCAAAGTAAAGCTATGATGCAAATGTCACATAAAAACAGGGCGTCTTCTCCCGAGGACGCCCTGCATCGTTTTAAAGACTTAAAACAATTACATAACTAACATAAAACACATTATCTTTTAGTGGAATATCTGCTTTTTGTCCACTCTCAACCATATATATATACGGATTGTTTGCGGATCCGGCAGCAGTAGCCGGGTTCGTAAATCAGGATATTAAGGTTTTGTTTATGGAGGAAATCGTAATTAAAAAGTGAATCAACTGTTAAAACATTATGTATTTGGTATTGCAAAATTAATCATAGAAAATGTCTCTGTCAATAGTTTTGTGGCTGAATATAGGTTATATAAAAACAGATATAGTTTCAATATGTTTATTTCCAGAAGTTTGTGCACTGATCTCTTGAGGCGGATTATAAGTCGTTTATCGGTGCTGTCAGTCTGCTGATGCTATCTTCATGACGTCATCTTCAAACGTTTCGCGGTTTATGGCGCGAGCTTTCAGTCTGTTTCTGTAGGCATAGATGGTGTTGAGAGAGTAGTTGAGTATCTGGGCTATGCTCGCGTCGTCGTCGATGCCCATTCGGCTGATGGCAAGTATGCGCAGGTCGGTGTTGAGTAATTCGCCGTCTTTAAGTGTTATACGGCATTCCGGCTTTAGTAGACGGTTGACTTCGGTGACAAATTCGGGGTAAAGGTGTAGAAAGGCATTGTCGAACACTTCGTAAAACTCTGCGCTTTGTTCCTCGATAAATCGTCCTGATTTAGTCATACGATAGAATTCGTCGGTCTTACCGGCTGAAATCTTTCGTTCGGCGATGTGGCAGAATTGGTTCAGTTTGTCCATGTATATGGAGCATAGTTTGAGAAACTGATTGATGTAGACGTCTTTACTTTTGTTGGCGTTGCGCAGGCTCTCCTGAAGTTTTTTCAGGAACTCCATCTTGCGGTAAAGCGTTACAAGTGTGACACCGAGACCTGTCAGCAGCACAAGCATCACGCCCATGATGATGTATATCATGGTCCGCCATGCCTTTATCTGGTTGTTGTGGGCCTCGGCAATGATAGGCAGAGCTTTCGATGACTCGATCATGCGTAATGAAGCACCGCATCTTACGGCATTGTCGAGAGCCACCGACAGATAGCGGTAGGCGCGGTCGACGTCTCCGTCGGTGTTGAGCGCACTACCGAGCTGTTGCAGAGAAATCACCTCGAGAGTTGCCGACTCAATATCGGCCAAAGCCGAGCAGGCGAGATGAAAACGATATGCGTCGTGGTCTTTTTCGTTGTATGCTATGCCGGCAAGGTGGTGGTGGGCACGTGCTATGATGCTGCGGTCTTCGGTCTGTGTCAGCAGATTGGACAGCATGGCTTTAGCACGGGTGTGTTTGCCGGTCAGGAAATAGTATTCACCGAGATTGAACGTGTGTTCGTCGCTGTCGGGAGGCAGGAGCCCGATGAGGTGGCGCTGTGCGTCGAGCGCTTTGCCGATATATAGTTCGTGATACGGCGCGTAGTCTGTGTAAGCAGATGCGACATAGCTGTAGAGCCTGCGTCCGTTTTCGTAATAGGCTCTCATCATCTGTGGCGGCAGTCCGGTGGTGTCTGTTTCTTCAAACGCTTTCACCGCTCCCTCGAAAATGCTCGCCAATGGCATCAAAGACAGCCTTTTTAGTCTGGCGCAAAGTCTGTTGTCGTCATTTGTGGCTGCTTCTTCAGCTGATTGATAATATATGATGGCCGAGTCATTGGAAAACGAGCTGTAATTGTCGGCGACCGACATCAGCAATTCGAAACTACGCTCTGACGAAAGCGATTCTTTAAGCGAATCGATAACGTGCTGGCGTGAGCTTATGAATGAGTCCCGTCTGTCGAGTGCGCGGTCAAGTGCGTGTATGGCCTCGATGGTCGATGCGTGCGCCGATGGTGTGGCAGCTGAGGCGTTGCCATATGAGATAGCAGACAACACAGCGGCCGAACATATCGATGTTATGATTGTCCTGCGTGTCATGGTCAAGAGTCTTTATTTGAGCAGACGACCGATTTCAGACATGGAGATGGTGACCACAATGGGCTGACCGTCGGGGGTGTATTTCGGAGAGGCGGTCTTGAAGAGGTCGGCCACAAGCATGTCAGTCTCGGTCTCGTTGAGATGGTTGCTGACATTGACGGCCCCGGTCTTGGCCATCGAGGCTGCTATGGTGCCGAAAAGTTCGGTGTCGGGCAGCTCTCCTGAGCGGCTGACGCAATCGATTATGTCGGTGAGGGTGTCGTGAGGCGATGCGGAGTTGAGGGCCGAAGGCATGCCGTTTATGGCCCATGTGTGGTCGCCAAGCGGTGATATGTCAAAGCCCATGCGGGCGAGACGGTCGCAGACCGAGGCCAGGATTATGTCCTGCGAGGCGCTGAGAGTGACGCTTTCGGGAAATATCATGCGCTGAGTGGCGATTGCCCCGTCTGCGATGCATGCCATGATGCGTTCGTAGAGCACTCTGACATGAGCCCGGTGTCGGTCGATGATCATAAGCCCCTCGCGGACCGGTGTGGCTATGTATTTGTTGCCGATTGAGATGTAGGACGGAATGATGTCCGGCTCGTCTGCCGACGCTGACGGTGTGATATCCGCGTCGGGGAGCTCGTCGAGTCCCAGCTGGCGTACGACAGGCTTCGGTTTTGACTGTTCGAGTATGTTGAGTGTGCTTCTGACTTCTTCGAGCGACGCTGAGCGTTCATGGCGGAAGTTGCCTGAGAGCCTGTCCCAGTCGATTGTTCGTGATGCGGTTACGGTCTCGGGCATCTCGGATGTCTCGGACGGCACCGAAATGCCACGGTCAAACGGATTGTATTCTTCGTCGATGTCGATTCGTGCGTCCGCTTTGGTGTCCGGACTGAATGCGGGGATTTCAGGAGCGTCTTCGACATCGAAGTCTATCGCTCCGGCTGCGTTGGTCTTGCCTAAAGCCTCTTTGATTGCAGCTACGAGTATCTGCCATATCGCTTGTTCGTCCTCAAATTTGATTTCGTGTTTCTGAGGATGGATGTTTACGTCGATGCGTTCGGGTGCTACTTCAAAATTGATGAAGTAGGATGGCTGTACGTCAGCGGCGATAAGGTTTTCGAAGCTTGAAAGGATCGCGCGGTGGAAATAAGGGTGGCGCATGTTTCGGCCGTTGACGAAGAGATATTGGTGTGCTCCGCGTCTGCGGGCAAATTGCGGCAGGCCGATATATCCCGACAGCCTGACGATGGATGTCTCGGTCGACAGCGGTATGATCTGTTTTTCGACCGAACGCCCGAAAAGCTGTCCGATGCGTTGGCGAAGGTTGCCGTGCAGAAGCCTGTGGAGGGTTACGTCGTTATGGACGAGTGTAAAGTCGATGTCTGTGTTGACAAGGGCGAGGCGTTCGAACTCCTGCACAATATGGCTGAGCTCGACAGAGTCTTTCTTGAGGAATTTGCGGCGTGCGGGAAGGTAGGCAAACAGGTTCTTGACCATAAGGTTTGTACCGGGCACACATGCACAAGCTTCCTGACTCTCGACCTTTGAGGCTGCGATCTGTATCCGCGAGCCAATGCTTTCGCCGGCCCTCATCGTGCGCATGTCAATCTGTGCGACAGCCGCGACCGATGCCAATGCTTCACCGCGAAATCCCATGGTCGACAGGGTGTATAGGTCATCGGCCGATGCTATTTTACTTGTGGCGTGGCGTTCGAACGCGAGCCTGGCGTCTGTCGGCGACATGCCGCAGCCGTTGTCGATGATCTGGATCAATGTGCGGCCGGCATCTTTGATTATGATGCTGATGTCGCTCGCTCCCGCATCGACGGCATTCTCTACGAGTTCTTTGACGACAGAGGCCGGTCGTTGGATGACCTCGCCTGCGGCAATCTGATTTGCCACTGAGTCCGGCAGGAGTTTTATGACATCGCTGTTTGACATGAAGTCAGTTGATGGTGGACGGTTGTTTTTTGTTAAACAAGTTCTGGGTTATTGCTCTACACCATAGCCGATGGCGTCGAGATAGTAGAACGACAGGTAATTTTTGCCTTCTTCCTGAGCGCGTTTTGCGATGCGGGCACGATAGTCGGCCATGCGCGCGTCAAAGGCGCTTATAGAGTCCTGTCCGTTGGCTTTGGCCTCGGTTGAGCAGGCGTGGTCAGAGGCTCCTTCTGTGGCGGCATGTTTTTGTTCCATCCCGATGATGTCGTCTTCACTCAGTCTGTCTTCGCATACGACACCGAGCACGGTGAGGCGTTTGCCGACACAGTCAGGCGAAAACGCGCCTCCTATGGCGCTTGTTGCTTCACAGCGCAGCATCTGAGTGCTGTCGTTGCTGATAATGAACGCTTTGCGGCCGCCGTGCTTGCAGAGATGACTGCAAAGCCCTTCGATTGTGACAGTGTCGCCGACAAATGCTTGCGGATCCGTCATAAGCGAATCGACAGACATGGCGGAGACTTCGGTAGCCTGTTCGACATTGGCCTCACCGGTTTTGCTACCGCAGGAAATGAGTCCGACTGCTGCGCAGACAGCGATTACCGGAAGAAAATATTTGATTTTCATATTGTTTGTTTCGTTTTATCTGTTGTCTATATTTTTGATTTTGTGTTAGCAAAATTACAAAATTTTCTCTGACAAAAAAAATCGGATGGCGCTTTGTTTTGACGCCATCCGATAGTTGGGAATATCTTGATCAGGGGAGTTATTCTGCTTTTTCGAGATTGATGCCGATTTCGACAACGCTTGTTGTGTTGATGACACCGGGCAATGATCTCAGTATGCCTTCGAGCGTGGAGGCCATACCGCTCATAGAGGGGCTTTGAGCTGCTGCTTCAACGATGGCTTTTATGATGTCTTCATCCTCGAAGAGTGGAGCGACAGCCTTGAGGATGGGGAGCAGTGTCTCTGTGCCGAGATAGAACGACGTTTTCGAGTCATCTGTTGCACCTGATGCGTCAAGCGCGGGAGAGAAATGCACGGGCACACCGTTGGAGAGCATCGGCACAACGTTGGTCATCAGTGTTTCAATCAGAGACGAAACATCGAATGAGCGTGAGCTGCGGGCGAGAGTCATTGCAGATGCGATGATGTTTGCCGGGTTGAGATAGACGCGGATGGTGTTGTCGTCGGTGACTACATACTGAGCCACACCCTTGGGCGCGTCTGTCATGGTGAAATCATTTTCGCTGTCAGCATAGCGTGCGGTGATGAAGCCGTCTTCGCCGAAGGTCACGCTCTCGAGGACTTCGCAAAGCATGTCGGCGATTGACTTTGTGGGGTTGCCATTTTCGTCCGGGGACAGCATGGGCTTGATGAACATGTCGCCGGCAACAACTCCTACTCCCATCTCGGTGCCAAACATTTCAAGGCCTTTTTCTGCGACCCAGTTTACACGGAAGAGATTATAGAAGTTGTAGTCAAAGTCGGGAAGATTCCATGTGCCGGCAACTTTGAGATTTTTGAGCTTTACGTTTGTGAGGTTGAGGGCGAGCTTGTCAGCGCTTACACTGCCTGAATAAGAGAATGTGCAGTAGTCTGTTTCGTCAGAACCTTCGAATGCACACTTGTCAGCGTCGCCGACAAGATCGACTGACAGGTCGGTGTTGGGCGAACCGGGGAGGACACCTGCTGTGGGGAATGAGAATACAGGCTGGTTGTCGTCAGCGGTCATGATGCCGCCGATGATTTCGTCGAGGTTGAGTGCTTCACCGCCAAGTTTGATGGTGGCGTTGCCATCGTTGCCGGGTGTGAATTGGGCTGCTTTGCCAAGCATTGCGGTGCCGTTGAGATTAACGGCGAAGTCATTGGCCGATACAGAGTAAGTTTTTGCCTCAAGCGTGCTGCCGGGAGCGGCAGGTTTATCGTCATTTTTGCATGATGTAGCCATGAAAGCGGCTGTAACGAACGCTAAGAGATAAATCAGATTTTTTTTCATTGTAAGTTGTGAATTTGTTTGTGGTTTTTTACAGAATATTGCGCAAAGATAGCTATTTTTTTAACATATAATTGCGCTTGAATGAAATATTTTGGAGGTTTTGATATATTTTGTACCTTTGCAATGATTTGTCAAAGTCTTGTCAATCCGATTGTTTGGCAGGCCTGGGTCTCGAATCGATGAATAATAATCTAAATCTGAAATATGAGAATTGTTAATTCTATCACGCTGATAAAGAGTGTTATTGCCTTTTGTGTCGCAGCGCTGTCTGTCGCCTGTGTGCAGGACGAGCCGTTGAACGCCGAGTGCGACATCCTTGAGGTGACTTTGCCCGATGGGGTGCTTAACAGAGCCCCTCAGATAGAGAATGATAAGGTGACATTGATTGTTAAAAACGGAGTGTCTGTCCTGGCGCTGGCTCCTGAATTTGTGCTTACTCCTGGAGCGACGATAGATCCGCCGAGCGGCACTGTCAGAAGTTTCATCCTGCCGCAGACTTATGTTGTCACTTCCCAGGACGGCCAATGGTCAAAGACTTATAAAGTCAGTGTGCAGCGTAACAATTCGATCAACCTTGAATATAGCTTCGAACATGTACGCAAGGTTTCTGTTCTTAGCAATTCATGCTCTTATGACGTTTTTTATGAAGTCGGCACGGCCGGCAATGAGACGATGACCTGGGCGAGTGCAAATCCGGCATATGCTCTCACCCTGCAGGCTACAACACCTGAAACGTTCCCGACCTATCAGGCCGATGGTGGGGTTAACGGTAAATGTGTCAAACTTGTCACCCGCAGTACAGGCGGTTTTGGCGGGCGTGTCGGAAAGCCTATGGCTGCCGGCAATCTGTTTATCGGAACTTTTGACATGACTAACGCGCTCAAAGAACCCTTGAAAGCCACTCATTTCGGAACACCATTTCTGAGTGTGCCATCGGCGTTGAGCGGATCGTACAAATATGAGCCCGGTCCCGAATACTGCGAACCCGATGCTAACGGCAACCTTGTTCCTGTCGAAGGTAAGACCGACATTTTCAATATTTATGCCGTGCTTTTCGAATCTGTCGAAGGTGCCGAGTGGCTCGACGGCACAAATGTGCTTGCAGAGGATAATCCCCAGATCATTTCAACGGCAGTGATCGACAATCGCAGAGCTTCGAGCGAATGGGTCGAATTCAGCATACCTTTTGTTATGCGTCCAGGCAAGTCGATCGATCCTGAGAAATTGAAAAATGGTGCCTACAGCCTGACATTGGTGATGTCGTCGAGCGAAGACGGAGATTATTTCCGCGGTGCAATCGGTAGCACACTTACAGTCGACGAACTCGCCGTGACATGTGTCGGTTCAAAATAAACAACAAACGAATTGGATTATGAACGTTAAAAAATATATGTGTGCAATCGCTGTCGCTGTGGCGATGATAGGTGCATCGGCTGAAGCGGAAGGCAGTAATGGAGGCTTCTGGAGCACAGCGATTGAATATGAGGTAAATGCCGGAACTAATATAGGAGGTTCTTCACCACTGCCGCTACCGGCCGAAATACGTAAGATTGACTCTTATAGCCCCGACCTGAACCTTCAGATCGGAGCAAGGGTCAGGAAATGGCTTAGCAACGACCTGCGTTGGGGTGTGGCTGTCGGCCTTAGACTGGAAACAAAAGGTATGCGCACCGGAGCTACTGTCAAAAACTATGGCATGGAGATTTATGACGACGGCAAGAAACTCAGCGGACGATGGACTGGCAAAGTGCATACCAAATATCATTCCCAGCAGCTTGTGTTCCCTATCACGGCGGTCTATAAGATTAACCCGAGAGTGGTGCTCAATCTTGGGCCCTATCTGTCATATGCGTTTACCAATGACTTTGACGGCTATGTCCATGAAGGCTATCTGCGCGAGGGCTCGCCTGTCGGTGACAAGGTGTCGTTTGAAGGCGATTCGCGCGCCACATATGATTTCGGCGAGAATCTCCGTAAATTTCTATGGGGAGTTCAAGGCGGTGTGTCATGGCAGGCATACAGACGTTTTATGGTCAACGCAAATCTCGAATGGGGTTGTAACGGCATCTTTGAAAGCTCGTTCCGCACAATTTCGTTTGCCCTTTACCCAATATATCTCAACGTCGGTTTCGGCTATATCTTCTGACCGCATAGTCATAAGACTCTAATCTGCAAGACGCGAATCAAAAAAAATGCGTAACTTTGCGTTATGCTTCGTATAAAGCGACTTTACACATTCATGCTGCAGAGTTTCCTGCCTCTGCTGATGATGACGTTCTTCATATGTCTCTTTGTGGTGCTCATGCAGTTCCTCTGGAGGTTTGTTGACGAAATCGTCGGCAAGGGACTGTCGTTTGCAGTGATCGCCGAGCTGTTTTTTTATGCAGCCCTCTCCATGGTGCCGATGGCATTGCCGCTGGCCGTATTGCTCGCGTCGTTGATGACATTCGGCAATCTTGGTGAGAAATTTGAACTGACGGCTCTGAAGGCTTCCGGCATTTCGCTGTTCAGAATCATGAAGCCGTTGATCGTGTTGATGTTGCTGATCGCAGTCGGAGCATTTTTCTTCCAGAACAATGTCCTGCCGGTTGCCCAGACCAAGATGTGGACTCTGCTGTTTTCGGTAAAACAGAAGTCTCCCGAGGTCGAAATTCCGGAGCGGTCTTTCTATGACCAGATACCCAATATCAACCTCTTTGTCGACAGTAAGAATCCCGAAACGGGCATGCTCTACGACATGATCATCTATGACGTGACGCGGGGCATCGACAATTCAAGAGTCATCGTGGCCGACTCAGGAAAAATTAGCCTTACCGAGGACAAGACTCACCTCTTCCTGCATCTTTATAATGGCGAAATGTTTGAGAACCTGCGCGAAAACACAATGGGCGTCAATACGTCAGGCTATATGCCATTCCGCAGGGAGTCGTTTGACGACAAAGGGATCTATATGGCTTTTGATGCCAATTTCAACCGAATGGATGAGGATGGCATGCGCAGTCAGTATGTAGGCCAGAATATTACAGAGCTTCGTCATTCGATAGACTCCATTGGCGCGAGGGTTGACTCCGTAGCGTCGGTCTATGCATCGGAGATACTTGCGATGCCGGTCATGGGCATGTCGCGTAAGATCACGAGGGTGCAGGGCGATAGTCTGGTGCATCTAAGCCGTCCGTTGGTGGCCATGGAGCGGCCTCTCGATCTTGATTCGATATTCAATGCCCCGTCGGCAAGTTTTGCCAAATCATATATCAGTCAGGCGCTCGGCAAAGCGCGTCGCCAGAAGACTGATTATGAGTTCCGGAGCATAGCCCTCGCAGAGGAAGCAAAGGTGATGCGCCGTCATGATATCGAGATGCAGAAGAAGTTCACTCTGTCATTTGCCTGCATCATCTTCTTCTTTATCGGAGCTCCGCTGGGAGCGATTATAAAGAAGGGCGGTCTTGGCACTCCGCTCGTCATATCGGTCATCCTGTTTATCATCTATTTTATCATTGACAACAGTGGCTATAAGATGGCCCGTGACGGTGGTCTTGAAGTTTATCAGGGAATATGGTTGAGCTCGGCCGTGCTTCTGCCGCTCGGCATATTCTTCACATATAAGGCTATCGGTGACTCGGCGCTCTTTAATGTCGATGCCTACCGCAACTTCTTTAACCGTCTTATCGGACGTATGCCGCAGCGTCATCTCGAAATCAAGGAGGTGGTGATGCAGGAGGTGGATGTGTCTGTGGCGCTCGACATGCTCCATGAGTTTGTGGCGGAGTGTCGCGCCGAGCGATTGTCGCTCGAAAAACGTAATTTTGTCGCGAAGAGACTCAAACGCGGCAATCTTCATCATTTACGCGACTCGCTGAACAATCTTGTTGACTATCTCTCTAATTCACGCGACTATGTGGTCGTTAATTATCTGAATAAACTGCCTTTCAGCATCACTCCGTCAAACCTCGGCGCTGTGATCGATACATGCGGACTCATTGAAGACAGGCTGACAGGTAAAGACAGGGTCCGCGCATCACAATCTAACGAAGAAAATGACAATGGATCAGAAAATCAAGCTTGACAGAATAGAAGACGCCATCAAGGATTTCCATGATGGAAAAATGGTGATAGTTGTCGATGATGAGGATCGTGAGAATGAAGGTGACATCATCGTCGCTGCTGAGAAAATCACGCCCGAACAAGTCAACTTCATGCTGAAGAATGCGCGCGGAGTGCTTTGTGCGCCTATCACAATCTCGCGTTGCCATCAGCTCGGATTGCCTCATCAGGTGGAAGACAATACTTCGGTGCTCGGCACACCCTTCACTGTGACTGTCGACAAACTCGAGGGCTGCTCGACAGGAGTCAGCGCCGAGGACAGGTGTGCGACAATCCGTGCGCTCGCCGATCCTACATCAACACCCGAGACTTTCGGACGTCCGGGTCATATCAATCCCTTATATGCGCAGGACCAGGGCGTGCTGCGCCGCAGCGGTCACACTGAGGCTGCTGTCGATCTCGCTCGTCTTGCCGGGCTCGAACCGGCTGCGGCTTTGATGGAGATCATGAGCGATGACGGTTCGATGGCGCGTCTGCCGGAGCTGAGACAACGCGCCGACGAATGGGGCATGAAACTGATTTCAATCAGAGATCTCATAGCTTATCGTCTGACAACGGAAAGCCTTGTAGAGAAGGGTGTCGAGGTTGACATGCCGACTGCATATGGCCATTTCAGGCTGATACCATTCCGTCAGAAAAGCAACGGTCTGGAGCATATTGCAATTCTCAAAGGCGATCTGTCGACCGGTGAGCCGGCGCTCGTCAGAGTGCACTCGTCGTGTGCGACGGGTGATATATTCGGATCGCAGCGTTGCGATTGCGGCGAGCAGCTCCATCAGGCATTGCGCATGATTGAAAAAGAAGGACGTGGAGCGGTTGTTTATCTCAATCAGGAGGGAAGAGGCATTGGTCTGATGGATAAGATCAAGGCATATAAACTCCAGGAAGAAGGCCTTGATACGGTTGAAGCCAATCTTCATCTCGGACATGGCGCTGACGAACGCGACTATGGAGTGGGGGCTCAGATACTCAATCTCCTTGGCATACGCAAGATGCGTCTGATGACAAATAATCCGATCAAGCGCATCGGTCTGGAAGGCTATGGACTCGAAGTGGTTGAAAACGTTCCTATCGAAGTCGAACCAAATGACTACAACAAGTTCTATATGCACACAAAAAAAGAGCGTATGGGCCATACGCTCAACAAAGTAGACTGATAAAACCAACAAAAAGCAAGAGCGCATTTCCATGTCGGGAATGCGCTCTTGCTTTTGGCCTTAAACGGCTATGGTCAGCCGATGAGTTCTTCGATTTTTTCAGCAAGGGTCTGGCGTGACTGAGAGCCCGTCAGGCGGATATCAGCCTTTTTGCCATCCTTGAAGAAGAGGACTGTCGGCAATGACATGATGCGGTATTCGGCACTAAGGTCGCCTTCTTCCTCTACATTATATTTTCCTATGATTGCACGACCTTCATATTCTTTAGCAAGTTCGTCAACAATAGGCCCCATTGCAACGCAAGGTCCGCACCATGTGGCCCAGCAATCGATAACTACAGGTTTGCCTGATGCGATGATTTCTTTTACGTTTTCGTCTGTGAATGTAAATGCCATAGTTTTTTAAGTTTATTGAGTTGTTATGTTGATTTTATCTTGTATTCTGATCAGACGTGTTCGACTGCAAATTCGATATTCTCCATGCGTTTGAGTTCTTCGATAAATTTGCGGTCGACAGGGATTTTTATGCCTGAGGCAAGCATGATATCGCGGTTGATCTCCGGATCGAAAACCTTGAAGGCAAGTGTGCCGCCTATGCGCGTGTCTTCTTTCTTCAGGGCGTTGGATTTCAGCAGGTCGCGAAGTTCGGGCGTAATCTGGTCGAGCGCTGTCTTGATCGTGATGCCTTTTATGAGGTTGCCTTTGACATCGTCAAGCAGCTGCATCTTGGTGATGTTGAACTTGATTTCTCCGCGGGCGTTGCGTTTGTAGACTCCTTTGACATTGACAGCGAGTCCGTCGCGGCAGAAATTGTTGAGCTCGAGAAGATGTTTGCCGAAGGCTACGATTTCGGTCGAGCCTGAGTAGTCTTCAATCTTGAAACGTCCCATCGGAGTGCCGCTCGGCAGTATGCTCTGCTCATATTTCATGATCATTCCGCCGAACGAAATCTCAAGTCCGTCTGTCGGAGTCAGTTCGTCGCGTTCCTTGATGGTGCAACTCATGCCGTAGTTGAGCTCCATGTAATATGGGTCGAGCGGATGCGCCGACAGATACATGCCGACAAGTTCGCGTTCCTTGTCGAGACGTGTTATCGGGGCCCATGGCATGGCAGGCACGATCTGTGGGCGTGATGCCACATTGAGTTCGTCATCGAAGTCTCCGAAAAGTGATGCTCCCTTGTTGCGGTTTGCGTTTTGGAAGAGGTTACCGTAACGCAATATCTGTTCGGTGAAAGTCTCGCCGCGGTTGTTCTCGTTGAAGAAGTCTTCGCGCTTGATTTCGCTGAAACAGTCAAAAGCGCCTGCGAGTGCGAGGCTTTCAAAAGCCCGCCGGTTGACTGCACCCGCCGGCACTCTCTCGACAAAGTCGAAAATGTCTTTGAACGGGCCGTCCTTGCGTCGGGCGTCGAGGATGTCCTGCACGACATTGTTGCCGATGCCTTTGATGGCTGAGAGACCGAAGCGTATGTCGCCGGTGGGTGTGACACCGAATGATGCGAATGATTCGTTGACATCCGGGCCTTTGACGACGATGTTCATGGCTTTGCATTCGTCCATGTAGGTCGTCAGTTTTGTGATGTCGGTGAGGTTTCGGCTCAGGACTGCGGCCATATATTCCGGTGCGTAGTTGGCCTTGAGATATGCAGTCTGGAACGCTACCCAGCTATAGCATGTGGCGTGACTCTTGTTGAAGGCATATGAAGCGAATTTTTCCCAGTCGGCCCATACTTTTTCGAGCACTTTCGGGTCGTGGCCGTTCTTCTGTCCACCCTCGAGAAATAATGTTTTGAGAGCCATCATCTTGTCTATTAGCTTCTTGCCCATGGCCTTACGGAGCGTGTCGCTCTGACCTCGTGTGAAGTTGGCCAGGGTTCGCGACAGGAGCATGACCTGTTCCTGATAGACGGTCACTCCATAGGTGTCCTTCAGGTATTTTTCCATCACAGGGATGTCGTATTCGATTGGCTCCCGGCCGTGTTTGCGTGCGATGAACGTGGGGATATACTCCATAGGTCCGGGGCGGTATAGGGCATTCATGGCGATAAGGTCCTCGAATGTTGACGGTTGCAATTCCCTGAGATATTTCTGCATGCCGGGCGACTCGAACTGGAATGTGCCGACGGTGCGTCCGTTGCTGTATAGTTCGTATGTCTTCGGGTCGTCGATGGGGACAGTGTCGATGTCGAGGTCGATGCCGTGGGTCTGTTTGATGTTTGCCACGGCCTCTTTGATTATGGACAGCGTCTTCAGACCAAGGAAGTCCATCTTGATGAGTCCTGTCTCTTCGATGACGCTGCCTTCATATTGGGTGACAAGAAGTTTGCCTTCCTTTTTATCAGTTGCCGTGCTGACCGGAACCCAGTCGGTGATGTCATCGCGGCAGATAATCACTCCACATGCGTGGACTCCTGTGTTGCGCACGTTGCCTTCGAGCTGGCCTGCATATTTGAGCGTGTCGGCAATGAGTGGATTGGTGCTTTTGAGCTCTGGCTCGAAGTCGCTCACATGTTCATAGCAGTTTTTGAGTGTCGGTTTAAGCTCCTTGCCGTTGACAACCGGCATGCGGCCCGGAACTAATTTGGCGAGGCGGTTGCTCTCGTTGAGCGGAAGGTTGATCACTCGAGCCACATCCTTTATGGCCGATTTTGCGGCCATGGTGCCGTAGGTGATGATATGGGCGACTTTCTCTGCTCCATATTTGCGCGTCACATAATCGAGCACGACACCGCGTCCGTCATCGTCAAAGTCGACATCGATATCAGGGAGTGAGATACGGTCGGGGTTGAGGAAACGTTCGAACAGAAGATCATATTTCAGCGGGTCGATCTGGGTGATGCCTAAGCAGTAGGCGACAACCGAGCCGGCGGCAGAGCCACGGCCGGGGCCGATGCTGACGCCGAGTTGTTCGCGACCGGCCTTGATGAAATCTTGCACGATGAGGAAGTAGCCGGGAAAACCCATGGTCTTCATGATATGAAGCTCGAATGTGATTCGTTCGTTGACTTCGTCACTCAATGGTGTGCCGTAGCGTTTGGCTGCGCCTTCATATGCGATTTTCTTCAGGTAGTCGGCTTCAAATTTTATTCGATAGAGCTTTTCGTAGCCCCCGAGTTTCTTGATTTTGGAGTGGGCGTCTTCTTCGCTCAGCACCACATTGCCGTGTTCGTCTTGGGTGAATTCGTCGAAGAGGTCTTTCTCTGTGAGCCGTTGCCGGTACTCTTCCTCTGTGCCGAAGTCGGCAGGGATCTCGTAGTTGGGCATAATCGGGGCATGGTCTATCGAATATACCTCGACCTTATTGCTGATTTCAAGAGTGTTGGCGAGAGCCTCCGGCATATCGGCAAAGAGACGGCTCATCTCGTCAGTGGTTTTCAGCCATTCCTGTTTCGTATACAGCATTCGGCTTTCGTCGTTGAGAAGACGGTTGGTCGACAGGCAGATAAGGCGGTCGTGAGCCTCGGCGTCCTCTTCGTTTGTGAAGTGGACGTCGTTGGATGCTATAATTTTGATGTCATATTTTTTAGCAAGAGCTATCAATTTTGGCTCTATGGCCATCTGAGCCTCGTAGACGTCATGGTTGGCGCGTGGCACTGTGGCTTTGTGGCGTTGGAGTTCTATATAATAATCTTCTCCAAATGTGTCTTTCCACCATTTCACCGAGGCGTCGGCCTCTGCGTCGCGGCCTGCACTGAGTAAACGCGGAATCTCTCCGCCGAGACATGCAGAGCATATGATGAGTCCTTCGCGATGTTGTGCCAGCTCATGTTTGTCAGTGCGTGGGTGCGAATAGAAGCCCTCGGTCCACGCCTTCGACACTAATTTAATAAGGTTGTGATATCCCTTTTCGTTTTTTGCCAGAACAATCAGGTGACGGCCTGTGTCCTTTTTGTCGACATGATCATTAAGGCGCTCTTGCGCCACATACATCTCGCAGCCGATGATAGGCTTGATCAATTTTTTCTTGAGTTTGGCTATCGTAGCCTCTAATTCAGCACGCTTTTCGTTGTCGTCACACGTGGCGAGCTCCTTTTCGGCATCTGAGATTTTGCCTTTGGTCTTGCCATTGACCTTCTTGACATAATTTGTAAACTCCTTAATACCAAACATATTGCCGTGGTCTGTGACCGCCAGGGCCGGCATGCCGTCGGCTATGGCCTTGTCTACGAGATTGGCTATCGATGCTTGTCCATCAAGGAGAGAATATTGGGTGTGGACGTGGAGATGTACAAATTGACTCATGTTTCTTTATTAATATGGGACTTGTATGAGCATCAAAATTACAAAAAATATGCGACCAAATATGTGCATGTTGATAACTAAATAACTTAAACAATCTGTACTTCAAAAAATATCATGAAATTATTAGTGTCTTATGTTGTTTTCGTAATTTTAAATATATTAGTTTGTTAGGCAAGTCCTGAATGGAGCTAACTTCAATTTCTTGTTAAAGAAATATGTTTTACAGCATAAAAAAGTGGATAAAAAATTTGGATAGGAAATAAAAAGTGTCTA
>CAXHOY010000027.1:0-33107 GCA_964018265.1 uncultured Muribaculaceae bacterium
TTCCCATTCCGAACAGAGAAGTTAAACCTCACCACGCCGATGGTACTGCGAAAGTGGGAGAGTAGGTAACCGCCCCTTCTACAAGCCGGATGACAAACAGTCACCCGGCTTTTTTTATTATGACCTGCCTGTGCATTCAAAAAAAATCATTAATTTTGTAGCTTAAATAATAAAGTGCAATTCAGTAGATAAGATTATGGACAACAAATATAAACGAACGTTAATCACCACAGCTTTACCTTATGCTAACGGCCCAGTCCACATCGGACATCTTGCGGGCGTATATGTTCCTGCCGATATTTATGCACGTTATATGCGTCTCCAAGGTCGTGATGTCACTTTGGTGGGCGGTAGTGATGAGCATGGGGTGCCTATTACGATTAAAGCTCGTAATGAAGGTGTTACTCCTCAGGATATTGTTGACCGTTATCATACAATCATCAAGGACTCGTTTGAGGAGCTTGGCATTTCGTTTGACGTATATTCCCGCACGACTTCAGATATCCACCGTGCAACAGCATCTGAATTTTTCAGCCGTCTGCATAAGAAGGGCGAATTTGTTGAAAAGACTTCTATGCAGCTTTATGACGAAAAGGCCGGGCAATTTCTTGCCGACCGTTATGTCACAGGTGAATGTCCTCACTGTCACAATCAGCGTGCTTATGGTGATCAATGTGAGGCCTGTGGTACGTCGCTGAATGCAACCGATCTTATTAATCCGAAAAGTGCAATCACAGGCGAAACGCCTGTGTTACGTGAGACTCACCATTGGTTTCTGCCGCTCGATCGTTGGGAGCAGAAGCTGCGGGAGTGGATACTTGATGGTCATCAGGAGTGGAAGGTCAATGTCTATGGCCAGTGTAAGTCGTGGCTCGATCTCGGCCTACAGCCGCGCGCAGTGACTCGCGATCTCGACTGGGGTGTTCCGGTGCCTCTGCAGGAAGCAGCCGGAAAGGTGCTTTATGTCTGGTTTGACGCTCCAATCGGCTATATATCCAACACGAAAGAAATTTATCCTGACACATGGGAGAAATGGTGGAAGGATCCCGAAACACGCATTATCAATTTTATCGGTAAAGATAACATTGTGTTCCACTGTATTGTCTTTCCGGCAATGTTGATGGCATATGGTGATAATTTCCAATTGCCCGACAATGTGCCTGCCAATGAGTTCCTCAATCTGGAGGGGGACAAAATCTCAACATCGCGCAATTGGGCTGTCTGGCTCCATGAATATCTCCGTGATTTCCCCGGCAAGCAGGATGTGCTGCGTTATGTTTTGACAGCAAACGCTCCTGAAACCAAGGATAATGATTTCACATGGCGTGATTTCCAGACGCGTAACAATAGCGAACTGGTGGCAATTCTCGGTAATTTTGTCAATCGTGTGACAGTGTTGACACATAAATATTTTGAAGGGGTTGTTCCGGCTGCCGGAGAGCTTCAGGATATTGACGTCGCTTTGTTTAATGAGATTGACGCAATAAAGACCTCTCTGACTGAAAACATCGAGACTTTCCATTTCCGCGAGGCTCTCAAGGACGCCATGAACATCGCACGTGCCGGCAACAAGTATTTGCAGGAGACTGAACCGTGGAAGCTTGCCAAGACAGACATGAACCGAGTTGCGACGGTGCTCAATGCCGCACTTCAGGTTTGTGCAGATATAGCAATCGCCTTCGAGCCGTTTACACCTTTCATGAGCCGCCGTCTTGCTGATGCGCTCCATTTGGGAAAACTGTCATGGGCCGAGCTTGGATCAAGAAACCTTGTCACAGAAGGCGAACGTATAGACACTCCCGAACTACTCTTTGAGAAAATTGAAGACGAAGCGATCAATGCACAAGTTGAGCGTCTGGCCAGGATTAAGAAGGAGAATGAGCTCAAGAATTTCACTCCTGCCGCACAGAAGGCCGCTACTGATTTTGAAACTTTTGAAAAAATCGATATCAGAGTCGGCACAGTCATTGAGTGTGAAAAAGTCAAGAAATCAAAAAAATTGCTTCGCTTCCTGATCAATGATGGAATGGGCGAGCGCACTATCCTTTCCGGCATTGCCGAATATTATCAGCCCGAGGAACTCGTCGGCCGTCAGGTATGTTTCATAGCCAATTTCCCTCCACGTCAGATGATGGGCATTGAATCGCAGGGCATGATTCTATCTGCTGTCAATGCCGATGGCAGTCTCTCTGTCATTGCACCCTCGGCGTCCGTTGTCAATGGCTCGCAGGTCGGGTAGCTATTCAATCATTAATCACAGTTGAAATGAAACCTCGAATTCTCATCGTTTACACTGGTGGCACAATCGGAATGATTGAAGATGCTGTCACCAAGGCTTTGCGACCTTTTGATTTTTCACATCTCATGGTGAATGTGCCAAAAATCAAGATGTTGAACTATGAGATAGACAATATACAGTTTAATCCGCCGATTGACTCGAGCGATATGAACATATCGCATTGGCAACAGATAGCCCGCAGTATCGCGGATAATTATGATGACTACGATGGTTTCGTTGTGCTGCATGGTACTGACACTATGGCTTACACTGCGTCCGCGCTTTCGTTCATGCTCGACAATCTCCGAAAACCTATCATCATAACAGGTTCACAACTGCCCATCGGTGAAGTCCGGACAGACGGTGAGGAGAATCTTATCACCGCCTTGCAGATTGCAGCGGCCAAGGATACCGATGGTCAGCCGATGGTTCAGGAGGTCGCAATTCTGTTTGAAGATTATCTATGGCGTGGCAACAGAGCAACCAAACGCAGTGCCGACAATTTCAATGCTTTCAAGAGCAACAACTATCCGCAGCTGGCAAAAGTCGGACTCAGCATCAACTTCTTTAAAGACGCGCTGATGAGAAATAATTCCGGCGGGAAGTTGAATCCTCAGTACAATCTCGACCCCTCGGTGCTTGTCATCGATCTCTTTCCGGGACTGTCAAAAGATGTGCTCGATCACATGTTGTCGACTCCTGATATCAAGGGAATCGTTCTCCGCACATATGGCGCGGGAAACGCACCGACTGCAAGCTGGTTCATAGATCTCATTCGCAAGGCCGTCGAGAGGGGTGTGGTCATTTTGAATGTCACTCAATGTGTCAACGGAGGCGTACATCCCAATCGTTATGTCGCGGGTGACGTGCTTGCTGCCACCGGAGTCATCTCTGGAGCAGACATCACGTTTGAGGCCGCTGTGACTAAAATGATGTTCCTTTTCGGATTGGGCCTCGATCAGAATCAAGTTAAATATTATCTCGAACGCCCATTGGCCGGAGAGATGACACTGGCATAAATTTATAATCATTCAGACAAAGTCCGACAATGAACTTCAGGCGGTTTTTACAGCGATTTCTTGTGATGGTGGCGCTATCGGCAGTGACATTCACAGCATCTGCTGCACCCGCATGGGAAAAAATCGCATCCGCACCGTCGGAGATCGTTGAGTCAGTCGAAGGTTCAACCGTTGAAGCAAAGGTCGCAGACGGGGCTGTTGTGCTGAGCATAGGCAGTAAAACCGATGTGAAGGTGTTCACCATCCTCGGACAACTTGTGGCTCACCGCACACTTGAGGCCGGTGTCTGGCGTCTCCCACTCTCAGCCCGCGGAATATATATCCTGAAGGCCGGATCGTCAACATATCGCCTTACAATTTAATATACAGGGCTTACCACCCGCCGGATGCACCGCCACCACCGGTGAAACCGCCTCCAAAGCCACCTCCGATTGAGCCACCGCCACCACCGAAGCCGCCATTGCCTCTGCCTCCGCCCATAGGCACGATCACCACAGGTGCGAGTTTGGCGATGTTGTATTTCTTTCTGGTCACATGGTGGCAATTCAGACAGGTGAATTCTTTTTCGCCTACACCCTGACGGGTTGTCGTAGGCTGTAAGACTACTCTGTCGCCGCTCAGACGTGCGGTGCGGGCATGGCAGTAATCACATTCGACAAGCGGCATCGAACGGTTGACAAACGGAAATATATCCGTTTCGCCGCAGTGGTCGCAGTGCCATACGTCATAATCGACCGAGCCTATGCGTTCCTCGCAGTCTTGAGCCGGTGTGAGAAAATCATTGTCATGGACTTCGTCAATCTTTACCATCTTGTAGCCACAGTTAGGACATTTACGCGGGCGGTTGCGCCAATAGCGCATAGTCAGCAACAGCGGTATCGTCACTATCAGTGGAATACCGAGACCTGCGAATGATATTATTAGCAGAGGAGCCTTCCATTGTTCGAATGCACTGTATTTGTCATAGGGCGTTTTTTTGCGCAGACTCAATACTTTTGAGATTACTATGGCAGCCATCAGTATTGTGACTGCGAGAGATATCATCAGATATGCTTTAAGAGGGTTTGAAGTCTTGGCCGGGGCATTGTCCGCATCCTCCAATGACGACTTTATTTCAGCTGTAGCCACAGGATCACCGAGCTTTGCGGCAATGGCGTTTACGGCTGCTGTCACTCCTCCGTCATAGTCGTTGCGTTTGAAAGCCGGAAACATTTCATTGCGCAGGATGCGTCCGCATGCAATGTCGGTCAGCACACCCTCGACTCCAGGCCCTGTGCGTATCACAGCCTTGCGTAAGTCTTTGGCTACGAGTAAGAGCACACCGTTGTTGTTGTCCTTCTTGCCGAGTCCCCAATTGTTGTATAACTCATTGGCATAGCTGTCTATGTCTCCGCCTTCGATGTCATCGACAATGACCGCGGCCATTTCAGCCGTCGTCGCCTGTCTGAGTCGGCTCATCACAGAGTCTGCACGTGCCTGTGCTCCGGCCGAAACTATGCCATCAGGATTGCTCAGAAACCGGGTGCGGTCAGAGAGGTGTACGTTGGGTATCTCCTCTACTCGATATGTTTTTGCAGTGGCGGTGACTAATGCGATTATTGCCATTGCCACTATTATCAGTCTTCGCGTCATATCAGAATTTTTATTAAAACATGCTTGTCATTACTAATGTTTATACGGCAGGTAACGACAGCCCGTTGAGTTTTCGGTATAAGTCGAGGGCATAGACGTCAGTCATGGCCGACACATGGTCGAGCACAGCCTGGATCTTGCCATAGAGGGTTGGGGCTTCTACATCATATTGACGTGGAAATTTAGACAGCAGAAGCCGCGAATAGTTTAGCTCGGGACTGACAACTGCACCGATCAGCTTCTCAAGCAGGAATGTTATGATACGGTTGCCCGCAAGCTCGATGTCCACGACATCCGATGCACGATATATCTTGGCCCATGACATGTCGTTGCAGCGGCTGTAAGCCTGTCCTTCGATTGAGTCGAGACTGCTCAGCAGAGAGCCTTCGAAAGAGCCGGAGAGAATCTTTTCTTCATTGGCGATAAACGACTCGGCGCATCTTTTGACAAGCACACCGATCACGCATGAACGCAGATAGGCAATCTTTTCGTTAGGGTCGTCAACTCTCTCCATAACCGTCTCCATGTGCCTGCGGGTCTTGTCGTCGAAAAATCCTAAAAAAAGACCGCAGACCTCGTCAGTGTTGAGTATCTTCAGTTTGTGGGCATCCTCAAGATCCATCACCTCATAGCAGATGTCATCGGCGGCCTCCACTATGTAGACCAGCGGATGCCGCGCGTATTTCAGCGCTCCGTTGCCTGTAGGTATACGCAGCATCCCGAGTTCATCGGCCACACGGACAAAGCTGTCTCGTTCAGACGTGAAGAAGCCGAATTTCCCTTTGGTGGCGAGTGACGATTCGAACGGATATTTCACTATGGCAGCCAGTGTCGAGTAGGTCATCGCAAATCCTCCGTCGCGACGTCCTTTGAAACTGTGGGTAAGCAGGCGGAATGCGTTTGCGTTTCCCTCAAAATTGATCAGATCAGACCATTCACGCTCGCTGAGCCGTTCCTTAAGTTTGCGGCCAGCTCCTTCGCTGAAAAAAGTCGAGATGGCCTTCTCGCCCGAGTGACCGAACGGAGGGTTGCCGAGATCATGGGCGAGACAAGCCGCAGCGACGATGTCACTTATATGGCTCAACATTCCGACCCAAGTCTCGCCGGCATATCGTTCGGCCAATGAGATTGCAATCTCGTCGGCCATTGACTTGCCGACGCATGCCACCTCAACAGAGTGTGTCAATCTGTTGTGCACGAAGATGCTGCCGGGCAAAGGAAACACCTGAGTCTTGTTCTGTAGCCGTCTGAAAGGCGACGAAAAAACAAGCCGGTCATAATCGCGGCGGAAATCAGTGCGGATATTGTTCTTCTTAGGGTCGTGATAATGCTCAAGGCCGAAGCGCTTGTCATTGATCAGACGCGACCAGTCCATTCGAGTGTGCATGAGTCTGTTTGTTTCTTTCTGCGAATATACGAAAAAAACTTGTCAGAAAGACAAGTTGACCACAAATGTTGCCGCGGTGACCTCCCATGGTTGTGCTGCTGCTGTCGTCTCTGGCTTTATCTGCTGTCATAAACAAGTCCTGATTGCGATGGCAGCGGTGATGATAGCAACTGATGCTATGGTGAGTGGGATGAGCTTACCCGGAAGTTTCAAGCCGTAACGCCGGTGGCATACCGCTGCTGTGAGTAGTGTGTAGAACGCATACCATATGATATACGAAACACCGAGGCCTGCATATGACCAATGGTTATAGGCGATGATGTTTAGGGCGAGGCCGGCAGCCACGCTGATTGACTCAGTGAAGATATACGCCTTGGCGTCTCCGGCAGCAAGGATACGGTAGGCATAGCATAGCGATATGCCTCTGAATACAGCTCCGACGATGGCATAGGTGACAAACGGAACCACTCCTTCAAACTCGGCCGAATAAAGCCATCTTACGATGAATTCTGACAGCAGCACGAAGATGACGGCGACTACTGTGACAAGTTTTATCACGAGAGCCATTTCGTGGGCCATGATCGTTCGGGCCATCGAGGGCCGTTTGACAAAGCGTGTCAGGCGAGGAAAATATTCGACGGCAATGGCAGAGAAGATTATGCCGACGTAACTGTTGACGAGAGTAAAGCCTGATTGATATATACCTAATGCGGCCTCTCCGCTCTTGCTGCTGATGTATGCTGAAAAGATGTAGTTGGCGAGGCTTGCCAGAAGGACGGAGACCGAGATCGAAACTCCAAGTCCTATGAAACTGCGGCCTTCGCGCCATAATAGCCTAAGCCCGAGCTTCGGCAGTTTGATGTCTCTGTCGCGTCTTTGCCTGATAAAGAACACCGCCAGTGCTATGGCTGCGGCATATATGTCGATGACATATACAATAGACTGAAGCCTCAGCAGGTAAATCAACGGCAGAGAGACGGCTGTTGCTGCAAGCCCTCCCGTGAGATTGGCTTTGGCTATGGCTTTGAGTCTGTCTTGTGACTGTAGAATGGCAAATTCTCCGGCAGCGTATGCTCCGGCGAAGATGGCCGGTGCGAGCAGCGCGAAATCTATCGCGTGGCTTATAGCTCCGTCATAGGCCATTGCGCTGAGGACAGGAGACAGGACTATCGCACATAAAGCACCCAGAAGACCGAGCAGCATCGACCAACGTCTGACCACTGCGGTTTTGGTCTCAAGTGCGATCTTCTCCATCGGAGTGGATAAATCGCGGACAGCGCTGTCGCGGATGTTGAGCTGCGTGGCTGTCGAGATGAGAGTGGAGGCGCTGACGAGTATGCTGTTCAGACCGACGCCTGCCGGGCCGACCCAAATGGCCATCAGTTTGTTGCGTAAGACCGAACACGCTATGTTGACAGCCTGTGCGGAGCCTAAGAAACCGATTGCCGAGATCACGCGGCCGGTTAAAGATGCTTTGCCGGAGAGCATGTTCATTTTACCCATTCTTCGGGATTGAGTTTGGTGCGTTCGCGGCGCACTTCGAAGTGGAGCACACAGCGGCCGTTATCGTCACTGTCTGCGTAGACCGTGCCGAGCGTCTGGCCGGCCTTTACTTTGTCTCCCTTCTTGACCGACAGATTGTCGATGCCTGCATAAACGGTGAGATAGTTGCCGTGGCGCAGCATGACAACGTTCTGATAACCGCTTACACGGAACACTGATGACACTTCGCCATCAAATACAGCGCGTGCCGACGCTCCTGGTGAGGTTTCGATGTCGATGCCGCTGTTGTTGATTTTGATGTTTGAAACGTCAGGATGGCTGTTGAGTCCGAAGTGACTGACAATCGAGTGCTTGCCTGTCACCGGAACAGGCATTTTGCCCTTGTTTGCTTCAAACGATCCGCTCATGGCGATTATCTCATTCTTCGAGGGTGTGGGTTTCGGTGCGGGTTTTTCTGGTTCTGTTTTTTCTTTTTCTACTTGTGGTGTGGGCTTGACGGTTTTACCATCGCTTGGCGAGGCTTTTCCGGTCTGATTTTTAGTCTGTTGCTTTTCCTGAGCCGCACGCCGGGCTTCTTCGGCTTTGCGTCGTGCTTCTTCGGCGAGTCTTGCCTCTTCGGCCTTGCGGGCTTCTTCAGCGAGTCGCGCTTCTTCGGCTATGATGCGGTCGAGTTCATTATCGAGGCGCTTGAGTTGCTGTTGCTTTTCGTCCAGCACCTTTTTCAGAGAAGAGCCTTGGCGGCGCAGATCGGCTACCACTTTCTCCGTCTCGCTGCGGTTGGCGCTGAGACGTTCTTTTTCGGCAGTCAGTGATTTCAGGGCCTCTGACTGGCGACGTCGCGCGTCAGCCACTTTCTCACGTCGCGCGGCTATCTCGTTGCCAAGTTGACGTATCTTCAGAGTCTTGTCCTTCTGCCAGCGCTCGAATTCGACAAGGTAGCGGTGGCGACGGTAAGCTTCGGTGAACGAGCTTGATGAGAATATGATGGCAAGCTCACTCATGAGTTGTCTCCGCGAGCGCATGTCCCGCAAATTCTGTGCATATGCTGTCCGTATGACACCTAAGTCGTGTTCCATGCGTGAGATTGAGTCGTCCATAGCCTTTATGCGGCTGTCAAGCGCGGATATCCGCTTGTTGAGGTCGGATATAGATTTCTCGCATTTGCCTGCTTCGGCTGTCAGCGACTCAAGCCGGTTGAGCTGACGGCGTGTCTCGTTGGTGTTCTGGGATATCTGTTTTCGGGTGCGTTCGACTTCTCCGGCGGTCATGCGTCGTTCTTTTTTTACGCTTTTTGATGTGCGTTTTGGCTTTGCTGCCGAAATGTCGGCCGCGCATACCAATGTGAGACAGGTCAGGAACAGAAGCAGAAGACGACGCATTATACAGATTTTTATATCGTTGTTACATAGCTCCGATCACTTTGACAAGACGGTCAAGAGCGATTTTGTTATAGCCCTTTGTCGATGGCTTGTTGACATTCGCTCCGCTGTTGATGCGTATGTCAGACAGTGTGTAGCTGACTTTGGCTGCAAGTTTGGTCTTGCCTGCGGTGGCGTTTATTGAAAATGAAGGCACGAAGTCTCCGGCATTGGTTTTTGAAGGTATCTCATATGTGCATTTGACGTCGGCGCGTGATGTTGTCACAGAGGCAAATCTTAAAATCGGCAGATTGTCACTTGTGAGCATGTAGAGCCATCCGCGACCGTCACGTGGCGTAAGTTGCAGATAGCCGTCGGCAGCAGAGATATTAAAGAGTTTAGCGGCGTTTGAGGTGGTTAGTCCTGTGCCGGGATAGCATATTATGCCTGTCATCAGATCCTGGATATCCGAAAGCGTGAGGCCTGTTGCGGCTGTCAGACGTGACATTGGCTCGGCCACCATGCTTTTGTTGAGTTTTTCGTAGATAAACACACTGTCGCGGTCGGCATACATACCTGCTACCTCAAAGCCGAGCATACGCATCGATATAGAGATGCTCTGATCCTTGACCATGGTCATACGGCCGGAGACACTGATTGATTTTGGTGAGCTGATTGCGCATTTGACGGGTACGGTCAAGTCGTTCCAAGCATTGCGGTGACTGTATGAGGCTATCAGTTCGCCTACGCGTTGCGAAGGGCTGAGTTCTTTGACTCTGCTGTCTGATTGCTCAGGCTGCTGCCCTTGCACGGAGGTCTTGGAGGAGTGACAGGCTCCGAGGCTCAGTGTGATGATGATTGCGCTTGCAAGAAGTGATATGAAATGTTTATTGGTCATTATCAATGATTTTTCGTTGCTTTATCTTTGCTTTTATTATGTCAGCGTTGTCCGGCTCGTGTTTGAGGGCTCTTTCCCAGAACTCGACAGCCTCGATTACATTCCCGCAACGGAAATATATGTCACCGGCGTGGTCTAAAAATTCGGCTGAAGCATCAATGTCATTCTCACTTTCATCCGGCGCTTCATCGGTTGTGGTGCCCTCGTTTTCCTTTGACATGTCCTCAGCTGCTTTAACAAGATGGGCCTTGACGTCCTGCACATCATCCTCTGTCACTTCTTTGAGAGAATTATCGACAGTGGCGGCGGTGTTGTTGAAATGAAGCACTTCAAGTGTCCGGTCGATGATTTCCTTGGCTTTGGCATAATCACCTTTTTTATACAGAACCCATGCATAGGTGTCGAGTGTGGTCGGATTATCCGGTTCATGGCGCAATGCTCTGAGTGCATAGCTCTCGGCATCGTCGAGGAGTGTGTCACACTCGGCATAATAGTAGGCGATATTGTTCATCGCGAGATAGTTGAAAGGATTGGCCTTTAAAGACCGTTTATATGCCTCGAATGCTTTATCGGGATTCTTGGTCTGGTAGTAGGAGTCACCGAGCAGCGAATAAAACGACGACAGCTGTTCGGGATCTGTGATCAGCGAGTCAGGGAATGCCTCAAGCACCTCTATGGCCTCGCTCTGTTTGTCGGCCATCGCCAGAAACAAGGCTCTTGTTGTGGTCATCGCGGCATCGTCAGGAAACAGATTGGATGCCTTGCCGAGTGTCGCGGCGGCTTTTTCATAGTCTTTTGTGGCATATTGCATATTTGACAGATACAGCCAGCTGCTGCGGTCGCTTCCGTCAAGAGCGACCGCATATTCCATCTGGTCGGCCGCACGCTCGAAGCGGTCTGTGTGGGCGAGATATTCGGCATAGAGACGATGGACTTCGGTCTCACCGGGATTGACATCAAGCAAAGTGTCGAAAAGCTTGTCTATACGTGGTTGTTGTGTTGTGTCGTTATAGAGCATGTTGACATAGTCGACAATCAGTTTCAGCTTGGTGTCAAGTTCGAGGTCGCGGCTTTCGATGGCTCTGAATGCTTCGTGGTCGAAGGTTGTGCTGTCGCCCTGCTGTCTGTAGAACTGGGCGCGCATCATTATCGCCGTGCCGTTGGCAGAGTCAAGCTCGCAGGCTCGGTCAAAGTAGACCAAGGCAGAGTCGGGTCTTGAAATCGAGTTGTAGACCTGGGCTACGGCAAGGGCTGTGTAGGGATCGGCCGGAGATGATGAACTGAGATCTCCGAGTTCGCGGATTATGGCTGCTGTGTCGTTGACAACGGCCATCGAGCGTATCTTCAGGTCGCTGATCTGAGGCGATTTGCCGACAGTGCCTTCGAGTGCTGTAAACACATCGAGAGCCGGTCTCACATAGCTTGTGTCACCGAGTAGTGCCCTCATCAGATAGCTGCGTCCAAGCTGAAGTCTGACCTCCGCACGTTCAGGAAACTGTTCGTGTAGTTTCTCGCTTACAGACATCAGGTCGTCCCAGCGGCGGTAGGTCGATGCAAGATTGATGAGTTGCATGCCCTCGAAATAGTCGGCCGGTTTTTTGCCATAGGCGTCTATCATCATCGAGAAGCCTTTGTCTACGGCTGCGGAGTCTGTGCTTGAGGTCATGAGCATCCATTCGCCGAAACGCGATGTCAGTTCAGGATCTGAGGGGTCGAGATCATAAGCTCTGGTGAGCAGTTCGCCGTAGAGATTATAATTTTCGTCCATAAACGCGTCGAGAGCTTCGATATATAGATATGACGCTTTGCGGCGGTTGGCATCCTCATTTGGGTTTTCTTTGCGGGCCAAAGCGCTAAAAGCGGTTGCTGCCAGCATTATCAGCAGGCAGGCAATCGTCATGCGGCTATGTCGGTTGCGGATCATGGAGTCGTAAAGTGGATTTCAGTCATTCAACGCCGGTGTGTCCGAATGCGCCGTCTCCTCTTACGGTCTCATCGATGCGTTCGACCTGTTCCCATTCGACATGGCTGTATCGGGTGATGACCATCTGACATATGCGGTCTCCATCGTTGATTGTGAACGATTTGTCTGATAGATTGATGACTATGATGCCGATTTCGCCACGATAGTCTGCGTCGACCGTGCCGGGTGAATTGGCAAGGGTTATACCATGCTTGAGAGCCATGCCGCTGCGGGGTCGGATCTGCATTTCGTAGCCCTGGGGTAGCTGTACGCGAAGACCGGTCGGCACGAGCACACGCTCCATAGGCGCGATTGTTAGCGGAGACTCAATGCAAGCTCTGACGTCCATGCCTGCCGACGAAGGCGTTTCATATGCCGGTAGCGGATTGCCTGATTTATTGATGATTTTTACTTTTAGCCTGTCCATAGTCTGTTGTTATTTATTGACAAATCTATAACATCTACAAAAGTAATGAAGTTCTCGTTTGTGTGCAAGCCCGCTCAATGAATAAAGGATTAAAAATGCATAACGCATCAATTGAATCTTATGGTCAGACGTGTAAGTCCGTCGTGGGCGGTTGAGAGTGTAAATCCGGCTCCGTGACGACGCAACACGTCTGCTATCAGCATCAGCCCGAGGCCGCGGTCGGGATGTTTGGTTGAGAAAAATGGTGTGAAAATGTGTCGTGAATCTTCTTCTGAAATACCTTTGCCATTGTCGATTATTTCCAGGAGCCCCGGAGCGGTGCGTATGCAGATAGTTCCCGGGGTGGCTCCAATGCTCTCGACTGAATTTTTGACAGCATTGACCATCACACGGTCGATGAGCATCCTGTCGATTTTCACCTCGTGGACACTCTTGTCGAGTTTTGACGTCAGTTTTATATTGTCCGGACACATTTCGGACAGGAAGGGAAGCGATTCGTTGACAAACTCATTGAGATTTACAGCCTCAAACTCCGGATCAGGCAGTTTGACGACGTCGGAGTAGCCTTTGACAAACGAGCCGAGATTGATGCAGCTCGTGCGGCAGCTCTCTATTGCAGCCGTAGCCACTTCGTCGTCGGCATGAATGTCGGATAAACTTTCAAGCACAGACACAACGCCGCCGAGGGTGTTGTTGACCTCATGGCCCATGGTGCGCACAACTTTGTTGAAAATATCGGTCTCAGCCCTCACGATTTCGTCGGTCAGACGTTCGACAAGATAGAATGGCCGACGGAATCCGCGGTCCATGAACGACATCCGGGTGCATCTCAACACTTGCGTCGCCTCGGGTCGCACTGTGCATTGTCCGTTGTCGGGAAGTGTGGACAGCACTTTGAGAAGTTTGTCACTCACAAGAGAGTCAAAGGCAGGATTGGTGCGCTCGATGTCTCCGTCGAGCGTGCAGATGGCGATGCCCATAGGCGATACTTCTACCAGTTTGCCGAGGAAATTGTTCTGCTCGAGGTTTTTCAGCCTTTCTGATTTGATGTTTGAGATGATTGCATTGTAGAGAGCCACCACTTCGTCGGCCTCTTTTTGGCCGGTGTGGCACAGCCGGCTTGCGAAGTCTTGGCTTTTGAGGAGATTCATGCCGGCTCGGATGGTCCGCATTGGCAATGCTGTCGCACGATAGGACATCAGCAGTGACAACAGGGCTATAACACACGTCACATAGATATAGTTATATAGCCCGTTGAAGGCAAGCGTTCCACTGGCCGCCACAGCCATTGCTGTCAGTGTGATCCATATCGCTGTCTGTTTCATTTTAGTCCGAATTTTTCCATGCGTCTGTAAAGCGACTGGCGGGTTATGCCTAAAAGTTGGGCGGCTGTCGACAGATTGCCGTCGGCCTGTCTCAGAGCCTTTTCGATGGCCTGGCGTTCGGTATGGTCGAGAGACTCCACTTTGTCTGCGTCATTGGCCTTGCCGGCTGCGTCGAGCGCCTTGCGGATTTTTGCCATGAAGTCACGGTTGGCCCACGGCTTGGTGACGAAGTCGGTCGCGCCATATTTCATGCCTTCCACTGCCAAAGGCACAGTGGCCCATGCCGACAGGAGTATGATGGGGACTGCGGGCGTGAGGATTTTGATCTTGCGCAGCATTTCGATGCCTTGCTGACCGGTTGTCGACAAGGTGAGGTTCATGTCGAGTATCACAAGATCCACCTTGCCGCCGCGCACGGCCGCCATTGCGTCAGCTTCTGATGACACGGCTTCATATTCGAAGCCTGCCTGCCGCAGCATAAGGCCGATTGACAGCCTGATAGCCTGATCGTCGTCAACAATGAGTATCATGACTGCAAAGTTAATTGAAATTTATATATTTTTCAAAATCAACATTGATGTCTCCGCCTGTGGCATAGTCATGTAGGGTCAGCGAGCGGAGCTGATACCAGTAGTTCCAGAACTTGTAGAGCTGGTTGATGTATTCGCGGCGTGAATTGTCTTTGCTCACGCGCGAGTCATTGAGTTCGAGTGTGGCGAGCATGCCGATGAGATAGGTCTCTACATTGGTGTTGTAGCGTCGTGCGGCAATTTCGGCTGCGCGGACCGACAGGTCGAGTTGCTGCTGCTGGTTGGTGAAACGTTCGACGAGGATGAAGATATTCTGGTTGAAGTTCATGGTCTCGCGGTTGACACGGCTTTGAGTGACACGTCTTTTGCTTTCGGCCACTTTTACACGTCCGCGACGCTTGCCCCAGTCTACCAGGGGGAGTGATATGCCGATTGAAGCCACCTCGTTGGCCCGGAGTCGCTTGTAGGCTCCGTTGATATCATTGTCTGTGCCGGTGTAACCTAACTGTACAAAAAGTTCGATCTCGCGCAGGTCACCTTTGGCTGTGGCCACGTCATAGTCGGCTTCAAGCTGCATACGCATCATGGTCTTGGCAAATTTATTGTTGGCGAGAGCGTGGTCGAGAGCGTCATTGAAGTTTATTTCGGCTTTTGGCACATCAGACGGGATTATAGGCACGATTTCCACATTCTCGCCGAGGTCGAGAAAAGTCCGCAGACGGAACATGTCGGATTTAAGTTCGCTGAGGTTGTCGGTGAGCGCCGATTTGGCGTCTATTACGTTAAGCTCCATCTGCAGAAGGTCGTTCTGGCTTATCATGCCCATCTCACGCTTTTCCTTTGCGACGGCATATAGGCGTTCGGCATTCTCGAGGTTCTGACGTGAGATATCGACATTCTCGCGGCTCATCAGCAGGGTGAAGTAATAGTCGACTGTCTGGCGGGCGATGTCCTCTGTCGCACTCAGAAAGGCGGCCTTGGCCTCGGCATAACGCACAGGTTCGATCTTGCGGTCCCACTTCATGTTGTTGACACCGAAAAGCGGTTGGGACAGAGAGATGGCTACCGGAATGCTCATGAAGCGGTTGCCTGTCACGTCGTCATATTGGCGCAGGAAGTCAAGTGACGATGTGACCGACACCTTGCCGCCGGTGAGTGCTATGTTCTGTTCTAATGACAGTTGTCCGTTGGCCTGGAGATTATTGGTGCCTACGAAACTGAAACCTCCGTCCTCGTTCATATAGGAACTGTATCGACGTGCATATGATGGAAGTGTCGCCTTGAAGTTCAGTTCAGGGAGTTGTTCGGCTCTGAAACTGCGCCACTCCCAGTAGGAGCTTTTAAGCTCATCGAGTGCTTCGGCTGCATCGACACTCCGGACACGAGCCATGGCGATGGCATCGTCAAGGCTAAGAGTCATTTCGTTGCCACTCTGCGCATGGGCGCAGAGTGAAAACAAAATGAGGGATATTATTGATTGAAAAAGCTGTTTCATTGGTCTTTAAGAGCTTCCGCCGGATTGGTTTTCATTGCTTTGATTGCAGGGAACGCTATGCCGGCTACAATCATCATGCCAAGAACGAGAATGGTCACCGGAAGCATGGTCCAGATCAGCCAATCCGGCACCGGGATATATTCATTGATATTGAGCCCTGATTGTGTGATAAGGACAGGGATGATGACAATAAACGGAGTGGATACCAACAGTATCATCAGTCCTTCTGACAGAAAACGACGCATGATGTCGCGGTCGGTCGCTCCGTTGACTTTGCGGAGCGCGATCTCAGGTATGCGTTGCTGGGTGCGGTACCAGAACGAACCGAGTATACCGAGAAAGACGGCTATCATCAGAAATAGTGTGCAGGCTCCGAGATTGCGCATCAAAGTCGAGAACTGACGGTGTGCGGCCTCTTTTATGTTGTCGATGCTCTGCATGTTGGAGATATAGAGATTGCCGAACTCAAGCTGTGACTCGTCGAGAGATTCAAGAAATTCACGGCCTTTGCCCGCTTTTACTCTGACTGCGATTTCTGCGGGGATGTGATTGCGGCCGATATTATTGATCATGACACCGTTGAACAGTGGTTCGTAATCGACGCGGCGTATGCCGTGGATAGTAGCCCCTACTTCGAGCAGATTGGTCGAATCCCGGCCAATGCACACCTCGTGTCCAACCCACTTTCCGGCATCGAAATCTCCGTCCTCATCTTCGGGTATCGAGATCAGGACCTTGTTTTGCTTCACCATTTCGGCAAGCTGATCAGGACTCTCTCCGTTGTATCCACTCACACGGAGTGTGACAATCATGTCGGGATCCATCAGCCTGTTGTTGCCAAAATAATATATCGTGCTGTCAGCATCTTTGGTCGAGAGCCGTGCGCCGTTGTAATTGTAGTTATAGGGGATGGCGTTGGAGCCTGTCCCGACGCTTTCTACATATGGGTTTGCCCTAAGGTTGATCTTCAGCATCTCAAGATCGGTTGATGCGTTATGCAGACTGTCGGCATATGGCCGGTAGCCGCTTGACGTTCCGGGCACAACTTCGATTCCTCCCACATAAATGTCTGTGAAGTCAATGCCTTGTGGCGGACGGTGCATGTAGGCCAAAAGTGCGAAAAAAACGAATATTCCGAAAAGGACCGCTCCTACGATTGTCAGCTCGACTGACATCCATACATTGCTGCGCCACTCATTGCGCATCTGAGATATAAGTTTGCGTTTCATTGTTTTGTGGCTAAAATGTTATTTGGTGTTGATGGCGTCGACCGGGTTAAGGCGGCTTGCCTGCCATGCCGGTACGGCTGCGCTGATAATGTTTAGCACGAAGCATGCTGCGAAGGCCGACACAAATGTCTGTGGTCTTATCAGCAGTGACAGTGCAGGTCTAACGTTTGGTGTGTCATACAGTCCGTCGTAGCACATGGCAAATATAATGGCCGCTGCGAGACCTATGATGCCGCCTATGATTGTGACGATGAGGCTTTCGGAGATGATGTCCCTGATGATGCGCTTGCGTGTGCAGCCGAACGCGCGGCGTATGCCGATCTCATTGACACGGTGGCGCAGACGGCTGTGCAGCATGCTGCTGAGGTTGATTGCCGGAACGATGAGCAGGATGAGATATATGGCGTAGCGCAAATACCGGTCTGTGTCAGGGTTTGGGGTTATGTTGCTGCCTCCGACACCGCTCGCGATGGTTTCCTGGTCAAAAGGCGCTCCGTGATATACGCTTACATATTTGTCGGCGGCGAGTTCGCTGTCGAGGGTCGCATACCGTCCTTTGACCTGATTGCGGACATACTCGAAGTCAACACCCTCTTTGATCAGCATGGAGGCCATGATTTCACCGAAGATATTGTCTTCATCCCATGATTTGAAGGATATGGGAGTGAAAATCTCTCCATATGCCATTGTCGTCAGTGGTGACACATCAGCCACGACGCCTATAACCTCGAAGTCGTTATGGCCGAGTTGGAAATGCTGGCCGACGACGCTGTCTTTGCCGAATAATCTTCCGGCTGTCTTTTGGCTTATGACTGCGACATTGCGTCCTGACGCTACTTCGGCAGCGTCATAATAACGTCCGTCGATAAGCTCAAAGTCATAGACTCGCCAGAAACCGTCGTCGGTCTGATGTACGTGGGCTGTAAACGGTTTGCCTGTCGTGCCTTTGGCATCTGTGGGCGTAGGAGAACTTGAGTTGTAGCTGATCTGCTCCACTCCGTCGAGATTGTCATACAATTTCTTGGCTGTATCATAACTCATGCTGCTTGAACCGCTTTTATCTCCGTTGTCGTCCAGACTATTGATATGGATATACATGCCATAGAGCATGCGGTCGCGGTGGGTCTCTGGGGCAAATGACAATATGCTGACCTGTTGCATCATGACAACGGTCATGATCAGGAAGATTGAAAGGGCGGTGCCTATGATGGTTACCCATCCTATGACCGGTTGGGTGCGGAGGTCATAGATAATCTGCTGTATCTTGGTTTTCATATCCGTAGGCGATCAAGATATTATACGTCCGTCGAAAAAGCGCACTATGCGGTCTGTCAATTGAGCCTGAGCCTCGTTGTGGGTCACCATCACTATCGTGATGCCGTCGTTGCGGTTGAGGTCGTGGAGCAGATCCATGACCTCGGCTCCCATAGTGGAGTCGAGATTTCCTGTCGGTTCGTCGGCAAGCACTATGGCAGGACGTCCTACGATGGCGCGGGCGATGGCGACGCGCTGGCATTGGCCTCCGCTGAGCTGTGACGGAAGGTGTTTTTTGCGGTGGGTCATGCCGAGCCGTTCGAGCACTTCATCGACACGACGGTGGCGTTCGGATGCGCTCATGCCTGAGCGGTAGGTGAGTGGCAACTCGATGTTTGCAGCCACATTAAGAGAGGGAATAAGGTGGAAACTCTGGAACACAAAGCCTATGTTGGCGTTGCGGAAGCGTGACATTGCAGTGTCGTTGAGGGTGCTGCAGTTTGTGTCGAGAAGACTGACCGTGCCTTGGGTCGGTTTGTCAAGCAGGCCGATGATATTGAGCAGCGTTGACTTTCCGCAGCCCGACGGACCCATGATGCTTACAAATTCGCCTTTGTCGACACTAAGGTTGATGTTTTCGAGCGCTGTTGTCTCGATTTCCTTTGTACGGTAGACTTTTTCAATGCCGTTTAGTTCGATTAATGCCATGATTGAGATTATTAGAGGGTGTTATCTGATTTTGAGTTTTGAATATTTTTCGTAATCTGACATGTTGGTTGTCACCACTTGTTCGCCGGGGTGAAGGCCGTCAGTGACCTCGACCCACTGACGGTTGCTGTCGCCGAGTCTCACTTCGCGTCGCTCCAAGCTCGATCTGCCGTCGGAGACAAACAGTTTGTATAAGCCAGGACCGCTGTAATAGCTGCCTGAGGGGATGCGGATGACGTCGTCCTTGAAGCCGTAGGCTACATAGAGCTGTACACGCACACCGGGGCGCAGCCGTGGATTGGATGCGTCGTCAAGGGTGACTGTAAAAGGCACTGCGCCCGATACGGACTGCGGCTCGACATTGGCCACTGTGCCGCGCAGTTCGTCATTACCGAGACGTACTGTCACCTCTGAGCCTTGACGGACTTTGTAGCTGCTGCCTTCAGGCACATCGGCCGATACCTTAAAGTTGCTGAGATCTCCTACAACCGCGACCTTTTCGCCTGCCGATACTGTGCTGCCAATGCTGTTGCTCAGATAGGTGAGTATGCCGTCGTGGGGAGCCGGTATGCGGCCTTGTGTCAGGGTATGTTCCATCATGTCAAGATCGCGCCGGCTATTGCCGAGTTCGAGCAGTGCTGCCTCTTCGAGTGAGGCCAGGCGTTCGCGTTCGTTGACAAGTTTCTGGCGCAGACCTTTCAGTTCGAGCTGGCCGGTGGCATAGGCAGTCTGCGCCTGCCGCACACGGTCGCCTGTGCCTGAGCCGAGGCTGTCAAGACGGCGTTCGTTTTCGACAGTGATGCCAAGGCGGTTGACCTCCATCTCTTTGATGTTGATAAGCATTTCGAGCTCGTCGAGTGCCGAACGGTTGGAGAGACGCAGCTGATTATGCTGGTTCTGCTTTACTTGATAGCTGTCGCGTAGGTTGCGGTATAATGTCTCTGATTCCTGGAGGTCGAGTTGGAGCAAGGGCATTCCAGCGCTCACACTGTCGCCGGGCTGGGCGTAGACGGCAAGTATACGGCTTGCGACCGGTGAGATGATTATCTCCTCGAATGCCGGTACGACGCGCCCCGATGCCGCAACCGCTGTCTCGAGCGGTCCGCGTTCGACTGATGCCAGTGTGATGTCTGACGAATTGACTGTTTTGCCCCCGATTGAGCTGATGCCCCAGGCCGTTAGAGCCAAGACCGGGATAATCCAGGTGGCCCTTATAGCCCATCGTTTGACTAAGGCCCGCTTGATGTCTGACTTTTCGATGATTTTATCCATGATAGCTTAATTTGCGTGACTTTTTTTGATACTGCAAATTAAGCGTATTTTTCATCTCATGTCAATGATTGTTGAAAATCAGTGTGTTAGATAGAGTGCCTGTGTCCGAATCCGTACATCATGCCTCTTGCGCGGGATTTATTTTCCCAGGATTTCAACGGAAACGGTAGGTGATATATGCCGTTGACTCTTCGGGTGCGTTGTCCGGATCAGGGCGTGAGAACCTGCGTGAGCGCACTTCCCTTTCGCAGGCCGAACGCACACTCGCGTTTGTGGCGGCAGGAGCGTCTCCGCCGAGAAATGACACGGATGTCACCTTACCGCTACGGTCGATTTTGACCATGAGTTCGATGCTGCCGGTGACCGTGCTTGGCACTTCATTGTAGCGGGGCATGGACCATCCTCCGCCGACACGTCCTGTTCCGCGGCCGTTGACAGATGTCTCGTGGCCGTCGGGTCGTCCGGCATTACCCTCGGTCTTGCCTTTGTTGTTGGTGTTGTTTTTGCCTGCGTTACGGAAGGCGTTTTGAGTCTGGTTCGTGGCTTTGCGTCGCGCGGCCTCCTCCTCTTTTTGTTTTTTGATCTCTTCGGCCGAAGGTCCTTGTTTGACAGGCTTTTCCTTCTTTTCGATTTTTACAGGCGACGGTTTATCCTGCACGACAGGTTGAGGTGCGTCGGCCGGCTCTCCTTGATCGACAGTTTCCATACCGGTCTCGGGGGCAGCGTCGGCCTTATTGTCGGCCGGAGTCTCGTTAAATGCCGGTGACGGATCCGAGATTTTGGGAGTCTTGGGCATCGGCAGGTCGAGCAATTCGGCATACTCCTCGTCGATCACAATCTCGCTGTCGTGGCGCGGAGGCCATGTGCGGTCTGAGATATCGAGTGTGATCGTGTCGAGCATCATCCATATGATGATTGCCCCGACTATCAGCGCTGTGGCGACTGTGGAGTATATGCGAGGTCTATCTGACATCTGCGTTTTCTGTATTGTTGTTGGCGGCTTGGGGTTCTGACAGAGGACGGGTGGCGAGAACCATCTTCATCGAGTTTGAGGCTCCGAGGTTCAGCACTTCGACAACTTTGCCATAGGGCACTTCGACGTCGGCATACACTGCTATGCCGCTTTCGGGATCCTGTTCGCGCACGATGCGGAGATAGTCAATGAGGTGTTCCTGTCCCACCGGTTGGAGCTCGGCATTGTCATAGCTGACAAAGTAGTTGCCGGTAGCGTCGATAAACACGCGGGTCGTGGGCTTGGCCGGAGTCTGCTCGGCGCTTTCTGGCAGGTTGATATCGAGGGCGGTGGGAAATACGAAGGTCGATGTCACCAGAAAGAAGACGAGCAGCAGGAAGATGACGTCGGTCATCGACGCCATCGAAAAGGTTGCCATCATGTCTTGCTGTCGTTTGAGAGCCATGTCGTTGAAGTTGTTGGGCGGTGAATTACTGGGCTGGTTCGTTGAGAAGGTCCATGAAGTCCATGGTGCGTGCTTCCATGAGGTTCATTACCTTGTTGATGCGGGCAACAAGATAGTTGTAGGCAAAAAGTGCGATGATGCCGACAACAAGTCCGGCAACTGTCGTCACAAGTGCGGTATAGATGCCGCCGGCGAAATCTCCGATCGAAGCAGCATTACCTGACGAAGCGATCGCAAAAAATGCCTGCACCATGCCGATGACGGTGCCGAGGAAGCCGAGCATCGGGGCGCCGGCTGCTGTTGTGGCGAGCCATGGCAGGCCTTTGCTGAGAGAGGCGATTTCGAGATTGCCGGTGTTCTCGATGGCGACAAGCACGTCGTTCATCGGGCGTCCGATACGGCTGATGCCTTTGGCTATCAGACGGGCGTAGGGCGAACGGGTCGATTTGCAGAGGTTGAGCGCCGACTCAATCTCTCCCTCGTGTATATAATCCTTTATCCGTTTCATGAATGTGTCGTCAAACTTCGAAGCCTTGAAAGTGACGATGGCACGCTCGATGAAAATATAGATGCTGATCACCGCAAGGATGGCGAGCGGTATCATGATCCAGCCGCCTTCGACACATAGTTCCCAGATCGACAGTTCGGGGACTTCTTCGACTACCGGTGTCAGTACAGGTGGTATAGAAGCGGTGGTGTCGGCTATGTATGATGCTGCGGCGTTGATGGTGTCGGAGGCTGTTGCTGTTGCTTGGATTTGGATTGACATGATGATGGTTTTTGGAGATTATTTCAAGGCTGCTTTATATCTGCGTATTGTTTCTTCGAGTCCGAGGTAGAGGGCGTCGCATATGAGGGCGTGACCGATGGAGACCTCGTTGAGGTAGGGCACATTGCGACGGAAGTAGGCCAGGTTGTTGAGGTCGAGGTCGTGGCCGGCGTTGACTCCGAGCCCGAGACGATGGGCGGCGTCGCTGGCGATGGCGTATGGCTCTACGGCTTTTTCCGGCGACGAGGCAAACATGTCGGCATAGGGTTTCGTGTATAGCTCGACACGATCGGCTCCGGTCTTGGCTGCGGCAGCTATCACCGCAGGGTCGGGATCGACAAAAATCGAGGTGCGTATGCCGGCTTCCTTGAATGTGTCTACTGTGTTTGTAAGAAATTCGAGATGCTTGCTCACATCCCAGCCTGCCGAAGAGGTCAGGGCATCAGGTGAGTCCGGAACGAGTGTGACCTGGGCCGGACGTACTTTCAGCACGAGATCGATGAAATCGGCCGACGGATAGCCTTCGATGTTGAATTCGGTCTTGATCAGCGGACGAAGTTTGAACACGTCAGCCCGCTTGATATGGCGCTCGTCGGGGCGGGGATGCACTGTTATGCCGTTTGCTCCGAATTTCTCGCAGTCGATGGCTACATCTTCGACCGACGGGCGGTTTTCGCCGCGCGAATTGCGCAGGGTGGCGATTTTGTTTATGTTAACACTGAGGTTTGTCATGTCTTTTCTGCGGCATCCAAATCTGATAATGAGATTTGTTTATTGCCGGATTAGAAAAAATATTCGTAAATTTGTATTTGAAAATTATCTGCAAAATTAATCAGAAATAATAAAACGACGAAAGAATTAGTGTCAAAAGATTTCAAAACATATCAGCTTGATGAGTTATATCCGATAGCCGAGGGTTCAAGGCATATATTGATCGGCTGCCGGCGGGATGATTACTCCGCATCGCGGATTGCCGCGGCTGTCGAGGATTGTGACGCTCATCTGTTGAACCTCAATGTCATGACCGACGACTCGGGTCATCATGATATCATCGCCGACATCAGGGTCAACCGGCTGACGGTCGGCGCGCTCGTGCGCTCGCTTGAGCGTTATGGATTTGACGTGATTGCTTTCGATGGTCAAGACGACAGCGACGGTGTCGATGACACGCTGAAGGAACGGGTTGAGGAACTTTTGCGATATATTAATATGTAATTTTGACTGAGATATGAAAATCGCTATATACGGCAGCCGTCGGCAGGACGCGCATCTTAGGGAAATAGAGATGTTTATGAGGCGTCTTGCATCGCTTGGGTTTGAAGTCGTCATGCACCCAAAGCTTTACACCTATTTGCGTGGAGTCATGTTGCCTGCGCTTGAGGCTGTCAGACGGGTCACGGATGCCGGCGATTTTATAGCCGACGCAGCCGTCAGTATCGGTGGTGACGGCACATTTCTGCGGACTGCGATGTGGGTGAGCCAAAGCAATATTCCCATCGTAGGAGTCAACACAGGCCATCTCGGATATCTTACCGCATTGGGTGTCGAACGCCTTGTCGATGTGCCCGATATGCTTTTGTCGGGCGCTCTTGAAATTGACGAGCGGGCGCTCATCGAAGTCAATGCGCCCGGTCTCAAATCATGGCCTTATGCACTCAATGAGGTAACAGTGACAAAAGACGACAGTGCGTCGATGATCGTCGCCCATACTATGCTCGACGGTGATGAATTTGCCGACTATAAGGCAGACGGTCTGATTGTGGCGACTCCTACAGGCAGCACTGCCTATAATCTCTCGGTCGGAGGTCCGGTCATTCAGCCGCAGACTCCGGTATGGGTCATCTCGCCGATTGCCGCCCACACTCTGACCATGCGGCCTGTGGTTGTCAGCGACCGCTCTGAACTCAAAATTGTCACTGATGCCAGGTCCGAACATTTCAGGCTTACACTCGACGGACGTTCGGTCTCGCTTCCTGTCGGAACGGCGATATCTCTCCGCAGGGCTTCTTTTGTGGTTAAGGTAATGCATCTTTCGTCGACGAGCTTCGCCGAGACGCTGCGTTCAAAGCTTCACTGGGGTGCGGAGGGCTGATGGCATTTCGCTCTTTGTTTTTTGATAAGGCTGTGCTGTCGGGTTGCGGTAAGCTCAGTCATCCCGAAATCGGAGATGTGCATTATACGGTGCGCACCAACGCCAGGCGTGTCATCGCCCGGTGGAAAGGAAGCGGGCTTCATGTGACATTGCCTCCGTCGATGTCTCTGTCTGATGTCGAGGCAGTCCTTGACAGGATGAAGCCTAAGCTGATTAAGATGCGGCCTCAGGAGCGGCTTTACGAAGCCGGACACACTTTCGATTTCGGTGATTTCAGAGTGCAGGTTTGCTCCGGTGGCGAGTTTCGCAGGGGATGTGCCATAATCTCTCGTGCGGCCCGCGATTTTGAAATCCGTCTTGGCAGCGACGAGGATTTTTATTCTCAAGCCGCTTCTATGGCTATAAGCGAGGCAATGAAGAAAATCGCGAGATATCTGGCGCCGGTCATACTGCTGCCACGAGCCGGCGAACTTGCCTCGGCTTTAGGGTGCAGCCCACGGCGATGGTCGGTTTCATCCGGCAGACGGGTGTTGGGCCGGTGCAACACCCGTGGTGAGATTGCCATAAGTTCGGTTGTGGTTTTCCTGCCTCAGGACTTGCGTGACTACATTGTCTGTCATGAGCTCGCACATTTGAGCGAGATGAACCATTCGGCGGCCTTCCACGCTGTCTGCAACCGCTACTGCGGCGGTCGCGAGGCTGAATTTGTCAGAAGACTGCGGTCGTTCAAGTTTCCGCTGGTGTAGACATGAATATCTGTCTGCGGTTTTATGAGACCGGATCTATTTTTCTGAAGTCTCTGACAGCTCTGACGGATGTTTCAGAAAGTATTGACGCAGCATTTCCGATATGTCAAAATAATATCCTGTCTGGCTCTCAGAGTTGTTTTTTGATCCGACCGTGATATAGTCAAACGACGGCTCTTCAAAGCGTTGGCCTGTTGCGGTAAGGCCCGCGAGATTGAGAAAGTCATACTCGTGCTCGGGATAGACCACTATGCGGGCCTCTTCCGGAGTCAGGCCATTTCCCGATGAGGCGATGACAAGAAGGATATGGTTGAGTTTATACTGCCATATTTTAGCCAGATCATATTTGCCGTTTTTCTGATAGACGTCGATGCGGTGTACGAGCTGCTGGATGTTGACCGGATTGTTTTCGAGGGATGCGAGCGCATAGTCGAGTATCATCTGTTTTTCAGCTCTTGACTGCGTTGCCTTGAGATAGAGAGGTTTCACAGTCTCATATTGCTGTGCCCTGAATGTCGGACGATATGGGTCGTAATCTTCTTGGAAGAGAGTCCCGTAATAGAAATACTGGAAATCAGAGTCGGTCATCGTGGTGTCATTGGCCATGAAGCGTTTGAGCAGAGTGGGGTAGTAGAGTTTTGACTCCGGGTCGCAGGACGCTGTCTTTATCGAGTCGAGATCCGGTCGGCCAAGACTTGTGAGCGATGGCGAGACTGCGCTCATGTCGGGCGCTATAAGCATAAGCGCAGGCAAAATCAGTATATGTGTTATGATGTGCTTAAGTTTCATCGGGGTGTGGTTTTCCACAAAGTTAGCAAAAAAACAGCTATCGCTTTGTCTCTTCAAGGCCCTTTTTAGAAGAATTGACAATTTTTGAAATATATGTAGATATAGCCCGAACAAAGTCTAAGCCCGTAACGTTCATTGATATTGAAATGGTTTTACTGACAAAAAAATAAGTTAATTATGAAAACTATAGGAATTTTTTATGGATCCGAGACAGGAACGACAAAAGATGTGGCGCATCGCATAGCTGCTGCTCTCGGTGTGGCGGAAGCCGACATCCATGATGTGGCAAAGACAGCGCCTTCCGAGCTCGGAAAATATGATGTCGATATACTCGGATCAAGCACCTGGGGCTCGGGAGAGCTCGAATCCGATTGGTTCAGTTTTCTCGATGGTGCGGAAGCTCTTGATCTCAAGGGTCATACTGTCGCTATCTTTGGGTGCGGTGACGAGTCAATGACCGATACATTCTGTAATGCGGTCGGAGAAATATATGAACGCCTTCAGGCGACCGGAGCCGACTTTATCGGCGACTTCAACGTCGATGGATATGACTTCGAACACTCCGATGCAGAAAAAGACGGTCGATATGTCGGCCTGCTCATTGATGAAGTCAACCACTCTGAGCTCACAGACGGCCGCATCGCCAGATGGACCGAACAATTGAAGAAGTCAATAGCTTGTTGAAGTTTAACAAATATTATTGAACCGCTTCTGTGCTGATACGGATTGTATTGCTATCTTTGCATTATAATTCGACAGCAGATGATTTCACGCATTCTTGACGAAAAGAAGATCAAACGTCTGGCCCATCTTATTGATGAGTCGAGACGCATAGTCATAACAACCCATCTGTCACCAGACGGTGATGCGATGGGTTCGTCTTTGGCGCTCGCAGGCGTTCTTGGCACAATTGGCAAGGATGTCGCCGTCGTAGTGCCCGATCAGCCTCAGGAACAGTTGATGTTCCTGCCCGGTGCAAAGGATGTGGTGGTCGGGTCGCGTTATCCTGATTTTGCAGAGAAACTTTTTGCGAAGGCTGACCTTATAGTCTGTCTCGACTTCAACGAGTTGCACCGCATCGACCGTCTGGCTCCATATGTCGAGGCTTCAGACGCTGCCAAGGTCATGATTGACCATCACCTTGACCCGGCGTCTTTTGCCGACCCGGTCATATCTCATCCTGAGATCTCATCGACCTGTCTGCTGCTTTTCAGAGTGCTTTGCCGGCTCGAATTGTTCAATCTCATAGACAAAGACGCGGCGACATGTCTTCTCGCAGGCATGATGACTGACACCGGCAATTTTTCATATAATGCCAACGACCCCGATGCTTATATCGTCGAGGCGGAGCTGGTGAAAAAAGGCGTCGATAAAGTCAGCCTCTACAACCGTCTGCTCAATCGTTCGAGCGAGAGCTGTCTCAGGCTGACCGGATATGCCCTTTATGAGAAAATGGAAGTCTTTCCCGAAATGGGAGCGGCCATGATCTGTCTCACACGCGATGAGCTCAACCGCTTCCACTATGCCAAAGGCGACACCGAAGGGCTTGTCAACCGTCCGCTTGCCATTCCGTCAGTTGTCTATTCTGCATTCTTCCGCGAAGAAGACGGATATGTCAAGGTGTCGATGCGCAGCCAGGGCGATTTTCCTGTAAACATTCTTTGTAAGGAACACTTTGGCGGCGGTGGTCACCTCAATGCCGCAGGTGGCGAGTTCTACGGCACTCTCGACGAATGTGCCTCACTGTTCCGTTCGCTGCTCGGTGATAACAAGAAAAAATATATCGACAAACAATAATAAATCAATAATGAAATTCAGATCAATCATTACAATATTGGCTTCCGTGGCTGTACTCCTATCGGTGTCATCATGTAACGACGGAAAGACATATGCCGAACTGCTCGAAAACGAAGACCACTATGTCAATAATTATCTTGCCGATAACATCGTGATAAACTCAGTGCCCGACGACTCTGTGTTTCTCTATGGTAAGGACGCGCCATTCTACCGTCTCGATGAAGAAGGCGACATATATATGCAGGTCATAGATCCCGGCACCCCCGGCAACAAAGTGAAAGACGACGAACTGATATATTTCCGCTACACCCGTTACAACCTCGCATATTATATCGACGGCGAACTCAATTATGGCGGTGGTAACGACGACGACATGAGTTCGGCGAATACCTCCTTCCGTTATGGCAACACTTCGCTGTCAAGTTCGACCAAATGGGGTAGTGGCATACAGATGCCTCTCGCGTTTTTGTCTGTTGACTGCCAGGTCAATCTCATCGTGAAATCCCAGTACGGCTTCTCAAGCGAAATGGCAGACGTGCAGCCCTATCTCTTCCAGCTGCGCTATTTCAGACCCAAAATCTGACAACACCCCCGCCCCGGCATACTCCGGGGCTTTTGCATGACGATATAACAATAAAACCATTATAAATCATTTCACAGTCATCATATTATGACACTCATAAAGTCTATATCAGGCATACGAGGCACGATCGGATCTCATCCCGGAGAGGCCTTGACCCCGATTGACATAGTAAGATTTACCGCGGCGTTTGCCGAATTTATCGACCGCACCACGACCAGAAAAAACCGGCTTATGGTTGTCGGCCGTGACGCTCGTATTTCAGGTGGCATGGTTTGCGACATCGTTGTCGGAACTCTCATGGCCAAAGGATTTGATGTTGTCAACATCGGACTTGCATCAACTCCTACAACCGAAATGGCCGTTGTCGGCGAAGAAGCTTGCGGCGGACTGATTCTTACCGCGTCTCACAATCCGGCGCAGTGGAATGCCCTCAAAATGCTCAACGAGCGAGGTGAGTTCCTTAATGCCGAAGAAGGCGCGCAGGTGCTTGAGATTGCCGACAGCCGTAGCTACAGCTTCGCGGAAGTCGACAAGTTGGGGCGTGAATTTGTCAACACTACTTACAACCGTCGCCACATAGAGCAGGTTCTTGCGCTCGATCTTGTCGATGTCGATGCGATACGCAATGCTAATTTCAAGGTCGCTGTCGATGCAGTCAACTCTGTGGGTGGTGTAGTCATACCCGAGCTTTTGATCGCTCTGGGTGTCACCAACATCATCGAACTCAACTGTGTGCCGACCGGCCGTTTCGCACACCTTCCCGAACCAATTCCCGAAAACCTCACAGACATATCCCGTCTTGTGCGCGACTCTGACGCCGACCTCGGTTTTGTCGTTGACCCTGACGTTGACCGTCTGGCTATAATCATGGAAGACGGCCGAATGTTTGGCGAAGAAAACACCCTGGTGTCTGTCGCTGACTATGTGCTGTCAAACACTCCCGGCCCGACAGTCAGCAACCTCAGCTCGAGCCGAGCGCTACGCGACATCACACTCAAACATGGCTGCACATACTCTGCTTCGGCAGTGGGTGAAGTCAACGTGACTACGGAAATGAAACGCACAGGTGCCGTAATTGGTGGTGAAGGCAATGGCGGTGTCATTTATCCTCCGCTCCACTATGGCCGCGATGCGTTGGTCGGTGTGGCGCTCTTCCTGACAATGCTCGCAAAGTCCGAACGCAAGGTCAGCGAACTGCGACGTCAGTATCCTTACTATTCGATTTTCAAGACCAAGGTCGAACTGTCTCCGTCGCTTGATATCGATGCTCTGTTTGAGACGGTAAAAGAGCGCTTCAAAGATGAGAAAATCACCGACATCGATGGCGTCAAGATTGACTTCGACGAAAGTTGGGTTCACCTGCGCAAGTCAAACACCGAACCTATCATCCGTGTCTATGCCGAGGCCCACACCGACTCTGAGGCTAAGAAACTCGGAAATTATGTCAAGAACATTATCCTCGAAATGGCTAAATAATCCAAACTAAAGATATTTTACCACAAAGAAGCCGTCTGACCTCAGGGTCGGGCGGCTTCTTTGCTAAGCAAAACAGGTAGTTTTGCCGAAAAATATCAGTCCGTGATATGCCGTGCTTCCGGCCATATCACGGACTGATATTATGAATTTAAATAGTTTATTTCCAACTGAACGTTATGGCTTCCCAATCAGTATCTGACCGGAATTTGACAGGAAGTTTGTCAGCGTTGAATTCCCAATGATAATTAACTGTGTATGTGTCATCGCCGTCTTTCTCTGTATAACCCATCGGAAGGTTTTTGGTGGCTTTGCCAAGCATTCCGGTAAAGTATACGACATCCATGTCGTCCATGTCATTGAGCTGGAAGAAGTCCTCATACATCATCAGGCAAGCTTTGTTGGCCACGACATTCGGATTTTCGTCGTTGGTGTAGCGGAATTCATATTCGTCGCGGTCGCCATCCTCATCCGTATGTACGACTTTTGTGATGTCACCGTTGGCGTAGGTGACTCTGTAATCGTCTTCGTTCTCACTGCGTCTGAAATGAGTCAGCTGACCGTCGTTGTTGTATTCAAACCAATATTCCTCAGCTTCATCGTCTTCGTCATCAAGGTAGACCTGATAGGCGTATTCAACAAAGCCCTGATTGTTGAGCTGCATATATATGTCTGAACCTTCGTCGGGATAGTTTGTGTCTCGTTCCTTCATCAGCACAGTGAAGTTGTTGCCGCGTGAGGGGGTGAACTTACCGTATTCAAATGTGATGCTTGTCGAACCCTGGGCAATTTTTGTAACCTGACCCTTTGCGTTGGTTGTGAATGTGGCTCCGCTGATACTTGCAGGAAGTCCTTCAGCGAATACGTTCTCTATTGACGGTTCGGTGGTGCTGCCATTGGGTTCGTCGTCATCGCTGCATGATCCAAGGCCGAAGCCAACACTTGTGATTAAAGTTAATGATGCAAATTTCAGATACTTGTTCATCTTTTTTTGTTGTGTGTCTTGCCTACCGGCTTTCATCTTAGGCTTTTATGATTTATTGTTGAAAACGTGAAAGCCATTATCCATTGCATGTCCGGTCAATGTGATATGTTTAGGTGTTTGGGCTATGCAAGTTCGGATAGACGTTTCCTCTGTTTGCGTTACAAAGTTAATCTTTTTTACTGAAATCAAGAGCTGGTTCTGTATATTTTGTCCGACGTTGTCGAATGGGCTTCTATGACAAAGCGGCTACAATTCGTTATCGTCAGGGTTGCGGATTTGTGTGTTAGACAATTTAAGTTTACCTTTGCTCCAACGTTTACAGATTTATTTATGAAAAAACTTTTATTAGCAGCGATTGCTACAGTTTCCGGTTTTGGCTTTGCTCAGGCCGAAGGTTATCAAATCAATTCTTTATCTGCCCGGCAGATTGGCATGGCTCACACAGGCGTAGCCCTCAAACTTGGTGCCGAGAGCATGTTTTTCAATCCCGCAGGCATGGCGTTTATGGATAAGACCGTCGATTTGTCGGGTTCGGTCACAGGCATCGTTCCCACGGCAACCGCGACAGTCGGTGGTGTAGATTTTGAAACAGACAATAAAGTATCGACGCCCGTCGGTGTTCACGCAGCATTCTCTATCTATGATAATCTGAAGGCCGGATTGTCTTTCTATACCCCCTACGGATCGTCGATCAACTGGACTGACAACTGGCCGGGCGCGGTTCTAAACCAGAATGTCGACCTGAAGGTCTTCACCGTACAGCCTACAATAGCTTGGGCAATCACGCCCAAACTCTCGGTTGGCGCAGGTCTGATGGTGTCGTGGGGTAATGTCAACCTCAACAAAGGTCTTGTGTCGTCATCGACTATGGACCGCACTCTGGCTGTGATGCAGCAGCTCGGTCAACTGCCTCAGGGTGTACAGTCTTTCGGTCATACTTCGCCGGCTTCGGTCAATCTTCGTGGCGATGCACAGCTTGCCGTAGGAGTCAACCTTGGCGTGATGTATGACATTGACAGCCGTTGGTCTGTCGGAGCTTCATTCCGCACTCAGACAAATATGAAAGTCAAGGCTGGCGATGCCTCGGTCATATATGCCAACCAATTGGCCCAGACAGTTCTCGGTGAAAGTCTCGATTTGCTCAACAGTGCCAATTTCAAGGCGCAGATGCCATGCCCTTGGGTTCTTGGTCTTGGGGTGGCCTACCGTCCGGTCGACCGTCTCACTCTCGCCTTCGATGCCAGACTAACCGGATGGAACGCCTACAAATCGCTCGACATCGAGTTTCTCAGCGAACAGCTTGCCGCCTATAACCAGCATATAACCAAAGACTACAGGAACTCATGGTGTTACTCGCTCGGGGCGGAATACGGACTGACTGAACGCTTTGACATCCGTGCCGGCATAATGATCGATACGACTCCGGTCAACGACGCATACTATAATCCCGAGACTCCCGGCATGACTAAGATCGAGCCTACGGTCGGCCTTTCGTTCCGTCCCATTCCATCGCTCTCTGTCGACTTCGGCTTTATGTATGTCGCAGGTCTTGGCAAAGACAATGCTTCATGCTCTTATCCTGATTTGCTCGGAGGTCAGATGATTAAGAAACTGACAGACGCCGGATTGCCGATGCAGCAGATCGAAGCCATGGGCTTCTCGACCGAAGGCCGTTTCACAGCCGATTACAGACTCCACGCCTTCTCGCCGTCAATCGGCATCTCTTACAGCTTCTGACTCCGGTACAGGCCATTGCTCTAAGAGCCGCCTCACTTATATATGTTTACAAAATGGTGGTCATCCAATTGGGATGGCCACTATTGTTTGATAAGTTGTTCACTTGTTTTTTGCTGCGCGATTTGTTTATTTTCAATTCTAAGTTTTGTTACTTTGCGCGATTATTTCTAACTTTGGCATAATGAATTCCATCTCATAGGTTCATATTCGGATATTTATGCAGGGGCGTTCATTAAAGACATATTAGACAAGCGTTTATCAACGCCATTTCTTGACTCTCTGAGATTCTCGCAAAATTTCTGTCTATGTCAAGGATTGAGCAACGATAGATGCCCTTGGTTGTGTATTCCATGCTCCTGTCTGATGTCTCGTGAGAGCTAAGACAAGGTGCATAGTCTGCATATACAAGCGTGGGCTTCTGCGTTGCCGTCCTACATAGA
>CAXHOY010000028.1:0-31057 GCA_964018265.1 uncultured Muribaculaceae bacterium
TGACTCCTACAGGATTCAAACCTGTAACCTTCTGATCCGTAGTCAGATGCTCTATTCAGTTGAGCTAAGGAGCCATACGCTATCTTGCGATTGCGAGTGCAAAGTTAATGCAATTCGCCGAATTGACAAAATATTTTTCTGATTTTATATAATTTTTTTTCCGGACACGAAATTGGACACGAAATTGACCGCTGCATGGAGCGGCTTGCATTTTGATGATTTTTAACCGCGTGGCGTTTTCGATTTGTCGTGGAAAAGTGTTAATTTCGCATATAGAAAAATAATTGTCATGAATAAAATGAAATGTCTTTTTGCGGCCATGGCGCTTGCTGCCTGTTGCGCTCCGGCCGTCAGTGGCGAGAAACTCGTCATGATCACGACCAACGATACCCATTCGATGATTGACCCTGACGATTCGGACGGCCTCGGCGGTGTGCTCCGCCGCAAGGTGGTGATCGACAGCATACGCAATGCCGATAAAAATGTGCTGCTCATCGACGCCGGAGACTTTGTGCAGGGAACATTATATTTCAACCTCTACCGCGGCGAAGTCGAGCAGAAGATGATGAACGAGCTCGGCTATGACATCCGCATACTCGGCAATCACGAGTTTGACAACGGCATCGACGAGCTCGCCGATCTGCTTGCCGACAGCGAGGCTGAACTCCTGGCCACCAACTACGATCTGTCGGCCTCGCCACTGGCACGAAAATTCCGACCTTACACCATACGCGAGATCGGCGACAAACAGGTTGGTTTCATCGCCATCAACCTGCGCCCCGAAGGCATGATCTCAGAAGGCAATTACGACGGCGTGGTCTACAACGACGCCATCAAGGCCGCGAACGCAGCCGCATGGTGGCTCAAACATATCGACAAGGTCGATGCTGTCGTGGCCGTGACCCACATCGGCTATGATCCGACAATGCCTCCCGGCGACAAGCTTCTTGCGGAGTCGTCGGAAGATATAGACCTCATCATCGGCGGACACTCCCACGACCTGATCGACCCCGCCAAAGACGGTGTAGGACGCCTCAACTCAAAGGTGCGCAACGCCGCCGGACGTGAAATCACCGTCACACAGCTCGGCAAGTCAGGCAAATATGTCGGACGTGTCGAACTCGACCTTGACTCGCTGACGACAGACTATGATATAATCCGCATCGACAGCCGCCTCGACAAACGCACCGACCCGCGACTCGCAGCTATGATCGAGCCTTATCGCCACGGAGTCGACTCTCTGATGAGTGTGCCAATAGGCCGCTCGGCGGTCGAACTGCCTAAAGAGAGCATCCGGCTGCTCAATTTTGCCGCCGATTTCATGCTCGACAAAGGCCGCAAGATGGACAAGGACGTCGATCTCGCCATCATCAACAAGGGCGGGCTGCGTCGAGGTCTGCCCAAGGGCAACATCACTGAGGGCATGATCATCACCATGCTCCCGTTTTACAACTATGTCAACATCATCGATATCAAAGGCTCTGACCTGCTTGAGGCCTTCGATGTCATGGCCGCTGACGGCGGAAACGGTGTGAGCCGCAATGTCGACATCACATATGATCCCGCGAGCGGACGATGCACCGAAGTGCTAATCGACGGCAAACCTATTGACCCTGACCGCACCTACCGTCTGTCGACAATCGACTATCTTGCCAAGGGTGGTGACTATATGAGCTCGCTGAAACGCGGCCGGAAGGTGAGCGCGAGCGACCGTGTGCTCTACCGCGACATGGTCGACGAGTTCCGCAACGGCTTTCTCAAGGGCAAGCGCCTCGACCCCTCGCCCGATCCCCGCATGAAAGCTTCAGCCGCCAAATAGCTCCGTCAATTTTCAATTTTTAATTCTCAATTTCCAATATCCCCCCATCTCCGTGGCCTTGAACTTTAAATTTTCGATTTTCAATCTTCCGTTAATATTACTATTCGCACTTCCTCTGAGCCTGGCGGCGGCAGATGTGCCGATGTCGCATTTCGCCGCAGAACAGACTCCGGCCTGCGAACGTTGGGTCGACTCTGTCTTCAACTCGCTGAGTGAGCGCGACCGCGTGGCGCAGTTGATATTTCCCAAGGTCGCGCCACGTCAGACCGAAGCAGCCCGCGCGGCCATAAAACGCTATGTGGCCGGCAATCATGTCGGCGGTCTCCTGTTTGAGGGAGGTACGCTCGACCAATACATATCCCTGACCAACTATGCGCAGTCGCTCGCCGCTGTGCCGCTGATGATGACCTTCGACGGAGAGTGGGGCCTGGCGATGCGCCTCGCCGACACTCCGCGCTTCCCGAAGAACATGGCGCTCGGAGCCCTCCGCGACCCTCGTCTGCTTTATGACTATGGCCGTGAGACTGCCCGTCAGTGCCGTCTCGCCGGTGTGCATGTCAATTATGCACCCGTGCTTGATGTCAACTCCAACCCCTCAAACCCTGTCATCGGCATTCGTTCCTATGGCGAGGATCCGGCGCGTGTGGCCGAGCTCGGCACGGCCTATTCGCTCGGACTGGAGGATGGCGGAGTCGTGGCTGTGGCCAAACATTTCCCCGGTCATGGCGACACATCGACCGACTCCCATAAGGCTCTGACGACGGTCAATCGCACTGCAACCCAACTCGACGAGGTTGACCTGGTGCCGTTCAGGGCTTTCATCGACGCGGGATGTTCGGGTGTGATGACGGGGCATATTGTCGTGCCGTCGCTTGACGCCTCAGGCCGTCCGGCCTCGATGTCGTCAAAGATAACCACAGGTCTGCTGCGCGACAGAATGGGCTTCGAAGGTCTGATCTTTACAGACGCTCTGACGATGAAGGGCGCTGTGGCCAATGGCGCGAACACAGCCGTCGAGGCCCTGAAGGCCGGAGCTGATGTCTGCGAGACTGTCGTAAACGCTCCGGTCGACATCGATGCTATCATGGCTGCCATCAAGAACGGAACGCTATCGCGCGACAAGGTATATGACAGCTGCCGCAAGGTCCTCCGCTATAAATATATGCTTGGACTCAACAAATCTGCCTCAATCCGTCCGACTTCGGCTCAGGCTTTGATGAAGCTTATTGCAACGCCCGAGGCCGACGCGCTCAACCGGCGTCTGACCGCAGCGACAATGACACTGCTGCGCAACGATGGCGATATCCTGCCTGTCGCTGATCTCGACCGCAACTCGATTGCAGTGGTCAACATCGGTGCCACGGCTGACAATGCCTTCGTCCGCATGTGCGCCAAGTATGCCGATGTCACTACATATGCCACCGACGGAAAGGCCTTCGATCAGGCTACGGTGGCTAAAATCAAGAAACACGACATCGTCATCGCGGCTGTCTACTCGTCGCAGCAGTGGGCGCAGACCGCGCTGCAGGAACTGACAGACGCCAAGGGACTCGTCGACGTGTTTTTCATCTCGCCATATCGTGTGAAGCGTTTCGCGCCTTCGGTCAAGGCCGCAAAAGGTCTCCTGATGGCCTATGAGGACACACGTCTCGCGCAGGAAGCCGCCGCGCAGGCTGTGTTCGGCGGGGCGGAGATCGACGGCATCCTGCCCGTCAATCTGCCGGGTGTGGCGCCGCTCGGCAGCGGCATTGAAGTCGGAAAGTCGCGTCTCGGCTATGCCACTCCGGTGGCCCGGGGCATGAAGGCTTCGCTCACAGACAGCCTCGACCGCCTCGTGAAGAAACTTATCGCCGACGGAGGCATGCCCGGATGTCAGCTGCTTGTGGCCAAAGGCGGTGATGTTGTCTATGACAAATGTTTTGGAGTGACAACGGCCGGTGGCCCGAAGGTGAGTCCCAACACGGTCTACGACCTCGCGTCTGTTTCAAAAGCCACCGGCACTCTCCCCGGCATAATGAAGGCTTATGACATGAAGCTCTTCGGCCTCAATGACCGCGCATCGCGATATATTCCGGGATTGCAGGGGACTGACAAGGATGACATCACGGTGCGGCAGTTGCTCTACCACGAGACAGGTATGCCCGCGACTCTCAGCATGTATGGGCTGATGGTCGATCCTGACTCTTATTCCGGAAAACTTATATCAGCCCGCCGCGACGCCGCGCATACCATCAAGATTGCCCGACGCAGCTATGGCAACAACTCGGCGCGTCTTCGCCGTGACATCACGTCGGCAGTACGCACCCCGGAGTTTCCGATTGAGGCGGCTTCGGGACTGTTTACTGGTGTTGCCACCTACGACACCATCATGCAGCATATCTATGACGCACCACTGAAGCCCAAAAGGAATTACCGGTATTCATGTCTCAATTTCTGCCTGCTGATGGATCTCGAGCAGCGTGTCACCGGCATGACTCACGACCGCTTTGTCTCTGACAGCATATTCGCTCCGTTGGGGGCATATACAGCCTGTTATCGCCCGCGTGAGCATCACGCATTGAATGACATCGCGCCTACCGAGAAAGATAATTTCCTGCGCCGTCAGCATCTTCAGGGCTATGTCCACGATGAGATAGCAAATTTCTCAGGTGGGGTGCAGGGCAATGCCGGAATGTTCTCAAACGCAATCGACATTGCGAAATACTGCCAGATGCTTCTGAACGGTGGCACATACGGAGGCCGCCGTATTTTTTCGCCCGCGACGGTCAGACTATTCACCACAGACAAAAGTCCCACATGCCGGCGAGGACTCGGCTTTGACAAACCTGACGTGGACAATCCCGACAAATCTCCGACTTGTGAGGAGGCTTCGGCTTCGGTCTTCGGGCACGTCGGTTTCACAGGCACTGCATTCTGGGTCGATCCTGACGAGGAGTTGATCTTTGTCTTCCTTACAAACCGTGTCAATCCGACCCGTGACACTCCGGTGTTCAATAAGTCGTCAATCCGTCCCGAACTTTTCCGCCAGGTTTATAACAGTATAATCAAATGAGGCGTCTGACTGTAATCTTCACCCTTATTGTGGCGTGGCCTCTGTTTTTGAAAGGGGCTCCCGCCGACACTATTGCCGTCAGCCGCAGTCTTGAAGTGAAACGCTCGGTTGCCGGTGCAGGCGTCGCTATTGTGGCTAATGCAGCGCTCACAGAGCTGCTCAAGTCGTCGGTCAACGAGATGCGCCCCGATCGCAGCGACAACTCGTCGTTTCCCTCGCGACATGCTTCTTATGCGTTCACGCTTGCCTCGGTAGCCTCTCACGAACTGGCCCGCTTTTCTCCGGTTTGGGTGCCGCTGTCTCAGACCGTCGCCAACCTCATCGGCATGCAGCGTGTATATACCGCACGCCACTTTCCGTCTGATGTACTTGCCGGTGCCGCGCTCGGAACCTTGTCGGGCGAACTTGGATATGCTGTGTCGCGGTTGATTTTCGGTTCGGCACCGCGGCGGTCATATGCCGCAGACAACCTGTCGGATTTGTCTGCATCGACCGTTGCCCTTATTCCGCTTGCCGGACGGCCGGCATCCGGTCTTGGCACCGGATGCGGCATAGAGTCGGCCTTGAGGCTCTCTTTGCCGGCCGGTGACATGTGGGGACTGGGCGCATCCTTAAGGCTGAGAGATTTGCCGGTCTATAGAGATGCTGTCTATGATGCGATGTTGAAGTCTTTTGCGGTCACTGCGGATGCCTATCTGACAACTCCTGTTTTTGACTCGGCCTGGGCTGTCGACGGTCGGCTTGCTCTCGGTGTGATACGCAATTTCTCACGTCCGTCAGGTGTGGCGCCTTCTGTTTCAGCGCTTGCCGATGTCTCGGCCGGGCTCTATCGTCAGCTATGCCGCCGATTGAGCATCGGTTGTCGTCTGGGATGTGATTACACCAAGCGTCCGGGGCCTGATGCCGCGCTCTCAGTGGCTCTGGTTACAAAAGCGCAGTTTTGATTTCAGCTATTCAGTTTCAACTATATTAAAGAAACCATGAGAATTATCGCAGACAGCAGTGCCACGCGCACCGAATGGGTCATTGTCGAAGAACGACGGGTCGTCGAGCGTGCCTTCACTTCGGGATTGAACCCTTATTTCATGACGCGGCGCGAAATTTCACACATCGTCAGGCTCGAACTGCCCGAATCTTTTTTCCGTCGCCGCTGGCAGCATGTGTGGTTTTATGGTCCGGGCTGTGCCACAGCCGAAAAATGCAAGGTGATAGAGGCTTCGCTGGTGGCTCAGTTCAAATCGCCCGTCTCTGTCCACAGCGACATCCTCGGGGCAGCCAGGGGTTTGCTCGTCCGCAAGCCGGGACTGGCATGTATTCTCGGCACAGGCTCCAATTCCTGTCTATATGACGGTGAGAATATTGTCAAGACTGTCAGACCGCTCGGTTATATACTTGGCGACGAAGGCTCGAATGCATATATGGGCAAACGTCTGATCGCCGATGTGCTCAAAGGGCTTGCTCCGCTCCACCTCACCGAGAAGTTCTATGAGCGTTTCGGTGTTTCGGCCGTAAAACTCATGGACGATGTATATTCGACCGGCATGCCGGGCAAGATGCTCGCTTCATATTCGGTTTTCCTTGCCGAGAACATCAATGACGGATATGTGGCCAATCTCGTCTACAAGGCTCTGAAGGCCTTTTTCACGCGTAATATCAAAGCATATGACTATGACGGCAATTCGATCAGCTTCGTCGGTTCGGCTGCTGTTCTTTATGATGATATTCTCCGTAGTGTGGCTGCCGAATTCGGTGCGGAGGTTGCGTGCGTCAGGCCTTCGTCGATGCCGGGACTGGTGGAATATCATTCAATTTGAAACAGCGGGACAGATCAGTCTGGAAAGTCCGGCTATATCGGCCGCTACTGTTATCTTTATTTGAAGTCGATCAGAAACTGGACGATTGACTCGTTGCTTCCCAGACCGAGTTTGCGTCGCAGACGGTAGCGGGCCGTCTCCACTCCGCGCACGGTCATCTGGGTGAATTTGGCGATGTCTTTGGTCGACATGTTGAGCCTCAGTAGGGCGCAGAATTTGAAGTCGGTGGCCGTGAGTTCGGGATAGCGTTGGCGCAGGTTGCGGAAGAAATTCTCGTGTATCAGGTCGAAGTTGTTGTGGAATATCTCCCAGAACTCGTTGTTGCCAATGTCAGAGTTAAATGTTTTGATCAGAGCATCGACTGAGGTCGAACCCATGCTTCCTTTGTGGCGTTGGGCATTGATTGTCTCGCGGAGGTTTTCGATGACCTGATGTTTGTAACCGGCTTCGAGCGCCATGCTCGCAAGTTCTTTGCTCTTGACGCTCAATTCCTGTTCGAGCAGTTGCTTCTGCTGTTCGGCGATGATGCGTTCCTGCTCGAGTATCTTGACGTTCTGGGCCACGGTCTCGATTTCGTGGCGTTGGCGCTGGCGATTGACCTGCCGGCGGCTATAGAGTTTCGAAATGCCGAATATAATCGCTCCTAATGCGAGCGTGTAGCCTGACATGGCCCAGTAGGACAGGTAGGGTGGAGTAGGCACTGTAAACGCATAGTTTACGGCTGCGACTTCGTCTCCGTTTTCGTCGATCATGGAGGCTGTGAACTTGTAATTGCCGTGATGGAGGCCGACAAAGTCTATATGGGGCATATCGCTCTCTCTGACCGATTTGTCGGGACCTTCGAGTCTGTAGATGAATTTCGGCACACGGAAATTGTAGGCCGGATAGCTGATGCTGAAGCGAATGTTGCCGGAGGCTTCTGCCGGTTGGTCGGAACCGCTGTTGACAGGCAGGCGCGTGAGAATGCCGTCAGGGGTCGAATGTTCGACTGACGATATGCTCATTGTTCCCGGAAATGACTTGTTGTCGTAATCGTTGAGGCTCACGCAGCCGACACCGTTGTTGATGGCGAAATAGCAGTTGCGTTCATTATCGACATAGACACAATTGTTGACTCCGTTGCTTTGCAACGACAGGAAGTCGAGCGGTATGGTCAGCTCGCGTTTATAGTGGCCTTTGTTGTATGACACCAATGTATAGGCCTTTCGCGATGATAGCCAGAACAGGCGGTCGTCGACCGGTGTGCAGCTGTAGATGTCTTTGGCCGAGGGCAGGTCGTGGTGGAGTGTTTCCATTGCCGTCAGGCGATGTTCGCTTTGATTGTATGTATAGAGCGAATCTCCATCCGACAGGGCTATTTGTCCGCGTATTTTCATGACAAACGACGTAGACTTGGGCTTGTCGGGATGTGTGCGTCTGAAATTCTCTATTGTTTCAGCTGTACGGAGATCGGGTGACAGTTCGATTCTGATTACACCCTGAGCCAGATGCGAACACCAGATTGCACCGTCGCTGTCGATCTCTATCTGTCGGATGGGTGCTCCGAAACCTTCGATGTCATGGCTGTGATACCAGTTGCCTTGTTCGTCGCGGAGATAGACTCTGATTGCATAATATGACGACTCGATCAGCACTTCATGGTTGTGGATAAGGCCCTTTTTGATGTCGGTGCTGCTGTCGGTGTTGAGATCACTGAGCTTTCCTGACTCAAAGCGGGCTGAGAGTGTGCCGCCGCCGACCAATATCTGGTTGTCTATGGCGTTGATGTGCCATATCTGAGACCTTATCTGGTTGTCGACGATGATATTTTTGTTTTCAAATGAGTAGGTGTAGAGTCCCTGGTTTGTCCCGACATATAGTTTGTCGTCAACTCTGAGCATGTCGTAGGTCATGCCGATGTATGGCTCGCCTGCATGAGGACGCAGGAAGTAGTATGGCAGGCCGGCATGTATCACTGATATGCCGTGGTCGAGCATCACCCAAAGGTTGCCCGAAGTGTCTTCGTGAAGACCAAGCACTGAATTGTTGCCAAGTCCGTTTTCGATGTTGTAGTGCCATTTGCATTTGCCTTCGGGGGTGATGGCATAGACACCGTCGCGTATCGTGCCTATGGCCATAGTGCCGTCTTTCATTCTGATTGCGCGGTTGATTGATGCGTCGGTAAGCTCGCTGTCTATTTCTGTCTTGAAATGTGAGATCCGTCCGTTGCTTTCATCGAGCATCAGCAGGCCTGCAGTTCCGGTGCAGAGCATGGAAACGCCGCTCTTTGACCACGGGAGCATGGCGACAACGTCTGATTTGCCGAGTGCCTCACGTTCGATATATGCTTCATAGCCTGTCTGTCTTAATTTGGAAAGTCCTTTGTATATCAGCTGGGCGTATAATGCACCGTGGCGGTTGAAAAGATACAACGGTGCACGATCAGGATCGTGGATTGCCTTCACGCTCTTGCCATCATAGCAAAACAGGCATCTGAACGACTGAAAGTATATGTTATTTCCGTGGGGCACAATGCTCCAGAATTCATCATCCCGGAAGTCATATCCCGTGACCAGCGCTTTCAGCGAATGATATTCGGGCCTGCCGGTAGAGTCAAGCTCAATATAGCCGAATTCTTCATATGCGCCCAGATATGTACGGTCATCGATTGACCGTACAGACCGCACGGTCTGTATGCCCGACAGATAGAGATGCTCCCATCTGACGCCGTCAAACGACAGCAGTCCGTCGGTTGTGCCGAAATATAGTGTGCCGTCGGCCGACTGTGTTGCGTCCCATGCCTGGGTGGCACAGCAGTTCTCGTGAGCCGAGTAGCATGTCACAAGTGGCATGAAAGAGTAGGCTCCGGCTTTGCTGACCATGACTAATGCGAGCAATACTGTGATGATGACTCTGCCCGCTGAGTTGACCGAGCTTGATGTGTTCATGGTTTGTCAGATTTTCTGATTTCTGTCGCAAATATAATTTTATTTAATTGTTTATGCAACTTTTTTAAGAAAAAATTACAAACGCAATTTTCATTGAGTCAGTCATATATATTTTCTTGACGTAGTCAAAACGTAGTGTGAAAAATGCTGACGTAGTCATGTAGTAGACCAAGATTTGGACTCATTTTGTCTTTGATATTTACTTTGCATCCGGAATAACTAACCAAAATCATTTTTCTTTTTACCAAATTAAATATCATGCGAAGACTTTTATTATTGTTTTCTATGGCTGTGATAAGTGCTGCGACTTTTGCCGCCCATGCACTCACAGTGACCGGAACGGTCATGGATAGCGCCAATGAGACGCTGCCCGGTGTTTCAGTTAAAGTTAAGTCGACAAACCAAGGTACGATGACCGATTACGCGGGCATGTACTCGTTGACCGATGTGGCGCCCGATGCTGTGCTTGTTTTTTCTTATATCGGCTATGCGTCAAAAGAAGTGTCTGTCGACGGACGCTCTTTAATTGATATCACTCTTGAAGAAGATGTCGCCAAACTCGACGAGGTCGTGGTCATCGGTTACGGCACTGCCCAGGCTAAAGACCTTACGGCTCCGATCGCTGTCATCAAGGGGGATGAGATTTCAAGCATACCGACATCTTCGCCTATGGCTGCAATCCAGGGCAAAGTGCCGGGTGTGACGATCCTCAACTCAGGTACTCCTGGTGCGGGCCCCAAGGTGCGTATCCGTGGTACAGGCTCTTTCGGCAGCTCTGACCCGCTTTATGTTGTTGACGGAATGTTCTATGACAACATCGACTTCCTCAACAATGACGACATACAGGATATGTCGATCCTCAAGGATGCGTCGGCGGCTGCGATATATGGTGTGAAGGCTGCAAACGGTGTTGTGATCATCACTACCAAAAAAGGCCGTCACAACGAGCCCGCCCATATCAGCTATAACGGCTATGTCGGTGTGCAGACTGTGACAAAACGTCTCAAGATGGCCAATGCCCATGAATATGCGACCATGCTTCAGGAAGCTAATTCGACGGCATATAATCCCATTATCCAGGGAGCTATCGACGCTTTCGGCGGCAATATGTCTACTCTGCAGTTTGGCGCGGACACCGATTGGTACGACGAATTGCTCCGCGATGCTGTCATGACTAACCATAGCCTCAATATCTCAGGCGGCAGCGAACGTGCGACATATTCTGTCGGCATGAGCTACCTCTATCAGGATGGTATCATGAACACAGACAACAACTACAGCCGTCTCAACTTCCGTGCTCAACTCGACTATGACGCTACAAGCTGGTTGAAAGTAGGTTTCAGCGGCGTCTTCTCTCAGTCTGACCAGCAGCTCCCCAACGCAAAGGCTTGGCAGGTTGCTTTCAACGCGCCCCAGTTCTTCCCTGTCTATGACGACCGCCGGGGTGACGACGTTTTCCCCGTCAAATATGCTTCGCCCGAGCAGGTGGGCATCAACAACAACATCTACAACCCTGTTGCGACTGCCAACTACTATAATTCGCTCAACAAGACAAACCAGTATCTTGCCAACTTCTATGCTCAGTTTAACATCTTGCCCGACAAATTGAACTTCAAGACAAGCTATGGCAAAGATTACTCGACCATTAAAGGCCGCGTATTCACCGAGCCTTATTATGTCGGTCTCAACCAGCAGGTGACTAATTCGTCTCTGACAAAGAGTGTCACTACTTATGAAAACTGGTCTTGGGACAACGTCCTTACTTATAAGGACAAATTCGGCCAGCATGGAGTCGGTGCCATGGTTGGCTACTCGATGCGTCAGGACAGATTCAGCAAACTCGAAGGCTCTGTCAGCGGTGTGCCGACCGGCAAGGATGAATACTGGTATATCGTCAACGGTGATAAGGAAACAGCGACTTCGACCGACGATGGCACTCGCTACCGCAGCCAGTCTGTCTTCGCCCGTCTGAACTATGATTACGCCGGCAAGTATCTTTTCATGTTCACCTTCCGTGCTGACGGTACCTCGAAATATCAGGAAAAATGGGGCTACTTCCCCTCTGTCGGTGGTGCTTGGGTGATTTCTTCCGAAGATTTCATGCAGAACCAGAAAGTGTTTGACTACATGAAACTGCGCGCAAGCTGGGGTAAGCTCGGCAATGACAACGTTGCCGCTTCTGATGGCTTTGCATCCGTAATCTCAGGTCTCGCTGCTTCAGGCGTGTTCGGTTCTACGACTTATCCCGGCTTCAAGAACACCACTTATTTCAGCTGGCTCAAGTGGGAGGTTGTTACTGAAACCAATGTCGGCCTTCAGTTCACAACCCTTGGCAATCGTCTTGATGTCGATGTCGACTGGTTCTACCGTCAGACCGACAATGCCGTCATCTATCCGTTGCTTCCGTTTGAAAACCGCACGCTTGCCGGCAACTATGGCACAATCGAAAACATGGGTGCGGACATTCAGGCGACATGGTCTGACCGCGTAGGTGATTTCAAATACTATGTCACTGCCAACGGTTCATTCCTCCGCAACCGTGTGAAGAGTCTTGGCGGCAAAAACATCATCAAAGGTGGTCAGACTGCCAATATCGTCGGTGAGAAGATGAATTCGTTCTACGGCTATAAGGTGATCGGTGTATATCAGAACGATGCTCAGATCGCTGCCGATCCGATTGCCAAGGCTTATAATCTGCAGCCCGGTGACCTGATCTATCAGGACGTCAATGGCGACGGACAGCTCAATGGAGATGACCAGATGGCTCTCGGTTCATATATCCCGGACTTCACTTATGGCATTTCGCTCGGTTTCAACTACAAGAACTTCGACTTCTCGCTGAGCACTTCCGGATCTGTCGGTGCAAAACTCTACAACCGCAAGCGCGCTCTCCACTTCCAGTCTGCCTACTACAACTTCGACCACGATCAGTTTGTCGACCGTTGGCATGGTGAGGGAACATCCAACACCAACCCCTCGGCTGCGGCCCTCATGAACTCATACACCACTCAGAACACAAACTCTTACTTCGTCGAAAGCGCCGACTATTTCCGCATCCAGAACATCGCCTTAGGCTATACGTTCAAGAACATCAAGATGGGCAACTACAAGATGCCGAGCCTGCGCATGAGTCTCAATGCCGACCGTCCGTTCTCGTTCTTCAAAGCCCACTCGTTCACTCCCGAGCTCTCTGACCCGCAGGGTTGGGATACTGAGGTATATCCTCTTGCTTCGACCTTCACATTCGGTCTGCAGATTGATTTCTAATCTTAAATCTTAAATTCAAAAATAAGAATATAATGAAAACCCGAAATAAAATTTTAGCCTTAGGCGCTGCCGCATGTCTTTTGGCCGGAAGCCTCACATCATGCGACTATCTCGACATCGTTCCCGAGAAAAGCGTTCCCGAAGAAAGCGTAGACTATACTGACATCAGCAACATGTATGCTCCCGTTTCAGGTTGCTATGCCACCATCCGTACAAACAACATGCACTGGGTCATCAATCTCCAGACTGTGATCCGCGATGGCGACGTCTGGTCGGGTCGTATCGACGACCAGGGCGACCTGCTGAATGTCAATAAATTTGTCTATGGCACATTCTGGGGCATTCAGGAAATGTGGAACCAGTACTATGGCATGATAAAGGTTGCCAACGGTGCGATCGAGTCTCTTGAAGCATATGCGGCCAACATCACAAACGATGCTGACATGAAGCTTAACCGTCAGTATCAAGGCGAGGTCCGCATCATACGCGCTCTGGCTTATTATCGTCTCGCTCAGATGTATGGCGCTGTCACAATCCTGCGCTCAAACGAACAGACTGACATGCGTCGTTCCTCGCGTGATGCTGTCCTCCGTTATATAATCGACGACCTGCAGTATGCAATCGACAATTGTCCGAAGCTAAGACCTAACGAAATGGCCCACATGGGTGCATTCACAGCTTATACCGCTGAGGCTATCGCCGCAAAGGCCGCCCTGATACTTGGCGATTACAAAGCTGTCGAGACATATACAAACGACATCATTTCGTCAAACAAGTTCCAGCTCTACAGTGACTATTATGAACTCTTCAAAATTCCCGCAAAACTTTGCGATGAGTCTCTGATGGAGTGTCAGTCAACTTACTTCGGCATGGGTTCGGGCGATAAAGCCGATGTTGACCAGTTCTTCAACTGCGCCGGTCCCGCTATCTCAAATGCAGCTCTCGGCCGCAGTTTCGGTGGCTGGAACTTCGTAGGCTATACCGACGCTTTCCAGAATTGGGTCGCATCGCGCAACGAAACCGTACGTGCTGAGACTTCATTCCTTCGCGGCGGTTCGACAACACGCTATGGCGATGTGGTTGCTGCTGCCGGAAACACAGAGAACACATCTTGCTGGAATGGCAAATGGTATGTTCCGGTTGAACAGGTGATCGATGGCCGTAATTCATATGGCGGTGACAACAATGTGCGCATCATCCGCTATGCCGAGGTGCTGTTGATGAATGCCGAAGCGCTCGTCCGTCAGGGCAAGAGCGGTGACACACCCTTCAATCTTGTGCGCAAACGTGCCCAAATGCCTGAAATCACCGGTGTTACCATTGATCAGATTTTGGACGAACGTCGCATGGAACTCTGTTGTGAATGGGGTACACGTTATGAGGATCTTCTCCGCACCGGCAAGGCTTCGACCCTTGAAGGATGGGCTGCCGACCGCGCTTACTTCCCCGTTCCGGCAAACCACTTGAATGATTATCCTGAACTTAAGGAAGAACCAATAGAATGAAGGTAAAAAAGCTGTTTCCTAATTTATTGTTTGCAAGCCTTATGTTCGCCGCAGTGGTAGCGTGTTCTGACGGAACACGCTCCACTGACGGTTCGGGAACCGAAGAAAGCAGACCGGCTGAACCTGAATTTGTATCTGACGATCAATTCCTCGACTGGCTGCAGAAAACCCATTTCAACTACATGTGGGATGGTGCCGAGGCTACATCCGGTCTTGCGCCCGAGCGCATACATCTCGACAATGCATATCCGGAGAATGACCGCAACACTATCACTACGGGTGGAAGCGGATTTGGCATCGCCGGCATTATTGCAGCCGTCGACAGAGGTTTCATCGCCCGTGATGAGGCTGTTGCACGCTTGAACAGGATTGTGGATTATCTCGCCAAGGCCGACCGTTATCATGGTGTCTGGTCTCACTGGATCGATGGACCGACCGGAAAGACCAAGCCGTTCGGAACAAAGGACAATGGCGGTGATCTGGTCGAAAGTTCATTCCTGATGACAGGGCTGCTCTGCGCACGCGAATATTTCAAGAACGGTTCTGACGAAGAGCGCCAACTCGCCTCGAAAATTGATAAGCTCTGGCGCGAGATGGAGTTCGACTGGTATACTCAGGGCGGTAAAGATGTGCTTTACTGGCATTGGTCGCCTGACTACGGTTGGGAGATGAATTTCCCGCTCGAAGGCTATAATGAATGTCTCATCGCCTATATCCTTGCCGCGTCATCGCCGACTCATCCGGTCGATGCTGCCGCTTATCACAAAGGTTGGGCGCGTGGCGGTGACATCGTCAGCGACAAATCGTTCATGGGATTGCCGCTCGTCCTGAAATATAACGGTGCTGAAGACACCGGAGGTCCTCTTTTCTGGTCTCACTATTCATATATCGGTCTTGATCCCCGGGGGCTCAAAGATGATTATGCCGACTACTGGACGTTGCTGACAAACCATGCCAAAAGCGACTATCTCTATTGTGTGGCCAATCCGAAAGGCTACAAAGGATATGGAGAGGATTGCTGGGGACTTACAGCAAGTTATTCGCCGCAGGGCTATTCAGCGCATGCTCCCAACAATGACCTCGGCGTTATCACCCCGACAGCCGCGTTGTCAAGTTTCCCGTATACTCCCGAAGAATCAATGAGAGCCGCACGTCATTTTTATGACAAAGGTGAACGTTATAGAGGCAAATATGGTTTCTATGATGCGTTCTCTGACAAGGACAACTGGGTTCTGCCACGCTACCTTGCCATCGATCAGTTGACAATCGCGCCAATGATCGAGAACTACCGCTCAGGTTTGCTGTGGGATCTTTTCATGGGAGCGCCCGAAATTCAGCAAGGTCTTCAAAAACTCGGCTTCAAGATTGAGAAATAGTATTTTATTGATTAACATATTCTTATTTTTTTAGATGAAACTCATCAAAATAACCAATGCCATCCTTGCCGCAGCCTTTGCCGCGCTGTCGTTCGCTTCATGTTCGGGCGGCGCTTCATCGGGCGATGCTGAGATGGATGCTTTTGTCGACGACCTTCTCGGCAAAATGACGCTCGAAGAAAAACTCGGGCAGCTCAATCTGCCTGCTTCTGACGACATCGTGACTGGTCAGGCCAAAAGCAGCAACATCGGCCAGCTCGTATCCGAAGGCAAGGTCGGTGGGGTTTTCAACATCAAAGGCGTGGAGAAAATCCGCGACCTTCAGAGAGTCGCCGTTGAGGAAAGTCGTCTCGGCATACCTTTGATCTTCGGCATGGATGTTGTCCACGGCTATGAGACCGTATTTCCCATTCCGCTCGGCCTGTCTTGCTCGTGGGATATGAACGCGATCCAACAGTCTGCCCGCATTGCCGCCAAAGAGGCTTCGGCCTGCGGTGTATGCTGGACTTTCAGCCCTATGGTGGATATATGCCGCGATCCCCGCTGGGGCAGGGCATCGGAGGGTTCGGGCGAAGATCCCTTCCTTGGCGCGGCGATAGCCCGTGCCATGGTTCATGGCTATCAAGGCGACAATCTCAAGTCTAACGATGAGATTATGGCTTGTGTCAAGCATTTCGCACTCTATGGTGCGCCCGAAGGCGGACGCGACTATAACACGGTCGATATGAGCCGTCAACGCATGTTCAACGAATACTTCGAGCCCTATAAAGCCGGTGCGGAAGCCGGTGCCGGAAGTTTCATGACTTCGTTCAACACGATTGATGGCGTTCCGGCTACGGCCAACCGTTGGTTGCTCACCGATGTCCTCCGTGGCATGTGGGGATGGCGCGGTTTTGTGGTCACCGACTATACCGCTATTTCCGAGATGATCGCTCATGGTCTCGGCGACCTTCAGCAGGTGTCGGCTCTTGCGCTTAAGGCCGGTACGGACATGGATATGGTGGCCGACGGATTCAACGGCACACTTGCCAAATCGCTCGACGAGGGACTTGTAGATCTCGGCCAGATTGATGCTGCGGTGAGAAATGTCCTCGAGGCTAAGTATAAGCTCGGATTGTTTGAGAACCCTTACAAATATATCGATCCGGAGCGTGAGAAGACCGAACTCTACACCGACGAAAACCGTGCGGCGGCGCGGCGCATTGCGGCTGAGACTTTTGTCCTTCTCAAAAATGAAAACAATGTGCTGCCTCTGCAAAAGAAAGGTCGCATTGCTCTCATAGGTCCATTGGCAAATACGGCTTCAAACATGCCGGGCACATGGAGCGTTGCTGCCGACTTCTCTAAATATAAGACCCTCGTTCAAGGTTTTATCGACGCAGTTGGCGACAAGGCTGAAATCCTCTATGCCAAGGGCTCGAACCTTGAGGCTGATGCCGAACTCGAGGCCAATGCGACAATGTTCGGTCGCGAGATGCGCGACAATCGTTCGGAGCAGCAGATGCTGTCCGAAGCTATCGCAGTCGCATCGCGTGCTGACGTGATCGTTGCTGCTCTCGGTGAGTCTTCTGAATACAGCGGTGAGTCTTCAAGCCGTACGATATTGACACTTCCCGAGACTCAGCATCGTCTTCTTCAAGCACTTCTTGCGACCGGCAAACCTGTCGTGATGCTTAATTTCTCAGGCCGTCCCACCATTCTCACCTGGGAGTCTGAAAACGTGCCTGCTATACTCAACGTTTGGTTCGGCGGTTCGGAAGCCGCGGATGCCATCGCCGACGTGGTCTTTGGCGAAGTCTCACCTTCAGGCAAGCTGACAATGTCGATGCCGCGTAATCTCGGTCAGATACCGGTCTATTATAACCATTTCAACACCGGCCGTCCTAAGGGTGATGACTCTAAATTTGAGAAATTCCGCAGCGGTTATATCGACTCTCCAAACGCACCGCTCTATCCCTTCGGTTTTGGCATGAGCTACACAGATTTCGAATATAGCGATTTCGCTCTGTCGTCAGACGAACTGTCACGCACAGGCGCTATCACTGCCTCTGTGAAAGTGACCAACAAGGGTAGCCGTGATGCAGATGAGATTGTTCAGCTCTATATCCGCGATCTTGTCGGCACAAGTGCACGTCCGGTCAAGGAACTCAAGGGCTTTGAACGTGTCAGCCTCAAAGCCGGAGAGAGCAAGACCGTAAACTTCGAGATCACACCTGAATTGTTGAAGTTCTATAACTTTGACCTCGAGTATGTATGCGAGCCGGGCGACTTCCACGCCATGATCGGCCCCGACAGCGAACGCCTCACCATCCTTCCGTTCACGCTCAAGTAAAAACGAAAACGTTATAAGATAGGAGTTATTATAAGTAGAGTCGCGCGGCAGTCTTATTGACTTCCGCGCGACTTTGTTTGTGTGTATTCGTGTGTGTTTTCGGGTTATTATCATTAGCCAATCAAGGCGTTAAGTAACGCAGATAGCTGTCAAAAGCCACACCGGATGGGAGATAAATGCCTATAGTAGCTGATTTTTATAGAATCGAGGAAAAGATCAACCTGTTATTAACATGCAAAAAAAAATCGGCCAATGGCCGATTTTTTTGTTGAAGGGTAATATTGTTAGATCTGTTATGCTTCGGTAGCTTCGACTTCGATTGTATCGTTGTAGATACCTTCGATGTCGTCGCGGCTGCCGACAACGAGTTTGTCGTATTCGCGAAGACCGGTACCGGCAGGAATGCGGTGACCGCAGATCACATTTTCTTTCATGCCTTCGAGGCTGTCTGTCTTGCCGGCGATAGCTGCTTCGTTGAGCACCTTGGTTGTTTCCTGGAACGATGCGGCAGAGATGAAGCTTGAAGTCTGAAGAGCTGCACGGGTGATACCCTGCAGGATCTGTTCTGATGTAGCGGGCACTGCGTCTCGGACTGTGACAAGCTTTAGGTCACGGCGTTTGAGAGCTGAATTCTCGTCGCGGAGCTTGCGGGCTGTGATGATCTGACCGGGTTTGAGGTCTTCACTGTCACCTGCGTCAACCACAACTTTCTTGCCCCAGATACGGTCGTTTTCATCCATGAACTCACGTTTGTCGACAACTTGCTGCTCGAGGAAGCATGTGTCACCCGGGTCGAGGATGTTGACTTTGCGCATCATCTGACGTACGATAACTTCGAAGTGCTTGTCATTGATCTTCACACCCTGCATGCGGTACACATCCTGTACTTCGTTGACGATGTATTCCTGAACGGCTGTCGGACCCATGATGTTGAGGATATCGGCCGGAGTGATGGCTCCGTCTGACAATGGCGTGCCTGCACGCACAACGTCGTTTTCCTGAACGAGGATCTGCTTTGACAGAGGTATGAGATATTTCTTGACTTCTCCGAGTTTCGAAGTGACTGAAATCTCGCGGTTGCCTCGTTTGACTTTGCCAAACTTGACTTCTCCGTCGATTTCTGAGACAACGGCGGGGTTCGACGGGTTACGGGCTTCGAAGAGCTCTGTAACACGGGGAAGACCACCGGTGATGTCACCTGCGCCACCTGTCGCACGAGGTATCTTGACGAGGATGTCGCCGGGTTTGATTTCTGCGTTTTCATCGAAGAGAAGGTGGGCACCCACAGGGAGAACATATGTGCTGAGGATTTGACCGTTGGCATCTGTGATTGTTGCTTCCGGAACTTTCGCGCGGTCTTTCGACTCGATGATCACGCGGTCCTGCAGACCTGACTGCTCGTCGACGTCTACACGGAAGTTGACGTTTTCGGCAAGGTTCTGATAGTGGATGTTACCGCCAAATTCGCTTATGATGACCGCGTTGAACGGGTCCCATTCGCAGACTACGTCGCCGGGCTTCAGTTCGTCGCCATTCTTGAAGAAGAGTTTCGAACCGTAGGGGATGGCTGCGCTTGTGAGCGCGAGTTTGGTCTTGGGATCGATGATGCGCATCTCGGCAAGACGTCCGAGCACGACTTCAACCGGTTTGCCGTTGGCGCCGATTTCAGAGGTCGTGACTGTGCGGAGTTCTTCGATTTCAAGTGTACCGTTGTAGCGAGAGATGTTAGACGATACGGCAGCGATGTTCGAAGCCACACCACCGACGTGGAACGTACGGAGGGTAAGCTGTGTACCCGGTTCACCGATTGACTGGGCTGCGATCACGCCGACAGCCTCGCCTTTTTGAACGAGTCGGTTGTTAGAGAGATTGCGGCCGTAGCACTTGGCACAGACGCCCTTCTTTGACTCACAGGTGAGCACTGAACGGATTTCGACGCTCTCGATGGGTGATGCGTCGATGCGGTCAGCGGCTGCATCGTTGATTTCTTCGCCGGCTGCGACAATGACTTCTCCGGTCAATGGATCGACAATGTCATGAACTGATACGCGGCCGAGGATACGTTCGCCGAGCGATGCGACAACTTCGTCATTGTTCTTTATCTCAGTGCAGATGAGGCCGCGGAGTGTGCCGCAGTCTTCTTCGTTGATGATCACGTCGTGGGCGACGTCTACCAGACGGCGGGTGAGGTAACCTGCGTCGGCGGTCTTAAGCGCCGTGTCGGCAAGACCCTTACGGGCACCATGGGTTGAGATAAAGTATTCGAGCACTGACAGACCTTCCTTGAAGTTCGCCAAAATCGGGTTCTCGATGATTTGACCGCCTTCTGCACCGGCTTTCTGCGGTTTGGCCATAAGACCACGCATGCCTGCGAGCTGACGGATCTGGTCCTTCGAACCACGGGCGCCTGAGTCAAGCATCATGAAGACTGAGTTGAAGCCCTGGTTAGCCTCGGTCATCTGTTTCATCAGGATGTCGGTCAGTTTTGAGTTGACGTGTGTCCAGATGTCGATAACCTGGTTGTAGCGTTCGGTGTTGGTGATGAAGCCCATTGAGTAGTTGTCCATCACTTCCTGTACCTGACGGTAGCCCTCAGCTACGATTTCTTCTTTTTCAGCGGGGATGATCACGTCTCCGAGGTTGAACGACAGACCGCCCTGGAATGCCATGCGGTAACCGAGGTTCTTGATGTCGTCGAGGAACTGTGCCGAACGCGGAATACCGCATTTCTTGATCACTCGGGCGATGATGTTGCGGAGTGATTTCTTCGACAGGATCTCATTGACATAGCCGATTTCTTTCGGCACGAATTGGTTGACGAGAACACGGCCGACAGATGTATCCTTGACGATGTGACGGATGGGGTTGCCATCTGCATCAACGTCGTCTACCATCACACTGATGGGAGCGTGGAGGGTGATTTTGCCTTCGTTGTAGGCGATTTCGGCTTCTTCGGGTCCGTAGAACACGGTGCCTTCACCCTTGTCGCCTTTGCGGAGTTTGGTGATATAATAGAGACCGAGCACCATGTCCTGTGAAGGTACAGTGATAGGTGCGCCGTTGGCGGGGTTGAGGATGTTGTGGGCACCGAGCATGAGCATCTGTGCTTCGAGGATAGCCTCGTTGCCCAGAGGAAGATGGACGGCCATCTGGTCACCGTCGAAGTCGGCGTTGAATGCCGTACATGCGAGCGGGTGGAGCTGGATTGCCTTGCCTTCGATAAGCTTGGGCTGGAATGCCTGGATGCCGAGACGGTGAAGGGTCGGGGCACGGTTGAGGAGCACGGGATGGCCTTTCATTACATATTCGAGGATGTCCCATACAACCGGTTCCTTGCGGTCGACGATCTTCTTCGCGCTCTTGACTGTCTTGACGATGCCGCGTTCGATGAGTTTGCGGATGACAAATGGCTTATAGAGCTCGGCGGCCATATTCTTCGGCAGACCGCATTCGTGCATTTTGAGTTCGGGACCTACGACGATGACCGAACGGGCCGAGTAATCGACACGTTTACCGAGAAGGTTTTGACGGAAGCGGCCCTGCTTGCCCTTGAGTGAGTCTGACAGTGATTTGAGCGGACGGTTGGCGTCGCTTTTCACCGCCGACGACTTGCGTGAGTTGTCGAGGAGTGAGTCGACTGCTTCCTGAAGCATGCGCTTCTCATTACGGAGAATCACATCAGGAGCCTTGATTTCGATCAGTCGTTTGAGGCGGTTGTTACGGATGATCACACGGCGGTAGAGGTCGTTGAGGTCACTGGTGGCGAAACGGCCGCCATCGAGGGGCACCAACGGACGAAGCTCCGGCGGTATGACAGGCACTGCCTGAAGTATCATCCATTCGGGTTTGTTGCGGTTGCGTGATGCGCGGAATGACTCCACAACCTGAAGACGCTTGAGTGCCTCGGCCTTGCGCTGCTGCGAGCCGTCGGTGTCTGCCTGGTGACGCAGCTGATATGACAGGCTGTCGAGATCGAGTTCTGTAAGCAGTTCATAGATTGCTTCAGCACCCATCTTCGCAACAAACTTGTTGGGATCGTTATCGTCGAGAAGCTGGTTTTCCTTAGGCAGATTTTCGATGATGTCGAAATATTGTTCTTCGGAGAGAAGATCGAGTTTCTCAACACCTTCGACATTGCCCGGATTGGTGACGATATAGCGTTCGTAGTAGATTACAGCGTCAAGCTTCTTGGATGGAAGTCCGAGAAGATAGCCGATTTTATTGGGGAGAGAACGGAAGTACCAGATGTGGGCAACCGGAACGACGAGTTTGATGTGACCCATGCGTTCGCGGCGTACTTTTTTCTCGGTGACTTCAACACCGCATCGGTCGCAGACGATGCCTTTGTAGCGGATACGTTTGTACTTACCGCAGTGGCACTCGTAGTCTTTCACCGGACCGAAAATGCGCTCACAGAAGAGACCGTCTCGTTCCGGCTTGTATGTGCGGTAGTTGATGGTCTCGGGTTTGAGCACTTCGCCGCTCGACTTCTCGAGAATCTCCTCGGGCGATGCAAGCCCGATGGAGATTTTCGAAAAGGCGTTTTTCGATTTATTATCTTTTCTAAAAGCCATATATTTGTTTCAGAGTGGTGTGTTGCGTGATTAATTCTCGAGATTGATGCTGAGGCCGAGACCGCGGAGCTCGTGGAGAAGCACGTTGAGCGACTCAGGTATGCCGGGTTGTGGCATCGGATCGCCCTTGACGATTGCTTCATATGCCTTGCTGCGGCCGTTGACATCGTCACTCTTGATGGTGAGGATTTCCTGCAGGATGTGTGATGCGCCGAATGCTTCGAGCGCCCATACTTCCATTTCTCCGAAACGTTGGCCACCGAACTGCGCCTTACCACCGAGAGGTTGCTGGGTGATGAGTGAGTACGGGCCGATGCTTCGTGCATGCATTTTGTCTTCAACCATGTGGCCGAGCTTAAGCATGTAGATGACACCTACTGTCGCAGGCTGGTCGAAGCGCTCGCCTGTTCCGCCGTCATAGAGATATGTCTTGCCGTAGCGTGGTATGCCGGCTTTGTCAGTCCATTCGTTGAGGTCGTCGAGTGTTGCACCGTCGAAAATCGGGGTGGCGAATTTCTCGCCCAATTCGCGGCCGGCCCATCCGAGAACTGTCTCGAAAATCTGACCAAGGTTCATACGTGAAGGCACACCCAGCGGGTTGAGGACGATGTCGACAGGCGTACCGTCAGCGAGGAAGGGCATGTCTTCCTGTCTTACGATACGTGACACGATACCCTTGTTACCGTGGCGGCCTGCCATCTTGTCACCTACGCTGATCTTACGCTTCTTGGCTATGTAGACTTTAGCTATCTGCATGATGCCTGAAGGCAGTTCGTCACCGATCGAGATGTCGAATTTCTTACGACGAAGTTCGGCGTCGATTTCCTTCGATTTGCGGAGGTAGTTGACGATAGTCTCACGGATGAGATCGTTCTTGTGGTCGTCATTGGTCCACTTGCTGAGGTTGATCGTATCATATTCGATGCCTTTGAGCACTCCGGCTGTGAATTTGGCACCCTTCGGTATAATCTCGCTGCCGATGAAGTCCTTGACACCTTGCGACGTTTTGCCATTGGTCAGGGTCATGAGTTTCGAAACAAGGATATCACGGAGATTGTTGAGCTTTTCTTCGTATTCCTCGTCGAGTTTCGGCAACTGTGCGTTGGCGCTCTTCGATTTCTTTTTCTTGGCCGCGCGGCTGAAAAGAGCGTTTTCGATAACCACACCCTTGAGCGAGGGCGAAGCCTTGAGCGATGCGTCCTTGACGTCACCTGCCTTGTCGCCGAAGATGGCGCGGAGCAGTTTTTCTTCAGGAGTCGGGTCTGACTCTCCCTTAGGAGTGATCTTACCGATCATGATGTCGCCCGGCACGACGTGAGCGCCGACACGGATGATGCCGCGTTCGTCGAGATCCTTGGTCGCATCTTCGCTGACGTTGGGGATGTCGCTGGTGAGTTCTTCCATGCCTCGTTTTGTCTCACGCACTTCGAGCGAGTATTCATCGACATGGACTGAGGTGAGGATGTCGTCGCGGACAACGCGTTCGTTGAGCACGATGGCGTCCTCATAGTTATATCCTTTCCAGGGCATGAACGCAACCTTGAGGTTACGGCCGAGCGCGAGCTCGCCGTTTTCGGTGGCATATCCTTCGGTGAGGATGTCTCCCTTCTCGACGCGCTGTCCCTTTTCGCAGATCGGTCGGAGGTCGATAGTCGTGCTCTGGTTAGTTTTGCGGAACTTGGGTATATGATATTCCTTTACGGCATCTTCGAACGCAACAAACTCTTGCTCTTCGGTGCGGTCGTAGCGTATGCGGATGATGCTTGCATCGACAAATTCAATCACACCTGCGCCCTCGGCCGTAATCTGTGTGCGGCTGTCGCGGATAAGCTGACCTTCGATGCCTGTGCCGACGATAGGTGCCTCGCTGCGCATGAGGGGTACTGCCTGGCGCATCATGTTCGATCCCATGAGGGCACGGTTGGCGTCGTCATGTTCGAGGAACGGGATCAACGACGCTGCGATTGATGCGATCTGTGCAGGTGATACGTCCATCAGCTCTACTTCAGCCGGTGGTACGACAGGGAAGTCTGCGTCGAGACGCGCTTTGACGCGTTCACGGATAAATGTGCCGTCGTCGTTGAGCGGAGCATTACCTTGTGCGATGACCTTGCCTTCCTCGATTTCTGCGGTAAGATAGACGACTTCGTCGTTGTTGAGATTTACCTTCGAGTCCTCGACTTTACGATAGGGAGTCTCGATAAATCCGAGGTCGTTGATCTTGGCATACACGCAGAGCGAGCTGATAAGACCGATGTTCGGGCCTTCAGGGGTCTCGATCGGGCAAAGTCGGCCGTAGTGGGTATAGTGGACGTCTCGCACTTCGAAGCCTGCACGCTCACGCGACAGACCGCCGGGGCCGAGAGCCGACATACGGCGTTTGTGGGTGATCTCGGCAAGAGGATTGGTCTGGTCCATGAACTGCGACAGTGCGTTGGTGCCGAAGAACGTATTTATGACAGACGATATAGTCTTGGCGTTGATAAGGTCGATCGGTGTGAAGACCTCGTTGTCGCGCACGTTCATGCGTTCTCTGATCGTACGTGACATACGCGCCAAACCGACGCCAAACTGGTTGTAAAGTTGCTCGCCGACGGTGCGGACGCGACGGTTGCTCAAGTGGTCGATGTCATCGACGTCGGTCTTGGAGTTGATCAGCTCGATGAGATACTTGATGATCGCGATGATGTCTTCCTTGGTCAGCACCTTGACATCGATAGATGTTGTCAGGCCAAGTTTCTTGTTGATACGGAAACGACCTACTTCTCCGAGATCATAACGCTTCTCAGAGAAGAACAGGTTCTGGATGACTTCACGCGCGCTCGCATCGTCCGGTGGATCTGCGTTGCGCAGCTGGCGATAGATATATTGTACGGCTTCCTTTTCTGAGTTGGAAGTATCTTTCTGGAGAGTGTTGAAAATTATAGAGTAGTCGCTGGTGTTGACATCCTCTTTATGAAGAAGGATATTCTGGACGCCCGAGCTGAGGATTTCGTCGATGTGCTTCTCTTCAAGCACTGTCTCACGGTCGATTATGACGTCGTTGCGCTCGATTGACACAACTTCACCGGTATCCTCGTCTACAAAGTCCTCGATCCAGGTCTTGAGCACGCGTGCTGCAAGCTTGCGGCCCACGGCCTTCTTCAGGTTGGTCTTGTTGACCTTGATTTCTTCGGCAAGACCGAAGATTTCGATAATGTCCTTGTCGCTGTCAAGACCGATGGCGCGCAACAGTGTTGTCACGGGCAACTTTTTCTTTCGGTCAATATAGGCATACATGACATTATTGATGTCAGTCGCAAATTCTATCCATGAACCGCGGAACGGAATGATACGCGCCGAATAGAGCTTTGTTCCGTTGGCGTGAGTGCTCTGTCCGAAGAACACACCGGGTGAGCGGTGGAGCTGCGAAACGATTACACGCTCTGCGCCGTTGATGACAAACGTACCCTTCTCGGTCATATATGGGATAGGACCGAGATAGACGTCCTGGATGGCGGTCGCAAAGTCCTCGTGATCCGGATCGGTGCAGTACAACTTGAGTTTCGCCTTCAGCGGCACACTGTAGGTGAGGCCTCTCTCAAGACACTCCTCGATCGTATAACGCGGTGGATCGATGTAGTAGTCGAGGAATTCAAGGACGAAATTATTGCGGGTGTCCGCGATCGGGAAGTTTTCAGCGAAAACTTTAAAAAGACCTTCGTTGTTACGTTTTTCCGGCGGTGTGTCGAGCTGAAGGAAGTCTCTGAACGACTTCAGCTGCACCTCCAGAAAGTCAGGGTAAGGAAGCGGGTTCTTTACCGAGGCAAAATTTATGCGTGGTTTGTCTACGGAAACTGACATCTAAGGTGATAAGGTTAGTAAGAACTCAAATTTAATTTAGACACAAAAAGGTTAAGAATCATCCTTAGGAAGATTCTTAACCTAATTACCTGATTAACAGGTAATATTATTTAAGTTCGACTTCTGCGCCAACCTCTTCGAGCTGTTTCTTGAGGCCTTCTGCGTCAGCTTTAGCGAGACCTTCTTTAACTACTGAAGGTGCGCCGTCGACCATTTCTTTGGCTTCTTTCAAGCCAAGACCGGTGAGTTCTTTAACGAGTTTTACAACTTGGAGCTTGTTAGCGCCTGCTGATTTCAGAACTACGTCGAATGCAGTCTTTTCTTCAGCAGCGGGTGCGCCTGCAGCGGGACCGGCAGCAACAGCTACAGCTGCAGCGGCGGGTTCGATGCCATATTCTTCTTTGAGAATTTGAGCAAGTTCGTTTACTTCTTTTACAGAGAGGTTAACAAGTTGTTCAGCAAAAGCTTTTAAATCTGCCATTTTAGTATAGTTTTATTTGATTATTGTTTCTGATATGATTAGTCTTCTTTTTTTGAGAGCGTCTCGAGGATGCCATGGAGTTTGCTTCCACCTGATGTAAGAGCAGAAACAACGTTCTTGGCGGGCGACTGCAGAAGGGCGATAACGTCGGCGATGAGTTCGTTCTTGCTCTTGATAGAGGCAAGGGTGTCGAGCTGATCAGCTCCGAAGTATACTGTTTCTTCTACATAAGCGGCCTTGAGAGCAGGGAGTGTGTCACCTTTCTTGACGAAGTCTTTGAGGAGCTTTGCAGGTGCATTGCCCACGTTAGAACACATCAGTGAGGTTGAGCCCTTAAGAGCGGGATACAGTTCAGTGAAATCACCTTCAATCTGCTCGAGTGCCTTGTGAAGAAGTGTGTTCTTCACAACAAGAAGCTTTACATCTGCATTGAAACATGCACGACGGAGCTCGCTTGTCTTCTCAGCGTCAAGTCCTGCTGTCTCTACAAGATAGAAGCAGCTGAATTCTTTGAGCGTTTTGGCGATATTCTCAATTACGATACCTTTATCTTCCTTTTTCATTTTGTCTTCATTTTAGAGGGTTAAGCGTCAACCGACTTGGTGTCAACCTTGACACCGGGACTCATGGTGCTTGAAAGATAAATGCTCTTGAGGTAAGTACCTTTGGCAGTAGCGGGTTTGAGCTTGATGAGTGTGTTGACGAACTCACGCACATTGTCGCGCATCTGCTCGGGAGTGAACGAAATCTTGCCGATCGACGAGTGAACGATACCGTTCTTGTCAACCTTGAAGTCGATCTTACCTTTCTTTACTTCTTCAACAGCCTTGGCTACATCGACGGTAACTGTGCCGCTCTTCGGGTTAGGCATGAGGCCACGGGGACCGAGCACACGACCGAGAGCACCTATTTTACCCATGATGGCGGGCTGAGTGATGATCACATCGATGTCAGTCCATCCACCTTTGATTTTTTCGATATATTCGTCAAGACCTACATAGTCTGCACCTGCTGCTTTTGCTGCAGCTTCGGCGTCTGGGTTACAGAGGACGAGCACACGTACCTGTTTGCCCGTGCCGTGAGGCAGGGTAACAACGCCGCGTACCATCTGGTTAGCTTTGCGGGGGTCAACGCCAAGTCGCACGTCAATGTCAAGCGATGCGTCAAACTTTGCATAGTTGACTTCCTTGACCTTCTCGACTGCTTCCGCTAAAGTGTAAGCTTTCCCGGCTTCAATCTTCGACAAGGCTAACTTTTGGTTTTTTGTAAGTTTACTCATTTCAATTGAAGTTTATTAGTTATTACCAGGAAATTCACCCTTTACGGTGATACCCATGCTGCGAGCTGTGCCGGCAACCATACGCATAGCTGATTCGACTGTGAAACAGTTTAAGTCAGGCATTTTGTCTGTTGCGATAGCCTTCACCTGCTCCCAGGTCACTTCTCCAACTTTGCTGCGGTTAGGCTCTTTCGAACCTGATTTAACCTTAGCAACTTCTTTGAGCTGGATTGCGACAGGCGGGGTCTTGACAACAAAGTCAAAAGATTTATCAGTGTAATATGTGATTACTACAGGGAGAACCTTTCCGGCTTTGTCTTGAGTGCGGGCATTGAATTGCTTGCAAAACTCCATGATGTTGATACCCTTCGAACCCAGTGCGGGGCCTACGGGAGGGGAGGGGTTTGCTGCACCTCCTTTAATCTGCAATTTGATCTGTCCAGCAATTTCTTTTGCCATTGTAAAAATACTTTGAAGTTTATTACAAAATTTGCGTCAATACACTTATGCGTCCGTAACTACGCTCCGCTTATTCACGCTCTACTTGCGAATTGTCGAGTTCCAATGGTGTCTTGCGCCCAAAAATTTTTACGCTCACCTTCAGTTTCTTCTTTTCCTTGTTGACTTCCTCGACTATGCCGGAGAAGCCGTTGAAAGGTCCTTCGTTGACCTTGACTGTCTCGCCGACGATATAATCGTTGGCTTCGTCATCGGTCGGGTCGAGCATGTCATCAGCTGTGCCAAGCATACGCATGACTTCCGACTGACGGAGGCGTTCGGGCTTTGAACCCTTCTCGCGTCCGCGCAGGAAATCTATCACGTTTGTCGTGTTGGTCAGCTCATGGACTACCTCGCCCTGAAGGTCAGCCTCGATAAATACGTAGCCGGAATAAAGGTTGCGTTCTTTGATAACCTTTTTTCCGCCGCGCACGGTCAGAACCTTCTCAGTAGGTATCAACACTTGAAACACATAGTTGCCAAGATCAGTGTTCTTGATTGCTGCATCGAGAACTTCCTTAACCTTGGCTTCTTTTCCTGAAATGGCACGTAGAACGTACCAGCCTCTTCTTGATTCAGTCATTGATAAATCCACTTAGACGTTTAACCCTTCAAGCTGTAGATGAAGTGCATCAGATGGTCGACAACTTGATCCATGACGAAGATTACCAAAGCGATAATGACGGAAGCTATCATCACGATAATCGCCGACTTGATAAGTTGTTTTTTTGTTGGCCAAGAAGTCTTATAACGTAACTCGTCATAAGACTCCTCTATATTCGTAAGTAGTTTTAGTTTTTTCATTTTTATTGTCTTTGGCACGGGTTGAGAGGCTCGAACTCCCGACACCTGGTTTTGGAGACCAGTGCTCTACCAACTGAGCTAAACCCGTATGTTTAGAAATGTCGGCCGGTTGTTGACCGACATTTCTTTATGTTGATTATTAGTCGAGGATTTCAGTGATCTGACCTGAACCAACGGTGCGGCCACCTTCGCGGATTGCGAAGCGGAGACCCTGGTCGCATGCTACCGGGTTGATGAGCTCAACGTTGATTTCAACGTGGTCACCGGGCATTACCATTTCTACACCTTCGGGAAGAGTGATCTCACCGGTTACGTCAAGCGTATAGAACTGAGGACGGTAGTGGTTGTGGAACGGAGTGTGACGGCCACCTTCTTCTTTCTTCAGGATATAAACTGAAGCTTTGAATTTGCTGTGGGGCTTAACAACACCCGGGTGGCAGATTACCATACCACGCTTGATATCTTTCTTGTCGATGCCGCGGAGAAGGAGACCTACGTTGTCACCAGCTTCACCCTGATCGAGAAGTTTGCGGAACATTTCAACGCCGGTTACGGTTGACTTCATGTCTGCACCGAGACCCATGATCTGAACTTCGTCGCCTACTTTCACGATACCTGTTTCAATACGACCAGTGGCAACTGTACCACGACCGGTGATTGAGAACACGTCTTCAACAGGCATGAGGAAGGGTTTGTCGATGTCGCGGGGAGGCAGGGGAATCCAGTTGTCAACTGCTTCCATGAGCTCCATAACTTTAGCTTCCCATTCGGGTTCGCCGTTGAGGGCGCCGAGGGCAGAGCCGCGGATGATAGGAGTTTCGTCGCCATCGTATTCGTAAGCCGAAAGAAGTTCGCGCATTTCCATTTCAACGAGTTCGAGCATTTCTTCGTCGTCGACCATGTCGCACTTGTTGAGGAATACAACGATACGGGGCACGTTCACCTGACGGGCGAGAAGGATGTGCTCGCGAGTCTGGGGCATGGGGCCGTCAGTTGCAGCAACTACGATGATTGCACCGTCCATCTGAGCAGCACCAGTTACCATGTTCTTCACATAGTCAGCGTGACCCGGGCAGTCAACGTGTGCATAGTGGCGGTTGCCGGTTTCGTATTCAACGTGGGCTGTGTTGATTGTGATACCACGTTCTTTTTCTTCGGGAGCGTTGTCAATCTGGTCGAATGACTTTACTTCTGAAAGACCTGCTTTAGCAAGCACTGTTGTGATTGCGGCTGTCAGGGTAGTTTTGCCGTGGTCGACGTGACCGATAGTACCGATGTTAACATGCGGTTTGGTTCTTTCGAATTTCTCTTTAGCCATAACTTTGCTTTATTATCTGATTAAATGTTTGATTTCGAACACAATGCCGCGATAATGAAAGGACACTATCGAGGCTGTCATTTTATCCGTTAGAGCCGATGGCGGGATTTGAACCCGCGACCTCTTCCTTACCAAGGAAGTGCTCTACCCCTGAGCTACATTGGCAAT
>CAXHOY010000029.1:0-27442 GCA_964018265.1 uncultured Muribaculaceae bacterium
GAGGATATACGTCCGGATGCCGATGGCGAGATGGCTATGTTCATCCGTATTCAGAAAACGCAGAAAGAATCAATCCGCCCTCTCAGTCCGGAGATGCTCGCATTGTGTGGTGAACGGGACAAAGGTATTGTATTCAAGGGGTTCAACCGCTCGATGACGCAGGAACCGCTGAAGAAATGGCTGAAAGCGGCGGGCATAACAAAACGGATAACATTCCACCGTTTCCGCGATACATTCGCCACACTCCAACTCGCCGCCGGGACTGACATATATACAGTAAGCAAGATGCTCGATCATGCCAACGTCACCACGACGCAAATTTACGCCCGATTGGTTGACTCCACCAAACGCGACACGGTTGGTCGCATAAAACTCTCATAAAATCATCAACAGCAACCGTGGTTCAGTGCGGACCACGGTTGCTGTTTCCTCATCTTGTGACTTCTATCCGGTGACACAATCGTCCGATAATAAACTGTTGGTTTCCATATTATTCCATTTTAGTTCATGTTAGCAATACGACTGTAAAAAAAGGACATTACAGGATAAAATTTGTGTCCAAAATTTCATATTTAGCAATCGGCACATTATACTTTTGCAGGATAAAACAATAGATTTTATCCACATGAACACACATCTGAATTCAATCCGTACAATAGCCCTTGTCTGCATCGCTGGTAAGGCTGTATCTGTAGGTTTCTCAACCGGAGAAGCATCCCTGGCGACTTCCGTAAACGCCTCAATCACTACTTTTCTTATGTTTACGCTATGCTATCTTTCCGTAGAGTATGGCATACGATTCTTCATTATCCCTCTTGTTAGAGAGCCATTAGGTGTTATATCATTCAAGCGCAGAAAGGATAAAGCAGTCGAACAATCAGAGGGTACGGCAATTAATTTAGCCAAGGATGTGTCACCGCTTGACACTCCCAAAGCGCAAGAAGTGATAGCTTATACCTTGGGGACATTTGCCGGAGTACTGACCAATGAGGAACTGATGGCTCTTGATAATAACATGAAAGCCTTTATCATTGGAGAGTCCATACAACAGGCTGCCGTAAATCATCGCATCTCAAAATTCCGCACGCATGACGTGTATCATTTCGGATGGAATATCGCCAAACGACTCAAAATATCCAATACCATTATGGCCGAGTTCTTGAAATCTCAATTTCCGTGGCAACTCGCTGATGTCGAGATAAGCACCATAGCCAAAAAACTTTCTTCGGATGAGGGTGCTTTCACTCTCCCTAAAGTCGAGCCACGTCTGCCTCTGCCACCTTTTCCTCTCGCCAAGAAACTCGGCATCTGTTAAAAATCAGTGAAACTCTACCAATCAGCAAAATAACCGTTTCCCTCTCCGGTACACCATTGCCGATACCCATAATTTTGCGACAAATTCTAAAACGTAAAATATGGAAAATTCAAATCCTTCATTTGACTCGCTCCCGCATCTGGTGGGCAGTCTGATTAATGAAATCGAGGGACTGAAATCTCTCGTGAAAGAGGCTATCGGCATGAAACCGTCCGAGCATGACAACCGTCTTGTAGGTATCGACGAGGCTTGCAAAATCCTCCGTCGCAAGAAATCGACGGTGTACCACATGGTACGAGATGGTGTGCTGCCACACTACAAAGTAGGAAAAATGCTGGAGTTTCGTCCTTCGGAACTTATCGCATGGCAGGAACAACACGCCTGCGATGGCTCCAAATCATCAGGCGAGATTCTTGCCGAGATGAAATCTACCATGCGCCGCAAACCTAAATCCGGATGGTGATGGCTGCTTATTATCAAAATCGTAGGATGCCACTGCGTCCGGCGTGTGGGTTGCATGAGGATGAGCCTGTTATTCCTCAAAGCAAACTGCAAAAAGAAGTGCCCTCTTTCCCTCTATGTGTGTTTCCTACGGCTATACGTAATATCGTGGAGGCATTGGTTGAGTATGAGCATTTCAATGTCAATTTTATTGCAGCGTCGATGTTCACAACGTTTGCAGCTGCTATGGGTAACCGTTGGACGGTGCGGTTTTCGGCAACGTGGATTGAGCGACCGATTATGTATGTGGCGCTTGTCGGTTTTCCGAGTTGTGGTAAGACACCACCTCTCAGGCTTGCCCTTTCGCCTCTGCTCAACCTCGACCGTGAGTATGACAGGGTATATTGCGCCCAACTGAAGGCATACAAGCAATGGGAGTCAAAATCTCCGAAAGAGCGTGCTGCACTGTCTTTGCCGGAAGATATGGAGCGACCGAGGCGCAGGTGTCATGTGGTGGTCGATGCGACCATCGAGGCATTGATAGGTGCCATGCGCGACAATCCGCAAGGCGTCATCCTTTACAGCGATGAACTTGAAAGCCTGTTCGCTAACTTCAACCGCTACAACAGTTCGGATGAGAGTTATTTTCTCAGCGCGTTCAGTGGTACGCCGTTCAAATATATCAGAAAGTCCGCTGATGAGCACATATTTCTACCAAACCCGTATTGCTCCATCATCGGCAGCACACAACCGGGACGGCTTGCAAAGCAATTTGGTGGCGAGCGCGTTGTCAACGGCTTTTCATCCCGATTTCTGAAAGTCTATCCCGACATTACCGATATGCCGACATGGGGCTCTGACCGTATGCCAGATGCCATCATGGAGCAATGGGACCATATAATCCGCAAAGTCGTTACTTTTGACTTCAAGGGAAAAGAACAGCCAATGGAACTGAGCTTCTCCCTTGAAGCCCATAGGAAACTGTGCGAGTGGAAAGATAATGTTAACAACGCGATATACTCTGCCACCGAGTCGGAAGCGGAGAAAGCCGTATGCGGCAAACTCGAAATCTATCTCATACGCTTCTGCCTAATGATCCGGATAATGAAGAATATCTGCGCCGGAGAGTCGGCAACAATGATAGATACCGAGAGCGCGGAGGCGGCTATAGGGTTGGTTGAGTATTTCCGTGAGATGGAAAACCGTGTAACACGCGTGTCATTATCCGGCAATCTTGACAAACGACAGTCCGAACTCCTTGACGCTTTGCCCTACGACTTCCGAACCTCGGATGCCATCGACATCGGACGGGCACTCGGTATGTCGGAGTCCACGGTAAAACGGTTCCTGAAAAACTCTGCACTTTTCAGAAAAGAGGAACACGGACGCTATACGAAAATGTCATGTGACCCTTGACATTTCCGACACTTTGACATTTTTCACGAGACCATTCAAGAGGGGCAAGAGAACGAGTTTGTCGGACTTCTAAGGTGTATGAATCTTGCTGTGCAAGATATGCCGATTGTTCCCACAACGGCAATCCTGCCACCTCGCAGAGTTGGGTCAATCCCGCTCGAAACTCGCAGTCTTTTATAATGATTAAAATGTCATGTTACCATGACATAAAGAGATACAATCATCAAGACATATAGTCTTTATGGCATTATGACTTCCAAGCATAATATCATCATGACATCAAAGTATCAGAGCATCAAAGCATAATAACATCATGTCATCAAATAATAAGAATATCATAATACGTCTTCGCGTGGATGAAGTGACCGCCAACGCAATCCGCACCAAAGCCAATAGCCATTTCAACGGCAACATCAGTGCCTGTATCCGTTGCGCCACTCTGCAATATGACGGAGAGGTTGCGCCATCATCAGCCAATTCCGAGACAACAGCGTTGCTGACAGCTATTCTGCGTCAGTTGAAGAAAATCGGGACGAACGTCAATCAGACCGCCCATCAGATTAACGAGCGTATGAAAGTGTCGCCCTATGGATTGTCAGCCTCGGATATCCAACCGTTCGTGCTCTTCCGCAATGACCTGTCTGCCATTTGGGAGCATATTAACCAAATCAAAGAGCGTCTATGATAGTCAAGAAACTTAGTATGGTCTCCGGTGGTGGCTTTCCCGGTGCCGGATATAATGAACGCAAGGTAGCCGAGGGCGTGGCCCGGCTAATGGCTATGGAGAATGTCGATGCAGTCATGCGTCATAAGGTGGAGCTGCTACATGAAGCCGGATTCGGCTGTGCCGGAGAGATTGAGAAATATCTCAAGGAGCGGTCGAGGACATACGGCAACACGAAGACCACGCGCTTTCAGTTTCACATCGCCGCCTCTGTAAAGGGGCAGGTAATGTCGGCTGACGAGCTGACAGACTTTGCCCGTCAGCTCATGGCGGAAGCCGGATATGGCAGACAGCCGTATTTCGTGTATTACCATCACGACACCGACAACAACCATGTGCATATACTCTCCACGCGCATACAGTCCAACGGCTTCCCGATACCTGACCATCATGACTATGCGCGCCTCAATGCCGCCGCCAACCGTATTCTGTCATCGGACATCAACCGTGACATTCAGCGCATGTTCACTTACGGCTATCTCACCGAGGGGCAGTTTGCCAATATAATCCGGTCGCATGGATATAGATTTGAGCGATTAGAAGATAGCTATGTATTGTTTCGTGGGGGCGTCAATGCCGCGACAATCTCATTATCTGAGATAGAGAGGCATATTTCGCAAGAAAACGATACTCGGAAAGAACGCGCAAAACAACTCCGTGCGATTATCAGGAAATATAAGGCCGGAATAGCGGATGGAAAAGTCCAAAATGTCGAAAATGTCAAGGGTCACAAAGGTCAGAAGAAAAAATATGTGCGCCGGAAAGTCAACCCCGACATCCGTAAAATCAAGGGTTCCAACGGCAAGCCACTATCGCAGGAAGAACAGCGGCATCTGTCGGATCTGCTCGACATTCTCAAAACAAAATTCGGCATAAACATTCATTTCCAGAGAGACCGCAATGGTGAGATACGTGGCTACGGTATCGTTGACCATAGCCAAAAGATGGCATTTGACGGCAGCAAGGTGATGAAGCTGTCAGAACTGATTGACTTCGTGCAGAAACAGGAACGCAAGGCAACGCCACTTGATATTTACCAAAACCTGTTCTCTATAGAGGTACGGAAGTCGGGCATGGATGGAATAATGTCAATCCGGTTGTTCGACGGCTCAGAGCATACACGCACGATGTCTCCACGTCAATCGGCATGGTACTTCAACTCGCCCGAAAGTGAAAGGGAAGATGTGGCAATCCGGATAGCCGCCACCATGTTTTCAACCGAGATATTTGAATCCGTATTGCAGAAATATCCGGTAAGCGACATCGGCGCAAGAATAGGAAGCGTCAACATAATCAAGATGCGCAATGGCGTTAAAGCAATCCGCGTTGTATCAACAGATGGGTTCTCGGCGACATACCCTATGACTGCCGATGAATTGCGTTGCCATGCGAGACTGCAAGGAGAAGCAGCAAACGGTTATCTTCATCAACTCGCAATCCTCCGCATAACCCATGAGGACGCCACCGAGCTGACCAACCGCATAAAGGAACTGACCGCCAAATCAACCGGCAGCATCACTCACCCTCTCCGCCAATCAGACTACAACCCGGAACAATCCAAAGCCTTCACCACGCATCAATGCACTGTCCTCGCTCGCCTCATACCTCACGACACCACATCCACCCACTCCGCAAACCGCGAATGGGAAGTCGGCAAGCAATCCCGCTACGACAACATCGACAACCAACAATCCGGCTCCCAACTCACAATGTAGTACAACTTATTTCCTGAGGTCGCTCTGCAAAATCAACAAATCCGGCCCCTCCAAATTCGATTTCTTAATCAAAATCAACTCTACACGCTACAAATCTCACATTTGGCCCGTGTAGAGCTACTGTTTTCACGCTCAAGCTCTTGTTTAGTTGGTTATTTCTTTGTAATTTTGCATATTGAAGCTGTTTCGTATTATTGGAATATGCATCAACTAAAAACGTTATAACATTGAGCAGATATAGTTTTTCAGGGCATGAGTCCTTTCAATGCAAATCCCTTTGGCTGAAAAAGGGATATGACTATTTGCTTACCAACAACAGTTTCACGGATGTAGATGCCGTGGCAAAACTGGGTGTGGGTAAGAATATGGTCGCGTCAATAAGATTCTGGCTACGTGCTTTCTGTCTGACAAAGGCCGACACTCTTGAACCAATCTCAACGTACATATTAGATACAGAAAACGGTAAAGACCCATTCGCTGAGGATATCAATACGATTTGGTTACTCCATTTCCTTCTTGTTTCTTCCGAAGTGGCAAGTCTATACAACTTGCTATTTGTAGAATATCAAAGGGAAAAGAAAGAATTTACCAAGTCAGAACTCCAATCATTCATTAAACGGAAATGTTCTGTACCAGAACAGAAGAATGTATATAACTATAATACCGTGCACAAAGACATCGGAGTCTTGCTGAAAAATTACGTCGCACCATCTGATTTGAAGACAATTGAAGATTTTTCAGCTCTGATGATTGGCCTTGGGCTTGTAGTTTACAAGGGGAACGACACCTATTGCTTTAAAATTTCAAATCCAGATGATATAGCTCCTGAGATTGTTTTGTTTGCACTCATTAGAATGAAAGGAACAGATAAAACCGTTTCTTTTGATATTCTTCAAAAGCTGTCATTGATTTTCGGATTGCCAATGGTTTCTCTCATAGATGTCATTCGTTCTTTGGAAAAAACATTCCCCGGCACATTAGTATTCACAGACAACAGTGGTATAAAGAATGTGCAGTTTCTTGGTGAGATAGATGAATTTGAAGCTCTTAACCATTATTACGAATAACTATGAGCTACATTCCATCTGTAAATATAGAACTGAATACAGTTGATGATTTTCGGTATATTGTAACCGAGAATGCTAAGCTAGTAGCCGGAAATATCGTCAACAGTTTCAACAGCGGTCACCATTCGTTCTCAATAATAGGCACATATGGGACAGGTAAATCTAGCTTCATATTGGCTCTAGAAGATGATTTAACCAATGGGAACAATCGGCTTATTAAACATGGCGTTCTTGGTTGTATCAGCGGTTTTGAATTCCTAAATATCGTTGGTGATTACGCTCCTTTGAATAGCCTTTTATCTATAAAACTTGGTAGCCACGAAGCAAATGTTCTCAATGAGCTTAACCAATATTATCTATCACTCAGAAAACAAAACAAATTTCTCGTGATTGTGATAGATGAATTTGGAAAGATACTTGAACATGCTGCCAAAACAAATCCTGAAAAAGAGCTGTATTTTCTACAAAAACTATCAGAATTTGTCAATGTTCCAAGCAGAAACATCATACTGATTACTACATTACATCAGAATTTTGGCAGTTATGCATTCGGGCTAAACGATGTACAGCGAAAAGAATGGCTAAAAGTCAAAGGAAGATTTCAAGAAATAGTCTTTGCTGAGCCAGTGGAGCAACTGCTATCATTGACAGCAAAAAGGTTCGACAACCAACCCCATATTTCAAAACAAGAAGAAGTTTCTCTCAATTCACTATATAGACTCGGGCAAAGAAGTAAGATTGTATCTAGAAATCTTGATTTCGATACAGCAAAACTTCTTTTCCCACTCGACCCAATATCGGCAGTATGTCTTACGTTAGCAATACAGAAATATGGTCAAAATGAACGTTCCCTGTTCTCTTTTTTGTCGGCACAAGGTGAAGGTTCGCTCAAAGCATTCAATGCTATGCCTTCATTGACATATAGTGTTGCATCTGTATATGATTACCTTACGTATCACTTCTACTCTGCTATAAATGAAACTAATGCCGATTCAATGGGATGGCGATCCTTATCAGTTGCTATTGAGCGAATTGAGGCAACTAATCTGGAAATCTCCATCATCAAGGACTGTCTGAAACTGATTAAGACTATTGGTATAGTTAATATATTTTTCAATGGTGTAGTTCTTGATAATGATTTCCTTAGAACTTATGGAGAGAATGCTTTAGGCTTAAACAACATCAATGAGCTTATAAAGATACTTGAAAGCCAACAAGTCATACGCTTTGCCAAATACAAGTCTCAATATATCCTTTTTGAAGGGACAAACATCGACCTCGAGAACGAGTTATATAAAGCAGCTTCTATAGTTCCGACTCCGAGTCTTGCCATAGAAGAAATTGCCCCATACATCAAGCAAAAAGCCTCTATTGCTTCAGCGTCATACTATCGTACCGGCACTCCTAGATACTTTGAGTATCGAGGTGTAAATGAGCCAACTATTTTAGAACCATCTGGAGATATCGACGGATACATTCAATTGGTATTCCCTCTTTCTGACATTGAGGTTGCGGTCAAAGAAATATCTGCTTCGTCCAATTCCGGAGCGACAATATATTGCTACATCAAGAATACAGATACAATAATCAAACATCTGTATGAGATAAAAAAACTACAATACGTAATTGAGAATGTTGCATTCGACGATCGAGTTGCAAAAGCCGAATTGGAGAATCAGAAGGAGTACGAAAGTCAGAAATTAAATGATGCAATAAACACATCGTTGATTTCAGGTAATTATAATGTAGTTTGGTATTTCTATGGAGAAGTTGTTGAAATAAATTCCATAAGAGATTTCAATAAACTGCTATCTCATGTATGTGATGTGGTATATCATAAGACACCAATCATCCGTAATGAATTGTTTAACCGTCAAAAGTTAAGCTCTGCAATATCACTTGCGCGAGTAAATTTGCTCGATGCAATGCTAAACCATTCTGAAAATCCCGAATTAGGCATTAAGTCTTTTCCCCCTGAGAAGGCAATATACTTCACGCTATTAAGAGATTCGGGTATTCACCGTCAGGATGCCAATGGCAACTGGATTCTCGGTGCTCCTACTGCTAACGAGTTGAAAACTCTTTGGGATGCTTCAACTAATTTCATCAATAGTACCATTGACAAACCACGAAAACTATCAGAATTCGCAAAAATATTAAGGTCTGCCCCGTATAAGCTGAAACAAGGCGTTATTGACTTCTGGATTCCAATCTTCTTATTTATTAACCAACAAGACTTTGCCCTCTATAACGGCAATTCTTTTGTTTTGACTATCAACAAAGAAGTATTCGAACTAATCCAAAAACGCATAAACGACTTCTCCGTCAGGGCTTTTAAAGTTTCCGGGGTGAAATTGGAATTTTTTAAACGTTATCGTCAATTCCTGCGTAAAGATGACAACGTAGGCGTTTCTTCTGATTCATTATTGGAAACAGTAAAACCGTTCTTCCGTTTCTACCGTAGTTTAAATAACTACGCTAAGATAACAAGGAAGTTTGATAGCGTATATACTGCAAAATTCCGTGATGTACTATCTAATGCACAAGATCCGGCAAAAACGTTCTTTGAAGAGTTGCCGGCTGCATTTGGATATAAGGACTTAGAAAGCGAGGAGTTCATTCAACAATACCTCAACCTTATTCGTAGGGCAGTTAGAGAACTGAATAGTTGCTATGACAATTTCATTGACAGGATTGAAGAAAAAATCATAGAACACCTCGGACTTCCTCATGAATTTGAGAATTATAAGGAGCTTCTTACTTCTCGTTATCTAAGCATAGATAAGAGAATTCTTACTCCGACAACCCGCTCATTCCTTGACCGTCTAATTGCTCCATCAGAGACTAAACGCGAGTTTATAGAGAAACTAGCAATAGTTGTGAATGACAAGCGTCTTGATGAGACAAAGGACTCCGAAGAACCACTTTTGATACAACAAATGCTTCATCTATTAAGTGAATTAGAACGTTACTCTGCAATAGGAGAAACTAATGCGGATGATGAGTCTGAGGCATTCAATTTTGAGTTGGCATCTAACCAAGGTTCTTTTTCCAAGTCACAGACCTATCGTTTGCCGCGAAGCAAATCAAAGGCAGCAGAGGACATTGCATTAAAGATTGAATCGCTCATGTCTGATGATGAAGAATTGAACATCTGTGTACTACTCAAACTTCTAAACAACAAAGTAAAATGACACAGGTAAGACACGTATTAGGCATTTCAGGTGGTAAAGATAGTGCAGCTCTTGCAATTTACATGAAAGGTAAATATCCTAATCTTCATGTTGAATACTACAATACCGATACCGGTTGTGAACTTGCGGAAACAGACCTCCTTATAAATAGATTGGAATCATATCTTGGAGGCATCAAAAGACTCCGTGCTGCTGAAGACAGCCCAGAGCCAACTCCTTTTGAGCATTTCCTGAAAGCTAGCGGTAACTTCCTGCCTTCTCCACAACAACGTTGGTGTACGCAGAAGATGAAGCTTGCCGAGATGGAACGATTTGTTGGTGATACTCCTACAATATCATACGTTGGGATCAGAGGCGATGAAGATCGCGAAGGCTATGTTTCGACCAAGCCAAATATCCAAGCAATATTCCCGTTCAGAAAAAATATCTGGAGTATAGATGTAATCCACTCAATCGTACACCAAAACAATATTGTACGATTTACTGAAATATATTTGAATATCGCTCCCGAGGAATTGAAACCTCAGCTCAGAAAAATATTGGAAAGACCGCTTACAAAGGACTTCTTCTATGGTAAGAAAGCTAGCGCTCTAATGGATATTGATGTCAAGTTATTCAACAAGGCTGTTTTTGAATATCTTAAAGGGACTGATTATCCAGTCGGCAAACTTGATACGTTCCCCCTAATTGACAACGATGACATTTTGGTAAGGGATGACATTTTCCGTATTCTTAATGATAGCGGTGTCGGCGTCCCAGCATACTACAAACCAATCGAGTTTGAAATCGATGGCAAGAAAGGTACATACAATCGTAGTCGCTCAGGATGCTATTTCTGTTTCTTCCAGCAGAAGATTGAATGGATATGGCTATATGAGCAACATCCAGACCTCTTTGCTAAGGCAATGGAATTTGAGAAAGACGGTTATACTTGGAATCAGAACGAAAGTCTTACCGACTTAATCAAGCCGGAGCGTGTTCGGCAAATAAAACTTGATGCAATAAAGAAACAAGAGGCAAAGAGGAATGCCGGTAGTTCAAAGTTAGTTGACCTATTCGGAGACCCTGATGAAGATAACGACGCATTTTGCGCTAATTGCTTTATATAATTATGGCAGTACTAAATATAGAGAAATCTTTTCTCACTGAAAATAGAAGCGTACTTGACTTTCTGAATCAGGCAGGTCAAGGATTATATATACCCCTTTATCAAAGGGAGTATAGCTGGGACAGTGATAATATTGAACAGCTTATCGAAGATTTAACCCGTGGCATCCAAAGAATTGCAATGGGTGAGATTTCTGATGATGGCAAGGAAATACGTTTTTTGGGCACAATTATAACTGTAATTGAAGCAAATAAAAACAATATCTACCCAGTAGATCCACAAGCAGTTCCTTCTAGAATTGAGAAACTTATTGATGGGCAACAGCGAGTTTCTACAATAGCCTTGATTGCCACAATTTTAGTAAAACGACTCTATGAAATAAGGAATAAGATTAAAGAGTCAAACCCTCTATATGATCAAGTTTCTGAAATATGCGATGGATGGATTGAAAAACTCGCTAATGTTTTCAGTTTTGATCTCCAACGCGGTAAGCCTAGATTAAAACCAAAAATCGTACGAGGAGCTAAGGATTATTGGACAAGAGATAGAGATGTGGATATTGCATATACATCTGAATTATCCAATTATCTTGGACATTTTATCAAAGCATATGTTGAGATTAGAGCTAATAATGGAGCACCTACTGTTCTTCCCTGTTTGTCTAAAGAGAAATACGGCGATACTCTATTATATAAAAATGGAAGACGGGTGGAGTCTTGGTTGAAGAAAGTTGTTGCGACAGCACATGAAGACAAAGATACAGATGATTTTGCTCCAGCCATAGATATAATTGCGCATTTTTCTCAAGATCAACTTTGGGATTTTGAACGACAGGATTTAGTTGACATCATAAAATCACAAGATTACACTAGTAAGAAAACAGATTCGTATGTCTTGAGCGAGCTAGTCCAAACACTTGCCGTATGTCATTATCTCCTAGAGCGGTGCTGCTTTACAATAATTCAGCCTACTGATGATGACTGGGCCTTTGATATGTTTCAATCTCTTAATGCAACTGGGACACCTTTAACTGCGATAGAAACATTCAAGCCGACAATCGTTAATACGGCTGATAACGAAGGAGGGCAATTCAAAGATTCTACAAGTGATATTGCATTTAAAGCGGTTGAAGAATTCCTCTCCGAAGCAAATACCGCACAACAAAAGAATAAACGAACTAATGATTTTCTAACGTCATTTTTCGTAGCTCTTGATGGTCGAACTATATCAACTCATTTTAGTTATCAGCGAAAGGCGTTGCATAATTGCTATACTGCTATCTCAGATTTTCATGGGAAAGAAGAGTTTATTGTCAGAATGGGAAATTATGCAAAATTTTATCAAGAATGGCTTAAATATAATGGAGATGAGAAGTTCCCATTGATGGAAACTTGTGCTGATGCAGAGTTGGCTTCTATGATAATACTGTTCCTCAAAGCATCAAATCATAAAATGGCTATTACTGTTTTGGGGACTATGTATGATGATGTCATTAAGAATATTCCAGAAGCTAAAGAAAAATTTGTAAAAGCCGTTAAAGCTGTAGGAGCATATTATTTCCTTTGGAGAGCTGCTTTTTCTAACGCCGGACTAGATTCTACCTATAGAGACTTTTTCAAAAAATTATCTGCGAATAACGCTGATTGTTCATTACGCGAAGTTAGAGAACATATCAAAGATGTGTTGATTAAAAAGCAGATATCAACAAAATCTGAATGGTTAGAGCATTCTAAACTTCGTTTAAAATATGGAGAAACGGGCAATGAAATCATACGATTAGCTTTACTCATCGCTGCCCATGATACTATATCCGATCCAGAACATCCAGGATTGATAAAACCTACTCGTTCAGGTTACTCGCCCTATCTAAGTAGAGATCAATGGTTATCTCCCAATTTGAAAACCATAGAGCATGTCGCCCCCCAAACCCAAACAGATTTTTGGCCGATTGATTTATATGATAATCAGACTAAGCCGTATAATCTAATTGGAAACCTTACATTATTACCGCAAGATTTAAACTCTTCTGTGGGAAACAAAGGATTAGCAACTAAACTACTGTATTATAGGCCTGTTACTGAATCTGATTCTGACAAACTTGCTTTAATAAAGCATGAGGCGATGAATCAGAATATTGACCTTAACGATAGCACTGTCAATCTATTAGTTTCCTCTCAATATAACCAACATCTATCAAGTCTGGCTTCTTTACCAGAGAATCATGTCTGGGACAAAGATTTTGTTGAACGACGTTCTGAACGTATTTTAAGCCTTGTTTGGGATAGAGTTTACAAATGGATAACCGAAGACTAACCCCAGATCTTTAACTTGCTGTTGGAGATAGCGATATTTGATTATCTTGGCAATATGTTATGAATACCGGACAAATAATATTATACCAAACGCTGGAGGGTGAAGCCAAGATTGAGGTTCGTCTTGCCAATGAGACCGTGTGGCTGACTGCCGATCAGATGGCGGAGTTGTTTCAACGTAATAAATCTACCATTTCACGGCACATCAAGAATATATATGAAAGTGGTGAATTAGAGCAAAATCGAACAGTTGCATTTTTTGCAACTGTTCAGAATGAAGGGCAGCGAAAGGTTGAGCGCAACATTGCATACTATAATCTTGACATGATTATCAGTGTCGGGTATAGGGTAAATTCACACCGTGGTGTGCAGTTCCGACAGTGGGCTACGCAGGTTTTGAAGGAGTATCTGATTAAGGGTTTTGTGCTGAATGACGAGCTGCTTAAAAATGCCGGACAGGGCAACTATTTCGATGAACTGCTGTCAAGAATCCGAGACATTCGCAGTTCTGAGAAGGTTTTCTACCGCAAGATTTTGGAGATTTATGCCCTAAGCATCGACTATGACCCTCGGACTGAAGCCACGCAACGGTTCTTCAAAACGGTGCAGAACAAAATGCACTTCTCAGCCCACGGACATACCGCTGCTGAGGTTATATTCCAACGAGCCGATGCCGATAAAGATTTCATGGGACTGACAACATGGCGCGGTGCTATGCCTACCAAGCATGAAGCGGAGATTGCCAAGAATTATCTCACGGAAGAGGAGGTGGATATGCTCAACCGTATCGTAAACCTATACCTCGACTTTGCCGAACTACAAGCAAAAAGCCATGTGCCGATGTATATGAGGCTGGATCAAGAAACTTGATGATTGTCCTGACGTTTCAGGCAAAGACTCTGACCATGGAACAGTTATCCAGGTGCCAAACTCAAGCAGACACTGAATACGACCGCTCGCGACGCACGCAGTATCAACTTTCGCCTGTCGAGAACATTTCCTCGAAGCATTCGAGGCCGAGCAGAGGAAGCTCAAAGGCAAATGATTATTCAGGCAAAAGGTAGTTGGCACTGCGGCCACCTTCACCGCTATTGCGGAGCATACCTTTAGCTATAAGGTCGTTGATGTCGCGTAATGCTGTGTCCTGCGAGCAGCCGCATATCTTCGCCCATTTGGAAGATGTCAGTTTCCCCTCAAAGCCATCCCACATACGGTTGACAACCTTGCGCTGACGCTCATTTATATCAACATCGCGGAACTCATCCCAATATGCTGCTTTCTGCAACGTTCGCTCTATTATGCCCGAAGCGCGGACTATAGCATTCTCAAGACAGCCGAAGAACCACAGCATCCATTCAGTTATATCGAGGTCTCCTTTTTGAGTCCGTTCAAGCACCTCATAATATGCCTTTTTGTTGCGGTTGATTTCAGCCGACATACTGTAATATCGCGCTGAATCCTCATCAAGCCGGGCGAGAAGCATATCAGCAAGCGTGCGGCTGATGCGACCGTTGCCGTCGTCAAAGGGATGGACGGTAACAAACCACAGATGCGCCACAGCAGCCATGATAAACGGTGACTGATCAGCAGTGTTACACCACTCAATCAAACGAGCCTTCTCAGCCGGAACAGCATCCGATGGTGGAGCCTCATAATGCACTTTCTCATGCCCGAAAGCACCGGACACTACCTGCATCGGCTCCTCGCCCTTCCGCCAATCGGCAACAGTGATTCTGTGCATACCGCTTCGCCCAAACGGAAACAAAGCTGCGTGCCAGTCGAATAACCGCTCATCGGTCAATGGCTCCTTACAATTACGCACGGCATCAAGCATCACATCGACCAATCCCTCGACATAATGATCCTCAACCAATAGTCCGTCATCCTCGATTCCGAGCCGTCGGGCGATACTGCTACGCACCGAATTAGGGTTGAGCAACACACCCTCAATCTCCGAAGAACTTATCAATTCCTCAGTCATGGCCGACAACAGCGACCGGCACTTCTCATTGAATCCAAGCATCGACATCCTGCCGTTGAGGAGCCCATGCAACTGACTGAGCCTACTAAGCGGTTCAAGCAACGCCTCAGAGTCCCAGCGGAACTCCGGCCAATACTTCCGTTGCCATATATAGGCACTATGTCTTACAGTTCGTCTCATACCGCGAAGTTAATCATTTGCAGTGTAACCGCCAAACATTCTCCTTAAATTTACGGAGAATAGTTTAAATTTTTACCTTGATTATTTTTGTAGTTTCTGTGATTTTGTATAACTTTGTCCTCGGAAACAAGAACATAGCGGTACAGACGATTTGCCCGAAAACGCTGATTGCAAGCAAAATGCACTTTCAAAATTCAATTATACAATAAATCATTGAAAGTAAGCAACTTAGCACATCCATCATCTGTACCTTTCAAGAGGTTAACTCACTGTTCATTAGCTGATTATATAGTGTGCATCGACAAACAGATAAACACTTGAACATCATATAATTAGCTAACAGATAACACAAAACGCCTCTTTTCAGGGGCGTTTTTTATTGGTCAAAATTGCCGATTTTTGCGCATTTTGGTCGATTTTAGCGATTTCCTGTACCGCGATTGTACCATTTCCGTGGTTTCAGTTGCGCCTCATCCGAGGTTGTGGAGTGTTGGGACACTCTGGGACATAGTGGGACGCGCTGCCAACTCCCTCATCCTATCATCGCTTTAGCGCTTTTGTGGCGCAGCGTAGAAAGACCGCCCTTAAAACACACGAACGCCTCGGTGCTCCGGCATCGAGGCTATTTTGTTTAGCAACCATCCAAATCTCTTACGTAGAGATACTTTATGATATGCAAAGTTACAAAATATTTCTGAAATATGAGGAATTTTGGCTTGTGAATATTGCTGAACAACAATTCTAGTTTCACTTTGTTTAGCAAAATCGTATGGATGCAAATGTATATAGCTGTATTTGAGATGATTCATTATTATCCAGATCTCTACGTAAGAGTTACTTTATGTTGCTCACCTTGAGTGGCATTGTTTTTCATGACAAAAGCCAATACATATCGCACTTCAATACCTCTTTCAGCCTGTAAGACACAGAGTAAGGGGGAACATGAGAATTATATAAACTCTAAAAATGGTTCGGTATGGCTGTGTGACAATAATGAGACAGTCAACTAATTACGGAATGCCATTCTCTGAATTTGTCGCGATAAGGCTGGACCAGGCGTCTAAACGGGCAATGGATTACAAGTCAATTTCGTCTTTCCTTTCTTCAATAAAGGCGAATGACGAACTTTGCTTGGCAGACTCATTGAAAGTATGGGTTTGCGACATGATTGATTCCGGCCTTGCCGTAGCGAGCCGTAAGAGATACGTTGAAAAACTAAGCACATTATATAAGGAGTATGGCAATGGTGACGGTATCGCTGTCAATCCATTTGATAGCGTCAAGGAGTTATGTGCATTGGACATTCCAGTCAATGCAAGACTAATCCAGTCGGAGTTGACAAAAATTGAAAGTGTCTTCGACACGATAATGACTGACGCAAAGTCAAAGCCCGAATTGGCGGTGTTCCTTTATCTGCTATTCAATGCGTCGTCAGATATAGAAAAGGCAATTTCTTTGACCACAGAAGAATACACACCGGAGTTTCGTCAGCTCGACGAAATTATCAGGCCGGCAGAGTTTCATCATAGAAGAAAATATGTATTTGAGCTCAATCAAAGCCGTAAGCGGATGCCTCAGCTTGTCAAGGAAGTAAACAACGCGATAGACTTCTATTTCAGAGTAAAGAATATTAATTTTCCTGAAGGTTTTATATGTAAATCAATCTTGTCGTTGTGGCTGGCTAAAGCACGAAGGTGCGGTGTGAGGCTTGCAGACTTAAAGCGGATGGTTGACGTAATTCCGGCGGAATATGAATATCTGCGGTTGGTGAAAAGCACAAAACTTACCACAGACGAAATAATATCTACAAAACATCAGGTTGCAGAATCATTTGCTCCTTCCGGGAAAAGATGGTATGCCATAAAGCTGCGGCGTGGAGTCGCTTATGATATATTTTCGGATAATATAAAGACTAATTTTGCTGAATATTACGATGACAGACTGCTGTTTTATCCTCAGCGAGAAGTCGCACGTCGTGTTGAAAAAAGAATTGTGACTTCTGTCACACCCATAATACCTGATGTAGTATTCATATATATCAATCCACGATATATCCGAAAAGTTGACACCCTTATCAAGTCTGAAAGATTGGGATATGTCTTCCGGATCACATCCGATGTCGACAGCGACTTTTCTGTGATAGCCACGCGCAGCATGACAGGCTTTCAAAATATGATAGGTATTTTCACTCCCGACATAAAGGTTGAGCTGACAGCGGAATCTCCAGTCGGCCTCGGTCGTGAAGTCCTTATTACCGGAGGAATAATGTCGGGATATGAAGGCACTATTTATGATATTAAAGAGGGTTCTGATATAAAGCAGATATATATCAGGCTTTCAGACAAATACTCAATCAAGGCTGAGGTCAAGGTTGAAGCGTGTTTTGTCAAGGCAATCGGATAGACATCTCCGTTTATAAAGATAATTCGGCGTGACAGCCAAGTTAAAACATATTATAGAGCAACTGAATGCGATGGTGACATTCAATGTTGACAAGTCGATGACTGACGATGATTTCATCGCCAATGTTGACGCCATCAATTTGCTCTGCAATCTCTGTGATGACCTCAATATCGACCGAACCGAAGTTCGGAAGAATATGGATAAACTCTATCCACAGTTCTCGCGTAGGGTATATGGTAAAGGTGATATCCAGCAGTCGCTGTCGCTGATTAAAGCCCTGTATCGCTACATCTACAATCGTGGAGTTGATAGCAAGGATCGTGGGTCGGCTAACAGAAGAAATACATTAACTGAGATGTGTTGTAAAGTCGTGAAAGCCTATAATGAGAATCCGATAATTTCCTCTTACGACTTTCTGTTTGCTCTTAGTTATGCAACCCGAACATGGGACTATATTGGTCCGGAAGATTATCAGGAGATTAAAGATATCATCGACGGCTATCTGAAAGATATTGATTCCGTTTCTATCGAAGACAAGATACTCAGACTTAAGGCCTACGATGAGTCGACGTGTCTTATTGGCCCGGATAACTGGGACAAATGGGAGGATATTCGCAACTCCCTCCTCAATATTGATGTCCACAATCTTGATGACGATATATTTGTCGTATGGACAGAAGTCGCAAGGCTCACACCCATTAAAGAACTGAAGCGACGCGCCTTGCATTCAAACCGGATGCAAGTGGAATATTTCCAAGCTCTTGCATCTTCAGAATTTGAGAAAGAACGGAAATCCGCGGCCAAAAGAAAGTTGGCTCGGGATTTAAAGACGTTGAATGAAGACATCATCGGTGACATTATTCCGATTGAGATTGCTGCCGACATGTCGGTAGCGACGCTCCATGCCCTTGAAACAATCTTTTACCTGCGCTTGCAGTTGTCACAAGTAGGTTGGGATGAGAAGGAGCCTATATACAATGGTCTATGCCGCGATAGATTTGAGCAATTGGCAAAGACATTGAGGAAGAAATATGATACTGCTTTTTCGATCAACGAAAAGATAGAAATCCTTGAGCGACTGGTGTCAATAGACTTGACAATTGATAACCAAGATTTAAGCTTCGCTCTTGATGAAGCGGAGAATTTAAAAGAGCTACCCAATCTGACCTACGCGCAAAAGCTACGTCTGGATTGGCTTCCGGATATTGGCCCAGAGAACGAATCGCAAATAGTGGCAGACCTGTTACCACAAGCCGACTCATCTTTCGAGCTGGCAACTCTCGCTCTTATCTTCGACTTCATAACCGCCGAAGAGCGCGAAGCAGTCCTTGACCGTTACTTCGACCTATTCGATACCGCACTTACTGTCGGTAATGTAGCCGAACTTGGCAAGCTTCTCACCCTCGCTGCCTACTGGAACATATACCCGACAATACGTTCCCGTATCCTTGATGCCGCCACCAAAGCGCAAACCGTGGACGGCCTCTCCCTCCCAGAGCGGTGCGTCAACCCCATGGCCGCCGAAATCTACACGCGAATTGACAACATAACTGGAAAATACGAAGGCGTTGCGTAATCCGATGGTTATTAACCAAAACATAATCTCTGCTGCTGATATAGACTATTCGAATATTCAAGAAATATTCGGATATCAACTATTGATGTGTAAGATAGCTGAGTGTGAGGGAGGCCTATGGTATCCTGCCCGCAGAAACTCTGCGATTCGTGAAGTAGAAGCTCAAGGTAAGATTTGGCTTGAAAAGGTCAAAGGTATACTTGATGATATTGTATTGGGTAAATCAACCGCATTTACACTGGCAGCCATACCGAAGTTGCTGAATGCATACGACTTTTATTACCGTATTTGTAAGGGTGAGTCTGCCAATGATTATATCAGAACCATCCGACTGAAGACTGTCGGCCTTTGGGCCAAAGGAGACAAAAGCATCTCCGAAACTGATCTTGTTCTTGAACTATTGAAAGAGATACAGCGCGACAACAGAACACTTGACAGAAAATACTCAATGTTTGCATTGGGAGTTCTTGGCGATTGGGTTAAGGAGTTGATCAGTTACGGTGAATTCCGAAACATCCCGAAGGCAAAAGCTTACGCGCGGCTCAACTACATAATAGATGATGATCTCTTCGCCTACCTCGGCACCAAGGAACAAGCCTCGGCAAAAGCCCATTGGATAAGCACCTACACCCTCTCCGACACCGAGCTCGATATCCTCGATGCCGAAACACTCTGGGCCTACATCGGCTTCGCCCAGTCAGTATTGTTATTCAACCGCAAATTCGAAGATTACGAAGAATCTCTCATGCCGCTATTTTCCAAACTGACGGCATTAGAGGGTATCCACTCCTTTGTAAGAAAAGCTATCGAGATACACATTAGTATATCTCAGATAGCGTAATTCTCAAACCACCAGCTAAGGTTAATTCGTTAGAGGATTCTAATTTCACAAGATCCCCCTCAATAAAAGTTTATGAATTCAGAATTCTATCTGTTAGCGCAACGAACTAACATCAACCATTATACAATAGAGCCAGATTATGGTGGCAAAAAAGACGTACTGGTGTATGATGATCACCGGACTCTCTTGAATATTCTCTTTGAGATTCAAAAGAACAAATGGATTGATGGAATTCCCAACCTTATTTACTTTGACCAACATGATGATTCAGTTGTTCTACGAGATCTTTCAATCGCAGACCGTTTGGCTAAATTCGGCAATAGGAAAATACAGGATATCGAATCCAAGGAATTTTGGGGCTATACAGAATTTGAGCTTTCGACTCTTGATGATGACTGGCTGACAGCAGCCTTTGATTTTAATCTCATCAACGATGCTGTCTGTATCGGAGTGGAGAGAGATGGCAATGTCCACTATACAAACGAACGTTACGCAGATGCGGATATCAAGCACCGACTTCTGACAATGAATCACTTAGGCTGGGAAATAGGGAGTCGCGGCCAATTGGGTGATACGATCAAACTGGATGAAACTTCTCTTTATCTTCGGAGTCTATTTCGCTACAATACAAAAGAGACAAACAGCACTCGTTATGTACTCGATTTTGACTTGGATTGCTTTGCCACAGATTGCCTTGACCGGACTATTGCATGGCCGGAAACAATCTTTTATGATAAATACGTAGGAGACTTTAAAGTTCGCTCTTTAATGAACCGGTTAATCGCTGATGCAACACTGATTACCATATGCAGAGAACCCAATTGTTGTGGTGGGATTGGGGAGTCCAATAAGTTACTATCTTATCTTGATAAATACTTTTTCAACGAGGGATTGCGAACACAGCCTATAATATGAAGTTGGCTTAATAATTTCCAGAGATGCTTACGGGAACTATGATTTCTGAGATATGCAATGCTATTACACTTGCTGATACCGCTCAGAAAATTGGGAAGGGTATTTCAAAATGGGAGTATTATCTCAATCGGTTGAGAAAACCGTTAAGAATAGCAGTATTGGGAGAAAGTGGAAGTGGTAAAAGTTGTTTTCTTAACTCATTTGGTGGCAAGGAGTATTCTGGAGAAAGTACTAGATTTATTGAACCATTTATTTTTATTCTTCCAACCGGCCAAAAAATCGAGTTCTATGATTGCCCCGGACAAGCCACATATAGAAATGAACGGCAGAAAATAAAAACAAGGATTTTGAATGGCCACTTTCACGCGATAATAAATGTGGTTTGTTACGGGTATAACGAAAGTGAAGGAACAAATGTAAAAATATTCCGGACAGGAACAGATGAAGTCGCTCAAAAATATTTAACAGACAACCGTAAGTTTGAAATTCGTCAGCTTAAAGAATGGATTTATGATATTAACTCTCAAACTAAGTTAAGATGGATACTTACTCTGATAAACAAGGCGGATGTTTGGTATGACGAGGAGGATGAGGTGATGAATTATTATAAAAATGGAGAATACTCTCAGTTGTTCAACGGTATCGAACGTTTTTGTACTCTACACTATATCCCTTATTGCAGTACCATATCCCCATTTGGAGGCAAACCAATGATACTCCATATCAGCTAGAACGATAAACGGAAATTACACTTCAACGTGGTGAAATCGATTCAAAAGTTTATTTTAAATGTGCGATAAATCCTTTAATCAGAGTATAAAAGAGATTAAGGATGCCACAGTGCAGTTAAATCGGTTATATATAAGATTGAGAAATATTGTAATCTTTTCTCTGTTGCTGTCATTGACCTTGGTTGTTGTGCTTGCAATAAGGATAAAACTTGACAGTATTTTTAGTATCGGCGAAATAACTGCGAGATTTATTGATTCACAATATTTGTTTTGTTTGATTGGATTTTTTGGCGTAGCTGCAATTATTCAAGTAAGACGTAGGATATTTAGGCCATGTATAAGCAAATTTCGGACTTTATATGTAGATACATTAAAGTTGTGTAATGAAATTGTAGATACCAGTGACTGGTCGAATCTAAGAAAAAGAGATTTAACCGATAACAAAAGAATTACTGTTAAACAGACCGTTGATGAGTTCTATAAAATTAGAGAACGTCGATTTTTCCCGGGAAAAACAGACAAATCCATATTACATAATGCAATATTGTGGAGCAGACTTCTTCAACTAATTATAATGTCTGAATTAGTTTTATATATGGGCTATGGTTTGTATGCCGACTTGTTCACGTAATAGTCTAATTTCAATTTTTCATCTGTAAATTATTGTATTAAAAAATGAAGATTGCAGTAGCTGGAACTGGATATGTGGGGTTGAGTATCGCCACTCTCCTTGCTCAACACAATAATGTTTTCGCTGTTGATGTCATCCCAGAAAAGGTTGATAAAATAAATCAGGGTATTTCTCCTATTCAGGATGAGTACATAGAAAAATACCTCTCCGAAAAGGATTTGAATTTGGTCGCCACTCTTGATGGGGCTTCGGCATATAAGGGAGCCGACTTTGTCGTAATTGCTGCGCCCACCAATTATGATCCTGTCAAAAACTACTTTGACACACACTGCATAGAAGATGTAATTGACCTCGTACTCAGCGTAAATCCTAATGCTGTAATGGTCATTAAATCAACAATACCAGTCGGCTATTGCAGGAATTTATACGTCAAATATGCCTCAAAAGGTATTAAGAACTTTAATCTCCTGTTCTTCCCGGAATTTCTGCGCGAGAGTAAAGCGCTTTATGACAACCTGTATCCGTCGCGTATTATTGCTGGTGTACCAAAGATTATAAATCGCCCGGAGTTTCAAGAAGAGAACGAAGCGATATTGGCGGTTACTGAAGTGGCAATGTTGGACAGTGCCGCACATAAGTTCGCAGAGTTGTTGCAGCAAGGTGCAATAAAGGAGGATATACCAGTGCTCTACATGGGCATGAAGGAAGCCGAAGCCGTGAAGCTTTTCGCTAATACTTATCTCGCTCTTCGTGTCAGCTACTTTAATGAACTTGACACATATGCAGAAGTAAAAGGACTCGACTCGCAGGCTATTATTGAGGGAATAGGCCTCGATCCGCGCATAGGTTCGCACTATAACAATCCTTCATTTGGCTATGGCGGCTATTGTCTTCCCAAAGACACTAAACAGTTGCTCGCCAACTATGCCGACGTGCCCCAGAACATGATGTCGGCAATTGTAGAGAGCAACCGCACACGCAAAGATTTCATTGCCGACCAGGTTCTTCGTATTGCAGGCTGGTACGACTATTACTCAGCAAACACATTCGGTAATGCCCCAGAGCATGAATGTGTGATTGGAGTTTATCGTTTGACAATGAAGTCGAACTCCGACAATTTCCGCCAGTCATCCATTCAGGGCGTGATGAAACGTATCAAAGCAAAAGGTGCTAAAGTCATCATCTATGAGCCAACACTTGAAAATGGTTCAACATTCTTCGGTAGCATTGTAGTAAACGACTTAGACGCATTCAAACACCGTTCCCAAGCCATCCTTGCTAACCGTTATGATTCTTGCCTTGAGGATGTAACAGAAAAAGTATATACCCGCGATATTTTCAAAAGAGATTAAATAACATTATGTCAGTTTTTAAGGATAAAATATTACTTATAACGGGAGGTACCGGTTCGTTCGGAAATGCTGTGTTGAGGCGTTTCCTCAATACTGATATTAAGGAAATCCGTATTTTCAGCCGCGATGAGAAGAAGCAGGATGATATGCGCCATGAATATCAGGTGCGCTATCCTGAAGTGGCTCACAAAATTAAGTTCTACATCGGAGATGTTCGCAACTTGCAGTCTTGTAAGAACGCGATGCCCGGTGTCGACTACATTTTCCATGCGGCAGCTTTGAAGCAGGTTCCGAGTTGTGAGTTCTTCCCGATGGAGGCAGTTAAGACCAACGTGATTGGCACTGACAATGTGCTTACCGCAGCTATCGAGGCCGGTGTAGGGGCTGTGATCTGTCTGTCGACCGACAAGGCTGCTTATCCAATCAATGCGATGGGTATCACTAAGGCCATCGAGGAGAAAGTAGCCGTGGCCAAGAGCCGTTATTCGGGTAACACAAAGATCTGCTGCACCCGCTATGGCAATGTAATGTGCTCGCGCGGTTCAGTAATTCCTCTTTGGATTGAGCAAATCCGCTCCGGTAATCCTATCACTCTTACTGAACCGTCGATGACCCGCTTCATCATGAGCCTCGACGAGGCTGTTGATTTGGTGCTTTTCGCATTCGAACATGGACAGAATGGTGACATACTGGTGCAGAAGGCTCCGGCATGCACGATAGGCACCCAGGCCGAGGCTGTGTGCGAGCTGTTTGGCGGCAAGAAAGAGGACATCAAGGTGATTGGTATACGCCACGGAGAGAAGATGTATGAGACGCTGCTCACCAATGAGGAGTGCGCCAAGGCCGAGGATCTGGGTAACTTCTACCGCGTGCCGGCCGACAACCGTGGGTTGAACTACGACAAGTTTTTCAAGGAGGGCGACGATACACGCAATGTGCTGACGGAGTTCAACTCCAACAACACCCGTCAGCTCAATGTGGAGGAGACCAAAGAGAAGATCGCTTCGCTCGACTATATACAGAAGGAGCTCAGCGGCGAGGGTAATTTCGTGCAGTAATGAGGTTTGACAAGGCTTTATTTGACAGCGTCGCAGAGGAGGCTATCCGGTCACCGCGGCTTCGCATGGCGCGCGATATGCGTACCACGCCCGAAGATATGTCACAGCGGATGCTCAATGCCATCGAGCCCGGGACTGTGCTGCCGATCCACAGGCATAGGAAGTCGACGGAGACGTGCATTGTGCTCCGCGGAGCCGCCGAGGAGATATTCTATGATGACAACGGCCTTGAGACAGAGCGGGTTGTTATGCACCCCGGGTCGGATTGCTGCGGCGTAAATATCGAGGTCGACCGTTGGCACAAGATAGTCTCTCTTGAGCCCGGCACCGTGATTTTCGAGGCTAAAGATGGCGCCTACGAGCCTCTGTCACAGGAAGATATACTTAACATATGAAGATATTAGTAACAGGTGCCAAAGGTTTTGTCGGCAAGAACCTCTGCGCCCAACTCAACGCTATAAAGGAGGGCAAAGACCGTCGTTTCCCGGACCTCGCTGTCGATGAGGTTATGGAATACGACATTGCCTCCACCGCAGAGCAACTCGACGAGTATTGTTCAAAAGCCGATTTCGTGTTCAACCTCGCAGGCGTTAACCGCCCCGAGAATCCCGAGGACTTCAAGAAGGGTAATTTCGGTTTTGCCTCGCAGTTGCTCAACACACTCAAAAAGTACGACAACCGTTGCCCGGTGATGCTCTCAAGCTCCATTCAGGCAACATTGATTGGACGTTATGAGGGTCATCCTTACGGCGAGAGCAAGAAAGCTGGCGAGGATCTGTTTTTCGACTATGCCAAGGAGACCGGAGCAAAGGTGCTGGTCTACCGTTTCCCGAACCTTTTTGGCAAATGGTGCCGTCCGAATTACAATTCGGCTGTGGCAACATTTTGCAACAACATGGCCAACGACCTGCCGATTCAGGTAAACGATCCCTCGGTTGAGCTCGAATTGCTCTATATTGACGATCTTGTCGACGAAATGATTGCGGCTTTGCAAGGTAAGGAGCACCATTGCGAGTTCGATGGTGTCGACACCGTTTTGAAAGAGGATGGTCGCTATTGCTGCGCACCGCATACCCACAAGGTTACCCTGGACGAGATCGTATCGCAGTTAGAACAATTCAAGACCCAGCCGCAGACTCTCATTATCGCCGAAATACCAGAAGGTTCATTTGCCAAGGCTCTTTACTCCACCTACCTGAGCTATCTGCCGAAAGAGAAGGTGTCGTTTCCACTGAAGATGAACGTAGACCCTCGTGGCTCGTTCACCGAGCTGGTCAAAAGTGCCAACGTTGGTCAGGTGAGCATCAATATCTCCAAGCCCGGCATCACTAAAGGCGAACACTGGCACAACACCAAGTGGGAATTCTTCATCGTCGTTGCCGGCCACGGCAAGATCCAACAACGCCGCATTGGCTCTGATGAAATCATCGAGTTTGAGGTGAGCGGCGATAAGATAGAGGCTGTGCACATGCTACCCGGATATACCCACAACATCATCAACCTGTCGGACTCCGATGACCTCGTGACAGTGATGTACTGCAACGAGTGCTTCAATCCCTCGAATCCCGATACATTCTTTGAAAAAGTCGAAAAATGATTCGTAGCAAAAAAGAACTTAAGTTCTATATCATGGCCGACATGATGATGAACAGGGGTAAATTTCATTGGACTTTGAAAGATAGAATTAAGCATATCTTTCTACCTGATTATATAATGGAATATATGGCATCTATGAGATGGGATGCCTATATTTCTAGTAATAAGCCACTTACCCCCCCCCTCATGCATTTAAAATTGTTAGGCCTATATCACCGATTGCGCTATAGGAAGTTAGGTATTAAACTTGGTTTTTCTATTGGTTCAGAATCTATTGGATATGGTGCAGTGATCCCACACTATGGAACCATTGTCATAGGATGCGATAATAAACTAGGTAATTACGCAGTACTTCACACTGGCACTTGCATTTCGAACAATGGAAAAATTATCGGGGACGCTATATATCTCGCAACCGGTGCTAAAATAACATCGAAAGTTACAATCGGAGATAACGTATCAGTGGGGGCGAATTCTGTAGTAAACAAATCGTTTGGATCGAATATTATGATTGCCGGAGTTCCCGCAAAAGAAATCAAGGATGCGCCAGCTTGGTATATCAGAGATGGAGAATTTTACTACAATAAGGTTCAACAAGTAGAGCACCTGAAAAAGGAAATGAATTTATGAATAACATAGCAAAATTTGCCAATAATGGACGGCTTCGCCTTCTCATCATTGTCGGCACCCGTCCCGAAATCATACGACTTGCGGCCGTCATCAACCGCTGCCGCGAATATTTTGACGTGATCCTCGCCCACACAGGCCAGAACTACGACTACAACCTCAACGGCGTTTTCTTCAAGGACCTCAAGCTCGCCGACCCCGAAGTGTATATGGACGCAGTCGGCGACGACCTCGGCGCGACCATGGGCAACATCATCGA
>CAXHOY010000030.1:0-26711 GCA_964018265.1 uncultured Muribaculaceae bacterium
CGCGGGGTGGAGCAGTGGTAGCTCGTTGGGCTCATAACCCAAAGGTCGTAGGTTCGAGTCCTGCCCCCGCCACTAACAGAAGCGAAATCTGACAAAATCGGATTTCGCTTTTTTTGTTGAGACTGGACGGAGCGGACAGGTCTGACGAGTCGGACAGAAAGTGAGTTTTCTTTTAAATGACATTTAAAAAGAATAAACTTTTTAATATTGTAGTGCTATTAAAAAATTTTTTTCTAACTTTGTGAGTAGAAAAAATATCAAACCAAATAAATCAATATCATTCACTCACAGAAGATGAAACCTTATGTACTTGGAATCGATATCGGTGGCACCAACACCGTATTCGGAATAGTAGATGCGCGTGGCGTTGTCATCGCGAGCAACTCAATCAAAACAGGCAAACACAGCAAGTTTGAGGACTATCTCGAAGAGCTGTATACAGAAGCTACCCGTCTGATCAATGCCAACGACGCCCAGGACAAAATCTATGGCATCGGCATCGGCGCACCCAACACCAACTACTATACCGGATTGATCGAGAAGGCGGCCAATATTCCCTGGACGACTCCGATCCCTCTTGCACAACTTGTCAGCGAGAAATTCGGCATTCCATGTGCAGTGACCAATGACGCCAACGCAGCAGCCATCGGAGAAATGACCTATGGCGCCGCACGCGGTCTGAAGGATTTCATCATGATCACCCTCGGCACAGGCGTAGGTTCGGGCATCGTAGTCAACGGCCAGGTAGTCTATGGCCATGACGGCTTTGCCGGCGAACTCGGTCACGTCATCGTCAAGCGCAACAACGGACGTCTCTGCGGCTGCGGCCGTACGGGCTGTCTGGAAACATATTGCTCGGCTACGGGTGTAGCCCGCACCGCACGCGAGTTTCTTGAAGCCCGCTCCGACAAATCACTCCTCCGCGACCTGCCTATAGAATCCATCACATCAAAAGATGTGTTCGACGCAGCAATGAACGGAGACAAACTTGCAAAAGAAATTTTCGATTATACAGGTACAATTCTCGGAGAAGCAATGGCCGACATGATGGTCTTCTCATCACCGGAAGCGTTTATCCTTTTCGGTGGCCTCGCCAAATCAGGCGACTTGCTGATGAAGCCCTTGCTCGCAGCCATGGATAAAAACATGCTTCCCGTCTTCAAAGGTAAAGCAAAGGTGCTCCTTAGCGAGCTTAAAGAAGCCGATGCGGCAGTACTTGGAGCCTCAGCCCTCGGCTGGGAAGCCAAACCTCTGACGCAGCAAGCTCCGATAGCAAGCGCTCAGACCATCTGAGACAGCTAAGGAGAGCCGTCAGGCACACATCACAGTCGACGGCAAAACACACACAACATTGCGGTTGCCGGATTCACTCATAACGTTTCCGGCAACCGCATTCTTTTTTTCGCTCACAACATCATCACAACAATGACATTTGTAAAAATCAGTGAACAACCGTCGGAGTATGACAACCTTGAGCAAAAATCAGTAGGCGAGATTCTCCACGACATCAACACCGAAGACCGCAAGGTTGCAGAAGCTGTAGGCAAGGCCATACCACAGATTGAAAAATTAGTCACCGAAATCGTCAGACGCATGAAACGCGGCGGACGCATCTTCTATATGGGAGCGGGAACGTCAGGCCGCATCGGTGTGCTCGACGCGTCAGAGATACCACCGACATTCGGCATGGATCCGGGCTGGGTGATCGGCATTATCGCCGGAGGCGAGACCGCGCTCCGCAACCCGGTTGAAAACGCCGAAGACAATTGCCGCCAAGGCTGGGAAGACCTATGCCGTTTCGATATCAATGACAAAGACACGGTGATAGGCATCGCCGCATCTGGTACTACCCCCTATGTCATCAACGCCCTGAAAACCTGCCGCGAACACGGCATACTCACCGCTTCGATCACCTCCAACCCCGACGCACCGATCAGCCATGCATCCGACATACCGATCGAAATGATCGTCGGACCGGAATATGTGACAGGCAGTTCACGCATGAAATCAGGTTCAGGCCAAAAAATGATATGCAACATGATCACCACATCGGTCATGATCAAGATGGGTCGTGTGAAAGGCAATAAGATGGTCAACATGCAGCTGTCGAACGCCAAACTTGTCGATCGTGGCACACGCATGGTTGTCGATGAACTCGGGCTGCCATATGACGAGGCAAAACGGCTCCTGCTGATGCACGGCTCTGTCAAGAAGGCCGTCGATGCATATAACGAAGCACATTCAGGCATGTGATAGCAGACCGATTACAGGAAGAGATTGCAAGGCTCTACGGGCGACATGCGCTTGTATTAGCCGGCCCCGGCTGCGGCAAGACCCATCTGCTGACCCGTCGCATCATTCACGCCAACTCGTCGCTCGGAGTGGCGTTCGGCGACATGATATGTCTGACGTTCACCAACAGGGCATCGCGCGAGATGGACAGACGCATCAAGGCCGTAGCCGGCCACAATCCCGAAGACCTGTATGTCGGCAACCTTCACCGCTTCTGCAGCCGCTTTCTGCATGCAAACTCATTGATTGCGGAAAACGCCCAACTGCTCGACGAGGAAGACCGCGACACGTGGCTGAGCGATTCGCTTGGCCTGAAGCGCAAGTTTGAGCGCAAGCAGATCACCGACCTCGCAATGCTTCTCTATCAACAGGAGCATGATTTTCCACAAGGGCTGAGACGACAGCTCGACTTCACACCTGACCAAAGCCATATCCGCGCGGCAAGCGCCTATCTCGATTTCAAGTCACGCCACAATTTCATTGACTTCGACGACCTGCTACTGCAGACATACACGGCCCTGATCAACCATACGCCCAATTCGCTTGCGTTCAGCCGCTACAGATGGGTTCAGGTTGACGAAGTGCAGGATCTCACTCCGCTGCAGCTGTCAATCATCGACATGATCACAGCCGACGGAGAATCAACGGTGCTTTATCTTGGCGACGAACAGCAGGCCATATTTGAATTTTTAGGAGCCGGCGGGCCCGCGCTCGACAAGATTAAACAGCGCTGCCATAACAACATCTACCGTCTGGCGCACAACTATCGGTCGCCATCCTACCTCGTCGGGCTATGTAACGAATACGCCTCGACCCAACTCGGTCTGCGCGCTGAATATCTGCCGGAAGCCGTGTCTACATGCAACGCACCAGCAGGAGCACTGCAGTTGCTTCCCGCGACAGGTTACAATCTGCCGCATGCCGTAGCCGCCAAAGTCAGGGAGTGGCGATGTGCCTATCCCGGCAAACGCATCGCAGTGCTGACCCGCACCAACGACGAGGCAGAGGAAATATCAGCGCTCCTGACGTCACACGACATTGACAATACACTTGTCGGCCGCAACGACCTGTTCAGACGAGTGCCCTTCAAGACCATCCATGCACATCTGAGCGTGGCCGTCTCACAAAACCGATCCGGCGAATGGGCCCGTCTGCTCTATCAGACCAAATCAGTCAGGACTCTCAACGAAGCGCGCAGTCTCGCAGAACGTCTCGAAAAAATGAAGCTGTCTCCAGCCTATTTCATTGAACCGGAGCGCTATCGCGATATAGCGGGCACATTGGGCGAGGATAGCAAATCTTTTCTTTCGTCATTGATAATCAAACGGACAGCTGAAAAATTTGAGACGAATTACGGTCCGTTATACCGACACACGACCTCCGGATTAAAATCAGCCGACAGCCAGTCAAAGCTGTCGATAGCCTCCGAGTGTGATTACAGCTACCGCTATTTTACCGGACACAAATTCATAAGCGAGATAGAGCGATGGGGTGCCGTTGTAGAGTTTCTTGAACGCACATTCGGCAACGACTCATCACAGCCGGGACGACAGCTGTCAGAAAGGCTTGGCGAATTGCGGACCTTCAACGAAGGAGACCTGCTCAACGACGAGCCGGTCACAGTCATCACCATCCACAAGGCTAAAGGACTTGAATTTGACAATGTCATACTCTATGACGCATCGCAGAAAGGCTTGCCTCACAGCGGTGATGATGCGAGAGTCTTTTACGTAGCCTTCTCACGCGCCAAGGAACGGCTCGCAGTGTTTCACAGCGGACGCCTTAACCCAACCGTGGCGAGTGTGCTCCACCATTTCGACCAAGTCAATCAGGATGAAGTCGAAGCGTCGGCCCTCATCGAACGTCTTCACAGCCGGCGCACCGGACCATTGCGACAAGACCCGTAAAGTGAGATTGTGCTTGACAATATCGTTCATGTCATGTTGCAATTACAATTATTTGTCATTATATTTGCAAAAGTATCCACCTACAAAGCTTCAGACATGAAACTCAAGACCTTACTGATGATATCATTGACCTATCTATTTGCCTCATCCGCCGCGCTCGGACAGAGCTACAATTCAATCTTCGAAGCGGCAATGAGCGAAAAGAATAGAAACATACCGCGGATAGACAGCATATTGTCAATTTGGGAGAAGTCAACACCAGAAGCCACGGATCTCGCCATTGCCAAATTCGAACGCCTGTTACTTGACAGGTATAGGCAGGTAATAACAAAGGCTAAAGACAAAAATGCCGATAATGATTCAACCTACCTCATAACTATTGACCATGTCCTTGACAAGGATGTTGTGGCTAAAGCCTACGCCATTATAGACGCGGCAATCGACAAATTCCCTGATCTGTTCAAACTTCGTCAGCATAAAATTCGCACGAACTACAAGCTCGGTTTCTACGACGAGTTTATCAAAGATTTCGACAGCGCGTTCAAACGACAGACGTTCAACAAAGGACGATGGATTGTAAGCGACACATACTATCCGGAACTACCCAGAGATGAAATTTTCACAAATCTCGCAATTGGATATATAAACGATATTTTCGGAAAAGACAAAATCGACATAGATTTAGCAGAAAAGCTGATGGAAACAGGATTGAATTATTTTCCTAAGGAATATCGGTTCTTGAATGTCTGTGGAATAATAGCCGCAAACTACAGACACGATATCAAAAAAGGCATAGAATATTACAGCATGGCACTCTCAATCGTACCGGACGACCTTATCGTGCTGCTCAACCTCGCCCATATGAAAATAAGGACAGGTGACAACGAAGAAGCAATAAAAATTGCTGAAAAAGTAATCAACTCACCTGAAGCGCCAAGCCAATACATCGAAGAAGCAAAGGAACTTATCCAATTTGCAAAAGCAGAAAAAACACCTGTCAGCCTGTATTCTTTCGAATTCAAATTCACACCCATACTTGCGGCTAATGCTACAAGTCCGTTTCATCTCACAAATGTACAAGCCATCATAGACGAACTTCTTCCATCAGAGGGATATGCTGTGGAATTCCGTTCGGATATGGTCACCGATCAATTATTTACATATGGTGATAAAGAATGCGTTTTATGGACATTCGATACACCAACAGAAACACCTCTGTGCAAGTATATCGCATTCATTCCCGTCAATGAAAAATTTGAAGTGTACACGCTTGAGAAGACGATACCCATCAATGACAATGCCAATTGGGTAATCGGACACGTGCAGACCGACGGGCATTCTCCGGTCGGAGGAGTGAAAGGCTTTGACAGCGGTGAGGACTTCATAACATTTGTGCTTGACAATATCGTCAAAGAAGAAGAGTCGGGGAAGTGAGATTGCGGGATTTTGCTTAATTTTGCATTTTCAAAACCATGTTTGTGCAAATAAGATTCTCATGGCAAGCATCACAACAAAACTCCGTCAAATCTCAAAAGAAGCAACATTTCCCATCCTGTTGGCCCTATGCACAGTCCACTGTCTCAACGACTTGCTCCAATCGGTCATTTCCGCAGTCTACCCGATACTGAAAACAGACCTTTCACTGTCGTTCTCACAGATCGGCCTCATCACTCTTATCTATCAGATTGCGGCATCGGTTTTTCAGCCGGTGATCGGACTTGCGTTTGACCGTCGCCCCTTTGCCGCAAGCCTTCAGCTCGGCATGATCTCGATGGCCATAGGCATGGTAATCTTCACCTACTCCGCATCGATGACGTGGATTCTGGTGTCGGTATTTCTGGTAGGCTTAGGGTCTGCGACATTGCATCCTGAAGCCTCACGCATCACCTCACTTGCGAGCCATGGGCGGCGCGGTCTGGCACAATCGATATTTCAGGTCGGAGGAAATTTCGGCACATCGATCGGGCCTCTTCTTGTCGCACTTATAGTCGCTCCTGCGGGCCGCAGCCGCATCATATGGTTTCTCATTGTCGCACTGCTCGGCTTCATTGTGATGAGACCTATCAGCCGTTGGTATAAAGGCTATCTCTCAAAGCACCGCAATGGATCCTCAACAACAGCGACACGCCACAGGCGCCCGCTGTCAGGACGGAGGACTGTCTTTGTCATCGGCATCCTTCTGATACTGATTTTCTCAAAATATGTCTACATGGCCAGCCTGACCAACTATTATACGTTCTATCTCATAGATTGCTTTGGAGTCAGCGTCAAGATGGCTCAGATTTATCTATTCGTGTTTCTTGTGGCCACTGCGGCCGGCACACTTGTCGGCGGTCCGATCGGAGATAAGATCGGACGCAAACCTGTGATATGGATGTCAATTCTCGGCACAGCGCCCTTCAGCCTGCTGATGCCTCATTGCGGACTTGCGATGACAGTGGTGCTGAGTTTCTGCGTCGGGTTCATGTTATCGTCAGCATTTCCGGCGATTTTGCTATACTCACAGGAACTGCTTCCCGACAAACTGGGTCTTGTCTCTGGCCTGTTCTTTGGACTCGCATTCGGCATTGCCGGTATAGCATCGGCTGTATTAGGACATTACGCAGACGTTTATGGCATACAGGCTGTATATGATTTCTGTGCCTACATGCCGCTGCTCGGATTAGTGGCATGCCTAATCCCCAATCTCAAGAACCTTCCTGGAGAAGAGACGTTGTGAGTTTTGAAAAAAATGCCATAAAAAGCTTAATGTATGAAATAAATGATTACTTTTGTGATATATAGGTATATCTCACAGTAAAGACTTAATAAATGGATAAACCAAATCTATACATTATAGCAGGATGTAATGGAGCCGGCAAAACGACAGCATCCATGACCGTTCTTCCTGAAGTTCTTGAATGTGAAGATTTTGTCAATGCAGATGAAATAGCAAAAGGACTCTCACCATTTCACCCTGAAGAAATGGCTATTGAGGCCGGTAAACTTATGCTAAAAAGAATTGACGCATTACTTTTACAACAGAAATCATTTGCAATTGAAACAACACTATCCACTCGCACATACAGATTCTTAGTAAAACGAGCAAGAGATAACGGATACATTATCACACTGCTCTTTTTTTGGTTACCATCGCCGGAAATGGCTGAAAGCCGTGTCGCGGCAAGAGTAGCAGCAGGCGGACATAACATACCAAAAGACGTGATCCATCGGCGATATTGGCTTGGTCTTAAAAATCTTTTCGATATATTCGTTCCTATAGTTGACTATTGGTCTCTATATGACAACAGTTTAGAGCAATCGCCAATTGTAATAGCCAATAAAATTCTGAACGCAAAAAAGTTAAATAAAATCATCGAATCATGTCAGAACAAGAAAGAATAGATATGTACAAACGTTTGGGAGAAGCCATGAAACGCTCAACTCAAGCTATGTTGGATCGAAAAAAGAAACTTGGAGAGACCGTGATCATAGCAGATCCAAACGGCATGCCTCTTGAAATTAGTGCAGAAGAAGCTATTCGTATTATAAACCTCAAGAACCTTCCTGGAGAAGAGACGTTGTAAATACTCCAAGGAGTATTACATGTCGTTTGTGGTGTTTTAAAGTCAGACAGGAGCTTAGGCGCGCGTTAATTTCGCAGTTTGGCTTATAATTGCTAACTTTGTGGGTGGAAATGGCCGCCAAATGCGGTCGATATTAGTAAACATCCTATAAAAAACGATATAAATGGCTCTTCAATGTGGCATCGTAGGTTTGCCAAACGTCGGCAAATCGACACTATTCAATTGTCTTTCAAACGCAAAGGCGCAGTCGGCAAATTTTCCATTCTGCACAATCGAACCTAACGTCGGAGTGATCACTGTTCCCGACGATCGCCTGACCAAACTTGTCGAGATGTGCGAGCCTCGTTCGGTGGTTCCGGCGACGGTCGAGATCGTCGACATCGCCGGTCTTGTCAAGGGCGCGTCGAAAGGAGAAGGCCTCGGCAACAAGTTCCTTGCCAACATACGCGAGACCGACGCCATACTCCATGTGCTGCGATGCTTCGACGACGACAACATCACACACGTCGACGGCTCAGTCGATCCGGTTCGCGATAAAGAGATAATCGACTATGAGCTTCAGCTCAAAGATCTTGAGACCATAGAAGCCCGTATCGCCAAGACCCAGAAGGCGGCTCAGACCGGCGGTGACAAGGTGGCAAAAATGCAGTATGAGGTTCTGCGCCAGATCAAAGACGCTCTCGACCAGGGACTACCCGCCCGCTCAGTGAAATTCGAGACCCCCGACGACCAGAAGTTTGCCCGCGAACTTTTCCTGCTTACATCAAAGCCTGTGCTTTATGTCTGCAACGTCGACGATGCTTCAGCTGCGTCGGGCAACAAATATGTAGAGGCCGTGCGTGACGCCATCAAGGATGAGGACGCCCAGCTGCTCGTAGTAGCAGCCCAGACCGAAAGCGAGATTGCCGAACTTGACACCTATGAGGAACGCCAGGAATTTCTCAACGAGATAGGTCTGAGCGAGTCAGGCGTATCACGACTGATACGTGCGGCCTACGCCCTCCTCGATCTTCAGACCTACTTCACCGCAGGACCAGACGAAGTCAGGGCATGGACATTTATCCGCGGCTCCAAGGCTCCCAAATGTGCCGGCATCATCCATACTGATTTTGAAAAGGGCTTTATCCGCGCCGAGGTCATAAAGTATGACGACTATGTCAATCTTGGCGGTGAGTCTGCCGTGCGTGAAGCAGGCAAACTCTCGGTCGAAGGCAAGGAATATGTGGTGCAGGACGGAGACATCATGCACTTCCGCTTCAACGTCTGACAAATATCCGAACTAACATATACCCGGCTTCCTGAAAATGAACAGGGAGCCGGCTTTTTTTATGTTGCAGATGAAACTTTGAGGGCTTGATAATGTTATTCATTAAAGAATGACAAAAAACTGATTACATAAATTCATTTAAAACTTATTATTTATGAACACAGCTCCTCTTCAAGGTATCAAAGTAGTGGATTTCACCGAAGTTCAATCAGGCCCGTCATGCACCCAGATGCTTGCATGGCTCGGTGCTGACGTTATCAAGATCGAACGTCCGGGCGTAGGTGACGCAACCCGTAAAGAATTGCAGTTCGACCCTAACGAACCGAGCTACTATTACCTCCAGCTCAACAGTGACAAGAAATCACTGACACTCGACGCCAAGACACCTGACGGCAAAGCCATATTGACAAAACTTATCGAAGGCTGCGACATATTTGTCGAGAACCTTCACCCCGGAGCCATGGACAAGTTAGGCTTCAGCTGGGAAGTCGTACATCAGCTCAATCCGAAATGTATCTATGGCACAATCAAGGGTTTCCCTGTATCGTCGAAATACAAAGACCTCAAGGCTTATGAACCGGTAGCACAGGTGACAGCAGCCGCAGCTTCAACCACAGGCTGGTATGACGGTGACTATAACATCCCGACACAGTCAGGCGCCGCTTTGGGCGACTCAAACACCGGCATGCACCTGCTCATCGGTCTGCTCGCAGCATTGCAGCAGCGTAACAAGACCGGAGAAGGCTGTTATGTCTATCAGTCAATGCATAACGCCTGCCTTAACCTCTGCCGTATCAAGACCCGTGACCAGCTTACACTCGACAAGATCGGCTACCTCACCCAGTTCCCCCAATATCCTGACGGAAAATTCGGAGACTGTGTTCCCCGTTCGGGCAACATCGAGGGCGGCGGTGTGCTCGGCTGGACCTACAAATGTAAACCATCAGGCGGTTATGACTCGGAGGTCGATGCCAACAACTATGTATATATAATCCTGCAACGCGGAGCCAAAGACTTTGAACTCGCCTGCAAGGCCATGGGTTTCGAAGACTGGCTTACCAATCCCGACTTCAACACGGCAGACGCCCGCGACCGCCACAAACAGGAAATCTATCAGCGCATCGGCGCATGGACCGCAGACAAGACCAAATATGAGGTAACCTCAATCCTCGGTCCTGCGGGAGTGCCTGTAGGCCCTGTTCTCTCGACCAAGGAAGTGATGACCGACGAAAGCCTCTATGACGGCAACACTCTGGTGCGCATCAACCAGGGTGGCAACATCGGAGAGTTTGTGACTGTAGGCTGTCCTTTCACAATGAGCAACTATCAGCCGACCTACGGACCATGTCCGTCACTTGGCGGCAACACCGAGGAAGTTCTTACATCACTCGGTTACAGCGCCGAAGACCAGGCCCGGTTTGCAGCCAACGGCACAACCAAGCCCCTGCCCAAACCCGCAACTCCGGCCGCCGGGAAATAAACATTACCCGTCAACCAAAAAGTATATATTATGACAACTGAAAACACTAACGCAACTCCCACACAACCACAGTTTCCCGAACAGGTGACGGGTATGTACATACTTGCGGAGTCGCTGAAGCGTCTCGGTCTTAAGGATGTCTACGGTCTCGTAGGCATCCCTGTCACCGAGGTAGCATATGCGATGCAGAAGATAGGCATGAACTACTACGGCTTCCGTTTCGAGCAACAGGCAGGCATGGCCGCCGCCACCCACGGCTATCTCACCCGTCAGCCCGGTGTGTTGCTTACCGTGTCGTCGCTGGGCTTCATGAACGGACTGACCGCGACAGCCAACGCGACCGTCAACTGCTATCCAATGATACAGATTTCGGGCGCGAGCGATCCGACGATGGTCGATATGGATATGGGCACATATGAACAGCTCGATCAGCTCAACACGGCCCGTCCGCTCGTCAAGGCAGCATTCAGGTGCAGCCATGCCAAAGACATACCGTCGGCCGTGGCCCGAGCCTACAGAGCGGCCGTCAGCGGCCGTCCGGGTGGTGTCTACATCGACATGACCACACCGGCATTGGCCGAAATCATGGATGCCAAAGACGCCGAGGCTCTGTTCTACACGCCTGTCGATATCTATACGCCGACAGCCCCGTCACAAGAGGCCGTCGACCGCGCAGTCGCCACATTGCTCGGCGCCAAACGTCCGGCCATACTTCTTGGCAAGGGCGCGGCCTATGCACAGGTCGACGACCGCATCAAGAAGCTTATCGAGACATACAAGATACCGTATCTGGCCATGTCAATGGCCAAAGGCCTTATGCCTGACGCCGGCCCGCTGAGCGCTCTGTCGTGCCGCAGCACGATCATGAAAGAGGCCGATGTGGTGATGGTGATAGGCGCCCGCATCAACTGGATGCTCCAGTTCGGCCGAGGCAAATGGAACCCTGCCATGAAATTTATCCAACTCGACGTCGCACCGACCGAAATCGACCGCAATGTACCCATCGCAGCGCCAGTCGTAGGCGATATGGCTCTGTCGCTCGATGCTATCCTCGCCGGACTCGAAGGCAAGCAGATGTCTGCCGACCCGACATGGTTAGCTTCACTACAGGCCGAGAGCAAGGCCAAGAATGCAAAATTCGCCGAGCGACTCGCAGCCGCCGCCACAGCAAGCCCAATGAACCACTGGACCGCCATCGGAGCCATCAAGCCGGTTCTTGAGGCCAATCCTGATGTGATACTTATCAACGAAGGCGCCAACACGCTCGACGATACCCGCGACTCCGTCGACATGTCGCTGCCGCGCCACCGCGTCGACTGCGCCACATGGGCGATCATGGGCATGGGCATGGGCTCGACAATCGGTGCGGCTGTCGCTACCGGCAAGAGCGTTGTCGCTGTCGAAGGTGACTCTGCTTTCGGATTCTCGGGCATGGACTTCTCGACCATCTGCCGCTACAATCTGCCGTGTACGGTTGTGATCTTCAACAACGGCGGCATCTACAACGGCGTCGGCGTCAATCCTTCGGGCAGCGACGCTCCCGCGCCTACTACCCTCGACATCCACGCCCGCTATGACAAGCTCGGCGATGCATTCGGGGCACAGACCTACTATGTGACTACCCCTCAGGAACTCACCTCAGCCTTGACCGAGGCGATTGCATCCAAGAAACCGTGTCTGATCGACGTGCAGCTTGCAGCAGACTCGGGTAAGGAAAGCGGCCATATCGGCTACCTCAACCCCACGCCTCTGATCGACTATACGGTTTAAGCATACGTTTCACCATTTAAACTGTTATTCTTATGCTACATATCATATTATATGCGATTGTCCCTATCGTTGTGGTGATGCTCGCCGGATATATTTCGGGCAAGAAAGGCATCTTCAACGGTGACGACTCCAAGAAGTTCAACAAGGTTGTGCTTGACTACGCATTGCCAGCGGCCTTGTTCGTTTCTATCGTTCAAGCGAGCCGCGAGGACCTCGCCAAGGACCTGAAGCTCACACTTGTGTCGCTTGTCGGCATCATGGGATGCTTCATGCTGGTCTACTTCGTGTTCCGCTATTGCTTCAAGAAAAACACAGGTGCTGACGCCGCCGTGTCGGCCTTGATCAGCGGTTCACCGACAATCGGCTTCCTCGGATTTGCAGTGCTTGAACCTATTTTCGGCACCACACCAGCCGTGGCCCTTGTCGTTGCCATCGTAGGCATCGTCGTCAACGCAGTCGGCATCCCTGTCGGTCTGTCATTGATGAACGCATCGCTTGAGAAACAACAGCCGGGCTCGACAAAGAAAGAAAGCGCATGGAAGCCTGTATTGCATGCACTTGCCCAACCTGTCGCGTGGGCTCCGATTCTCGCGGTAGTGCTTGTGCTATGCGGTCTCCGCTGGCCGGCATGGGCGAGCCCGTCATTTGACCTTATCGCCAAAGCCAACGCCTCAATGGCCGTATTCTCTGCCGGCATCACACTATCGGCTATCAAGTTTACAGTCAACTGGCAGGCCGTGCTCGGTTCGATCATGAAGATGATACTTATGCCACTTGTGATCCTTGTCATCGGTCTTCTTGTCCACATGGATCCGTTCAACCTCAAGATGCTTGTCGTGGCCGCTGCATTGCCACCTGCATTCTCAGGCATCATCATCGCCGACGAATATGACACCTATGTCGCCACCGGCACTTCATCGCTGACCCTGAGCGTGATCCTCTTCGTAGGTTTCTGTCCTCTGTGGATATGGCTCACCGACATGGCTCTGAAGATGTTCTGATAATTGATAATTGAAAATTGAAAATAAAATGGACCGCGTCAACTTTTTGATGCAGTCCATTTTTTTTTGCTGTCGACTTTCAATTGTAAGTTATTAATTTCAGCTTGCAGCCACGTTGTTGCGCGGCTCGCCTGACAGATAGGCGCGGATATTACCGGCCGCAATGTCGAGCAGACGGGCGCGGGCCTCAGCCGTGGCCCATGCCTGATGAGGCGTGATAAAACAATTCCGGGCCGAAAGCAGTGGATTGTCAAAGGCCGGTGGTTCGGTTGTCATCACATCTATGCCTGCTGCATGGATGCGGTGGGAGTTGAGCGCATCGGCCAACGCACGGTCATCGACAAGCGGTCCGCGCCCGGTGTTGATCAGTATGGCCGTAGGCTTCATCATCGCCAGCCGCGCGGAGTTGACAAGATGCTTTGTGTCAACGGTCAGAGGGCAATGAAGCGAGACCACGTCGCAGTCTGCAAACAATTCGTCGAGCCCGGCCTTGGTCACTCCTTCAGGAAGTTGCGAAGCGTCTTTTGATGTGAAAGCTTTGACTTTCATGCCGAATGCGAGCGCCACACGGCTGACAGCCTGACCGATATTGCCTAAGCCAACGATGCCGAAAGTCTTGCCTGCAAGTTCATGCAGAGGCTCGTCCCAATAGCAGAAGTCGGGACAATGAGTCCACCGTCCGGCACGGTTGTCTTCGGCATAATGCTCGACACGGTTGGTGATCGCCAGCAGATGGGCAAACACCATCTGAGCCACCGAAGCGGTGCTGTAGGCGGGGATGTTTGTCACTATGATACCGCGACTGCGCGCCGCATCGATATCGACGACATTATAACCGGTCGCAAGCACTCCGATATACTTCAGATCGGGCAGCTTTGATATGGCCGCGCAATCGATCACAGTCTTGTTGGTGAGCACTATCTCAGCACCTGCGGCTCGGTTCACTACATCGTCGGGCGAAGTCCGGTCGTAGACCACCAAGTCACCAAGTTCGGCGAGCGGTTTCCATGACATGTCGCCGGGATTCATGCCATAAGCGTCCAATATTACAATTTTCATATTGTTGTCGATTATTTTTTTGGCAAAGTTAGTCAATTCCGCTAATAAAATCTTAAATTTGTCTCTATATAACCAACTCAAAACCCTATAACATATGCTAAGATTAAACTGCTTTATCAAAGTCAACGGACAACATCGTGCCGAAGTCATCGCTGCCGCCGTGCGCCTGACCCAAGAATCACTGCGTCAGGATGGATGCATCGCCTATGATATTTTTGAAAGCGCCACACGCCCCGAAGTGCTCATGATCTGTGAGACATGGCGCGACCAGGCTGCACTCGACGCCCACAGTGCCTCGGAAGTATTTGTCAAGGAAGTCGGCACGATGCGCTCCCTGGCAGAAATGAAACTCGAGACATTCGAGTTTTAACATCGCGGTGCAAGGTGTCAACCTCTCCAAGGTTGACACCAACGGGGGGCGATGCTTTCCTCACGCAGGCTTGGTCTCCGACCAATCGCTGCATGAGGCTATTCAGGTTCATCGTCCTCCGGACGAAGCCCGCCCCCGCCTCAAGCCCTATCTGTTCTTATGTTCTTCTGTCCATCTGTCACTTCATCCTTTATACTTCTGACTTTAGACTTGCATTAGCCCCTTCTGTTCTTCTGTCTTATCAAACTTCATCCTTTTGACGACTTTCGACTTCAGTCACCTATGGCTGACATCGTCACGGCGCTGACGCGCCTGCTTCGGCAGGAACAAAAAGGTAATGGTTGCTAATAACTTGTTTGATAAATTATTTGCTTATAAGCGTTATATTGACTATCTTTGAGGCAAAATTACTATACCCTAAGAATGAAACGCATATTTTCTCTTGTTATGGCTGCACTGATTGTGTGCACCACACTTCAGGCCAAGACACCTGAAGGCCGACGCCAAATGGTCGGCATTGCCTTTTACAATCTTGAAAATCTGTTTGATACAATCCCCAACAATCCCGAAGGCCGAGACCTCGAGTATACGCCCGCAGGTCAGAAACAATGGGACGGCCGCAAATACACCAACAAGCTCCACAATCTGGCCACGGCGATAGCCTCGTTCACCACTCCCGGCACCCCGATGGGTCCGGCCATCATCGGCGTCAGCGAGATAGAGAATCGCTCGGTGCTCGAAGATCTCGTCAACCAACCGGAGCTCAAGCCCTGGAATCTGCAGGTCGTGCACCACGATTCGCCCGATGCCCGCGGTGTCGATGTCGGCCTGCTCTACAATCCCCGCATGTTTAAGTTTGAGTCGGTGACCAACCATCGCCTGACCACCATCCCGTTCCGCACCCGCGACCAGATGTGTGTCGTAGGCACAATCGGCGGCGAACGCATAGCCGTGATTGTCAACCACTGGCCGTCGCGCCTCGGAGGTCAGGAAAAATCATCTCCCAACCGCGAAGCCGCAGCCGCCTTGAGCAAACAGATTGCCGACTCGCTGTGGAACGTCGATCCCGAGATCGGAGTCATAGTCATGGGCGACCTCAACGATGACCCCATGGATAAGTCTTGCGCCAAAGTGCTCGGTGCGAAACGCGACGCTGACAAAGTGGGCGCCCATGAGTTCTTCAACCCCTTCTGGCGCAAGCTCGACGCAGGCATCGGCACACTCGCCTACAAGAGCCAGTGGAATCTCTTCGACCAGATTATCCTGTCGGGCAATCTCGCCAACGGCGCCGACAACCGCTGGCACTTCTACCGCGCTGACGTGCTCAACAAAGACTTCCTCAAGGACACCGAAGGCACACGCCAAGGCTATCCCCGCCGCACATTTGCGGCCGGATCATATCTCAACGGCTACTCCGACCACTTCCCGACAGAAGTCATTCTCATACGCTATAAATAAGTCCGATTTTTAGAGTCTGTCTTGCAATTCCATTTTTGTTTTGAATTTGGTGATTAGACAATCGAAAAATGGGACAAAACAGACTCTAATATCCGGTCAAACAGCATAACACAGACTTTCAGAAGAAGTTCTGTTCAATCACAAACCAATTAATTAACCCAATAATCAAAACAAAATCGTATGAAGAAACTTTTACTCTCTTTATTCACAGTCGCTGCAGCTGCGTTTACGCTTTCTGCAGAAACCGTGACATTTGACTTCTCCGAACCATCTACATGGGGCTACGAAGGCGAAGCAAACAAAGGCACCGACTACACATCCACAATGCCCATCTCAATGGGAGATGTAACTATGGCAGTTGACACAAAAAATGCCCAAACCGGCGGAGGCATGTTCCGCTTTTGGTATCCACAGAACACTGCTTCCGCCAAGGATTTCCGATGCAGTTCAAAAGGCGGCAAATTGGGGCAGACACTTACATTTACTGCTGACGGCAACGTCATCACCAAGATAGAATTTACCGCAGCCAAATTTGCATTAAAAGCAGAACCTGGAACTCTTGGTGCATATGAAAACAAGGCTGCAACATGGGAAGGATCTGCAGAAGAAGTCGTATTTACAACAACGGAGGCAAACACTTTAAACAAAATCATTGTAACTTATGAAGCTGCCGGTTCTGACGTGAAGAAGCCTGCGGGTCTTGCATGGTCAAAGACAGAGGTTGATGTTGACGTTGACTTTATCGAAGAGTTTGAAGCTCCGACCCTCGCCAACCCCAACAACCTCACCGTCAGCTATACATCTTCAAACGAAACAGTGGCTACAGTCAACGAGACTACCGGTGTCGTAGCTCTTGAAGGCGAAGAAGGTTCGACCGTGATCACCGCTTCATTTGCAGGCAACGACCAGTTCCGTGCACAGGAAGTGTCTTACACTATCACAGTCAAGGCTAAAGCAGCCGCAGTTGCAAGCGTAGCCGAAACCAAGGCACTTGCCGCCAACACTGAATTCACCGTCGGCTACGAGCTCACAGTCGGCTTCATCAACTACTCAAACATCTTCGCTGTAGACGCAGCAGGTGATTTCATCCAGATTTATTCAAAAGACTCAGGTCTGAAAGTAGGCGACAAACTTCCTGCAGGATGGACTGGCAAATACGTACTTTTCGGTGGCACAACTCCTGAAATCGAACCCGTAGGCAAGCTCCCCGCAGCCACCGCCGGCACATTCGAGCCTAAAGCTGTTGCAGCAGCCGACGTGACCACAGAACTCGTCAACAGCGTGATTACAATCAAAGACGTTGTCTTCGAAACCGCTACCCCCGCAACCAAAGAGAACTTCACCGGCAAAGTCGGTGATGTTGAACTTTCACTCCGCAACAACTACAAGCTCGAATCGGTTGAAGCCGGCACTTACAACATCACAGTCGTTGTCAACAACTTCAAGGGTGATGTTTCACTCTACGTGACCAACTTCGTGAAGGCTACAACATCTGGCATCGAAGAAATCGAAGCTGCCGACGCTGAAGCTGTTTACTACAACCTCCAGGGTGTACGCGTCGAGAACCCCGAAAATGGTCTCTATATCCGCGTACGTGGCAACAAGATTGACAAAGTTGTCAAATAATCGACCACGATTATAATCAAGCTCCGACCGGCGGTCCCCCACAAAGGGCCGCCGGTTTTTTTGCGTTTAGGTCAAACACGCCCCGTAACAAAGGTTCAACCTCTCCGAGGTAGCTGAAGGCAGGGTCGCGCAGTTACCTCACGCAGGCTTGGTCTCCGACCAATCGCTGCATGAGGCTATTTCAGTTCATCGTCCTCCGGACGAAGCCCCACCACGCGAGTGCCCTCCCTTCATTCCTTTATAGTTTATACTTCATACTTCTGACTTGCGTTAGCCCTTATGTTCTTTTGTCTCATCATCCATTATCCTTTTGACTTCATACTTTAGACTTACGTTGAGTCTCTTCTGTCTCATCATCCTTCATACGTATGACTTTTGACTTGCGCCAAGCCGCTCATCGTCGGCGACGATGCACCTGATTAACCTCATGTAGAGATTGGTCGGAGACCAAGCCTACGTGAGGATCCGAGTGAGCTCCCCAATAACAACCTTGGAGAGGTTGAACAAAAAAATCATAAATCTTAAAACATCACAGATTACAATTAAATCATTATCTTTGCGCTATCATGAGCAAAGTCAGCGCGCTATATCACATCGTATTCAATACGAAATTACGCAAAATGACGATTCCTATGGATAAGCGTCGAGACCTCTACGCGTATATCTTCGGAGTTATAAAGCATCACCGGTGCGGACTAATTCGTATTAATGGCATAGGTAACCACATTCACATGCTTGTTAATCTGTCTCCGACCATATCGTTGTCGGAATTTGTTGCGACTATCAAGCGTTCGAGCAGCATATGGATAAAAGAACACGAAGATTATAAAGATTTTGAAGGGTGGGGGCGTGAATATTATGCAGCGACTATTTCGCGTAACCAGACCGAAAGCGTGGTGCAGTATATCATCAACCAAGAGTCGCACCATCTCGGACAAAATTTCGAAGACGAGATCAAGCAGCAGATGATTGCGGAAGGTCTCGGGTGGGACGACCGCGACCTGACGTAATGTTCAACCTCTCCGAGGTAGCTGAGGGGTGGAGTGTGCGCATACTACCTCACGCAGGCTTGGTCTCCGACCAATCGCTGCATGAGGCTGTTTCAGTTCATCGTCCTCCGGACGAAGTCTCACCCCGCTTCTTACTTTAGACTTGCGTTAGCCCTTCCGTTCTTATGTTCTTCTGTCTCATCAAACTTCTTACTTCTGACTTTAAACGCATGGCTTGCCATAGGCTAACTTCGACACTCCGCGTCAGCGCGGCGTTGATGTGACTGTTTTTATTTTTTACACAACAAATATTGCATATTATAAATTAATATTGTATTTTTGCAAGCGAAAGCACAATTAATCTGTATACCATGAAAACACACCATGTTATCCCGGCAGCGGGGATGTCACTCAACGCGCTGCCGAAAAATCACGTCATCACGGCCTGTCACAACCTACGCCCAATCAAACTGCCGAGCGGCCGGACAGCACTACAACCGACCGGAAAGCCCCATGTCCTGGACGAGCGAAGGCTTAAACCACTCACAACCATAACATGCGGCGGACGCAGGCTGCTTGTCGCATCGGAAAGTGATAAAATCCATGTCATCGATCCGACGCCGCCTGAAACCGCTGCATCAGCAACATTCCACAGTGAATCTTGCAAACTGTCGGGCGATGCGCTTTGTGCACTTGCCGACGGCAACATGCTGACTGTCATGACCGCAAACAAAGCCCATCGATTTTCGATCGACGACTATGGTCGGCTGACCGAGATCGATCTGTCTGCATTACCTTCAATCAGTCTGACAGCAGAAACTGTCGGCGACAGCTCGACGACAATCGGCGAACGAAAACTATCACAAGCCTATCCCTCCGGAAAACACAGCCTCGCCCCACGCGACCTGACAGCTGTGACAGAAGACCTCAGAACGGCCTACCGCGCAATCTGCCGACAGGCTGCAGCAGCCGGCACATTCGTTGCTCCGGCCCTGTGCCGATATCGCGTGACCGACACTTATGGCTCAACAATCTATCTGTCACCGCCCTTGCTTCTCGGCCCGTCTGACAGCAGCCGTCTGACAGCTCCCTTCAAACTCAAAAGCAGCGACAGGCAAAGCGTCGAAGCATGGCAAATGGCCATGCCCACATGGCGTCCGGCAATCACCATCAACGGCGAGCTACCCGAAGCACTGCAAAAGACAGCCGACCGCATCGAGGTGATAGCCGTAAGCGGCCTTCACCCATATGACAGCACAGAGAAAGCATCGGTCACGATAACCGAAGCGGGTGGAGACAAAGAGTTTCTGAGGGCAACGATGCCCGGGGCGTGGAAATGCATCTCGTCGGGCAATCCATCGCAAGGCGCTTCGCGCCTGTCGCATATATTGGCGTCAGCGCATGAAGACAATATGGAGCTTATCGCCACCATGAGCCTATCGCACAGCGACACATCGGCCACAGTCTGCGCCGCAGCCGACACGGTCGATGAGCAATGCAAGAAAGCCGAAAGACTGGCCACTGCAAAGATCAGCACCGCCGACAATATCATCGCACGTCTTTCGCCGCCACACTTTTTCACGGCCGGATGTGTCGCATCGCTGTCCGGTACAGAGATTTGGGGACGACTGAGCGCCCACCGCTGCGCGCCTCCATCAGCCGAAAGCCTTGCAGCGACAAAGGCGGGAGCAGGCGCCTGGCATGCATCAGTGACCGTAAACTTTGCAGGAAACGACGAACAGCTCGTGGCAGTAAGTGAAGGCTTGTCGGGAGCACCGTTGACGTTCAACCCGCTTTTGTCCTATCCATCGCCCGACGCTACATCGATGACCATCACTGTCAGCTCCGGAGGCGAAGTGAGACGAGCCACCTTTCCGCTGAGCGCCGACCCCTCGCACAGCATGTCGTTATACATCCACCCCAGCCTTGAACCTCACCGCCTCACAGGCATAGCGCCAGCATTTGTCATCCCGGTCGAAAGACGAGTGCCGCGACCTATGGACAGCTTTGTCTGCACATGCCACACGCCCGGTGCGACCGGCCCGCGCCGCCCTGAGTCGATAGCCACGGTGAGCGACGGCAGGGTCAGCGCGATATGGCCTTGCGGCCGTCTGAACACAGGCTGGGACAGCAGCAGCCTGCGCTTCATCATCTTTTCAGACAGCGGCACCCACCGCGCATCGATATCGACAAGAGTGGCGACAAGGCCGCTGACACTGACACTAATCGACAGCGACGCGGTCAACGGAGACCATGCCGCGACGATGGCCGAGGGACAGGTGGTGGCATCAGTCGGCCGACGTATAGTCAGCGTCAGTGCGGGATCGATGAAAACCCTCGTCAGCGGTATTGCCGCAAGTGCGATAGCCTATGTCAGCGACCGGCATGAATTATGGCTGTCGGATGGAAGCATGGTCAAGGTCATAGATATGGAACGCATGGAGTCGCATTCGCGCGACGAAACCATGCTCGAAGCCGCCACGGGAAGCTATGCCCTGCTTGGCGGCGCATTGTGCGATCTGTCACGCGAGACTGCGAGATCCAAGACTTATGTCCGCTGGTCGGGCTGCATGGAGACCGGTGACAGCTACAGACGCGTCACCGACATCGCCATCGACCTGCATTCGGAGTCGGTCGACAACGCATCGCTGACCGTGCGCCGTCTCAACCACACCCAAGGCGCCGACACCGCCATCTGCCGTCTGTCGGTCAACGGCAGAGTGAGCGCTCCTGTGTCAGCCCGATGCGTCAGCCTCCCGACACGGGCATGCATGTTTGACTTTCAGGCAAGAGTGTCGGCCGACACAAGCATAACATCTATCAAAACCGCAACAGAATGACAAGCGCAGAAATCGTATCAGAAAACATCCGCCGCAAGAATGCGTCGGCAGATCCATATGACCCCGTAAGCGGCAAAGGCGCATGCGGACGGCGCATAGAGGTTAACACACCCGTCGACGGACTTCCGGTGGCAATGGTGCCTGTGACGATGACCGAGGACACAGCCTACCGGCCGTCGATGGACTGCGACTCATGGCGCATGCTGCGCTTCCGTCACGACTTCGAGTACTGGTGTGTGAGCTGTGTCTCCATCAAACCCAAGGACGGATACCGCAATGTAGCCTTCAGGCTCAACCGCGCCCAACGCAAGGTGCTGGCAGCTCTCGAAGAAGACCGTCTCGCCGGACGCCCGATGCGCATCATCGTGCTCAAAGCCCGTCAGTGGGGCTGCTCGACGTTGATCCAGAACTATATGGCATGGATACAACTATGCATCCGTACAAACTGGAGTTCGCTCATCTGCTGTCACAAAAAAGATTGCGCCGTCAACATCCGGCGTCTCTATGCCGACCTTATCTCCGGCTATCCCGAGGGCCTCGCAGACACAGAGGACGGCTGTGCACTGAGGTTCAAGCCCTTCGAGGGATCGGTCAACGTCAGGGAGATCGCCGGACGCGGTTGTCGCATAGCTGTGGCCTCAAGCGACAACCAGGATGCGATCAGAGGCTATGACATCGCCATGGCCCATCTGTCGGAAGCCGCATTCTGGCGCGACTCCGCCCGACACTCACCCGACGACATCATACGCAGCGTCTGCGGGTCGGTGGCTCTGTTGCCATACACGCTCATCGCCATGGAGTCGACCGCCAACGGCACCGGCAACTTCTTTCACGAAGAGTGGCAACGGGCCAAAGCCGGTCTCAGCGACAAAAAGCCAGTGTTTGTGGCGTGGCATGAGATAGAGTTCAACACCGCCCCGCTCGACTGCGATGCCGAAAGCTTCGCCGGAAGCCTGACCGACGCCGAACGCGGGCTATGGAACGCAGGCTGCACACTCGAACAGATAAACTGGTATCGCCACAAAGCGCGTGCCAACAAGGACATCCGTAAACTCCATGCCGAATATCCGTCAACCGACACCGAGGCCTTCGCAGCCACCAACTGCGGAGTTTTCGACCAGACCGACATCGACCGGCTGCTGGCCGGCTGCCATGAACCGGCGCGCACCTGTGTGGTGGCCGGAGAGAAGATATTCGACCGTGCGGGCGGCGAACTGCAGATATGGTCTGAAGCGGTTGCGGGCGCCGACTACATCGTCAGTGTCGACATCGGTGGCCGCTCGTCGAGCAGCGACTGGTCGGTCATAGCCGTGATGAGACGCGGCGACCCGTCGACCGGCGGACAACATGAGATCGCCGCGCAATGGCGGGGACATGTCGACCATGACATACTCGTCGACATATCGCGTGTCATCGCCGAGCGCTACAACGACGCCCTGCTGATCATCGAGAGCAACACCCTCGAGTCGGAGGCAAATGCCGGAGCCGGAGCCAACGCTTTTGTGCTCGACCGACTCGCGGCATGTTATCACAACATCTACCGCCGGCGCAGCCCGTCGGCCACAGGCGAAGGCCAGTCGACACGCATCGGCTTCCACACCAACCGCGCCACAAAAGTCGCCGCAATCAACTGCCTGATACGTGCACTTAGAGAAAACGAATATGTGGAGCGTTCGGCCGAAGCATGCTACGAGTATGCCGTCTACAGACTTCAACCCAACGGTTCATATGGCGCCATCAAAGGCCACCACGACGACATAGTGATGACCCGCGCACTGGCCATGTATGCCGTCTACGACACCCCGGCTCCGGGCGATGTGCCTGTGATGTCCTACATCAACCGCCACACATGGCAATAGTTGCAAAAAAGGCAAAAAAAAAGTAATTTTGACAGACCAAATAATGACACAGATGAAACTCAACCGTCTTTTCACCTCCGCCGCCGGAGCCATGTGCCTGCTGACCGCAGCCGCCGCACATCCGGCCATAAACTTCACATCCAACGACAGCGCGCTCAACTCTACATTCGAATGGGCGCGCGACATGGCCATGAGTTATGTCCACGACGGCAGCGATCCTGTCGGTCTATGGTACGAGGCCGCGTTGCCCGGCCGCGAATCATTCTGCATACGCGACTTGTCGCATCAGGCAATCGCCGGCCACCTGCTCGGCCTCGCAGCCCACAACCGCAATATGACCGGACGCATCGCCGCCAACATCAGCGACAACCGCGACTGGTGTTCCTTCTGGGAGACCGACCGTCTCGACCGACCTACGCCCTGCGACTATAAAAACGACAAGGAATTCTGGTATAACCTTCCCGCCAACTTCGACCTGATGCGCGCATGTCACGAACTGTATGAGTGGACAGGCGACAAAGACTACCTGAAGTCGCCCGAATACCTCGAGTTCTACCGTCGCACGGCACACGACTATGTTGACCGCTGGAATCTGCATCACGACAGCATCATGGGGCGTCAACGCATCATGAACACCCGCCGCGGACTCGACTTCTACACCTGCCGCGGGCTGCCGTCCTATGCCGAGAATTTCAGCGGCATAACCGTGGCCATCGACCTCATCGGAGCGGCGCGCAAGGGCTATGAGGCATATGCCGAGATATGCCGGCTGAACGGCGACAGCAAAGAAGCCGCCTATGCCGCCGACATGGCCGATGGCTACAAATCCGTCACCGAAGACACATGGTGGGACGACAGCCTCAAGCGCTACAACACATATTACAAAGAAGACGGAAGCTTCCACCGCGGCGAGGGCATCCCCTACATGCTCCTGATCAAAGCCATCGACTGCCCCGAACGCGCAGCCGCCGCCGTCGCTGACGTGTTGTCGCGCGACTGGAACGTCGAGAACCTGTCGGCATTTCCCTACTTCCTCTACCGCCTCGGCTACGGAGCCAAAGCCCGCGAGCTGCTGACCTCACTTCCGTCTGTCAAACGCGCCGACTATCCTGAGGTGTCATATGGCGCGATCGAAGGCATATTCCGAGGATTGATGGGCATCGAGGCTTCAGCGTCGCGACAAAGCGTGACGACATGCCACCGCAGCGACAATCCCGACGCCACATCGACCGCCACATCCGTCCCCGTAGCCGGAGGCACTATTGACGTGGCACACAAAGGCAACACCTCATCAACTCTCACCAACAACACAGACCGCAAGATCACTTGGGAAGCCGCCTTCGCAGGCTCTCATGACGCTCTCTATCACAACGGGAAAAAGTTGAAAACCTCAAGCCGGCATGACCCGGCCGGAACTTGTGTGACATATGCCACCATTAAAGTCTCACCGGGCAAATCTGCCACAATATCCGCCGTGCGATAAAAATATTTGGCAATATGATATTTATTGCATAAATTTGCGAGCACATAGTCAGTTTATTCCAAAATTTCAACCTTTTTATTTATGAAAAAGCTGTTTTCTTTATCGTGGCTCGCAGTATTTGCGTTCGTTTGCGGAATTTCGGCCAATGCCGAAGAGCTCACCTATCAATCGATCGGTTACGGCCATATGACCGAAGACATGATCACAGATTTGCTTTATTGCAAACCCATAACCTATGAAGTTGAGATCGAGCAAGCCACTGACGGCTCGGCCAACTATCGCGTTCTCGCCCCATATGGCCAGGCTTTCGCCGACGCACTTGAGGAAGCTTGCGGCCTCATATTGAAAGACTCGGAGTTTGACTCCGAAGGCAAATGCCACATCGACATAGACGCCACAAATCCTGACGACGTAATCTTCCACAAGACCATGACCGGCTGCGACATCGGCCTTGGAGAAATGTTTATCGGGGTCAACAGCGACTATAACCTCACTCTGAAAGACAAGATAATATCGGGTCCGATGCTCTCGGTTGCTGTCGGCTACGGCGACTCAGCATATGCAGGCAACCGCCGCGGCAAATTCCGTATCGCCCTTCCCGGAGCCGTGCTTTCAGACTATGAGATATCTCTCAGCGCCGAACACTGTCTGACCGACCGCACATTCAAAGCCTCAATCAATGTCGGCTCTGACGTGAACAAAGTCCGCTATGCCGTGATGTCTGACTGGCAGGAAGACGAATTAATCAAAACCGTCAAGAAAATCGCCGAGAGCGGTGCTGTGTTCGGCCCTCGCGGAGAATTTTCTTATGATATGGGCGAGGTCTACAAGGAGACCCTCATCGTTGTCGCTCTTGACGACGAAGGCAACCAAGTCGGCTATGACTGGTTCACCTACTACTTCATCGACGAGAACCCCGACGGATGGGAAGATTGCGGCATGGCCGAATACACCGACGGAATGCTCCAGGACATGATCAGCAACATACCGTCGCAGACCACACAGTGTATGCTACAGCGCTCGAAAGCCGAGCCCAACCGCTATCGTCTCGTCAATCCATACTCGGGGCTAAACGAATATGCACAACTCAACAAGGGTCACGAGGGCCACAATCATTACATCTATATCAACGCCGGCGACCCTGAATGCATCTACATCGAAGAATCTCCCGTCGGCATGCAGTCGGCACAATATGGACTTATGCGTATCAGCTCGGCTGTCGACTATTATCTCCACGCCGGTTTTGGGATCGATGATTGCAAGGAACTCGAATATGGCGCAATCATCGAAGACGGAGTGATGACATTCCCCGAAGAAGCCATGCTGTTCTCCATGCTCAATTATGACAACGGTGACTGGTGGACTGTCAACTCCGCCGGACTCACAGCTATCAAACTGCCGGAGGGCTTCTCGTTCACCGCAGGCATCAACGACATCGTCACCGACAGTCCGGCTGCCCCGGTTGAATATTTCGACCTGCAAGGCATACGCGTTGACCGCCCTGAACCGGGACGGCTTTACATCCGCCGCGAAGGCACGAAAGTCTCAAAAGAAATCATCCTCTGAAGAAAAGCCTGACACCTAACCGCCGGTCTGCTCTACGCTCAAATGCACAGGCAGACCGGCTTGTTTATCGGGCATCCGTCTTTCAAAACCGCATAAAAATGGCAGGGCTGACGCATGAGATTTAACTATCCTTAAAGACTTTGTACAGATATTCAGTGTTCCACATACATTTTTTGCG
>CAXHOY010000031.1:0-26670 GCA_964018265.1 uncultured Muribaculaceae bacterium
GCTTCAAGATGGACTCGAACCAACGACCCTCTGATTAACAGTCAGATGCTCTAACCGACTGAGCTATTGAAGCAAATGTAAATCAAACTTTTAAGAGCGCTTCAAGATGGACTCGAACCAACGACCCTCTGATTAACAGTCAGATGCTCTAACCGACTGAGCTATTGAAGCAAGAAAATCTGTTTTGTATGTTTGGCGCTTCAAGATGGACTCGAACCAACGACCCTCTGATTAACAGTCAGATGCTCTAACCGACTGAGCTATTGAAGCGGATTGCACAACCCCCTCCGGGGTTTCGCGATGCAAAATTAGATTGAAATTTCGAATTATGCAACAAGAATCGAGATTTTCTTCAAAAAAAATGCTTTTTTAATCCTTTTTCAAGCTGCGACGTTATGAAGATTGAGAGTTAATGATTAATTTCGCTACATAAAAGGCTATATAACACCCCCACATGAAGAAGCTACTACTAATCATCGCATCGTGTCTCATCATAGTGTCAATCGGAGCCAAGAGTCCGACCACACGCAGCAGCAAAGCCGACATATCGCGCAATCTGCAGATATTCAACGCCATCTACAAGGAGTTGCAGACACAATATGTAGACACCATCGACGCAGATGCGACGATGCAGACAGCCATACGCGCCATGCTCTCGACAATCGACCCCTACACCGAATATTTCCCGGCCGACAACCAGGATGAGATCACCTCGATCTCGACAGGCCAGTATGCCGGCATAGGTTCTGTGATCATGCGCAGGGGCGACAGCGTCATCATCCATCGCCCCCAGTGGGACACGCCTTCGCGACGTGCGGGAGTCCGTCACGGCGATGTGATTGTGGCTGTTGACGACTGGACTGTTCCGTCGGGCGCTGATGTGGCCGAGGTCAGCAAGCGCCTGCGCGGCCAGGCCGGCTCGCATGTCAAGGTTTCAGTGCGCCGCCCCTACAGCGAAGACTCACTGCTGACATTTGACATCGTGCGCGGAGCCATAAAGGTCGATCCGCTGCCATGGTATGGCATGCTCGACGACAGCATAGGCTATATCAGACTGACGACGTTCAACGAGAAAAGCGCCGAGGCGGTCAAAGACGCCGTCACCGAGCTGAAGACCCACCCCGGCCTTCAGGGTCTTATCCTTGACCTTCGCGACAATGGCGGCGGCTTGCTCGAAAGCGCCGTCCAGATAGCCGGCAATTTTGTCGACAAAGGCACAGACATCGTCAGCACCCGCTTCAGCGACTCGACAAAGGTGAAGACCTACCGCACCCCCAAGAAACCGATAGACACGAAACTTCCCCTGGCCATACTCATCAACGACGGCACAGCATCGGCGGCAGAGATTGTCTCAGGTTCGCTTCAGGATCTCGACCGCGCAGTCATCGTCGGCCAGCGCTCATTTGGCAAAGGCCTTGTGCAGCACACCCGACCTGTGCCCTACGACGGCATATTCAAGGTGACCGTAGCCCGCTACTATATCCCGAGCGGCCGTCTGATACAAGCCATCGACTATAGCCACCGCGACGAAAACGGCCGTGTGACCCGCATACCCGACAGTCTCACCAACGTCTTCCTGACATCGAGAGGCCGCGAGGTGCGCGACGGCGGAGGCATCACCCCCGACATCAAAGTGCCGGTGCCCGAGGGCAACCGCATGCTCTATAACATCGTCAACGACTTCTGGTCGTTTGATTTCGCCAACCGTTATGCGGCCGCCCATGACAGCAACTCGATCGGCGATCCACGCGAATTTGTGGTGACGGACAGCATCTTCGAGTCATTCAAGAACTTTGTCGATCCCGATCGTTTCAAATATGACCGCATGTGTGAGAGCGGCATCAAGTTTCTGCGCGAAGCTGCTCAGACCGAAGGCTATATGAACGACAGCGTGTCCGCCCAGTTTGACCGTCTCGAAGCAATGCTCCGCCATGACCTCGGCCATGACCTCGATTTCAACCGCAAGGCGATCGTCGAAATACTCGACAATGAGATTGCCGACCGATATTTTTCAGAGGCCGAACTGACCCGTCGCGCAGTCAGCGGCGGTGATCCCGACGTAGACTCGGCACGCGCAGTGCTCACAGACCGACAGCGATATAACAGCATCCTGAAGATCAAATGACAATCGACCAACTCCGGGCGATCTTCATGACCGCCACCCGCAAAAAAGCACTTGCCGGACTGGTCAAAGGCCATGAGGGCATCATCTACGGCCTGGCCGGATCGTCAGTGGCTGTCACGCTCAGCGCCCTCGACGAGCGCGAGCCTGTGCTCGTCGTCGGAGACTCGGCCGACGACGCCGGCTATCTCTACTTCGATCTCACGCGCCTTTTAGGCGAAGACGCAGTGTCAATGTTGCCTTCGGGCTATAAGCGCGACATCAAATACGGACAGGTCGATGAAGCCGCGCGAGTGCTCCGCACCGAAACGCTCAACCGCATAGCGTCGGAGGGCAAACTGCGATTTGTGGTGAGCTATCCCGAGGCACTTGCCGAACGGGTCGCCACCCGCAAGACCATTGCCGCACACACCATCAATTTCACAAAAGGCTCGGCCCACGACCTCACCGATGTCGAAAAATGGCTTCGCGACAACGGCTTCTGCGAAGTAGACTATGTCTATGAGCCGGGGCAATTTGCGGTCCGAGGCTCGATTCTCGACATTTTCGGTTATTCGAACGAATTGCCCTACCGCATCGACTTTTTCGGAGATGAAATCGACTCGTTGCGCACGTTCAATGTCGAGACCCAGCTCTCGGAACAGCGTTTTGACGAAATATCAATCACCTCAAACGTCGCATCCCACTCGCGCGGAGAGTCGCTGCTCGACTACATTTCACCGTCGACACTGATATTCACACGCGACAGAGGATTAATGGTCAGCCGCATTCAGGCGATTGCATCCGAAGAATTCTCTCAAAGCGCCATGATCGCCGACGAAGGCGACTCAAAAGCCATGGAGCAGGTTGTCGACGCCGCGATGTTTGAGAAAAAACTCAACGGGTTCAGACTTTTCGAATTCACCTCAGCCTCGACCATAAGCCGGATGGCCGGAGCCACACTTGATTTCGGATGTAGTCCGCAGGGCATATATCACAAGAATTTCGACCTTATCTCAGAGTCGTTCCGCCGTCTGCTCGACGACGGCTACACGCTCTATATCCTCAGCGACAACGAACGCCAGTTTGACCGGCTCCGCGCTATTTTTGCCGACAGAGGAGACAAAATAGAGTTCACGCCCATCGAGACGACACTCCATGAAGGTTTTGTCGACCACAGCACCAGGATCTGCGTTTTCACAGATCATCAGATTTTTGACCGTTTCCATAAATACACCCTCAAGAGCGACCGCGCCCGGTCGGGCAAACTCGCGATGTCGCTCAAAGAATTGAGTCAGATCGAGGTCGGCGACTATATAGTCCATGTCGACCATGGGGTCGGCACATTTGCCGGACTGCTGCGCACAGATGTCGGCGGCCGCACCCAGGAGATGATCAAACTCGTCTACAAAAACAACGACATCATCTTCGTGTCTATCCATGCACTTCACAAACTGTCGAAATACCGTGGCAAAGAAGGCGTTCCGCCCAAAATCGACCGCATAGGTTCGGGCGCATGGAACAAGGTCAAGGAGCGCACCAAGTCGAAACTCAAAGACATAGCCCGCGACCTCATCAAGCTTTATGCCGCACGCAAGGAGGAAAAAGGCCATGCATTTGCGCCCGACAGCTATCTGCAGCATGAACTCGAGGCCTCGTTCATATATGAAGACACTCCCGACCAGCTCACGGCCACCCAGGCCGTCAAGGCCGACATGGAGAGCCCACGGCCGATGGACCGCCTAATATGCGGCGACGTAGGCTTCGGCAAAACCGAAGTCGCCATACGCGCGGCCTTCAAAGCGGCCACCGACGGCAAGCAAGTGGCAGTGCTTGTTCCGACGACTGTGCTCGCCTATCAGCACTATCACACTTTCAGCCAACGTCTCAAAGAATTTCCGGTGCGTGTCGACTATCTGTCGCGTGCACGTTCACCCAAACAAGTCAAAGAGATACTCGCCGACCTCGAAGCAGGAAAAATCGACATCATCATCGGCACCCATAAACTGATCGGCAAAAGTGTCAAGTTCAAGGATCTCGGCCTGCTTGTGATCGATGAGGAACAGAAATTCGGTGTCGCTGTCAAAGAAAAGCTCAAACAGCTCAAAGTCAATATCGACACGCTCACCATGAGCGCCACCCCCATTCCCCGCACCTTGCAGTTCTCGCTTATGGGCGCGCGCGACCTCTCGGCCATAAACACCCCTCCCGCCAACCGCTACCCCATCGTTACCTCCGTCACAGCCCTGAGCGACGACATAGTCAGCGAAGCCATCAACTTCGAGTTGTCGCGCAACGGCCAGGTGTTTTTCATCAACAACCGCATCGAAGGGCTTCACGAGCTTGAAGCCATGATCCACCGTCTTGTGCCTGATGCCCGCGTCGTCATAGGCCACGGCCAGATGCCGCCCGAAAAGCTCGAAAAAGCCATCACCGATTTCGCAGCCCACGACTATGATGTCCTGCTCGCGACCACAATTGTCGAAAGCGGTGTCGATATGCCCAATGTCAACACCATCATCGTCAACAACGCCCAGAATTTCGGATTGAGCGAGCTCCATCAGTTGAGAGGCCGCGTGGGCCGCAGCGCCCGCAAGGCTTTCTGCTATCTCACCGTTCCTCAAGGATTGCCCCTGACGCCGGTGGCACGACGACGCCTTCAGGCCATCGAAAGTTTCTCTGATCTCGGAGCCGGCATCCACATCGCCATGCAAGATCTTGACATACGCGGCGCAGGCAACCTTCTCGGAGCCGAACAGAGCGGATTTATCGCAGACCTGGGCTATGAGACATATCAAAAGATACTGAAAGAGGCTGTCATGGAACTGCGTACCGAAGAGTTCGGCGGTGTGCTGACGGCCGAGACAGACACAGTGGTCAAAGACGGAGACGGAGCGGAATATGTGGCCGACTGCGTCATCGAGAGCGACCTTGAACTTCTGTTGCCGTCGTGGTACGTGCCACAGGAAAGCGAACGCATATCCCTATATCAGGAACTCGACAGCATCGAACGCGAACTCGACCTGAAGGCCTTCCGCGATCGGCTCGAAGACCGCTTCGGCAAAGTGCCACCCGAGACCATCGAACTGCTCCGCATCCCGCGTCTGCGCCGTCTTGCGCGTCAGCTCGGCATCGAGAAAGTCAATATCCGCCAATCTGTGATGTATCTCTATTTTGTCGGAGACAACAACGTGGCCTACTACCAGTCGCCGATGTTCGGACGTCTGCTCAACTATCTACAGCAAAACCCGAAACGGGTGAAAATCCGCGAGCGCAACGGCCGACGCAGTTTCGCCATATCTGACGTCGAAAACATCGAGACAGCCGTCGATATCCTTCAGACCGTCATCAACTTGAACGCAATCTGACCTATAAATCCAATCACCCCACAAGCGTCAACAGACAGAAAAACATAGGTGTCAATAAACATCTAAGCCATTATTGAGACAGAAGAACATAAGAACAGACGAATCATTAAATATCTAAGAGTAATTATTAAGACAGAAGGACATAAGAACAAAAGGGTTAAAGGATATGAAGGCGTATACTTTCGAAAAACACAACCATTATGGATATTGAAGATTTAATAGCACGTATTGTACAATGTGCTTATGATGTAAGACTTGAACTAACGTCAGGGTTTTTAGAAAGTGTATATAAAAATGCGCTTATTCACGAAATCAAATCGCAAGGACTGGACGTAGAGGCTGAAGTGCCTATTAAAGTATATTTTAAAGGCGTGATTGTGGGAGAATTTCGAGCGGATCTTATAGTTGAAGGACAAGTAATCATTGAACTAAAGGCTATAGAAAGTCTCAATGTTTTCCACGAAGTCCAGCTTGTAAACTACCTGACTGCAACCGGCATTGATAATGGATTGCTAATAAATTTTGGATCGAATAAAATTCAAATAAAACGTAAATATCGCCTTGCGAAACCATAAATTTGAGCGTTAGCCAAAATCACTGACACCATTAAATCAACAGGCATGAGAGCAAAGAATGTTCGCTAAGTCGAGACATAATAACATATTACATGACAGAACAAACGGGCAGAAATATATAAAACCCCACGGTTTAAACGCATATTAAACCCATTAGCCCTTCGTTCTCACGTCTCTGTCTCCACCGTTCACCGATCCCAACTTTCTGTCCTTCTGTTCTTCTGTCTCATCATCCCCCTCAACACAACTCTCTGTCCTTCTGTTCTTCTGTCTCATCATCCCCCCTCAACACAACTCTCTGTCCTTCTGTTCTTCTGTATAACCATCCCCCTCAACAACATTTTGTACTTATGCATCTTCCATTTTCCCATCCTAATCTTGTGGAGAGTTGCTCTTCGGGATCTTATCTGTCTGTACTTTTTAAAATTTATGGAACTTAATTATGTGGTTTCATAAATTTTAAGTAAGTTTGCGAAACCAAAACCAATTTTAAACAAATTTCTGTTCCTAAACCGCCTGTACGGCATTAAATCACTCTTCCTCAATCAAATCCATGACGCTAAAAGCTAATCTAACTCGTCTTTTTCTGTCAGCAGCAGTTGGACTTCTCTCGCTGAATGCATTCACAGGATGCTCTGACAAGTCTGAAACCGTGGCAAACGAAAAGCCAAAGTATCTGTGGATGTGCGGTGAAGCCAATTTTGACCGTTTCGCCACAAAAGACTCCATAACCCACTATCTTGAGAAAGCCAAAGAGACAGGTTTCAACATCGTTGTCGTCGATGTCAAGCCAATCAGAGGCAAAGTCATGTATAAAAGCGCCATTGTCCCCGAGCTCACCAAGGTAGACAGCTTGGAAGTCATCCGCGACTGGGACTATCTGAAATATGTCACCGACGAAGCCCACCGCCTCGGACTGAAAGTCACCGCTTCGGCGTGTATCTTCCCCATCGGTTCGCCATGGTGGCACGACGGACTTGTCTATGAAGACAGCACTTTCGACGGCCGTACATGCATCGAGTATCTTCCCGACGGCACAATGGACGACATACGCAACAACTCAAAGAAAGTAGGCGCATTCCTCAACCCCGTGCGTCAGGACTCACGCGACTATGCCCTTTCAATCCTCAAAGAGATTGTCAGCAACTATGACATCGACGGCCTTGCCCTCGACTACTGCCGTTTTCCCGACGAAGCCAGCGACTTCTCACCGGAGACCCGCGAGGCGTTTGAAAAATATATCGGCGGTCAAGTGGAGAATTTCCCCGCCGACATCTTCACCTATGACAGCGAGGGCAACATAGTGCCAGGCAAGCACTACAACGATTGGCTTGCATTCAGAGCCGGCATCATCTGCGACTTTGTCCACACCGTAAGCGAGACCGTCGATTCAATCAAGCCCGACGTAGAGCTCAACTACTGGGCGGGTTCCTGGATCCACGCCATCCAGAAGAATGGCCAGAACTGGGCCAGCCCCCGCAGCGAGTGGTGCAAAAAATATGACTACGGCACCGACGCCTATCAGCAGGCAGGTTTTGCTCCATATCTCGACAACTTCATTGTCGGCGCTTATCTCGAACGCGTCTATGGACCTGACGACAACGAGTCAATCGAATATGCCCTCAACCGCGCAGATTCAATCATCATGGGCGACTGCCACGTGATCGGATCCATCCAATCGATCAATCATTCAGCCGACACATGCGATGTCCACAATCTGACCAACGCCGTGAAATGCTGCCTCGAAAACAGCGAAGGCCTCATGGTCTTTGATATCGTCCATGTCATCAACCGCAACCAATGGGATGAAATCCGCCGGGGCATCAAGGAATATGAAGCCGAGGCCACGAAACAAGACTAAAGGGCGACCATGAAATTCTCCGCTTACATCTGCGTCATCGCTGCGTCGGCATTGCTATGCGCACCGGTCAAAGCTCAGGACCACACGGTCTCGATCAGCATGACCGGCGGTACCAAGGTCGAAATACCGACAGGCGAAATTGCAAAGATTGAGTTTACCCCACGGTCAGAACCGAAGGGCAAGCTCAAGGCGATGTGGATCGACGTCGAAGCCAACTTCGAGCGCCTCACCACCCGTGCGGCCATCGATGAAGAACTTAACAAGATCAAGTCTCACGGCATGAACACAGTCTATCTCGACGTAAAGACATCGAACGGCTATGCCATGTACCGCAGCGATTTTCTGCCCTACTGCGATGTGTTCGGAGACAAAAGCGTCACCCGCGACTATGACGACTATCTCGGCTACTTCCTCGAAAGATGCGAGGCCATCGGACTCGATGTCGTAGCGTCGATGGGCGCTACATGCTGGGGAGTGCAGACGCGCAACGGTGTCAGACAGGGACTCATATTTGACCAATGGGACAAGTGGGGCGACAAAGTGCAGGTGCGCAGCGACGAGAACAACCCTGACCTTATAGTCCCCATAACCGACGATCTCTCGCAGCCTCTCGCGTTGCTCGACCCGGTCTTTCCTGAAGTCCAGGAACTGATCCTTAAGACCGTTGGCGAAATTGTCACCAAATATCCCAAGCTCAAAGGCATCTGCCTCGACTATCTGCGTTATAACAATAACGAAGGCGGATGGTATGGCATGGGCGAGGCCAACCTCAAGGGATATGCCGAATACTGGAACGAACCGGCTCCCCATCACCTCGACGTAGTCACGGCGGAAGGCGGAGTCGGCGACTGCTTCACCAAATGGATTGAATACCGCTCGGCACTGATCACCGAACTACTCGGCAAAATCAGACAGACCGTCAAGTCGATCCGTCCGGAATGTGAATTGCAGCTGTGGGCGTCAGCCGAATGGACATCACGCTACAGCGTCGGCCAGAACTGGGCAAGCAAGAACTACAAACCCTGGGGCTTTGCCTACACCGACACCTACAGCCGTACAGGATTTGCAGACCTGCTCGATGTCTTCATTACCGGAGCCTACACCGAGAACGTCTGGATTGAAGATGCCCCCGCCGGCAGCGCATGGAGCGTCGAGAATTTCTGCAAGACCACACCCGACTATCTCATGGGAGACTGCAGATGTTACGGCTCTATCGCCACCTATGCCCTCACCCCGTCGCAAATGACTGACGCCACATATCTATGTCTGAAACATACCGAAGGATATATCAACTTCGAGCTATCCCACACCAACTACGGCAACAAATGGGATGCAACAGCTGAAGGCATAGACAAATACGAATCTGAAACCGAACAAGACAACTACTGATAAACTGACTAACAAACCTAAATACCAACCCTAAAACAAAAAACCAACATGAAGAAAACAGAATTTGCAATTTTAAGGCTTCTGGTCTTGGCATTGTGTTGTTTTCCGGCACTATGGGCCGCAGCCCAGACGCAGGTGACAGGAACAGTGCTTGACGAAGAAGGCGAACCTTTGATTTCTGCTTCGGTCTCTCTTAAGAGCGACAGCAAGGTTGCCACCATCACCGACATCGATGGCAAGTTCACTCTCAAAGTGCCCGACCTCAAGGCCCACATCGTTGTCAAATACGTCGGCTACAAGGCTCAGGAAGTGGCTCTCGACGGCCGCAGCGACATCCTTGTGAAGCTTGCTCCCGACGCTGAGATGCTCGATGAAATGGTCGTTGTCGGCTATGGCGTCCAACGCAAAGGCTCGCTCACCGGATCGGTGTCGGCCGTAGGTTCGAAAGAACTGCTCAAGGCTCCGATGCAGAATATGTCAAACCTTCTCACCGGTAAAGTGAGCGGCATGACCTCACTCCAGCAGTCAGGACAGCCCGGCTCTGACGGCTCGGCTCTCTACATCCGCGGCATCAGCGACTTCGAAGGCCACTCGCCGCTGGTGCTCGTCGATGGCGTCGAACGCGACATCAACCTTGTCAACCCCAACGACGTAGAGTCTGTGTCGGTGCTGAAAGACGCCGCTGCCTCGATCTACGGTATTCGCGGTGCCAACGGTGTGATCCTCGTCACAACCAAGAAAGGCCAGGGCGCACCCAAAATCAGCTACGCCGGTTCGGTGTCAGCCATGCGCAACACAGCCTTCCCCGAATTCCTCAACGCATCGGAATTCATGTACTATAAGAACAAAGCCCTCATGATGGACGGCTTCGCCCCCATCTATACAGCCGACATACAGCAGAAAGTCTTTGCCAACGATCCCGACAGCCCATGGGGTGAGACCGACTGGTTTGACGAAATCTTCCGCACAGGTTTCATGCAGCAGCATAACGTATCAGCCGCAGGCTCGACCGACCGCGTCAACTACTACACATCTATCGGCTACATGGAGCAACAGGGCACTATCAAGAAAACCGACTACAGCCGCATCAACGCCCGCGCCAACCTCGACATCAAGGTTGCCAAGAACCTCACTTTCGCTGTCAACATGGGCGGCGTGAAGACCCACAGCGAGGCTCCGGGAAGCGCGACATTCAACAAGCAGTTTGAGATCAACCCCGTGCGCCAGGCCGCAAACACAGCTCCTATCATCAAGAAAGAGTGGAACGGTCAGACACTCGCATGGAAAGAAGGCGACGCCATCAACGTCAATCCTCTCGCAGCTCTTGAAAAACCCGGTTACTTTAAAGTTGACAAATGGATATTCAACTCCACATTCCGTCTGGAATATGACTTCTCCGACCTCTGGGAGTATCTCAAAGGCCTGAAAGTGTCGGCATTCTTTGCCTATGACTACAACCATCAGGAGTCACGCGAATTCACCCAGGGCTACAAAGTGCTTGCGTTCAGCAACTCAGATCCTTCGGCCGCACCTAAAGAAGAAACATCTTATGGCCTCGGCATGGACCGCACACTCAACCGCATCGGCAACAACGGCTGGATGTGGCAGTTCCGTCCGGCGATCACCTACAACCGCACCTTCGGCAAACACTCTGTCGGCGTCCTCGCTTTCCTCGAAAAGCAGAAGAACTATACCGACATGCTTTATGCCCAGGGCAAAGGCTATATCAGCGACTTCCCTGTAGATATCACAATCGCGCCTAACCGCAAGGACAACGTCGCCGAACCTCAGGGCAGCTTCCAGCACACGGGCATGTCGTCATATGCATTCCGTGTCAACTATGACTATGACAGCAAATATCTCCTCGAGGCAGCTATCCGCCGCGACGGTTCATATGTGTTCGCACCCGAAAACCGCTGGGGCACCTTCCCGTCGGTATCAGCCGGCTGGGCCATCTCACGCGAAAGCTTCCTCGAAGACGTTGACTGGATCGAATTCCTGAAGATCCGCGCAAGCTTCGGTGAACAAGGCTCAGACAATGTGACAGCCTTCCTCTATAACAACACATTTGCCAAGGCGACAAACAGCTATGTGCTCGGAGGCTCGGCTTATGCACAGTATTACACCGATCCGGTCTACGCTTTCCGCGCTTTGACATGGGCACACACCAAGACTTATAACTTCGGTGTCGACTTCGACATCTTCCGCCACAAACTCACAGGTGAAATCGATGTCTTCTACAAGAAGACCACAGACATCCTCGAGTCGTCGAGCGGCATCTATCCCGGCTCACTCGGCGGATATTATCCATCGAAATCAAACTCCGGAGCTGTTGACAACCGCGGTTTTGAAATCACGCTTAACCATCAGCTCAACGTGACCCGCGACTTCAGCTACCACGTCCGCGGCTCATTCTCATTTGCCCGCAACAAAATCCTGAAACGCAAGATTTCCGACAACCATCCCAACTACCGCGGTGTGTTAGGCCAGCCCGTCGGTGCCCGCTATGGCTTCAAGACACTCGGGCTCTTCCAGACACAGGAAGAAATCGACAATTATCCTATCGCACCATCAGGCGAGACTCTTCTCGGCGACATCAAGTATCTCGATGTCAACGGTGACGGCATCATCTCGAGCGAACACGACTATGTCAAAATCGGCTATGGCCAGGTGCCTGAAATCAACTTCTCGTTTAACATCGACCTCAACTACAAGGACTTCTACCTCACCACCCTGTGGCAGGGTGTCACCCACTGCGACTATCAGCTTCAGGGTGTCTATGACAACGGCACCACGGCATCGACCGTCTTCACAAGCTCATTCGGCACAGGCAACTCTCCTAAATATCTGATTGAAGGCGCATGGACTCCCGAACATACCGACGCCAAGTATCCCCGTCTTTCGACCGTGCCGCGTTTCAACAACGCATGGGTATCAGACTGGTGGGTTGTCAACGGCGAATATCTCCGTCTGAAAAACATCCAGATAGGATATAACCTGCCGGGCCACATCCTGCAGAAGACACCCTTCTCGGCAGTCAATGTCTATGTAGCAGGTTCAAACATCTGGACACTGAGCCACTTCAAATATGTCGATCCCGAAAGTCCATCGGTGCTCAACGGCTACTATCCCCAGTCAGCCACCTATACCTTCGGTCTTAATGTTGCATTCTAATCATCCGATATCATGACAATAAAAAACATAATCAGACTCGTTGCCCTCACCGTTGCCGGCGCATCAATGACCTCATGCGACGACACTCTTGATGTCAACCGCACAGACGTTCTGTCAGACGCGGCAATATGGAGCAGCGTAGAGGCTGCCGACGCATATATCACCGCCTCATATAAAATATTTACTGACGACACCCAGCTCAAAGGCAGCCGCAGCCACTTCTGGGACAGTTTCTCAGACATCTCCAAATCCGGATCATGGGACCAATACGGTCACGCCTACAACTCCTTCCTGCTTCAAGGTCTGACCACAGGCGAACACGGCGCCGGCCCGTTTGAGTGCTGGGACGCACAATATAGCCGTATCCGCACAGCCAACATCTGCCTGCGCGGGCTGCGCACCTTCGGTGCTAAATTCGGCGAAGACGTTGTCAAAACACGCGAAGCTGAAATCCGTCTTTGCCGCGCCTACTCATTCTTTATGCTCGCGAGGGTCTACGGTGGTGTCGTGCTGCGCACAGAGAACTCCGGGTCAAACGGTGTCAGCGACGGCGCCATAGATTCAGATATCCCGATGGCACGCGCCACAGAAGAGGAAACATACAAATATATCCTCGACGAACTGACCTTCGCTGCCGAAAACCTGCCTGATGAGAATTCAGCGACATGGCTTCGTGGACGCGCCACCAAAAAGTTTGCCTACGGACTTCTCTCGCGCATCGCCTTGTTTGCCAAGAACTGGACAGTCGCGGCAGATGCAGCCGAGAAATGCGGCAAATGTACAGGCGTCGACCTCGACTCCGACTTCGCCCATCTTCTTTCGACCGACGCTGTCTCGTCGCCTGAGGTTCTTTTTGCAATCGAATATCTCAAAGGCAATGCAAACCTCTATCACCTCTGGGACAACTTCGTCAGCCCCGGCGGTGATGCAAGCATCAACGGTGGAGGCGCCTATGCCGAGCACCAGCCCACAGCCGAACTCGCAGACCTCTATGAATGGAAAGACGGCACAGAATTCAGCTGGTCGACATGGTCGACAAACCACAGCGACCCATTCAGCGACCGCGAGGAACGTTTCCAGGCAACAATACTCTATAACGGAGCAAGCTGGCGCGGCCGCACAATCCAGGCTTACGAAGGCGGCGTAGACGGCTTCAAGGAATTTGCCAAAACGGGGTCGACCGCAGGCAAAACCTGCACAGGTTATTTCTTCCGCAAATATGCTCAGGAAGACAACCTCAACTTCGTAGAGTCGATGGACCGCAGCTGGGTTCCCGACCCGATCATGCGCTATGGCGAAGTGCTTCTCAATCAAGCGGAAGCCTATGTGCAGCTTGATTTTGTCGGCAACCGTGAGAAGGCTCTCGGATGCATCAACCGTCTCCGCACCCGCGTCCACCTTCCCGAAAAGACAATCGCAGACGTGCCGACTCTCGAAACATTCATGAAACTCATCCGTGACGAACGCGCCAAAGAACTTGTCTGCGACGGTCTCCGTTTCTGGGATCTCCGTCGATGGGGTCTTGCCGGCGGCATGATTGGCGGCCAGATGGCCCACGGAGTGAAAATCACTGCTTCGGGCAGCTCATTCACTTATGAAAAGATAGACTGCGACGCCGGTTCGACCCGCATCTATCCCGAGCGTTATGATTATTTCTCCATCCCCTTGTCAGAGCGTTCGAACAACAAACTCTGCACCAACAACCCCGGATGGTAATTAAGACAAACTATCAAACCCAGTTTACACAGAAATGAAAATCTTGAAATCAAATATAATCGCTCTGGCCATCGCAATCATGACCTTCGGACTCTATGGTTGTGCTGAGGCCGATCCTGAATTTGTCCACACCGACAACTTCATCTCCGCCATGGTCTGCATGAACGGACGCACAAACGACGCCTCGTCGATCACAGGCACAATCTTCGAGTATGACAGAAACGGAGAGCTCCTCGACAAAGGCTTCACCGCAGAGCAAGCCGAAGGCGGCTCAGGTGTCATCACCTTTGTCGTGAGCCAGGAGCAGCGCGAAGACTTTGACCTGACCCGCGTCTATCTCCGCGCTACCCTCACATGGGACGAGAGCATCACACCATCACTTTCAGGCCTGCAGAACATCGACCCCGTCGAAAAACCCGAGGGCATCGTTGTCGGTGTTAAATCAGGTGTCGGCAAGGTGCGTAAATACCGTATCATGGGATTTTATGAATAATCAACATCCTTAAATGACAATCACTATGAAACTAAATAAGATAATCTTCTCAACCTGCGCGGCAGCCGCAATCGCGAGCTCCATGTCATCATGTAAGGATGACGACATGTTTACGATCGACGGCCAGCAGGCGTTTATCATCTGCACCAACAAGATCGACTGTCCTTATGTGGAATATGTCGATGAAAACGGCGTCAAGACCAAGTATAAGTCGCGCATGTCCAACGACACGATCTATATACAGCTCAATCCCATCGTCGATCCTAATGTCGTGCTTAAAGATGCCGTACTGAAGTTCTGCCTGTCTAAAGGCGCATCGGTCACTCCCGACCCGACAACCCCACAGGATTTCACAGTCGAAGGCGGTGTGAAATATACTGTGACATCAGAAGACGGCAAGACCAGCCGCACCTATGTAGTGACCCACGGTCTTACAGACAACCTGCCATACGGCGACGGTGCGACACTCGGCAACTTCCAGCTGGAGAAAATATTCACCGACCTCGGTTATCCGGGCGAACGCGCCAACTTCAACCTGAGCGACTCACGTCTCTACGGTGACATCAACGGCTATATCGCATTCTGCGGCCATGACCACATCGTCATCATGGGTCGCCAGTATACCGATCCGAAGTTTGACAATCCGATCGACACCAAGGAAGATGTCATCCTATCGAAGGCTACAGAATATGGCATCCGTGTCTACAATGCAAGTGACTTTTCATATGCCGGAGCCTTGAACTTAGGCTCTATCGTGCCTGCCACAGCGTCAGCATCTGAAAAAATCAAAGCTTATCAGACTATCAAAGCCATCTCTTCTGACTGGAACGGCGTGATGGCGGCAACCGTTGTAAAAGCGTCAGGGTCTACTGACATCTACACCTGGGACAACCCGACATCAGAGCCAAAACTGCTCGGCTCCGTGGCTGAGAACCTCGGTTCGTTTGCCGACGGCGCAAACTATATCCAGATAAGCGGTGACCTCAAAGGCACAGCCAACATAGCCTGCGGTGCTCCCCGCTCGGCTGAAGGCAACCACTTCATCGTCCACCTCGAAGGGGGCCAGATTGTGTCGACCGAAAAAATCGCCACAAACTATGCCAGCACAGACTGCGGAGGCTTCCAGATGATCTCACCGATGAGCGCTGAGTCAAACCCCGACTATATCGTCGGTGACAACGAAGGCTCAGGCAACAACACAATCAAAGTCTACCACAACACTTTTGGCGGTCGCACCAATGCCATCATGCCCATGGTGCTCCAGAGCACAGGATCAGGTGGTTTCCACGACTGGTGGGTCGGCACAGGCTCGTCACTCGCCCGCACCGGAGCACGCCGCCCCTATGTATCATGCATGCCGATCAACGGACACAACTATGTGATGCTTATGAACGGCACAGGCTGGTGGTGGTGTAACACTCTCATTGACGCCGACGACCTCAACACACGCATCGAAGGCGCCGAATATGACTTCTCGGTCAACGCATCGTGGAGCTTCGGAGCTTCCGGCGACTGGTATTGGGACGAAAGCGAGTGCGCTGCCTACTGGATCGGTTGGATTGACCGCCAGGGCGCGTTCAAATATAAAGTCACATGCTTTGAATAAGCAAGCGCCAAAAATGACAGACAACTACAATTTCCATTCTCCAATCTCCGTTATCACTAAATAATCCTACGAAAAGATGAAACTGAAAAAATATATCTGGGCAATTGCAGCTTTCACAGCTGCCGGATTTGCATCTTGCTCCGACAATGACAAATTCGACCCCTTTGCCGAAGCTCCCGAACCACCGGTTCCCTCTTATACTCCCTCGGAAAAAGAGGTCAAGCCCAAGGCCATGTGGATTGACTGCCACGCCAACTTCATCAAACTGGCCTCGAAGCAGAATATTGACGCCGAACTTAAGAAAATCAAGAACTATGGCATGAACCTGATATATCTTGACATCAAGCCCGGCAACGGATATGCCCTCTATAAGAGCGATATCCTACCCTACTGCAACACCTTTGCCGACCTCACCGTCGAGCGCGACTATGACGACTATCTCGGATATTTCCTCGAAAAATGTGAGGAACTCGGCATCGATGTCGTCGGGTCAATCGGCGCAATGGGCTGGGGTATGCAGTCAAACGGAGTCAAGCAAGGTTTTGTGTTTGACAACTGGTCAGAGTGGAAAAGCAAGGTGCAGGTGAGAAGTGATACCCGCGACCAATATAAACTCGTGCCCATCACCGACGACACCGAAGGCGAACCGGGCTACAGAGAGGCTCAGGCCGTCACTATGCTCGACCCGATGTATACTGAGGTACAGGATCTCCTGCTGTCAGTGGTGTCGGAAGTCGTGACCAAATATCCCAAGCTCAAAGGCATCAGCCTCGACTACTGCCGTTACGCCAACAACGAAGGCGGATGGTTTGGCATGAGCGATGACAATATGCGAGGATATGCCGAATACTGGGGCGAACCTGCTCCTCACCACACAGAAATCGTCACAGCCACCGGCGGTGTCGGTCCGAAGTTTGCCAAGTGGATTGAATTCCGCTCGATGACGGTCACCAACCTTATCAAACGTGTGCATGACACGGCCAAAGCCATCAATCCCGACTGCGAGATCCACCTCTGGGCTGGCGCAGACTGGGTCAACCGCTACAATGTCGGCCAGAACTGGGCAAGCCAACGCTATAAACCATCAGGCATAGCCTACACCGATACCTACAGCAAGACAGGTTTCGCCGAATATCTCGATGTGTTCATCACCGGAGCTTACGCCGAGGCTGTATGGAAAAAAGACAATCCTGCGACAAACTGGAATGTCGAATACTTCGTCAACACATGGAACGACTATATCATGGACGCCTGCAAGTGCTACGGATCAATCGCCGCCTATGCCTACGGCAACAACTTCAAGGCTCAGTCTGACGCGACATATCTCTGCCTCAAGCACACAGACGGCTATATGAACTTCGAACTCTCACATGTCAACAATTTCAATCTCTGGAATGCCACTCTCGACGGCATACAGCGTTATGAAGGCACGCCAAGCGAGGAATAAATCAATTAACAAATATATTAACAACCCATGAAGAAAATAACCTTTGTTCTTGGGCTTATCGCAGCAACGAGTGTAGCTTCCTATGCAGGGAGCTACACTGTCGTTTCTCCCGACAAGCTCATCACAGTGAATGTAGAAACAGGCAAAACACTGACTTGGAGTGTTTCACGAAATGGTGAAACGCTGGTCGCACCATCAGCAATCGGTCTTGACATCGAGGGTGCCAAAGTACAGCCGGGAGTAAATCCCAAAGTGAAAAAAGCTTCGCGCCGCAGTGTCGACCAAATGCTCACGGCCGAAGTGCCGACAAAATTCAGCAACGTCCGTGACAACTACAACGAGCTGACACTGAAGATGGCCGGAGACTATTCTGTCGAATTCAGAGTCTATGACAACGGTGCCGCCTACCGTTTCGTGACCTCCCGTCCGGGCGAAATGACCGTCAATTCAGAGACAGCCGACTTCATCATGCCCGACGGCACCAGCGCTTATTGGCCTACCTACGCCATGCGCCACAACTACATGTCATCACAGGAGTCGACGTTCAAACAGTTGCCCCTCGACTCTATCACAACCGACATGCCGGGTTATCTGCCGATCTACATGCAGACTCCGTCAGGCACACGCGTTGTAGTCACCGAGGCTTCGGTCTATGACTATTCGAACCTTTTCCTTGAAGGCACATCGAGCGACGAACTCAAAGGCGTCTTCCCGCGCATCATCAAGGAAAAACGAATGAAAACACCTGAAGAGGGCTGGGGCAGCGACCGCACAGAAGTCGTGCTCGACCTCTACCCCTACATCGCCAAGACAACAGGCAAACGCAGTCTGCCCTGGCGCATCGTCATGGTCAGCCCCGACGATGCCGGACTGCTTGAGAACTATCTTGCATGGCAACTTTCAGCACCTTCAGTAATCGGCGACGCTTCATGGGTTAAACCTGGCCGCATCTCATGGGACTGGTGGTCAAACCTCAACCTCTATGGTCCGGACATCGATTTCGAAGCCGGTGTCAACACAGCCACTTACAAGAAATTTATTGATTTCGCAGCCAAACACGGCTTCGAATACATCCTTCTCGATGAAGGATGGTCGGCCGGAACTCTCGATATCAAGCATTACAAACCCGAAGTCAACGTTGAGGAAATCATCAAATATGGCAACGAAAAAGGCGTAGGCGTCGTCCTCTGGGCGCTCTGGAACCCGCTTGCACTCGACATTGACGGCACATTTGACATCTACGAGAAATGGGGTGCGAAGGGCGTGAAAATCGACTTCATGGACCGTTCGGACCAGGAGATGGTCAACTTCTATGACGCTGTCGGCAAATCGGCGGCCGACCATAAACTCGTCGTTGACTTCCACGGAGCATACAAACCTTCAGGCATGCAGCGCAAATATCCCAACGTGCTGACATTCGAGGGCGTTCTCGGCAACGAATACAACAAAGGCGCCGGCACAGGATGGGACGCGGCAGTCACTCCCGACCACAACCTGATGCTGCCGTTTATCCGCAACCTTGCAGGCCCGATGGACTTCACACCGGGCTCTGTGCTCAACGCCACCCGCGAAGACTACGCCGGCAACTGGGGTCATCCGATGACACTCGGCACACGTGCCCACCAGGCCGCCATGTTTGTGGTGTTTGAAAGCCCGCTACAGATGATCTGCGACTCTCCGTCAAACTATGCCGCAGCTCCCGGCTACGCCGAATTTCTCGCACAGATACCTGTAACCTGGGATGAAACCAAAGGCATCAAAGCTGAAATAGGCGACTATCTGCTGATGGCACGCCGCAAGGGCGACAAATGGTATGTGGCAGCGATGAACGACTGGACTCCCCGCGATTTCGAACTCAAACTCGATTTCCTGCCCGAAGGACAGTGGAGCATGGAAGCCATGGCCGACGGCCGTAATGCCCACCGCCAGGCCACTGACCACACTCTGACCACATCTACCGTCAAGAGCGGAGACACTCTCAACCTGCACCTCGCACCCGGCGGTGGCTGGGTCGCAATACTCACACCTAAAAAATAAGTCATAAACTCATGAATAAAACCATACTGTCATCAGCTGCCATGGCGCTCATCATCACGATGAGTGCTTCGGCCGCTGACATGATCAATCTATCGGGCAAAGTCGTCAGCACCGACGGCAAACCGATTGCCGGTGTTCCTGTGACAGACGGCACAAATTTCGTGACCACAGACAAGTCCGGCAAATACTCTATGACGAGCACCGACGGCTCCAAATATGTCTACATCACCCTCCCAGACGGCTACAATGTGCCGATGGAAGGCGGTGTGCCTGTGCTTTACGCAGAGATAAACCCTGACAACAAAGGACGCTTCAAGCACGACTTCAAACTTGAAAAGTCAGGCCTCGACATGACCAAGCATGTACTTTTCGTACAGGCCGACCCTCAGGTCTACTTCGACCCAAACCTCGAAGAGGTCGAACACGCCTCAATCGAGATGAAAAACATCCTCGCCGAACAATATCCCGGCCAGGGAGCGATAGGACTCGTGTTAGGCGACATTGTCGGTCAGTTCAAACAAGGAGACAAATATTTCCCCTGGATGATCAACAGCATCGCGGCTTCTGATTTCCCTTACTTCTACGTGTGCGGCAACCACGACATCGAGATGGACGTGCCGACCAACGAACAGTCGCGCAAAGCCTTCAACCACTATTTCGGTCCGACATATTACTCGTTCAACCGAGGCAAGATCCACTATGTGGTGCTCGACAATGTCTACTGGATGGGCCGCTATTATGCAGGCTACTACACTCAACAGCAACTCGACTGGCTCAAGCAGGATCTCGCAATGGTTCCCGAAGGCTCGACCGTTATCATCTCACAGCACATACCCTGCTACTCTCCCGAGGCACGCCGCAAGGAGTGGAACAAAGAGTCGTATCACAAGGTTGTCAGCAACCGTCAGACACTCTTCGACATGCTCAAGCCCTACAACGCCCACATCCTGTCAGGGCATGAACACTATGCCGAAAATTATATCCTGTCGGACAAACTCTACGAACACTGTCATGCACCGCTTTCAAACCTCTTCTGGTGTACGAAATGGGCGATGGACGGAACTCCCGGAGGATATTATATCTATGAGATAGACGGTGACAACATCGACTGGTACTACAAGGTGCTTGGCCGTGACAAAGACTATCAGTTCGAGCTCTATCCCCGCGGACGCTCACGCCAGCATCCCGAAGCCGTTGTGGCAAATATCTGGAATGTAGATTCGACATGGAAGATAGAGTGGTCTGAAGACGGCAAACCCATGGGCGAAATGACCCGGTTCACCGGTCACGACCCCAACCTCTGGGATGATGTTGTCGCAAATGGCAAGAACTACCCGTTCCCCTACATGGGATGCGCCCTTACCGAACACATGTTCTATGCCGTGCCCGAGAGCGAGACATCTGTCATCACCGTCAAGGCCACAGACCATAACGGAAATGTATACACACAAACACTCGACCAGAAAGAGCATAACAAATAATCATGAAAATAATCAAATCAACCCTGACATTCGCCATTGGAGTTTTTGCTATGGCATCCTGCACCAGTGGGCCGGCGGCCAATGAGGTCACTTCGCCCGACGGCAAGATAAGTTTCACCTACGACAATGACTCGACAGGCCTTTACTACAGTGTCTCTGATGGAGATACTAAAATCGTCGCACCGTCGCGTCTCGGTTTCGTGCTTGAAGGTAATGACACCATTGCCTCGTTTGAGGTCCTGAACAGTCTGCGCGCCTCGAACGACACCGTATGGGAGACTGTGTGGGGCGAAAGCCGCGAAGTGCGCGACAACTACAACCAACTGACGCTCGAGATGCGCAGCCGTGATGCCGACAGTCTACTTGTAAACCTCGAAGTGCGTGTGTTTGACGATGGTTTCGGCTACCGTTATGTCTTCCCGTCTGAAGGCGACTCACTTGTCATCATGGAAGAGCTGACCGAATTCCGTCTCGGACGAGCAGCCGAAGCCTGGGCTATGACCTCGCGTGATGTGTATTATGAAGATTACTACCACCGCAAACCCATAGCCGAACTTGACACAGTCCACACACCGGTCACCGTCGAATATCCCGACGGCAAATATCTCGCCATCCACGAAGCAAATCTCACGGACTATCCAAAGATGCAGCTCGTCGGCGAAGACTCGGTGACGATGCGTGCACGCCTTGTGCCCTGGTCGACCGGTGTGGCGGCTTATGTGAAGACTCCTTTCGCCACACCCTGGCGCACGATGATCATCGGTGACAAACCGGGTGACCTCGTCACTTCTTACATGATGCTCAACCTCAACGAACCATGCGCCATCGACAACGCGTCATGGTGTAAACCGATGAAATATATCGGTGTGTGGTGGGAAATGCACCTCGGCAACGGAACATGGTATGCCGGCCCGCAGCATGGCGCCAATACTGCCCATCTGAAGGAGTATATCGACTTTGCAGCCGAAAACGGCATACCCGGAGTACTCGCCGAAGGATGGAACGTAGGATGGGAAGGACACTGGCCGTCAAACGAGCATTTTGACTTCACCAAGGCTTATCCCGACTTTGACATCAAGGAAATCACCGACTACGCCGCCTCAAAGGGAGTGACCCTGATCGGCCATCACGAGACCGCAGCGTGGACCACAAACTACGAGAACCAGCTTGACACAGCCTATCAGTATTACACCGACCATGGTGTCAACAACGTGAAGACAGGTTATGTCAACCTGCTGATGGACGGCAAGGAAGACCACAGCAGCCAGTATGGAGTGCGCCACTACCGCAAAGTGATCGAGACCGCAGCGCGCCACCACGTCAACATCGACAACCACGAACCGGTCATGCCGACAGGCCTTCAACGCACATGGCCCAACCTGATGACTCAGGAAGGGGTGCGCGGTCAGGAACACTGCGCATGGGACGCTGACGGCGGCAACCCTCCCGAACACACGGTGCTGATGCCATTCACCCGCGGACTCGCCGGCCCGATGGACTATACTTTCGGAACATTTAACTTTGACAATCCGGTCTATCCCGGCACCCGCGTCCGCACAACGCTCGCCAAAGAACTCGCCCTCTATGTCATCATCTACAGCCCGATGCAGATGGCCTCGGACACCCCTGCCAACTATGCAGCTCAACCGGCCGCGTTCCAGTTCATCAAGGATGTTCCCGTCGACTGGGAAAAGACCCTTGTGCCTGACGCAGTCATCGGAGACTATGTCGTGACAGTACGTCAGGACCGCAACTCAAGCGACTGGTATCTCGGTGCTGCAACTGATGAATCGGCCCGCGACATCGATGTGAAACTCGACTTCCTTGAACCGGGTTGTGAATACACGGCGCAGATCTATGCCGACGCCGAGGATGCCGACTGGGAATCTAACCCGACGGCCTACACCGTCACCGAACAGACCGTAAGCTCCACCGACACCCTCCCGCTCAAGCTCGCAGCCGGAGGCGGCACAGCGATCCGCTTTATCAAGAAATAACGATATGCACATAACACTCAAGAACATCCTCAAAGGCACAGCCGGCATTCTGGCTGTATGCACAGCTGCGATAAGCGCAGTGCAGTGCTCGCCTGTGGATGCGGACACACGGGCGGCCTCGGAATTGGCCGCCCGTATCGTTCCATCCATCGCTGACAAGATTGTCTTTGTCAAGTCTGCCGCCACTGACAGCACCGACCGCTTCAGTCTCCGCAGTGAGGGCAAACGGGTGATCATCACTGGCAATAACGCCGGATCGATGGCCACAGGTCTTAACTACTATCTCAAGAACTATTGCCTGACCGAAGTGTCATGGTATGCCAACGACCCTGTCGAGCTGCCCGACACAATGCCTGCAGTGCCTGAAGAAGTCAACGTAGAGGCGCGCCTGCCACAACGCTTCTTCCTCAACTATTGCACGGCCGGATACTCGATGCCCTACTGGTCGTGGAACGACTGGGAACGATTCATCGACTGGATGGCGCTCAACGGCGTCAATCTTCCGCTCGCCACAACAGGACAGGAGGCTATATGGTATAACGTGTGGACAAATCTCGGACTCACCGACGAAGAGGTGCGCGGCTATTTCACGGGACCGGCCCATCTGCCGTGGCACCGCATGTGCAACCTCGACCGCTGGCAAGGCATGCTGCCGACACAATGGCTCGACGAGCAGGCCGAACTTCAGAAACAGATTGTGACACGCGAACGCGAGCTGTCGATGCGCCCCGTGCTGCCCGGCTTTGCCGGACATGTGCCCGAAGCGTTTGCCAAACGCTATCCCGACGCGATCACCACAACGGTCAGTGAGTGGGGCGGATTTCCTGAAGAATACCGCTGCACTTACCTCAGCCCTGCCGATTCGCTATTTGCTGTCATCCAGAAGGCTTATCTGACCGAACAGACCCGCCTCTACGGTACAGACCATATCTATGGCATCGACCCATTCAACGAAGTCGACCCCCCGACATGGTCACCCGACTCGCTATCGATGATTTCACGCGACATATTTGAGTCAGTCACAGCTGTCGATCCTGATGCTGTGTGGCTTCAGATGGCATGGATTCTTTATGCCGACCCCGCACACTGGACACCCGTGACAGCAAAGGCCTATCTTCAAGGTGTGCCACAGGGACGCATGATGTTGCTCGACTATTACTGCGAACACACCGAGGAATGGAAACTGTTTGACTCTTTCTACGGACAACCTTACATATGGTGTTATCTCGGCAACTTCGGCGGCAACTCGTTTCTTGCCTCTCCGGTCAATGATGTCGACAAGCGCATCGACGACGCCCTCGCAAACGGCGGCGACAACCTCTGCGGCATCGGATCGACCCTTGAAGGTCTCGACATCAATCCATATATGTATGAGCATGTGCTCGAACAGGCATGGCAGACGTCAGCCACTCCGTCGCTTCTCGCCGACCGTCGCATAGGCCGCCCGGATGACAAAGGCCGACGCGCATGGCAGATACTCACCGACAGCGTCTTCGTCCAACCGGCTCTCTGCGGCCAGGGCCCGCTGACCAACTGCCGTCCGACTCTCGACGGCTTTGCCTGGTGGACAGTAAAGCCTAATATCGACTATCCCAACGCCACCTTAACACGCGCGTGGAGCGCATTGCTCGAAGCTGACGGCGGCACACGCGACAGCTATGTCTTCGACTGTGTCAATCTCGGACGACAGGCCATAAGCAATTACTTCATTGCCGTTCGTGAGGACTTCAACAATGCCTACCAGCGCGGAGACACAGCACAATTGCGCATCAAGGGCGACGAACTCAAGGAGATTATGGACGACCTGACCACTCTTCTCCGCGGTCATCGATCATTCTCTCTTAAAAAATGGATAGACGACGCCCGTTCTCACGGCTGCGACGACAATGAAAAAGACTACTATGAGCGTAACGCCCGCACGTTGATTTCGATCTGGGGGCCGTCAAAAGACCTTAATGACTACGCCAACCGCCAGTGGGCCGAACTTAATGACAGCTACTATGCTCCGCGCTGGACGATGTTTATCGACCGTGTGACCGATGCAGCAGCTGCCGGGCGCAAGTTTGATGCAGAGGAGTTCTACAACGCCTCGCGCGAATTTGAAAACGCATGGATCGAACCAAGCGTGAAGATCGACTATCTCGACCCCGTCGACGGACTCGATGTTTCGCGCCGGATGTATGACAAATACGCTCCGCGGATCTACGCCCACCCCATGTCACAAGCCCCGACATCAATCCCCTCCCATCATCACTGGTGAAGCAATAATAGAAATTAGCCTGGGGAATTTTATCAATAGCCCCTAGGCTAATTTCTTAATGATTACCAGATAACCCTAAATTCATATCATGAAAAGATTAGACATATATGCTCTTATATTTGGGCTGATTGGATTAATCATAATGGTTGGCTTTATTATTTTGCTAATTCCCGAGCACTTAAATCTCGGGTTAAAAGTATCGTTAGAAAAAGCTTCTCCAATTGGTGATTTCATCGGTGGTACTATTGGCGTATTCTTTTCAATAGCTGCTTTTTTACTGCTATATGAAACATTAAATGTTCAGAAGTCTGAAATCAGTCAGACCAACAAGCAATTACAGAAACAATCATTTGAAAACAATCTTTTTCAAATGATTAATGTTCACAACTGCTTTGTAAGCGAATTTGACATCCGTAAGGGAACTATATTATCAACAAAGCAAGAAATAGACTCAAATGAAATTATTGCAGAAGGTAGAGATTGTTTTCGCTTCCTTTATAACTCTATCTTGCGCAAGAATATCCAACGAAGCAAAATCACAGAAAAGGCTTATATCGAAACACTATTTGAAAAACTGATGCAAAACTGGAATGATGACCTAAATCATTATTTTAATCATTCATTAGAAATCATCAAATATATCAAAAAAGCATCATCTGTTTCTATTACAGAACAAGATGGCAAATGGTATGCATCACTTTTTAATTCCGGGTTATCCACAACTGAAGAGACTCTGTTTTTTTATTTCATTGTATTCAAAAGCGACACAGAGGAAAAAGTAGCCATACAGGAGCTCTGCTTTTTCAACAAATTATCATCCAATAATTTATTACATCCTTCTCATATAAACTGGCTTTATGAATAAGAAAATTTCTGATATAGATAATGTCACGGTTGGCATCGTGATACTTGACAAAGGCCTAAAAAGAGTCATTTTAAAACAAAGAGACGAAGTAAGCATTTTTTCTGATAAATATGGTATCCCTGGAGGGAAAGTCAAAATTAACGAATCAATGCAATCAGCGGCAAAAAGAGAGCTATATGAAGAACATCAATTGAATGTTGACCAACTTTTTTTTGTAAAATCATACAAATATAACAAGAATTCGCGAGACTATGGCAATAAATGGGGAATAAAGTAATGTGTTGAGAGTTAGGAGAGATT
>CAXHOY010000032.1:0-24906 GCA_964018265.1 uncultured Muribaculaceae bacterium
AAGTTGAGGAGATTGCCCTGAAGTTCCATGAGGTTTGACTGAAATTTTGCGCTTGCCATAATGTGAAAGTTTTATATTGTTGATAACTTGTTTCTGTCAGTTTTAAGTGATGACCGATTGTTGTTACAAATCGATTACGATGCAAATCTACAGCCGATTTTTAATTTGTCAAGAGTTTTAAAGTTAAAATATGTAAATTCGACGATTTTTTCAAAACAAAACGCTTTATCTATTGTACATCAATGTATTAAAATCGCAACAAAATGATACAAAATTGTTACAATGGTGTAATTTTAGTGCTTTTAGTCCTGTTTTGTCACATATATGTAATTTGATATGCGGCAATGGCACGGCTGAGATTCTTTATGATTAATTTGACATGGGACAAATTTTTTCCGGATCAAATGACTTAATTTTGCAGAGAGAACAAATACACTCGTTCAATCACATTGAAAATCTTTTGCCCGCAACCTATGGTTGGTGAGCACAAACTAAAAAGTAATGGAAACATCAGTAATAGAAAAATCGCGTCCGAGATATGAACTCCTTGACGGTTTGCGCGGTGTAGCGGCGCTCATGGTGATATTTTATCATGTCGGCGAATGTTTTGCCACAAGTGTGAGAGATCAATGGCTGAACCACGGCTATCTTGCCGTAGACTTCTTCTTTGTCCTTTCGGGTTTTGTCATAGGCTATGCTTATGACGGACGTTGGAAAAAGGATATGACTGTCGGAGGTTTTCTGTTGAGGCGTGTCATAAGGCTGCAGCCGATGGTGCTGATAGCGGTAATATTGGGAGGCGTCTCATTCATGGTTCAGGGCTGTGAAGATTGGTCGGGCAATGCAGTCAGCATCCATGCCGTGGTGCTTTCGCTTGTGATGGCCTTTTTCATGCTTCCGTCGTTGCCGGGCACAATACCTGAAATCCGGGGAAATGGTGAGATGTTTCCTGTCAACGGGCCGTCGTGGTCGTTGTTTTTCGAATATATAGGCAGTGTGTTCTATGCCTTGTTTCTCCATCGCCTGTCGACGCGATGGCTTAAGGTCTTTGTTGCGTCGGCAGGAGTCGCTCTTGCGTGTGTGGCATTGTGTAACGGCTCGGGAGACTATCATCTCGGTGTCGGATGGACAGCGGAGGGCAATGGTTTCTGGATGGGGCTTGCGCGGATGACTTTTTCGTTTTCGGCCGGCTTGCTGATGTCCCGCAATTTCAAACCTTTGAAGATACGCGGAGCGTTCTGGATTTGTTCGGCAATGATTGTTGCCGTGTTGTCAGTGCCCTATATCGGCGGCCCGGAGAAGCCAATGTTGGCCAATGGCATATATGATGCGTTGTGTACGTTGCTGTTGTTTCCGGCCATAGTCTATATCGGGGCGTCGGGCCATACGACAGACCGCCACTCAGCGCGCACGTGTGAGTTTCTTGGTGAAATCTCCTATCCGGTCTATATAATCCACTATCCGTTTATGTATCTCATGTATGCCTGGGCGTGGAAAAACGGCTATGGCCTTGAGCGTGTATGGCCGGTTGCGTTGGCAATCATAGTGACGGTGGTCATACTCGCGTGGCTGCTGTATAGATATTATGACGCTCCGGTGCGCCGGTGTCTCGGTGCATGGCTCACCGCCCGTTCAAAAAAAGTAAAATGACAGGGCTCGGCGCTTGTCAGTCTATGGCTGTCAGTTTCTGCGGGTAGAACGCAGGAAGTAGATGAGAAACAGAGCGGCGGCGAGAAACAGGCTGACTGAGAAACTCAGGATTATGCCATAGGTGCCGAAGCCTGCGATGAAGCCCATATAATAGGTGGCAGGAATGCCGATGGCGATATAGCTCACGAAAGCGATCCACAGCATAGGCATAACTTTCGATGTGCCTCGCAGAGCGCTTGCAAAGTTGATCTGGGTGGCGTCACCGGCTTGATATAACACGAGTGGGAATATCAGGGTCGATGTAATGGCGAGCACGGCCGGATCGTTGGTAAACGCTTCCATCAGTTTATCTCCGAAAAGGACGAATATGGTCGACGATATGACCATCAGCGTGAGCATGACATGGTAGCCCGACCATGCGACGCGGCGCATGGCCTCGTTGTCGCATCGCCCGGCTTCGTTGGCGACAAGGACTGTGACGGCCGCGCCTATGCTGTAGTATATGCAGAAGCCTAAGGTGCCGATGATGACAATGACCTGGAAAGCGGCGAGGTCGATGGCGCTGATCCATCCTGTCATTACCGCCGCCATGGTGAACGAACCCGATTCGAAGGTCATCTGCATCGAAATGGGAATGCTGATACGCCAGATTTTCACAAGCGATGATGACGTGATGTGTGCATTGTGGAAACCGTTATGGTAGACTTTGTTGGCTTTATGTCTGAAGAAAACCGTTATGATTGCGAGCGGACAGAGCACGCGTGCGAGCAGGGTGCTGAGTCCGGCGCCTGTAAGTCCGAGTTCGGGGCAGCCGAAGTTGCCGAAAATCAGGGCGTAGTTGCCTATGATGTTTATGATGTTTGAACCTAAGATGATCCACATCGGCAGCCGTGTGTCCTTGATGCCATAGCTCCATTGGGCGAAGACGTTGAAAAATGCCACAGGTAGCATGCCGGCAAGATAGATCAGGAAATATGGTCTGATGATGGGCAGCAGTTCTTCGGGTTGACCGAGCCGTTCGAGATTAAGATAGATTATAAACATGATGGCCATGACCGCAAGAGTGAAGACGGTGTTGATCAGCAGGCCTGCTTTGAGTGTCGCGCCTATGTCGTCGTAGCGTTTTTGGGAGAAGTAAGCCCCGATGATAGGCGTCAGTCCGTAGGTGAAGCCTATGCAGCAGAATATGGCTACGTTGAAAAGGTTGTTGACAAATGATGCAGACGCAAGCGCTGCGGTTGAGTAGTGTCCCACCATGATGTTGTCGGCAAAACCGACCACAATCATGCCCAGCTGTCCGACCAATATAGGCAGTCCGAGTCGTAAGATGGCTGAATAATCGTCTGTGTATCGTTTGAGTCTGTTGGTCATTGTCGATGATTTGGCACGTTGATAAGTTATTAGCGTGATGCTCTAATAGATCGGGGGCGCAATTATCAAAATGCGCCCCCGATGTGTATGCGGATGATTGTCGCTGTCTGTTATCAGTCGCGGTTTCCGAAGATGCGGAGCAGATAGAGGAAGAGGTTGATGAAGTCGAGATAGAGGTTGAGTGCGCCGATAGTGGCGAGTTTGCCGGTCGAGGCTCCGTCCATCTGCATGGCCATGTTCTTGATCTGCTGAGTGTCCCATGCGGTGAGTCCGACAAAAATCAGCACTCCGGCATATGTGATAATCCACATCATAGTCTCGCTGTGAAGAAATAGGTTGACAAGCGAGGCTATCACAAGGCCTATCAGAGCCATGAACAGTATTGATCCAAATTTCGACAGGTCATTGGAGGTGAAATAGCCGTAGATGCTCATTGCGGCAAAAGTGCCGGCTGTGACAAAAAAGGTGGTGGCTATGGTGCTGCCGGTATAGATCTGGAAAATCGGAGCCAGCGCGAGACCGTTGACAACGGCGAAGAGATAGAAGAGACCCGAGGCCGCGGCGCTGCTGAGACGTTTGATGGCGGCTGTAATTGCGATGACAAGGCCGATTTCGGCAATGAGAAGCCCCCACATGGCCCATGAATTACTGTACATGAACGACCAGTAGGCTTGGCTGTCTGAACACCACAGGGAGATGAAAGCGGTGACGAGCAGACCGAGGGTCATCTTGAAGTAGACACGCTTCATGGTGTCTGAGACTTTGGAGGTCAGCGACCGTGTGTCGCTGTAGCCATAGTTATTGTACTGAGAGTTGTTTTCAAACATAGCTGTATGTTTTTTGAGAGATTAATGATGTTTTTTACATACGTTCCGGCACACGGATGCCGAGAAGGTTCATGCCTGAGGCAATGACGCGGGCGGTGACGGCCGAAAGTTCGAGTCGGAGCGAGCGAAGGGCTTCGTCGTTCTCGCGCAGGCAGGGGCAGTCGTGGTAGAACTGATTGTATTCCTTTGCAAGATCGTAGATGTAGTTTGCGATCAAGGCCGGAGAGTAGCTGCGGCCTGCTTCCTGCACGACAGAGGGGTATGAAGCCAGACGTTGGATGAGGAGTATTTCTTTTTCGTTGGGGATTACTGAACCGAACGCTACGGGAGGAGGAAGCTGTTCGGCCGCGCGACGGAGCACGGAACAGATACGTGCGTAGGTATATTGGATAAATGGACCTGTGTTGCCGTTGAAGTCGATAGACTCTTTGGGATTGAAGGTCATATTTTTGCGAGGATCGACCTTGAGGAGGAAATATTTGAGCGCACCCATGCCTACGATCTCGGCGATTTCAGCCTTTGCAGCTTCGTCGAGTCCGTCGGTTTTTCCGGCTGTCTCGGCTACTTCGCGAGCTGTTGCAACCATTTCGGCCATGAGGTCGTCGGCGTCAACGACAGTGCCCTCGCGGCTTTTCATTTTGCCTTCGGGAAGCTCGACCATGCCATAAGAGAAGTGGACGAGGTCTTTTCCCCAGCTGAAGCCGAGTCTGTCGAGCAGGAGCGAAAGCACCTGAAAGTGGTAGTTCTGCTCGTTGCCGACGACATAGATCATTTTGTCGATGGGGTAGTCGCGGAAACGCAGTTTTGCCGTGCCGATGTCCTGAGTCATGTAGACAGACGTGCCGTCGGAGCGCAGCAGCAGTTTGTGGTCAAGACCGTCGGCGGTGAGGTCAGCCCAGACAGAACCGTCATCCTTGCGATACATCACGCCTTTTTCGAGACCTTCGAGCACCTTTTCTTTGCCTTCGAGATATGTGTCAGACTCGTAGTATATTTTGTCGAAGTCAACGCCCATGCGTTTGTATGTTTCGTCAAATCCGGCGTAAACCCATGAATTCATTGTTTCCCAAAGTGCGCGTATCTCGGGGTCTTTCTGCTCCCATTTGCGTAGCATCTCGCGGGCTTCGAGCATAAGCGGCGATGCGGCCTCGGCCTCTTCCTGCGACATGCCTCCGGTCATCAGTTCTTTGACTTCGGCCTTGTAGTGCTTGTCAAAGTCTACGTAGCAGTCTCCGATAAGGTGGTCGCCTTTGATGCCCGTTGATTCGGGAGTCTGGCCGTTGTGCCATTTTTTCCATGCGAGCATTGACTTGCAGATATGTATGCCACGGTCGTTGACGATATTTGTTTTGACGACGCGGTTGCCGCATGCCTTCAGGATCTGCGAAAGACTGTAGCCGAGGAGTATGTTGCGCAGGTGTCCGAGGTGCAGGGGCTTGTTGGTGTTGGGCGAAGAATATTCTACCATTACCAGCGGGTCGGAGTCAGTGGCGACGCGGCTGCCATAATTTTCGGTAGCGGCGATGCGTTCGAGCACTTTGTTCCAGAATGTCGGTTCGATGACAATGTTCAGGAAGCCTTTGACCACGTTGAAGTTTTTGACGGCCGGCTCGTTCATGACAAGATAATCGCCGATTTCCTTACCTACTTGTTCGGGAGATTTACGGGCTGCTTTGACCCAAGGAAAAACTACCACAGTGAGATTGCCTTCAAATTCTTTACGTGTCGGTTGCGGCACGACTGACGAAGGTGTGCATTCGACATTATAGAGGTCTTTGACGGCTTTGCTGACGGCTTCTGCTATTATGTTATCAATTGACATTTGGCGTTGAGCTGTGTTTTATATGATTGTTTAACAATAAAATTGGTGTATCGTTTGCAAAATTACTACAAATGCTCGACATTTCATCCCTATCCACCGCTAAAATATCATAAGTGCTCTCCAAGGGTCTTCTCACAGAGTGGGTTGCAGACTATGTAGGCCCGGCTGGCTATCTGATGCCCGAATTGGGGGTCGTGAGTCTCGACAGACGTGATTCGGGCAGGTAGGATTCAAAGAGGACTCAGAATGCGTTTGACTCGCCTTTGACAGCATTGATCACTGTCCTGACCATTATTTTGAGGTCGAGCAGCATTGTCCAGTGCTCGATATACCATACGTCACACTCGACGCGTTTCTCCATCTTCCATAGCTTGTCGGTCAGACCCCTGTAGCCGTTGACCTGCGCCCAACCGGTGATGCCCGGTTTCACGATATGGCGCACCATGTAGCGGTCGATGAGTTTTGAGTAGTCTTCGGTATGCTTGAGCATGTGTGGACGTGGGCCGACAATCGACATGTCGCCTCGCCAGACATTAATAAACTGTGGCAGTTCGTCGAGACTTGTGCGGCGCAGGAAGTCGCCGAGCCGGGTCTTGCGTGGGTCGTCTTTGGTCGCCTGACAGGTGTCGGCCGCTTTGTTGACATGCATCGTGCGGAATTTCATGCAATTGAACGATTGGCCTCTGTAGCCGGTCCTCTGCTGGCGGAAGTATATGGGACCCGGGGAAGTCAGTTTTATGGCTATGGCGACCGGAATGTATACAAATGGGTATACGGTCACGAGGAATATCGATGATGCAATGAAATCAAAGGTCCGTTTGACCGCGCGGTTCAAGGGGTTCTTGAGCGGGTTTTCTCTCGCTGCGAGAATTGGCATGGAGCCAATGGTGTGCAGCGTGTATCCTCGTCCGAGCGACGATTTGACCTGAGGCACGTAGAAAAATTCGGCCTGGCTGTCATCGGCGATTTTTATGACGGTCTGCATCTCGTCGGCGGCAGGTCCGGGGAGAGTGTAGTAGATGTGGTCGACGTGCTTTTCGCTGACGAAGTCTGCAAGGAGGCTGATATCTCCGATATATCTGCTGCTTTCTTTGAAGTCTGGTGGACATGATGGGGCAAAAAAGCCCAGAAAGCGATAGCCGAAGCCCGGGTCGGACCTGAGTTCGTCGAGCAGGCGTTCGGAGGTGTGGTTTGTGCCGATTATGACCGTGCGTATATAGTTTCGTCCTTTGCGCCTGTAGTTTTTGAGCATGCGTCGCATAAGCACGTCGAAAACCGGCATCGACAGCACGGCAAGCGAATAGAACACAAGATAGAACGCCAGCGGTATGCGCGCGTCGGAGAGGATCTCGGTCAGGGCGATGAAGCATAGGGCGTGGATGCCTATGTCGAGGAGCGAGTCGGCAGCTACACGGTCGAGCAGGATAGCACGGTTTTTATGTGTCGCGCCACGTTTGCGTATCATCACAGCCAGATAGCAGACGTTGACCAGCACCCACATCATCTTTGTGTCGGCTTGGGCAAATTCAGGACAAAGCCACACGGCGACGCCAAACATGAGGTTGAGGATAATGATATCCGCCATGTTGAATAGCGCGCCGAGGTAGCGTCCGTAGCCGGTTCGTCTCTGCTGGGCGTTCATGTCTATTGTATGTTATGCGATAGGGTCAGTGTGTGTTTGACATTGACATGTGACGTCCTGTTGTCAGAGCTTGCTGTCGATGATCCTGACTTTTTCGTCGATCATGGCGAGGTCGTCCTTGATGCGGTCGATCTTGCGCTGGAACTCACGGAGCATGGAGTCACCGCTCTTGCTGCTTGACGAAAGGAAGCCGAGATTGTTTTCGTATGTGCGGAGTTCGTTGCGTTTTGCCTCAGCGCTGCGCAGGAGTCTTTCGCGTTCGCGGTATAGCTTGTTGCCGTCGTTTTCGATTTCGGAAACGGAGTTTTCGAAGCGGTTCATGCGGTCGCGGTTTTCGCGTATGTTGAGCGCGTCGCGGAGTTGGTTGATTTTCGAACGGTATTCGTCGTAGACTTTGTCTTTTTCTTTGAAAGGCACATGGCCGATCTGTTGCCATTCGTCCTGCAGCTCGCGCAGCTTTGCGAGGGCTTCCTGACGTGGCATGTCAGCGCTTATCGAGTCAAGACGCGCGATCACGTCACGTTTGGCCTTGAGGTTGGCATTTTCGTTGCGTCTTATGCCGGAAGTGGCTTTCTTCTTTTGCTCGAAGAAATGATCGCAGGCGGCAAGGAAGCGCTGCCACACGGCGTCGCTGTGTTTCTTGGCGACTGTCCCGATTGTTTTCCATTCTTTCTGCATGGCGACGAACTCGTCGGTTGCCGTGCGCCAGTCTGTGCTGTCTTTGAGAGCTTCCGCCCTATCGGCAAGCGCAGTCTTGGCCGCGAGATTGCGGGCAAATTCGTCGCGGGTGCTTTTGAAAAATTCGGCTTTTGCGGCAAAGAATTTGTCGCAGCTCTGGCGGAAACGAGCAAAAAGCTGGTTGTTCATTTTGCGGGATGCAAATCCGAGCTTCTTCCATTCGTTCTGGGCTTCGATGACTGCCTTTGTCGCTTCGTCCCATGCGTTGAAGGTCTTGAGGCCGGTGATGTCTATGGCTTCGATGCGCTCGCATAGGGCGGTTTTTCCGGCTTCGTTTTCGGCTTCGCGTGCTTTGCGCGCTTCAAAGTGAGCCTGGTAGCGTTTGTTGATTTCGGCCGATGCGTTTTTGAAGCGGTCCCAGATCTCTTCGCGTATTTCCTTGGCGACCGGACCGATCTGACGCCATTTGATATGGAGTTCCTGGAGGCGGCGGTAGGCTGTGATGATGTCGGCTTCGTTTATCAGACCTTCGGCCTCATTGAGCAGAAGTTGTTTTGTGTCGAGGTTTTTCTTGAAGTCGTAATCGCGAAGCTCCTTGTTGATTTTCAGATTGTCGGAGTAACGTTCGCGGGCTTCTTGGAAGCGTTTCCAGACGGCGGTCTCGTCAGTCGGCGGTACGTCGCCGACAGCGTTGAACTCGTCCTGGAGTTCGCGATAGCGTTGGAATGTGCGGTTGACGTTGTCGGTGTCATCGGCCAGAGCTGTGATTGCATCTATTATTTCATTCTTGCGGCGCAGATTTTCAGCACGTAATGCTTCCTGCTGAGCCGCATATGCAGTCTTGCGTTCTTTTATGGCGTTGAGAAGTGCGAGGATCTCGGCTCCGGTCTCGTCAGAGTTTTCGACGAAATCGGCTGCGTCGTTTCCTGCTTCTACCCATGCTGCGCGTTCGCTGTCCACCTCATTGCGGCGAATGTTGTTGTATTGCTGGCGCAGGCGTCGGAGCTCGTCTCCTGAAAAATCTGCGGGAGATTTGTCAGAGAGCGCCTTTGCAGCTGCAAGCAGCGAATCTTTGGTTATTTCAGAGTCGTTTTCAACCTGACATTCTTCGGCCTCAGTCATTTCGGCTTCAGCTGCGGCCTCAGGGTTGAGTCCGTCAACAGTTTCGGGCTGATTGTCAATGGCACCGTTTTCGGGTGTCTGTTTCAAGGTCTGTTCCTCTGCGGCAGCGCCGACAGCGGAAGGATCGCGCATTTCCATGTTGTAGTGTTCTTTAATATGGTTACTGATGTGCCGGCATCGCTGACACAGCGCCAAATTTAGCAAAAAAGTTTTATACTTACGACTTTATTGCTATTTTTGTTCTTAAATTTTTGATAAAAACTACGAACCAACAGATTGTTCTGTCGGTTAATAAGAGGAAAAAAGCATTCATCTATTATGGAAAATTTCACATTTTACACTCCAACGCTATATGAATTCGGCCGCGGTGCTGAAGAAAAAGTCGGTATGCTCACATTCTTGATGGGTGTGAAGAAGGTCATGATCGTCTTTGGAAAAAAGTATGTCAAAGCCAATGGCTTGCTCGGCCGTATTGAAAATTCGTTGTCGACGATCGGAATAGAGTATGTCGAGTTTGGCGGCATTGAACAGAACCCGACCGATGACAAGGTTTATGAAGCAATCGCAATAGCCCGGGACAAACATGTCGACGGTCTGCTTGCAGTCGGTGGCGGTTCGGTGATCGACACTGCCAAGGCAGTTGCGGCCGGAGTGCCATATGACGGTGATTTCTGGGATTTCTTTTCCGGACGTTCGGCTGTCGAGAGCGCACTGCCGGTGGGTGTGGTGCTGACAGTGCCGGGAGCCGGCAGTGAGGGTTCCGGCAACGCGGTGATAACAAAGCGTGAGACGCTCCAGAAACTCAGTCTCCGCACAGACAGTATACTCCGTCCCCGTTTTGCGGTGCTAAATCCGGAGTTTACCTTTACGCTTTCGGCTTATCAGACCGCGTGCGGGATCGTTGACATGATGTCGCATATCATGGAGCGCTACTTCTCTCCCACGTCGCGGGTCGAGGTGTCTGACCGCCTTGCCGAGGGACTGCTGATGTCGCTTATCAGCGAGGCGCCCAAAGCTTTGTCAGATCCGACTGACTATCAGGCTCGGGCCAATATCGAATGGGCCGGAACGCTTGCCCATAACGGACTTGTCGGCTGTGGACGCCGTGAGGACTGGGTCTCTCATTTCATGGAGCACGAGATCAGTGCGGTCTATGGAGTGACGCATGGAGCGGGCCTGGCTGTGGTGATACCGGCCTGGATGGCGTTTATGGCCCATCACAAGCCTTCGAAAGTCGCGCAGTTGGGGCGCCGGGTTTTTGGCGTGGACGCTACTGACGACCGCACAGCGGCCATAGAGGCGGTTGCTTCGTTAAGGGCATTTTTCAGCGCAGTGCTGCGCATGCCGCTGGCTTTCAAAAGTCTTGGGGTGGCAGAGCCTGACATAGACCTTCTTGTCAAGAAGCTGCACGAGGACAAGGGCGAGACTATCGGTGGATATTATCGTCTGACAGCCGCTGACACGCGGCAGATCTATGAATTGATGGTGTCTGATCCGTCAGCGGCCGAGTAGGGAGACCGCTGCGGACTAAGAACTTGTCCACATTTATTTATAAAGATTTAATAGTCAATGGAGGATGTTGTCAAATGGCCTCTATGGACGAGTTTTGGAAGCGAGGAGCATATGACCGATGCGGCAGTAGAGACATTTGCGCGGCTCGCAGTAGTTTCGCCGCAGCTGTACCATGGCCTGGGATGTGAAGGCGTCGCGACATTCTATTCCGGCGCTCATGAAACTCCTCACCAATGTGTTTGCTTCAGCAGGAAGCGATTGCAACAGAGAGACGGCTGTTTCGCGTCGAGTCGCGTCGTCATACAGGAGGCCGTAGGCATATAGCACCGGCGCGACGACATTGATGATCAGCACTGTCACAGACCCACGGCTCAAAGCCCTTACCGAAGGGGCTGTGTCAGACGTGAAATTATAACGGCGTGACCAGTAGCCTGTAAGTTCAATGTCAAAGAGTCGCCTTGCGTCGTCTTCGTTGGTGACGGCAAGCAGTTCCGACGCTATCTTGAAGCCTCTGCATATAAGCGCCGCAAGGGTCGCTATGCGTCGGTGGGGGAAATTTTGCGGTCTCATTCTGGCCATGCGCCATCCGGGGTTAGCGGGGCGTTTGAGCGAGAATTTATTTGTCATGAACTGGTATTCCTGTTGCATGCGCATCACATAATGGGAGTTGTCACCCGGATTGTCAAGAAATCCGGCCTGGCCGAAAAGGACGCCTTCGACTGTTTCGGCCGAGTCGCGGTGTTTGAGCAGACAGTGGATTGGAACTGAGAAGGCGAGTCGTTCGAAGGCATCGGAGTTTATGCCGAATCCTAAAGCACGGGCCAGAGTTATGTAAATGGTCTCGGCCCAGTTTCCACCTGTATGCCGGTAGATTTCGGTGATGCGTTCGACCTTTTGGTAGAGACGTTCGTAGCCGAGGCTTGACAGCCAGTCGGTGATGTAGATGCGTGGCACGGCATTCAGTTCGTCATGACATGATGGCAGCTCCGGTTTGTTGACCATCGCTTCATAGCGTTGGCTGAAATCGGGCGAGCAAGGCATGAACAGTTGCGGAATCTCTTTGCCGTCGGGGCGTTTTATGCGGGTGTCGTCGCTTGCGACAACATGTAGGACGACTGAGTCGTAAGCAGGGTCGTTTTGATGGCCGTGGCGCATCCAGTCGGAGGCGCGGACGTGAATCTCGACATTCCCGCACCACGTCTCACCGCCGATGATGAGTTTGGCGTTGAAGAAATCGGGGCCGGCATCGTTGTTATGGAGACCCGGGTCAATGACTTGCACACGGCGGCCGTCGACGGTCGTCATGTCGCTTGGGCGCCATAGTTTGTGCTGCCATACGTAGTGCATCAGTTTCTCCATCACCGCCAAAAGTAATTAAAATCGTCGGCATGGCAAAGTTTTTAAAATGAAATTCTTAAATTTGTGGCCGCAATGAAGTTCCGTATAGAAATAAATCCCCGTTACTCGTCTCTGCGAGAATTTATCGCTATGCTCCCGTCGCGTTTCGACAACGAAGGAGAGACGCTGTTTGATGCCCGTAATACAGTCAAGGGTTTCCGGTTGCCTGACGGCACACGTTTGGTGGTCAAGCGCTTCGGGCGTCTCCGTTTTTTTCGCCGGGTAATCTATTCGATGTTCTGCTCCACGAAAGCGCGAAGGGCCTATGTCAACGGCATGCGTTTTTTGGCTCTGGGTTTTTCGACCCCTGAGCCTGTGGCCTATATCGAGATCTATGACGGGCTTTTGTTGAGCGACTGTTATTTTGTTTCGCTTCACAGTGATGCCAAGGAGTTGTTTCCGCGCATGGTCACATCGGAGCAGTATGACCGCGGTCTTGCTGACCGTGTGGCTCAGCTTATGGCGGATCTTCATGGAAAAGGTGCAGTCCATGGCGACCCAAACCTTAAAAATATATTGAGCGATGGAGACGACAGACCTCTTGTGTTGATTGACACCAACCGGTCATATTTCAAGAACAGGCTTGGACGCAAAGAGTGTCTGCGCAATCTCATGCGTGTGAGCCATCGACGTGACTTGATAGAACATGTCGCGCGACGCTATGCGGATTTACGCGGCTATGATGCAGATGCGACAGTGATTACAATCATGGATCTGTTGCGGCGTTTCGAGCGCAGCCGTCGCATACGCCATAAACTGAAGTCCATTGTGACAGGCAGGCCTGTCGACTGACTCGCGCTATGCGTTTTTTGACAGCAGTTTTTCGACTTCTGTGAGTGCGTCTGTTATGAAGCCGCCTCTGGCAAGTTTTGCGGATACGATGGCTGCATTTTCTCTCATGAGAGCGTATCTTTCTGGGGTTACGGACGCAAGTATGTCGCCTATGTTACGGAGCGAAGGCACGCATATGCCTACCCCCAGACGGCTTACGATATCTGCAAGGGCCGCTTTGTCCCATATCACCACCGGTATGCCTGCGCGGAGATACAATGATGTTTTGTGAGGGGCGTTATATTTAAGGTATTCGCCAAGTGATCCGGAGCCTTCGTCGAGAGAGTCGCCATACCATACGACGCCATATTTACCCTCGGCAGATGCGATGAGGGTGTCGGAGTCGACAAAGCCTTTGATTATTGTGTTGTCGCGTTTTTGTGAATTGTCGAAGTCCCCGCCATAAAGTATCAGGTCTACATCAGGCTGAGTCTCGGCGAGTTTGTATATCCAGCCGTTGTTGGCCTGCGACAGGCTGCCTGCGAACATCAGTTGCGCTGCATTGCTTTCAAGCGGGGCGGCCGGAGGTGGAGTTGATGTTGCCGAAAGGTAATCGAAGAGTCCGAGCACGATCATAGGCACAGTCACTCCATGTTCGTCAAGCCATTTGAGCATTGCCGGTGAGTGGACTATGATGGCTGACGAACGGTTGAGTCTGGCTATTTCCTGTACGACAGTGAGTTTTTTGCGTCTGAAACTTCCGAGGTCGTGGATGACGGTTACGACTTTCGCACCTCGGCGGCATGCCTGACGGACAAGGAAATCGTAATATTTTTTTAGTGGATATTGGACGACGAGTATGTCACCGCGCCGGAGTTTTGAAATGCCTCGCAGCACACTTGCGAGAGTGATGAAATAGGCTGCAATCGAATTTTTAGAACGATGTTGGGCCAACCCGATGTTTTCATAGCCCAGCGTATCCATCATTGCCTCTATGTCGGTTTTGGCCTTGTCGCCGGCATTGCTGATGTGCCGGTAGTTTTTAGATATATAGCATTTCATCAGGCTCCGGTTATTTTTTGAAAAGGTTGTATTTGATTACAGAGATGATATGTTTGACTTTGATCTCGATTTTTCGGCCGAAACTGCGTTTTCGCCAGCTGCCGTAAATCGTGTGCATGCCGAAAGCTTTGTCGCGTCGGCCACCGTAGCTGCGGCATGGCAGCAGGTTTTCGGTGGGGTAGACCGATATATATCCGTCGATATGTTGTTCGGAGTCGTCGGCGCGTATGCCTTTGAGAGCTGCCACTTCAAGCATGCGTAGCGGGGATATGGTCTCGTCGGTAGTGCCGTCGGGGTGGGCGAAGTGTCGCGAAGAGTAGAAATCGACCATGTCTTTGCAGAACTGATTGCCCTTCTCGCCAATGATAAATGCGGCCTGTAGATAAAAATGTGGCGCGACTTCGCGGAAAACAGTGCAGCCGTTCTCAGGCAAGAATTCGTCGAAGCGACGGTAGAGATAGATGTCAGAGTCCATGTAGACACCGCCTTCGAGCCATACGGCATAAAACCTCACGGCATCAGCGGCAAACGCCCAGCGCCGTCTGTCGAGAGCTTCGTTAATGTAGGCGCATTTCAGAGACCTGGCCGCTTCTGCGTCCCAAATTTTGATGGTGTAGTCGGGCAGTATGCGTCGCCAGGTGTCGATGCATCGTTTGATCTCCACCGGATATTTTTCACCGCTGAACCAGCATAAATGTATAGTCTTGGGTATCATCTTCACGTCTGTTTGTCATTTGAACACATCCTTGTCGGATTGTGTTGCAAAATTAGCCAAAACAAACGACATTTCACTACATGCCTTGATAAATTGCAAAGTTATCAGGAGTTTTGTGATGTTGTGTGGTGACAAAAAAATATAAATTAGGAATGGCAATTTGTGTATTTATGAAAAATTAGATTATCTTTGCAGAACTATATTTATATGGTCAACAGACGAATGAGAGTGAAAATACATCATGAAGGTACCAATATTTTGGTAATCAGCCTGATATGTGTGCTGCTTATCAATATTCCGTTGTGGCTGTGGGTGCGTCCGATGGCGTGGGCTGTCGCGTCGACCGTGGTCTGGGGGGTGCTTTACCTTTTATTGGTAAATTTTTTCCGCTCTCCCCGACGTCAGTTCAAAGGATCTGAAACCGACACTGTAGTGGCGAGTGCCGACGGTCGTGTCGTAGCGCTTGAGGAGACTTTTGAAAACGAATATATTCATGGTCCGGCAATTCAGCTTTCGGTGTTCATGAGCATTTTTAATGTCCATGCAAACTGGTTTCCTGTAAATGGCGAAGTCGTGTATGCCAAGCATCATTCGGGTCGTTTCATGGCGGCATATCTGCCTAAGTCAAGCACCGAGAATGAGCGTTCGACTGTGGTGATCCGCACCCCCGCCGGACAGCTTGTGCTTGTGCGCCAGATTGCCGGAGCTATGGCCAGACGCATCGTGACCTATGCCCGGCCGGGTGATGAGGCGTCGATACAAGACCATATGGGCTTCATCAAGTTCGGCTCGCGAGTCGATATCTTCCTTCCTTTAGGCACGGAAACTTTAGTCAACATAGGAGACAAGACCACAGGTGGCATCACAGAGGTGGCTCGTCTCAAACCTCAACAACAATAGGTTGTTTAGCTTTACTGTATAAAAATGATTAAACGGATTATCTCCTGCATTCCCAACACCATCACCAGTCTCAATCTTATTTCCGGCTGTCTTGCCATCATAATGGCTTTTCATCATTCTGAGAGCATGTCAGGCCTGACCGGTGCGCAGTGGACATGCATATTTATCGCCATGGCTGCTGTGTTTGACTTCTGTGACGGAGCTTCAGCCCGCCTGCTGCATGCCTATTCTCCGGTTGGCAAAGAACTTGATTCGTTGGCCGATCTGGTGAGTTTCGGTGTGGCGCCGGCGATGTTGATGTTTAATATCATGAACGCCTACAGCCTGCATGGATGGCTTACATATTCGACTCTTCTGATACCAGCGCTTGGAGCGCTAAGACTTGCGAAGTTCAACATAGACGATTCGCAGGCTACTACGTTCAAGGGCTTGCCTATCCCCGGCAATGCGATTTTCTGGATAGGAATGTATGGATGGATCATGAGATATGGTTATCCGGGCTCAGCTATAATGGCTATTCTGATAGTGCTTGTGTCACTGTCGATGGTTTCAAAGATAAAGATGTTCTCATTAAAGTTCAAAAATTTTGACCTTAGGGAGAATTTCAGTCGCTATGCCATCATACTCGCAGCAGTTGCATTTGTCGTGTTTTACGGTCTTTCAGGACTGGCATGGACTATAGTCCTTTATATGCTGATTTCGATGCTTTCCCGCAGGCATCGGGCTGATTCCGCAGCACACTCCTAAACATCTCGCGGACTGTGCTGAGGCGGGACAAGCGCATGGAATAAAACGAATCATCAGTTTTTTAACATCTCTCCCGGACGGGAGATTATCTGCAATCGAACAATGGCTACTTTTTTTCTTTTATTAATCATATTTTTTATCGTCATACCTCTTTTCCGGGGAGTTGTGGCTGTATATCGCGCCCGTCGTGCGGCAAGGCGATTTTTCGACCAGTTCAAGAATGCCTCGCCGGGTCAGCAGGCCACCCGTCATCACGAACAGCCGCAGCCGCGGGCTAAAAAAATCAATGCCGAGGACGGTGAGTTTGTCAGCTTTGAAGAATTGCCTCCCGATGTGTCGCAGTCTGAAACTTCCGGCCGTCAGACAAACGCGGTCGTAGTCGAACAGCAGGTCGTTGACGTGGAGTGGGAGGATATCAAGGGAGCCTGACGGATCGGGATAATTCATTATATTTACAGACATGAAAGATATCTATAAGTTTCTCGACCTTATTGCCGATAACAATGACCGCAGATGGTTTGCGGAGCATCGTTCCGAGTATGACGAGCTGCGGAGCCTGTGGATCGAGGATCTTGACAAGTTGATAGCATGTATGAGCGTCTGGCAGCCCGATATGGCGGGACAGAGCGGTAGGTCGGCGACTTACAGGTTTAACCGCGATACACGTTTTTCGCCTGACAAGTCGCCTTACAAGACTTATTTTTCGGCAGTGCTTTCGCCATTCGGACGTAAATCTGATATGGCGGCTTATTATCTCCAGGTTGACAGTCGCCATGAAGAGAACGGGTTGTATGGGGGACTGTATTGCATGGAGCCAAAAGTGCTCGCGAAGCTGCGTCGCGCTATAGTCGACAATATTGAAGAGTTTGAGGAAATTATCAATGCGCCTGAAATGCTGAAGCATTATCCCGGCTGGCTCGGCGAGACGCTGCGTACGGCGCCTAAAGGCTGGCCGAAAGACCATCCGCAGATAGAGCTTCTGAGATTGAAATGCTATGGCAAGTTTCAGCCGTGCAAGCGTTCATACTTTGAGTCGGACCGGTGGTATGAACATGCGGCCGAAGATTTTGAGATATTGAAACCTCTTATAGACTTCCTGAACTATAGTATAGTCGAAGATGTTTAAATATTCAGCTGTGTTAACATTTATTGAGCCTGCATCCGCCATTAATGGCTGATGTTTTTTTGAACTTTCATTGGCAAATAGTTAACTTTGCATTATTAATTTACTGAGATATATATCGTATAATCAACTTATAAAGCATTCCCATTATGTCTGAAATCAAATGTGTGGGCATTCTCACTTCCGGAGGCGACGCTCCGGGCATGAACGCAGCCATCCGTGCCGTCACTCGCGCCGCAATATTCAGTGGCCTTAAGGTAAAGGGTATCTATCGCGGATACCGTGGCCTAATATCCGACGAAATCGTTGATTTCAAGACCCAGAATGTTTCGAATATCATACAGCAGGGCGGTACGATATTGAAAACTGCCAGATGTAAGGAGTTTACTACTCCGGAAGGCCGTCAGTTGGCTTATGATGTCATACGCCGTCACGGCATCGATGCTCTTGTGGTGATAGGCGGTGACGGTTCGCTGTCGGGTGCCAGAGTCTTTGCCAATGAATTCAATTTTCCGATCATCGGTCTGCCCGGAACGATTGACAATGACCTTTATGGCACTGATACTACGATAGGTTATGACACAGCTCTCAATACGATTATGGAATGTGTCGATAAAATTCGTGACACGGCGACGAGCCATGAGCGACTTTTCTTTATCGAAGTGATGGGCCGCGACGCGGGTTTTCTCGCGCTTAATGGTGCGATTGCATCGGGAGCCGAAGCCGCGATAATTCCGGAGATATCGACCGAAGTCGACCAGCTTGCGGAGCTGATCCAGAATGGTTTCAGAAAGAGCAAGAACTCTTCGATTGTCCTGGTGGCTGAAAGTCCTGTGACCGGTGGGGCGATGGGCCTTGCCGAACGTGTTAAGAATGAATATCCCGGTTATGATGTCAGGGTTTCGATTCTCGGTCACCTGCAACGTGGTGGCAGTCCGACGGCTCATGACCGCATCCTTGCGTCACGTATGGGAGCGGCGGCGATCGACGCTCTCATGGAGGATCAGCGTAATGTGATGATTGGCATAAAGAACGATGAGATCGTGTATGTGCCTTTCTCGAAGGCCATCAAAAACGACAAGCCTATCAACCGAGAGTTGCTTAACACGCTCCGTCGCCTTTCGATCTGATGAGAAGGCTTCTCAGAGTCGCTGCAGCGCTGCTTGTATTGACAGTTCTACTGCTTGCGCTCTGTCTGTTTGATGTCATCAGTCTGCCGACCGGAGTCTATCGGGGGTGCGGAGTGCTGAGTATGTTGAGTTTGTTTGCCGTGGTCTACGCCAGGGTGTGGCTCATATCTTACAGACGTAAACCTCTGAAGGTGAAAAAACGTTGATAAAAAAATGATGGTAGAAGTCATATGGCTCGTGGCCGGTCTGGCCTTGATATTGGCGGGCGCTAATCTGCTGACAGATGGGGCGTCGGACATTGCGCGGCGAATGGGAGTCAGTGACCTCGTTGTAGGTCTTACTGTAGTGGCATTTGGCACGTCAACGCCTGAGCTGGTTATCAGTGTTGTCTCGGCGGCCAGTGGAAACCCGTCGATCGCTGTGGGCAACGTTGTCGGCAGTAACATACTGAATATTTTGCTCATCATTGGCGTGACGGCTCTGATACGGCCTATTGTGGTTGAGCGGAGTGTCATGACGCGCGAAATACCGATGGTGGTGCTTTCGTCGGCCATATTGCTTGTGTTCGGCTACAGTTCGCTGCTTGATGGAGGTACAGACGATGTTATAACGCGGGTTGATGGCATTATGCTTCTGGTGTTTTTCGCGCTGTTTCTGAGGTATACATTGGCGAGCGCAAAGGGTGAGCCGACTGCTGATTTGACAGGGCAGTCTGAGACCGGACGGAATATGCCTGTGTGGCGGTCTTTGATCTACATAGTCCTTGGACTCGCAGGACTGATATGGGGTGGAGACCGATTTGTCGATTCGGCTTCAGCTATAGCCCGCACGCTTGGAGTGAGCGAGGCGGTGATCGGTCTCACGATTGTTGCGGTCGGCACTTCGTTGCCTGAGCTCGCGACGTCGGTTGTCGCAGCGGTCAAGGGTAAGCCCGGCCTTGCGATCGGCAATGTGATAGGCAGCAATATCTTTAATATCCTGCTTATTCTCGGAGCTGCTGCCACAGTCTGCCCATTGCCTTTCGAGGGTATCACTCATGTCGATCTGTGGACTATGACAGGCGCAAGTGTCGCTTTCTTTCTTGTGGCCAGAGTCTATGGCCATCAGGTCATAAATCGCGTTGAGGGAGCTGCGCTTCTGCTCTCCTATGTCGCATATATGCTATGGCTGCTGAAATGATTTAACACTCATAACTAAATAAGCAACGCCCGGACTATGATTTAGCCGGGCGTTGTGATTATAGAGTGGTGCTTGCTTTATTTGTCTCGCATGAAAACGTTGATCGGTGTACCCTTGAAGTCCCAATGTTCGCGGATCTTGTTCTCGAGATAGCGTCGATAGGGGTCTTTGACCCATTGGGGAAGGTTGCAGAAGAATATGAACGTCGGGATTTGTGCGCCTTTGAGCATCGTGATATATTTGATTTTAATATATTTGCCTTTGTTGCTTGGTGGCGGATAGGCGGCGATGTCTTCTTGCAGGACGGTGTTGAGCTGAGAGGTCGGCACCGTCCGCTTGCGGTTTTTGTATACATCGACAGCAGTTTCGATGACTTTAAAGATGCGTTGTTTTGTCAGTGCCGATGTGAATATTATGGGAAAGTCGACAAAGGGGGCGAAGCGGTTGCGGATGGCGGTTTCATAGTGCTTGATGGCCGTCTGTGACTTGTCTTCGACGAGATCCCATTTGTTTACAACCACGACAAGGCCTTTCTTGTTTCTCTGGATGAGCGAGAATATGCTGACATCCTGGGCTTCGATGCCTCTTGTGGCGTCAATCATCAGGATGCAGACGTCTGAGGCTTCGATAGCGCGGATTGAGCGGATGACTGAGTAATACTCTATGTCTTCGTTGACTTTGTTTTTCTTTCGTATTCCGGCCGTATCGACAAGATAGAAGTCAAAGCCGAATTTGTCATAGCGTGTGTAGATCGAGTCGCGTGTTGTGCCGGCTATGTTGGTGACGATGTGTCTGTCTTCTCCTATAAAGGCGTTGATCAGAGATGATTTTCCGGCGTTGGGACGTCCGACGATGGCAAATTTTGGTATCTCGTCGAGTTCTTCGTCGTTGTCGTCAGTCTTCGGCAGGTCTTTGACGACTTCGTCGAGCAGGTCGCCGGTGCCGTAGCCGCTTACCGCAGATACGGGGTAGGGCTCGCCAAGTCCGAGAGCATAAAATTCGGGGACGTTGTAGAGCCAGTCGTTGGAGTCGACTTTGTTTGCGACAAGTATGACGGGCTTGCGGGAGCGGCGGAGTATTTCAGCGACGTGGTCGTCGAGGTCGGTGACACCGTTCATGGCATCGACGACAAAGAGTATCACGTCGGCTTGCTCGATGGCGAGGTCGACCTGTTTGTTGATCTCGCCTTCAAATATGTCGTCGGAATTGACAACCCATCCGCCAGTGTCGACGATAGAGAATTCGCGTCCGTTCCAGTCGACTTTGCCGTACTGGCGGTCTCTGGTGGTGCCTGCTGTCGGATCGACTATTGCCGTGCGCGAGCGCGTGAGGCGGTTGAAAAGGGTCGATTTGCCGACATTAGGGCGTCCGACTATTGCTACGAGTTGACTCATATTTCGTTGTGTGTGAATGTTAGTGATGTTACTGCAAAAGTAGTTGAATTATTCGATATAGCCAAACGAACGTAGTTTGTTCTCGCGGTTGCGCCAGTCGGCTTCTACTTTGACAAACAGTTCGAGATAGACTCTTTTGCCGAAGAATGTCTCGATGTCCTTGCGGGCTTCGGTACCTACTTTCTTGAGTTTTGCTCCACCGTGGCCGATGAGTATGCCTTTCTGGCTGTCGCGTTCGACATAGATGACGGCCATGATATGGATTGAGTTGTCTTTCTCTTCAAATTTCTCGACCATGACTTCGGCGCTGTAGGGCACTTCCTTGTCATAGTTGAGCAGGATTTTCTCGCGGATGATTTCGGTAACGAAAAATCTGGCGGGTTTGTCAGTCAAGGCGTCTTTGCCGAAGTATGGCTCAGCGACAGGGAGCAGTTCGACGATGCGCTTCATGATGTTGGCGACGTTGAAATGCTCTTTGGCTGATGTCGGGAATATTTCGGCGTTTGGAAGCAGTTCTTTCCAGCGGTTGACTATGGTGTCGAGCTGTTCGTTGCCTTTGAGCAGGTCGATTTTGTTGATGACGAGGAGCACAGGCACTTTTTCTTTTGCTACCCGTGCAAGAAAATCGGCGTTTTTGGTCGGGTCTTCGACGACATCGGTGACATAAAGCAGCACGTCGGCGTCGGTCAGGGCTCCTTCGCTGAAGTTGAGCATGCTTTCCTGAAGTTTGTATTTCGGGGTGAGCACGCCCGGGGTGTCGGAGAATACGATCTGATAGTCGGGTGTGTTGACGATGCCCATGATGCGGTGGCGTGTGGTCTGGGCTTTGGAGGTTATGATGCTGATGCGTTCGCCGACGAGGTCGTTCATAAGGGTTGATTTACCTACGTTGGGGTTGCCTACGATGTTGACGAAGCCGGATTTATGTTCGTTTGCCATAATTTTGATTGTTTTAGTTGATTTCTAAATATAAACAAAAATAGCATCCGAAAAGATGCTATTTTGTGAAAATTTAGTTTGGCTGACGTTTGTCAAAGGTCCCATACGAGGTACATCGCTCCCCATGTGAAGCCGGCACCGAAGGCTGTGAGGATGAGTTTGTCGCCTTTCTTGAGCTTGTCTTTGTATTCGTCAAGACAGATTGGAATTGATGCGGCCGACGTGTTGCCGACGTGTTCGATGTTGACGAGGACTTTCTCAGCGGGAACGCCTGCGCGCTCTGAAACGGCTTCGATGATGCGCATGTTGGCCTGATGGGGGATGAGGTATGCGATGTCATCGACGGTGAGATTGTTGCGTTTCATGATGTCGAGCGACGATGTGAGCATATCGGTCACAGCGTGTTTGTAGACCTGGCGGCCTTCCTGATATAGGAAGTTCTCACCGGCATCGACGGTCTCATGGGTTGTCGGTTTGACAGAGCCGCCGGCTTTCATCAGCAGGTGGTCGCGTCCGACGCCATCGACATGAAGCACTGCGTCAAGCACGCCTACGCCTTCTTTTTCGGTCGGTTCGACAAGCACTGCAGCCGCGCCATCACCGAAGAGGGGACATGTCGCGCGGTCGTTGTAGTTGACCATAGACGACATCTTCTCGGTTGTGACAACGATGATTTTTTTATACATACCCGAACGGATATATGCCGTTGCGTCCTGTAGAGCTACGATAAAACCGGCGCATGCGGCCTGGATGTCATAGCCATAAGCGTTGGCAAGATTGCTGCCGTGGGCGATGACAGAAGCGGTCGAGGGGAAACGGTAGTCGGGGTTGGAGGTGGCGCAGATGATGAGGTCGATGTCGGCTGCGTCTGTGCCTGACGATTCCAGCAGACGTTCGACGGCCTTGATGCCCATATAGGATGAGCCTTCGCCATCCATCTTGAGTATGTGGCGCTGCTTGATGCCGACACGTGACATGATCCACTCGTCGTTAGTGTCGACCATCTTCGAGAGCATTTCGTTGTCGAGTATGTCGTCGGGAAGATAAGAGGCAATTCCCGAAATGCGTGCGTTGAGCATATTGTTAAAGAGAAAAACTGTGTGAGGTGATTAAAAAGTGAAGACGGTCTGCACCGGTCGATGGCTACATAGGTCAGTATGCAAAAAATACTCCCTTGACCGTCTCTCCGCCGGACTGTGCCGTCGGAGATTGCGGTTAAGAGAAGCGTTGTCTGTCACTGCCTGTAGTCGGTCAACTTGCGCAGACTCGAAGGTTGGTCTTAGACGGCAGCGTCTTTTTCGATAGCGATTTTGCCACGGTAGTAGCCGCATTCGCCGCATACGGTGTGGTAAATGTGCCATGCGCCGCAGTTGGGGCAAAGAGCCAGAGTGGGAGCGACTGCCTTGTCGTGGGTTCTACGTTTTGCTGTGCGTGTCTTAGACTGTTTGCGTTTAGGATGTGCCATTGTTATTTATCTTTTCTCGTTTTAATTTTTTTATCTTATCGTTTTTCCGTCATGGGCGGACGGTCGCCCCGCCGGAGATTGGTTCATTGTTCGTCGGCTTCTGATGACAGACCCTTCAGGGCGTCCCAGCGGGGATCGTTGCCTGATGAAGGCTCGGCAGAGCTGTCGTCAATCTGATCCATCTCGTCAATGAGGTCATTTTCGAGATCAGCGTCCTCGCCGGTGGCGCGGGCGCGGTGTTTCTTGAGGATCGCACTCATCGCGCGGTTGCATTTTCCGAGCGGATGGACATGCTTGATGGGCACTGAGAGAGCCACAGTGTCATAAAGCATATAGGCGACGTTCAGATAATTGTCGCTGTCGGGAATCTCAAGCAGCTCGTCGGAGTCGTCGTTGAAATCATCGCCGTATTTAACCATTATATGATAAGTGGTTTCGACCGGCAGGTGGAGATCATCGAGGCATCTGTCGCAAAGAACCGTGATGTCGCCGTCGAATGTGAATGTGAGGTCATAGACATCACCGTTGTAGACGACAACGAGTTTGACCGACACGTCAGCGTCGCGGATGTCGGCGCTCTCCATGTCGGTAAAGAACTGCTTGGTCAGGTGATAGTCAAACTCATGACTCCCCTTGGCAAGGCTCTTCAAAGGCAGCTTATATGCTGTGAACTTTCCCATTAGTGCGTTCGTTGAAAAAACTCTGCAAAGTTATAGAATATCTTGTAAACTGACAAGTTTTTGACAGGGAAAATATTACACCCGATTTTTGAGCGCCTTCACTTGCAGGTGCAGCCGTCGACCGGGATTTTCTCTATGCGGCGTTGATGGCGGCCACCTTCGAAATCTGTGTTGAGGAAGACCTCGACAATCTCAAGAGCAAGCTCGGGGCTGATAAATCTTGCCGGAAGTACGAGCACGTTGGCGTCGTTGTGGGCGCGGGCGAGTCTGGCGAGCTCGGGCTCCCAGCACAATGCTGCTCTGACACCCTGATGTTTGTTGAGCGTCATGCCGATGCCGTTACCCGAACCACATAGTGCGATTGCCGGATAGACACTCCCGTTCTCGACAGCCTTGGCGCAAGGATGCGCGAAGTCCGCATAGTCGCAGCTCTCTGTGCTGTTAGTGCCAAAATCGATGAAGGTAATGCCCTGCGCCTCGAGATAGCCCTCGATGAGCGACTTCATCTCATAGCCGGCGTGGTCACTGCACATGCCGACCGGTTTATCTCCTGATAGAATTGACATAGTCGTGAATGCTATTATATTATGATGTTAGACTTACTTTAAAACACAATTTTCGACAAAAATAACAAAATTCCGACGAAAAATATCGGATATTTCACAAAAAACAACTACCTTTGCACCACAATCGAGCAATCGAAGCCCAGGTGGCGGAATGGTAGACGCGCTCGTTTCAGGTGCGAGTGCTGAGAGGCGTGCAGGTTCGAGTCCTGTTCT
>CAXHOY010000032.1:24916-25068 GCA_964018265.1 uncultured Muribaculaceae bacterium
GCGAGATAACTCATTGAAACATCAACAGTTATCTCGCTTTTATTTTATTCTACGTGCATATTACGTGCAAATGGTGGGTCAGCGGACAGGAGCGGTTGGTATTCCCCCCATGAGCAACATAGTCAACTGTAAAATGATTAACTTTGCGGAAT
>CAXHOY010000033.1:0-24376 GCA_964018265.1 uncultured Muribaculaceae bacterium
GTCGGGGTGAGAAGACTCGAACTTCCGACCTCCACGTCCCGAACGTGGCGCGCTGCCAACTGTGCTACACCCCGAGTGCAGTTTGCGACTGCAAAGGTAGCCTATTTTTTTGAACCATGAAAATTTTTCAGCCCAAAATGAGCTGAAAAAATTGATTTATCGTTATTTTACGGCTACTTTTATGGCTTTTGAGCCTGATTTGACAACGTAAATGCCCGGATTGCATTTAAAAGTCGAGCCGTAGCTGAGTCGTGCGGTGTTGAGTGAAGTGTGGCCTGCGGAGTGAATTCGGCGTCCGTCGAGAGTGAATATCTCGACGCTGTCTTTGGCCTTGTTAGAGATGTAGATATATCCATCGGCTCCATATGCAATCTCGCTGTCGCGTATCTCCATGTCATTGATACCTGCGGGCTTGGGCGTATACCAGTCGGTGTCGATGTGGCGTTGTTCCATCAGTGAGGCCATGCGGTCCATAAGTTCTTTGTCCTTGGGGTTTCCTGAGGTCTCGTAGTCGTAGAATGCCTGATAGCCTGCATAATATGCGATAGGCATAAGCCGGAAGGCCTCTTTGTTCTCGAACACGTCGATATAATCTTTGAGTCGCTGCCAAAATACAGGCGATATGTCATATAATCTGCACGAAGGTGCCGGAGACTTGACCAGCGATCCTTTGACATTGGTGAAATTATAGCCTTCAAATTCCATCTCTACGCCCATTCCATATTCAAACGATGATTCGACGGCATCTTCAAGTTGAGAATATGGCACATCTGTTCTGAATGCATAGTTTGGCTGGGTATAGGCGACGTCAAAATTCATTTCGCGCCATTTGTCGCGGTCTGTGACCTGATAATATGGTATCCAATAGGTTTTGAGACCGAGCGAGTGGGCATATTCGTTGACCTTGGTGGCCATATATCCCGTCATGCCGTTGAGTTCGGGAGCTTCCTGAGTCCAGTATACACCGGCGAGGTCGAGGTTTTTGAAGTCGGCTTCCTTCCATTTCTCAAGCACGAGATCGATATACCAGTCGATGGCCTCTATGCGGTCTTCCGACTTCTCAAAGTTCATGCGTTTGCCGTTGATTTCGCCCCACATCTGTGTCGCCTTTGTCGGCACGGGGAGAGACATCACGATCTGATGTTTGCGGTTCGGAGCACCGAGAGTCGGAATGAGTTCTGATACAAGGTCGTCGACAGCTTTGCATCCGGTCCCGGTCTCAAGTCCGAGCTGATGTTCGAGCACATACTCCCAGTGCTCTTTTCTTGCGGGCTCGCCGTAAGGCCAACCACCGTCGATTGCAAAACTCTGAGAGCCGTCTTCAGAGTATATTACGAATTCACACATCAGGAATCCGTCGAACATCCACGAGCTGTGGCCGTCGGGATAGGTGTGTACGACATATGGCCGCATTATCTCCTTGTCCCATTTCGAGCGGTGATTGCTGCCGATATATATCAGAGCGAGGTCGTTGATTTCGTCGGGGGACAGTTCGGCATATTTGTCGGGGTCGGTGGCTGCGGAGGCGCAGAGCGATGATGTGATTAAGGCTGCGGAAAGCAACAAGTTTTTTAAGGTCATGGTCTGTCAGGTGTTATAACGATTGTTTTTTTTGATGTCTGTCAATGTCTGTGACTGTGTCGGCAAAATTAAACAAAAATTGATTCAGTGCAAAATTTATTGCCGGCTTGGCTCGTGTCAGAGATGAAAAAAATGGCCAAAAGCACTTTTGATTCATGACATTGTGAGTAAAAGCATGGTCAAAACGCATAATTTTGTGCGTCGCGGGCTGATAAATGGAGAAAAAACACTATATTTGCGAGCTGAAACAAACCGCAAATTCTAATTAATAACTTAACCATACACAAAAATCACATGCAAAGCAAAGGATCTTTAGGAAGCATCGTTGCCGGTGTTATCGCGATTTTCCTGGTATTGGTGTGTCTGTTCTATCTTTCATTCTCGTTCGTCTCGAACAAGCATGAGAAGGCGGCAGCGCAGTATGCCCTCGTGGAATCCGGCGACAATGACGACGCAGCTTACAATCAGGCTTACAAACACTACATGGACTCGCTCGGCGGCGAGCAGGTATACCTCGGCTATACCCTCAACGACGTCCGCAAGTGGGGTGTCGGACTCGGTCTTGACCTCAAGGGCGGTATGAACGTTATTCTTCAGGTCGACATGCCCGACATGCTCCGTTCGATGAAGAGCGGCGACACTGACTCAGTGTTCGAATCGGCTATCGCTTCGGCCAACGACCTCGTGGCCCGTCACACCACCGACGACTATGTAGGCTCTTTCGTTACCGAATACCGCAACCGCAAGCCGCAGGCCGACTTCTCGGTCGTGTTCCAGGGCCTTGTCGCTCCCGGTTCAAGCGACGACCAGGTCCGCACCAAACTCAAATCTGAAGTCAAGGACCGTGTCGACAACTCGGCAACCAACGTGCTCCGCAACCGTATCGACCAGTTCGGTGTCGTATCTCCCAACATCCAGGTGCTCCAAGGCAAGGATGGTCAGATCCTTCTCGAACTTCCCGGTGTGAAAGATCATGAGCGTGTGCGCGAACTCCTTCAGCGCTCGGCCAACCTTGAGTTCTATGAGACATATATGATCGATCAGATTGCAAACTCGCTCTCTAATCTCTATAGCCGTCTCAATGCCGACACATTATATAATGCCGCACCTCTCGGTCAGCTTCTCGCCACACAGGGCGGACGCTCAACCGTCGGTTATGCACCCGACGCTCGTGCGATGGCTCAGATCGACGCGCTTCTCGCATCGCCCGTCGCCAAATCGATCCTTCCCTCTGACCTCCGTCTCCGTTGGGGCGTCAAGGCTCAGAAGACAGTCGATCCTTCGACCGGCAATGAGATCAACTTCGGGTTCCCCCTCTACGCGCTCCGCGCGACAGGCGGCAAACCCGCACTCGACGGCAAGGCTGTCAGCGATGCATCTTCAAACTTCGACAACCTCCGCGGCAACGAAGTGTCGATGCGCATGAACCCCGAAGGTGCACGTGCATGGGCTCGCATCACAGCTGCCAATATCAACCGTCCGATCGCCATTGTGCTTGACGACCAGGTTTACTCTGCCCCCAATGTCAACTCTGCGATCGAAGGCGGTCAGTCTTCAATCACCGGTGACTTCACCGTCGAGGAAGCAAAAGACCTCGCCAACGTGCTCAAATCAGGTAAGATGGATGCCAAAGTCCACATCATCAGCGATATGGTCGTAGGTCCGTCACTCGGCGCTCAGGCCATCCAGTCAGGTTTCATCTCATTTATGGTGGCGCTTGTGCTGCTGATGATCTTCATGATTGTCTTCTATGGCTGGATCCCCGGCTGTGTGGCCAACATCTGTCTTATCTTCAACCTCTTCTTCACACTCGGCATCCTGGCTTCGTTCCAGGCCGTGCTCACACTTTCGGGTATCGCCGGTATCGTGCTCTCGCTCGGTATGGCCGTCGACGCCAATGTGCTTATCTTCGAGCGTTCGAAAGAAGAGCTCCGCGCAGGCAAGAACCTCCGCACCGCCATCGCCGACGGTTACAGCAACGCGTTCTCTGCGATCTTTGACTCAAACCTCACTTCGATTATCACCGGCATCATCCTGCTTCTCTTCGGAACAGGTCCCATCAAGGGCTTTGCGACCACATTGATCATCGGCCTCGTCTGCTCGTTCTTCACCGCAGTCTACCTGAGCCGTCTGTTCTTCGCATGGTTCTCGAAGACAAAGATGTTTGCCGACATCACATTCTCGACTCCTGCGTCACGCAAGATGTTTGTCAACTCTCACTATGATTTCCTCGGCACACGCAAGCTCAGCTTCACCATTGCGGCTGTCTTTGTCGCAATCGTGGCTATTTCGCTCGGCGTGCGCGGACTCAACCAGGGTATTGACTTCTCAGGTGGCCGCAACTATATCGTGAAGTTTGACAAACCCGTCAGCACCACCGAACTTCAGGAAGCTCTCGCTCCCCAGTTCCCCGGTTCGTCACTTTCGGTGATCACAATCGAAAGCTCAAATCAGGTGCGTGTATCGACCAACTATAAGATCACCGACGAAAACGAGAACACCGAAAAAGAAATCACCGGCAAACTCTTCGAAGGCCTCAAGCCTTATCTCCGCGAAGGCATGACTCCGGCTGAGTTCTCGACCACTGACGCAAGCCAGGGCATCGTCCAGTCGCAGAAAGTAGGTCCTTCTGTGGCCGACGACATGCGAACAGACGCTTATATCGCAGTCATCATCTCGCTCATCGCGATGTTCCTCTACATCCTGCTCCGTTTCCGCAACGTGGCCTTCTCGCTCGGAGCGCTCGCAGCCGTGGCATTCACCGCCTTCTCGATCATCGGCTTCTATTCGCTCTTCTATGGTGTGCTGCCTTTCGCGATGGAAATCGACCAGACATTTATCGCGGCGATCCTGACCGTCATCGGTTATCAGATCAACGACACCGTGGTTGTGTTTGACCGTGTGCGCGAAAACGTCGGACTCTATCCCAAGCAGGATTTCTTCACCACGATCAACAAATCGATCAACTCGACCCTCGGTCGTACGATCATGACATCATGCTCGACCTTGCTCGTGCTGCTGTGTATCTTCATCCTCGGTGGTGATGCCATCCGCAGCTTCACATTCGCAATGCTCTTCGGTGTGATCATCGGCACACTCGCCACAATCTATGTGGCAGCTCCGGTGGCTTACCTCACCGACGCCCGTCGCAACAAGGCTGTTAAGAAATAAGGCTTAATGCCAGACCATCTCCGCGAGGGAGCAACGCCATCAGGTGGTTGCTCCCTCGCTGTTTGTTTATCGGTAATGGACAGACAAGTCGGACAGGTCCGACCGGTCTGACTTGTCTGGCCTTCGCTGCTATCGAGACTGATTTTATATTTTTTCGGAGAATAGTTGTTGGTTCTCAAGATTTTTTATTAAGTTTGTGGTCTGAATATCCATGCAATTCAAATCTAAACCGAAATAAGCACAAAATCCAATACAATTTCCTATTAAACTTTAAATCATGAGAAAACTTTTCTTATCGTTAGCTGCATGCGTGTCTATCCTGAGCGCAAGCGCGAGCGGCACATGGCAGTTAGGCCCGTATGCATATTCGGCCGACACACTGTTCCATGCCACAACCGGCCCCGGCATCACTACCACCGGTGTGAGATTGAGTTCCGCAAATGGTGCAAACAAAACAAACATCTTCTATTCGACCATCGACCTGACCAACCCCGATCTCGAACTTCGCGGTGTGCAGGCACAGGACAACGGTGACAAAGTTGAGTCTGTCCTTTCAATGGGTAACCGCAAGAACAAGCAGGGCAACGGCCAGTATCTGGCCGGTGTCAACTCTGACTTTTTCAACATGGGTGGCAGTCCGACACGCACAAATGGCCACTCGATTGTCGACGGTACGCTTTACAATGCAGCCAGTGGCGGTGATGGATGGAACACATGGGCTTCGTATGCAACCGTAACGGGTGCTAAGGACGTTATCATTGATACCGGTGTCAAGGCTGAAAGGACATTGGGTTTCCCCAACGACCAGAAACATTCATATCGCGTAAATGGTAAACGATATACAAATTACCTTGTTATCTACACTCCTGACAGCACAAGCACCGGATGTAATCAATATGGTTTTGAATGTCCGATGAAGCTTGTTTCAGGTTCAATTGCCGGCAATGATGCCGTTTTTGAAATTACAGAAGCTCCCAACAACAATGGTAATACTGTTGTCCCGCAAGACGGATTTGTATTGTCCGGACATGGCGATGCTGCTACAATGATGGAACAGCTTAAAGTTGGGGATAAGGTAAGTCTGGGTAAGTCGGTGACATACAATGGCCGTGATATCAATCCGACTCAGTCTATCGGCGGTTGCTCTATGATTGTTATGGATGGCCAGATTGCACCCGACAGCTACTTCAGTGCTAACATTGTTGATCACTTCGTTTCTAATCAGGCCCGTACAGTCATAGGATATAACGAGGATCGCACCAAGCTGATTATCATGGTGGCTGACAAATATGCGTCTTATGCTAAGTTGAAAGATAATGCCGGAGAAGTTATCGGTACAAAAGTTACCGATCCCGAAAAACTTAGCTTCGGCACATCGACCGGTATGGTTCTTCAGCGCATGGGACACATCATGCTCCATCTCGGTTGCTACACCGCAATGAACTTTGACGGCGGCGGTTCTTCTCAGCTTTACAATAAAGAACTCGGCATCCGCAACGTGCCTTACGGTGACACCTATCTCCGTCCGGTGGCCAACGGCTTCTTCGCTGTGTCAACCACTCCTGTAGAGACTGAGGTGGCGATGATCGAGGTTTATCAGAAGAATGTCAAGCTTAACGAAGGCGAGACTTTCACTCCGACCGTATTCGGTTATGACAAATATGGTGTGCTCATCAACAAAAACGTCACAGGCTTCACTCTGAGCGTAGCTCCCGAAGTCGGTGCGGTCAACGGCACAACCCTCACTGCAGGCGCAGGCAAGAAGAACACCAAGGCAGTCGTTGAATATAACGGCATCAAGTGTGGTGTGATGATCGCAGCCAATGGCGGAGGTGACTATGTTACTTCAGGCGACGACAACGCCGACGTTATGGTCAAGGCTCCCTACACTCCGGATGAGGCTCTCGGCACGGATAAAGATCCCATCAAACTTATCGAGGAGTGGAGCTTCGTCAATACCAATTACAACGACGGTTGGGACGGCACAGCACCCGACTGGACATCGGCAGACGCTATCAAGGCAAAGCCATGTCCCCGTTTTGCCACAGCCCGCAACGGCCACTTCTACACTGTTGACATGAAGACTATGTCTATAGCAGAAATCGACTCGGCAGGCAATCTGACTCCGCTCTATAAACTTCCTTCACTCGAAGGTCGTGTGATCAACGGAGTTCCCGACTATTATGGTTGCGCCATCTCGTCTGACGATGCAGGTAACTTCCTTATCGGTCACCTCTTCACCAAGACAGATACTTACCGCATATGGACAGTCTATAACCCCGTTACAGGCAAGGCAAAACACTTTGACATCGAACTTCCCGCCGGTGAGGGCTCAAATGGCCGTATCGACAATGTGGGTCGTGTCGTGGGTGATCTCACTAAGGACGCATATGTATACGTAGCGCCCAAGGCTACGGCAAATCTCGAAACTCAGAAGGCTCTCATCATCCACTTCACAGGTGATGGTGATGTAGACAACGTGACTGCAACTCGGACAATGTCAAAAGGCCTGTATCTCGCAGGTGGAGGTAATCAAAACTCTACTATGCAGCCTCGCTATGCTACAGTAGCAGATATGGCCGGCAAGGACATTGATGACACTTACTACTGGTATTCGAAGGCTGAGGGTCTCGGCCAATGGAATCAGGATCTTTTCACCCGCAACAACGGCGTAGAGTCTGTAAACTATGCCACCACATGGAACAACACTTCAGGTCTCAACGGTTTCGACACATTCGAGATGGGTGGCAAACGCTACTTCGTCGTAGGCTATGCTACAGGAGATGAGAAAAAGAGCGGTCAGCACATCATCATCAAGGACGAACAGTCGACCACAATCGCCGAATGGAACAACGATGCCTACTCTTCAACCGCAGGCTTCAACACAATCACAGCAGTTCCCGTGAACCCCAACAAAGTTGAGATCTATGTCTACAACTGTACTGGAGACTTCTTCGTAGGTGAAGAAAAGACCGGTGCTATCGCAGGTGCACTCCTTACATTCCAGATCGGTGACGGCACATATGACGACGGCTCTGACGAGGAAGAAATCGTTGACATCACACCTTCAGGTCTCGACTTCGACTCTTATGAAGACGGTGATATCTTCAAGATCTTCTCAACTGAATCTAATGGTACATGGTCAGGTCCTGCTAATTTCTATCATGAAATGCATCCCGATGCATTCGATGAATACGGACAGCTCACTTCGCTGATGTATCGCGGCATGGGCACAGATCTCAACTGCCAGGCAAACGTCGATGCCAAGATTCAGCCTATGGTGACAGTCCGCAAGGTCAACGACCAAATCGGCAATGCTCTCGTGATCAACGAGCAATATTCTCCGCTCGCGTCTATCCACGGATGGGCAGGCTCGGGCTTCAATGCGGCTCAGCCTCAGTTCAGCTTCTTCGTAAACAACCATGACATCAAGAACAATATAGAAAAGAAACACTATGTTCGTGTCCGTCTTGTCTACAATGTTCTCTATCGTGGTTGCCACTATGCGGCTGACATAGCCAAAGGCCAGGATGGACTTGCTGTCAAGTCAATCTATGCTACCCATGAAGGCAATTGGGTTGTACCAGGAAATGACCACCTCGTAGGTGCTGAATATGCTGACGGAGGTATCGCCTTCGCAAAATGGGTGAATGAAACAGGCCGTGTGGAAGATATTCCTGAAAATCCGGTCGTTTACGTTCCGACAGACGACGAGCTCGATCCCTATGATCCGACTCACCTCAATGCCGAAGCAAAGGCTTATCTGATGAATGCTGAACGCTTCCGCGTGTATGAATTCGATACATACATCGACAATCCTTCACAGAAGACAATCAGCGTTCAGTTTAACATCCTCGACCGCAACATCACTTACATAATCAAGGAAATCAAGTTCCTTGATCTTGGAACTAACGAGGAAGCTGCCACACTTCTTGGCAAGCGTCAGCTCGGTTGGCAGTATTTTGCTGACAAGACAACCGGTATCGAAGATATCGTAGCTGATGAAGTTGTCGATGGTGAGGAGGACGCTCCCGCTGTATACTACAACCTCCAGGGTGTTGAAGTCCGCAATCCCGAAAACGGTATTTATATCGTGCGTCGTGGCAACAAAGTCACAAAGGAATATGTGAGATAACAATCATTCCATAATATCCTAAATTAAGCGGCCGTGACCTCAAAGTCACGGCCGCTGCTGTTTCTAAGAAAAAAGTCGTCAAAAGTGAGGCGCGTAGCGCCGTCAACTCCGCTTCAGCAGGGCGCACGATCGCTCGGCGCGTCCTATAAATCGCGAGCTATATATTGGGAGATCAAGGCACCTCGCTACGCTGAGTCGGAGGGATGGTGATGTGCGCGTGGTAGACCATGACGAACGCCTGCTGACTCGAGGTTTGCCATAGGATTCTTCTATGTCGTCGGTGCAGCAAGTCATCATTGGAGATGATGCACCTGATTAACCTCATGTAGAGATTGGTCGGGGACCAAGCCTACGTGAGGATTGCGGATCATCTCACGCAGAACAACCTTGGAGAGGTTGAACCAAGGATTGACAGGTCGCAGTCGTCCCCCGTCAGAGTTGTCGGCGTTGGTGATTATGTGTTTTGCATAATGCATTTTGCATAATTGGAGATTTGTTGTTATTTTTGTAAAAAATTGAGTTATGGATCGACCACGCAACCCCTTCATGCTCGGACATAGAATTAGCCGTCCGTATTTTTGTGACCGCGTCACAGAACAGGAAAATCTGACGTCAGCCATTATCAATGGCCGGAATGTAGTGTTGATTTCTCCTCGACGTATGGGCAAGACATCACTGATCTACGTAGCCTTGCATGACTCAAAGGTGATAGAACAAGAATACATTACATTCTTTTTGGATATCTTGCAGACCAATTCACTTAGTGAATTTACTTACCTCCTTGGTAAAGCTATATTCGACACCCTCATGTCGAAAAATTCGTCAAGAGTCCGTAGCTTTATAGCAGCATTGAAATCTCTCAAAGGATCTTTTGGTTTCGACCCCGTAAGCGGTACACCGACCTTTAACATCCAATTGGGGGATATCAGACATCCGGAGTTCACACTTGAGGAAATCTTCAATTATATCGAGCAGAGCGAGAAGTCTGTCATTGTCGCGATCGACGAATTTCAACAGATAACCAAATATCCTGAAAAGAATACCGAGGCCGTCCTGCGCAGCCATATACAACATCTTGCAAACGCGTCATTTATATTCGCAGGAAGCGAGCGCACTATACTGCAGGAGATGTTTGTGTCGTCCAAGCGGCCCTTTTACAACAGCGCCGAGATAATGCACCTCGGAGCTATCAGCGAGGATGTTTATGTCGAGTTTGCTCAAGCGCTCTTTAGCGAAAGAGAAAGGGAAATAGGTGCTGAACCTATAAAGGCAGTGTTCAGGCTCTTTGATGGAAATACCTTTTATCTGCAACGCACAATGAACGGGGCATTTGCAGAAACGAGAAAAGGCACAACCTGTGGCTATGAAACCGTACGCCACGCAGTCAGAGCCATGTTGGCATCGAATGGAGTGATATATCGGGAAATCCTTTCAAATATAAATTCGAGCCAGAAATCAACATTATATGCAGTGGCAAAAGACAAGTCAGTGGAAAAACCTCTTAGTGGAGAGTTTATAAAAAGACATGCCCTGCCATCTGCAAGCTCTGTCCAAAATTCTCTTTCGCGGCTGATCAAGGCAGGGTATATCTGTAAATCGGAGGATGGTTATAGACTGACCGACCCTCTGATGAGAATCTTCATCAATGACCTTTATTCTACGCCCGAGATTTAGTGAACAAGTCAAAAGTCAGAAGTGAGGCGCGTTAGCTGGGCGCGGCAAGCCATCGTCGGAGACGAAGACTTTTGAGTCTATAGAGCGGTGGCGTGACGTTATCCTTGAGACTGATGCAAACGCCGATCTCCATTTCCTATGACAGGGTCAATTTACGACCAAGGCCGCGTTTCCATAAGGGACGCAGCCTTGGTGGTTTTGATCGGAGAGATTATTGAAGCGTGACTGTCGTGGTGTGGGCCGGTGTGGTGGCTGAGCGGGCGATGATAAATCGGTATTCGCCCGGCTCGACGTCCCAACGCTTGTAGAACTCATTGTATGAGGCCAGATATTCGCGCGGAACGGTGATGGTCAGTGTCTCTGACTCACCGGGTTTGAGAACGCCTGTCTTGGCAAAGCCTTTCAGCTCCTTGACAGGCTTGATCATGTCTTTGCCTGGAGCGCTTACATAGAGCTGCACGACTTCGCTGCCGGGTCTGTCACCTGTATTCGTGACGGTGACATAAGCCTTGCAGTTGTCGCCGTCTGTCTCCACACCGGCTTGAGAATAGTCGAACGTGGTGTAGGAAAGACCGTGGCCGAAGGGATAGAGAGTCTCAACGGAGTCGCGGTCGAAGTGGCGGTATCCGACGAAAATATCCTCGGTGTAATAGGTCGTGGCCGGATTTTTGCTGTATGGGAAGTTGTCGGCCGAGGGGTAATCATCATAGCGTCGCGCCACGGTGAAAGGCATCTTGCCCGAAGGCGAGACCTCACCTGAAATCACGGAGGCAATAGAGTTTCCGGCTTCCTGACCTGGCAGCCAAGCCTGAAGGATGGCATCGGCCCGGCCTGTCAACGGAGTCAGGTCGACCATTGCTCCCATATTGAGCACGACAGCGACTTTCTTGCCGCGGGCGTGGAAGGCTTCGATGATCTTGTTGAAGTTGTCGAGCTCGACATCTGTCAGATACCAGTCGCCTTTTGAGAGGGTACGGTCAGCGCCTTCGCCAGCCATGCGCGAGATGGTCAGCACGGCCACATCACTGTTGTCGGCGGCATCGGTGATTATTTCGTCGGTCAGCGCGAATTCGGGCGCGGGGAAGATGGTCCAGAAGTTATCGGCCGGATTTTTTGCCTTTTCTTCAGCGATATAATCGGTATAGGTCCGGGCGAGTTTGTTGTCGAGCTTATATCCGGCATTTTTCATGCCCTCGTCGAGCGACACTTTATATTTGCGGTTGACATTGCCTGAGCCTGTTCCTCCGACAAAAATGTCGTATGACGCATTGCCAAAGAGAGCCACTTTCTGTTTTTTTGCAATAGGGAGCGCTTTGTCCTCGTTTTCGAGGAGCACCATGCCGCCTGTCGCCGCGTCGCGCGCCACAAGGGCGTGGGCCTTGAGGTCGGGCCTGTCTGAGTAAACCGCACCTTTTGCGGCAGGGCAGCGCAGCAGCACACGCATGATATTGGCCACGTTGCGGTCGAGCACCGCTTCGTCGAGAGTGCCGTCCTTGACAGCGTTGATCACTTCCTCATACTGTCGGACTGTGCCCGGCATCAGCATGTCGTTGCCGGCCGCCATCTGGTCGGCTCCGTTGCCTTCGCCCCACCAGTCGGTCATCACAAAGCCGTCATAACCCCACTCGCCGCGCAGGATGTCGGTGAGCAGATATTTGTTGCATGCCGCAAGCACACTGTTGATTTTGTTATAGCTCGACATTATCGTCCAGGGATTGGCTTCATCGACCGCAATCTGAAATCCCCGGAGATAAATCTCGCGCAGGGCACGGTCGGAGACGATGGCATTGGAGCCGCTGCGGTAGGTCTCGTGGTTGTTGACGGCATAATGTTTGAGCGATGTGCCGACACCGTTGCTCTGTATGCCGCGTATATATGCCGCGGCGATCTTGCCTGCGAGGACCGGGTCTTCGGAATAGTATTCGAAGTTGCGGCCGCAGAGAGGCGAGCGCATGATGTTCATGCCGGGGGCGAGAAGTATATCGACGCCATATTCCCTGACTTCGTTGCCTAAAGCTTGGGTCACGTTTTCGACGAGGGCTTCGTCCCAGCTTGCAGCCAGAGATGATCCTGTCGGGAAAGCGGTGCAGTAATATGTGTTTTTGTCACCTTCGCGGGTAGGTAGGATGCGCAGTCCGGCAGGACCGTCGGCAAACATGAAGATAGGCACACCAAGGCGGGCTATGCCGTAGGTTTCGCCTGCCGCACCCTGAACACGTCCGCGAGAGAAAGCAGTCACAGCACCCGGCACAGCCTCCGGAGCTTCGTAATTGGAGCTTTCATGCTCCTTGTCATATATGTTTGGTCGCACCGGCATGCCTGGAGCACCGGCTGATGCATAGCTTATGCCTCGGCGCGTGCCGACCGCAAAGTTGACTTTCTCTTCGAGAGTCATTGCCTTGACTATCTCTTCGACCGGGTCGGTGCCAAACTGCGGCAATCTGTCGGCAGCCGTCGCTGATAAGCCTAAGGTCATGGCCACAGCGCTGCAAATCATTGTTTTTCTCATTATTTTTTGTGATGATTGTTTTAGAGTGTGTTTGAATTTAACACACAAAAAGATATTATATTGTAGAATTGAAAATCATATGGATATGTTTCGCATTAATCATGAGTCCAATTACGGCGCTTTTTCCACCGCTCATCAGTCACGTAGCTCGCTACGCTCCTTCTTCACGGTGAAAAAATCACTCGTAATTGACTCTCAATCTTAATACGAGTTAAATTCAAACACACTTTTAGAGGGTGACGTAAAGATGTCTTTATTCGAGGGGACGGAGCAGCCCGGTGGTAGAGTCCATGATATAGCCTCTGACGACGATGTCATGGGTCATCAGGGGATGGTTGCGCACCAGGTCGACGGTCTCGCGGATAGCCTCGTCGGTGTCGTCAAAGCCGTGGAGCCAGTTGTCGAGGTCGATGCCGCAGTGTTTCATTAGGCTGATGTTGCTCTCGGGCACACCGCGTTCTTTCATCAGATGTTGCATTTCGGAGCTGTCCATGCCCTGGACACCGCATCCGGTGTGGCCGATGATCATTATTTCCTCTACGCCGAGTTCGTAGACAGCGACGAGCAGGCTGCGCATGGTGCTGTCGAAGGGATTTGTGATAGTGCCACCTGCATTTTTTATGATTTTCACGTCGCCGTTGCGGAAGCCGAGGGCGGCAGGGAGAAGTTCGACCAGACGTGTGTCCATACATGTGACGATGGCAATGCGCTTGTTGGGGTATTTGTCGGTGAGGAAACGTTCGTAGCCGCGCTCTTGGACGAAGCGGCGGTTGTGTTCGAGGATTTCGTTGATCATAGCTTTTTCCTGATTATGGTCATGCCGTCGCGTATCGGCAGAATTACTTTTTCGACAGCGCTGTCGTCGGCGACGAGTTTGTTGAATTCGAGTATTCCGGCAGTCTGAGGGTCGGAGTCGGGCTTGTCTTCTGCGACCTTGCCGTCCCAGAGAGTGTTGTCGGCGATGATATATCCACCGGGCCTGACCAATGGAAGGATCATGCGGTAGTAGTCGCAGTAGTGCCGTTTGTTGGCGTCGATGAACACCAGGTCCCATTGACCGCCGAGTCGCGGCACCACGTCGATAGCATCTCCGATGTGGAGGGTGATGGCCTCGCCGCCGGGTGTGGAACCGAACAGTTGCAGGAGGCTTTCTTCGGCTTCGTCGTCAATCTCGACGGTATGGAGGCATCCTCCGGGCCGTAGACCTTCGGCAAGGCACAGGGCCGAGTAGCCGGTGAATGTTCCCAATTCGAGTATGCGGGCGGGCGCTATCATCTTTGAGAGCATCGAAAGCATGCGTCCCTGGGTATGACCCGAACACATGCGCGGGTAGAGTCTGGTGAGGTGGGTGTGACGGTAAAGCCGGTGGAGATGTGCGGGCTCCGGGTCGATGTGGTGTTCGATATATTCGTCAATGTCCATGTCGTTCAGTCGGTGGCTGTTGCCAGAAACCACATCGCAGCGTGGGACAGCAGCATTAAAATGATTAAAATCCAGCTTATTTCCTTGCGTTCAGGCCAGCAGATCCAGGCACACACACCTGATGCAATGACATAAAAGGGATAGAGCCATGCAAAGGTGCGGGCTGAAGAGTCGGGCGGTGTCACGCCTAAAAGAGTCGGAAATGCTATCAGAGGCAGCATGCAGGCGATGATGATCGCCGCCATCCATAGCGGCATGCGCTGTCTGTCGGGTCTGTCGGATGAATCTTTCATGTTCACTTACTTGTTTTTTCAGATTTGCGACGCTCCTTGTCGGCCAGATAAGCCTTGACAGTCTCCTGTATGCCACGTTGGAGGGGATAGTCGGCGTGGAAGCCGAAGTCTCTGACTGCATCACTGACGTCGCAGTTCCAGTTGCGCTGGCGCATGATTTTGAATTTGTCGCGGTTGAGAGTCGAAGGTTTCATGCGGGCGACGCCCCATTTCTCGGCAATGACAGAAGCGATATATGTCATCCACAGCGGCAGTCTGACAGGAATGACAAACTTGCGTCCGAGTGCTGCGGCTACCATGCGCCTGAACTCGGCCTGGGAGTAGGCGCGAGGTTCGCTGATGATATATTTGTGATGGATCTGCGCCGAGTCGAGTGCGTCGAACATGGCGTTGACGAGGTCTTCGACATAGATGAATGTCAACATCTGGCGTTTGAAGCCGACTCCGAAGTCCCAGTGGGCATCGATAGATTTGACCATCATCAGGTAGTCCTGTTCATGTGGGCCGTAAACGCCTGTCGGCCTGAATATGATCCACGGCAGTCCCGGCAGAGTCTCGAGGAATGTCTCGGCTTTGATTTTCGAAAGGCCGTAGCGCGTGTTGGGCGAAGGTATGGTCGACGATGAAATCGGGGAGTAGGTTTTTTCGTCGGCCGGACCGAGGGCGCTTAGCGAGCTCATGAACAGAAAGCGTTTCGGGAAGAGGTTGTCGGCGTCGAGCACGCGGACAAAGTCGCGCAGGTAGGTGTAGTTTATGCGGTTGAAGTCGGCAAAGTTGGCGCATTTGGTGGCACCGAGGTTCCAGATCATGTAGTCCCATCCACCTTCAGGCACAGCGTCGTTGAGCTCGCCGGAAAGCTGCGAGGGGTCTTCGTAGTCGAGCACGACGAATTTCAGCCTCGGGTCGGTCAGATAACGCCTTGAAGTTGACTCGCGCACTGCAACCCATGTGCTGAAGCCTCTGTCGAGGGCTGCCTGAGCGATAAAGCCTCCGATGAAGCCCCCTGCACCTATGATGAGTATGCTTTTTTCCATATCCGTATTTACAAGAATTTTTCAATGATGGCCTTGCGGTAGCAAGCCATGGTCTGTCGGGCAAATTCGTCGGCCGAGAAACGCTTGACATACTGCTTGCCGCGCGAGGCATATTTGTCATGGAAGACCCTGTCGTCGCACATGCTTATGGCCGCTTCTACAAATGCGTCGAGATCGTCGGGATCGACATATACGGCACCTGGACCGCCCGCCTCCTCGAGGCATGATCCTGTGGCCGCAATGACCGGAGTGCCTGTCGAAAGCGATTCGATGACGGGAATGCCAAAGCCTTCATATCGGGAGGTGTATGACGAAAATTCGGCCAGGGCATATAGCACCGGAAGGTCGGCGAAGGGCACGTCGGTGAGCCACATCACCCTGTCGCTCAGATGATGGGACGAAATATATGCCGCCACCTCGGCCGCATAGTCGCTCTTGCGGCTACCGACGATGACCAAAATGAGACTTTGCGGCAGACGTTCAAGAGCCTTTACGGCGAGCAGCTGATTTTTGCGGCTCTGGACTGTTCCGACGGTGATGAAATATTTGTCGGGCAGGGAATAGGCCTGACGCACACGCTGTTTGTCCTCAAAACTGACAGGCAGTCCGAAGCGCGGATCGCAACCCTGATAGATGATGTCGATCTTCGTGGGGTCGATCTGATAGTCTTCGACGAGATCGTCGCGTGTCTTGCGGCTTATGGCGATGACGCGTGTGGCAATTTCGGCCGAGCGGCGGTATTTGAAGTCGTAAAGTTTACGGTCTACAGGTTTGTAGTCTTGCGGCACACGGCGGTATATGAGGTCGTGGATTGTCACGACAGACGGCACTGCCACCGACCCGATGCCGAGCGGGAGTTCGTTGCTGAGACCATGGAACAGATCGGTTCCATCGTCGATTATTCGCCTGCTCAGGCCAAAACTGCGCCATAGGCTCGGCAGACGCCGGGCTGCAGCGCTGCGCGGAAAGGCAAGTTCGACATTGCCTCTTGAGAGCAGCGGCTCAAGGCGCGGATTGTCGCGCTCTACGGGCGAGTAGAGCCGGTAGGTGTTCCGGGGGAAGCCTATCGACAGAGTGTCAATGACATAGCGGCTGTAGTTGCCAAGTCCGGTGTTGTTGGCCACCGCACGTTTTCCGTCATATCCGATTGTAAGTCCTTCCATATACTGCAAAATTAATGATTAAGTCACAAACTGACAAAAATAATGGACTCATGGTTTGGAGCTTGGATGACAAATTGTTAACTTTGAAGCGTTATGAAGTTTAAGATTCGATTGTCGGCTCATGGAGCGCTTGGAAAGATGGCCATTGCTGTGGCGATGCTGTCATGTGTCTTCACGGCAAACGGGACCGGAATTGATTTTACAGGCAAGGACGGACGAGGCATAGCGCAGGCCATAGCGGAAACCGCCGGCCCTCGCGACTATGTGGCGTCGGAAAGTGAGATCTGGGATGTGATTGCAGAGTATGCCCGCGTGGACGGCGGTTTATGGCGGGATTATTTTTCATCAAGGGCTGCCGGATCAAAGGAAAAGCTGTCGCTGCAATATATCGTGCCGCTGTCGTGGTGGCGCGACACCGCACATCCCGTCGATATGGATCTGCATAACATTGTGCCTGGAAACCGGGAGTCGGAGCTGGCGCGCGGAGATAATCCGCCGGGAATTGTCACTGAGGCCGATTTTGACAACGGCTACTGGCGGTCGGGCACGGGTTGGCTGATGGGCATGGAAGCCGGCTTTTTCGAACCTGCCGACGAACTGAAGGGCGATTTTGCCCGTGTGTTCATGTACATGTCGATTGTCTACGGTGTCGAGCTGTGGCATGGACGCGGAGTCATGGTTTTTGTCGACGGAGGCTATCCATATCTGAATGGCTATGGCCGCGAAATTTTAATGAAATGGCATCGCGGGGATCCGGTGGATGATGATGAAAGACACCGCGATGAGGCAATAGCCGCATGTCAGGGCTTGGGAAATCCATTTGTCGCGGAGCCTGATCTGGCTGAATATATCTGGGGAACGCACAGCGGCGAAACATTCCCTGAAGCCGGGGCAGGCGATGATGACGGTGATGGCGACAATGATAGTGATGACCCTGGTGGTGAAACTCCCGATGATGGCGAAAAGCCCTTGACTGAGCTCAAAGGCGTCTATTCGCTTTCGTCTGACCGTTGGATCAGCCTGCGTACACCATATGTCGGCTCGGGTGCAAGGTGGACCTTTGACGGGAAGGCCGTAGACGGTCTGGAACTGAGTCTTGAAGGTGTGGCTGAAGGGCGGCATGAGCTGCGCTACAGCTGTGATGATTCGGCCGGCATGATAATAATAACCGTGACGAAATGAATAAAATATATGTAGTGTTGTTCTGGGCTTTGCTTATGGCGTCGTGTGGAGGCCGTAAGGATGAGCCGCATGACCGTCCGGGCAAGGAACCGGCGGTCAATCCCGAGCTTGCCGATGCATCGATGAGGATAAGCGGCAGTCTTTTGACAATGCGTTATGAAGATGGCGGAATACTTTTCAGCCGCGACAGCAAGGGGGTGATAAGTGCGGTGAGGCTCAGCGACGAATGTCGTTTTGAATTTGACCCGTCGCTGCCGTCGCTGAGGATCAATGGTGGAGATGTGCCGCTCGTCTCGGCTGAACTGTTGCAGCAGAAGGACGGTTGCTCGTGGCATCGGCTCACGGTCAGCGGTGAGAATGAAGTGGTCTACATCGTGACGGCAGGGTTGTAACGCTCGGCAAAGCCAAATAAATTTTGTATTGCTCTCGGTTCGTATTGTTGGCTTCGCCCAAAATACTCACGCTCGGCAAAGCCAAATAAATTTTGCATTGCTCTCGGTTCGTATTGTTGGCTTCGCCCAAAATACTCACGCTCGGCAAAGCCAAATAAATTTTGCATTGCTCTCGGTTCGTATTGTTGGCTTCGCCCAAAATACTCACGCTCGGCAAAGCCAAATAAATTTTGCATTGCTCTCGGTTCGTATTGTTGGCTTCGCCCAAAATACTCACGCTCGGCAAGGCCAAATAAATTTTGCATTGCTCACGGTTCGTATTGTTGGCTTCGCCCAAAATACTCACGCTCGGCAAAGCCAAATAAATTTTGCATTGCTCTCGGTTCGTATTGTTGGCTTCGCCCAAAATACTCACGCTCGGCAAAGCCAAATAAATTTTGCATTGCTCTCGGTTCGTATTGTTGGCTTCGCCCAAAATACTCACGCTCGGCAAAGCCAAATAAATTTTGCATTGCTCTCGACTTATTCGTATTTTTGCGCTTAAAATGAACTAAATTGAATAATCGCTAAAAAAATGAGCAAAGAAATAGTATTAAGCGGCATTCGCTCGACCGGTAATCTTCATCTGGGCAATTATTACGGAGCCCTGAGCAAGTTTGTAAAGATACAGGATGACTATGACTGCCGATTCTTTATCGCGGATCTTCATGCCTTGACCACAAATCCTAATCCCGAAGATCTGCATGCCAATGTGAAAAAGATACTTGCGGAGTATCTCGCCGCCGGCATCGATCCCGACAAGGCTACAATTTTCATCCAAAGTGATGTGCCTGAGATTGCAGAGATGTATCTGCTGCTCAACATGCATGTCGGCATCGGTGAATTGATGCGCACGACTTCTTTCAAAGATAAGGCCCGTAAGGCTCTCGGCCTCGGAGCGCCTGCTGAAGGCGATGATGACGAGGCCTTTGAAAAACAAATCATAGGCAGCGAGACAAACAAGCGTGTCAACGCCGGCCTGCTTACCTACCCGACGCTGATGGCTGTCGATATCCTCATCCAGAAGGCTTCGAAAGTGCCGGTGGGCAAGGATCAGCTCCAGCATCTTGAACTTACGCGCCGGTTTGCCCGCCGTTTCAATTCGTTCTATAATGTCGAATATTTCACAGAACCCTATGACTTTGACTTTGGCGGTGCGCCGGTCAAAGTGCCCGGTCTTGATGGTTCGGGCAAGATGGGCAAGAGCGAAGGCAACTGCATCTATCTTGTCGATGACCCCAAGGTGTTGCGTAAGAAAGTGATGCGCGCGGTGACCGACGAAGGTCCTCAGACTCCTGACTCCCCAATGTCAGAACCGGTTGCCAATCTGTTCTCGCTGCTCGAACTGACGTCTACTCCTGAGGTTGTCAAGAGCTTCCGCGACGCTTATGCCGATTGCTCTATACGTTACGGCGACCTCAAGAAACAGCTCGCCGAAGATATTCTGGCCGTTACGAATCCGATACGCGAGCGTGTCAACGACATTCTCGCTGACGAGGACTATCTCAGACGCGTTGTGAAACAAGGAGCCGAAAAGGCTCGCGAAAGCGCTGCAGCGACACTCGCAGATGTGCGCCGCATCATGGGTATCCGCAAATTTTAACCCTAAACCATAAAATAATAATCCAATGAAAATCAAAAATCTTAGCGTTGCATTCGGAGCTCTGGCACTTGTTGCCACTTCTTGTTCTGAGTCAAAAGTAAACAACAAGCTCACGGAAGCAGAAGTCGCAGATGGTTGGCAACTCCTGTTTGACGGTGAAACAATGGACGGTTGGCGTGACTTCAACGGCGACTCTCTGACCGAGCCCTGGCACGTGGTCGACGGCTGCATCCAGGCCAAAGGTGAAGGCAGTGACGGTTCAGGCTATATCGTCACAGACCGTGAATTTGACAACTTTATCCTCGACTGGGACTGGAAACTCAGCCATGGAGGCAACAGCGGCATGCTATATCATGTGGTTGAAAATCCATATTTCCAGGTGCCTTATGTGACAGGCCCTGAATATCAGCTTATCGATAACGAAGGTTGGGAGGAAGTCAACGCTCCCGAAAAACTTGAGGAATGGCAGAAACTCGGTGTGGACTACGCCATGCATCTGCCCAATCCTGACTCTCTGTTTGTCAATCCTCAGGGCGAATGGAACAACTCACGCATCGTCTTTGACAACGGTCATGTCGAACATTGGCTCAACGGTCACAAGATTCTCGAGTTCGAGGCATGGACAGATGACTGGTATGCACGCAAGAACAGCGGCAAGTGGGAGAACGCACCCGAGTATGGTCTGGCCCGCACAGGTGTGATCTGTCTTCAGGATCATGGCAATCCCGCTTCATTCCGCAATATCAAAATCAAACCCCTCCCCAAGAAGGAAAGCGGCAAACAGCCGATTTTCAATGGAAAGGATCTCACAGGCTGGCAGGCCTACGGCACCGAAAAGTGGTATGTCGACAACGATGGCAACCTTGTGTGTGAAAGCGGTCCTGACAAACAGTATGGCTATCTTGCAACAGCAGACTACTATAAGGATTTTGACCTCACGGTCAACTTCAAGCAGCTCGCCAACGGCAACTCTGGCGTTTTCTTCCGCTCGTTTGTCGAAGAACCCGCGATTGTCCACGGCTGGCAGTGTGAGGTGGCTCCCAAGAACTGTGACACCGGTGGCATCTATGAGTCATATGGCCGCGGCTGGTTGCAGCAGATCCCGGATGATAAGGAGAATATCCTCAAAGAAGGCGAATGGAACACTCTCCGCATCCGCGTCGAAGGCGACCATGTGCAGACATGGCTTAATGGCGAACCGATGGTTGATTTCAATGATGATCTCATCGGCAAATCACAGGGCCGTATCGCCCTTCAGATCCATGATGGCGGTGGCATCAAGGTGCAATGGAAAGACCTTGAGATCGAGCGTCTCTGATAATCATAGATGATATATCGGCTCTAAGCCGTCAAATAAAGCGGGAATCCTTGTTCGGGTTCTCGCTTTTTTGTATATGATAGCGCAAAATCGGATATTTTGGCTTATCTTTGTGCAAATATCCATTATAAACATCAGTTTTATGAAAAAATGCTACCCTGTCATGGCGCTTGTCGCCTTAATGCTTGCTTTGACCACAAGCCTTCCGGCGACCGCTCGCCAGGCTTTTGCCAAACGTTCCTCAGTCCAAACCAAAGCAGTCAACCAATCGGGCAAGATTGTCACAGCAGCCGAAGAAGATTTTTCAAAATTCACTAACGGCAGTGAGGAGGCACCCGCGGCAGATACGCTGGCGCTTGACTGGTATGGCAATTTCGACGAGTCTAAATTGAACACTCCGGGCTGGGGCGGAAGAAAAGTCCATGAGGCCGGAGGCTGCGCATTTGTCGAAAAAGAGGGCTATGTTACAACTCCAAATCTCAACCTGACCGATCTTGTCGATAATCATATGTATGTGTCGTTCAGGGCTCGTCTGGCAGCAGGCGCTACGACAGGCAAGGCCTATGTGCGGATGGGCTATTCGGATCCGCAGCCTGTCGGCGACCTGACCGCTGATTGGAAGGAATATAAGCTGGAGTCGACAGAAGAGTTCTCCGGGACATATTTGACATTGACCGCGTCGGATGATTGGTATGTAGATGACATCAAGGTTGAGAAAACCGTGCCGTTTGTTTCTGCTCCTGAAGCTCTTACGTTTGCCGATTACAAGGGCAACGGCTTCACTGCCATATGGCAGCCTGTCGAAGGAGCGGCATATTATCTGGTCAACATCTATGGAGTCGATGCAGAGGAGAATATGACACCGGTCAAGAGCAACGAGAGGGCCTACGAATGTCGGTATGTGGCTAAGGATCTGCCTGAAATCGACGGTCTGTATTGCTTCACGGTGACTACTGTCGATGCCGACCGCAAGCGTTCGGAGCCATCATATGCTATGCTTGTCGAAGCCCTGCTTACGCCCGAGACCTATGATGCGATTGATGTCACAGCCGATGGCTTCATTGCCCAATGGGAGGAGGTTGACCGTGCGTTAGCCTACGACGTATATGTCTATCGTGAGACATCGGCGGCTCAAGCGGCCGAAATTGACATCGTCAATACGGACTTCGGCTTCGTGAAGGCTGATGACAACAGCGAGATGGAAAGCGTAAGCTATGAGAAATTCCCGGGCTGGGTGATCAATGTTCCTCTTTATGAAGACGGGGCTATAGGCATGGATGGAGCCCGAGCTCCGATCATGACATCGATGTTCGCCTCAATGGAGTCGCCGGTCTATGATCTCTCCAATGGTGACGGTTCGATCACAGTCACCGTGTCTGCCCGTAGCACCAGAGGTGCCACCCTGACTTTTTCGCTATTCACGATGAAGGACGGAGCCTATCCGATCTATCCTGAAAGCTACGTAGCGTTGACAGATTTGCCATTCGAGACATATGAGACACGCAGTTTCACTCTCACCGGCGGTGGCGCTAATTCGGTTATATATGTCGAGACCGCCGACTGGGGCCAGACATGGATCACAGATTTGAAAATAACCCAGAAGGTCTATGCCGGACAGACTGTCCGGGTGCCTGTCGCAGATGTCGTCACCGATGGCAGTTCGGCTGAATTCCGCGGGCTCAATCTCGCAGACGGATCGAAATATTATTTCACACTCCGTGCCATGGGCCTCAGTCTCGATGAAAGTTATTACATCGGAAGCGATTTCACTGCTCCCCATTATGTCGAGTTCAGCCAGAGCGGCATTGAAGACGCTGCCATCGGTGCATCGTCGGTGGCACTTGCCGACGGAGAGCTGACGATTGTCAATCCGTCATGCGAAGCCGTGAGCATAAGCGATCTGTCGGGACGTCTGCTTGTCAATGAGATGCGCGGACAAGAAAATTCGAGATTTTCGCTCGAAAACAAAGGCGTATATATCATAAAAGTGGGTGGCAAAACGTTTAAGTTAATATATTAAGGATAGACACACGCATTTCATAACCTTTAAATTGAAGAAAACATGACTAAAGTAATCAAAATCAAGAAAATTGTTGAGCAGGTGAATGACCCGGCCAAAGTGGCTGCAGCTCTTGACAGCGCAGACGTCGCTTTCGAAAAAATCGACACGGTCAACTGGCAGGAATTCCCTTACAAACCGGAGGTTTGCTTCCGCGCGGCGCACTGCGGAGACAAGTTGCTCCTCAACTACCGTTGCACCGAAGAGGCTGTGCGCGCGGTGGCCGAAGGCGACAACGGCCCGGTGTGGGAAGACTCTTGCGTGGAGTTCTTCGTGAGCTTTGACGGCAAGAAGTATTATAACATCGAGTGCAATTGTGCCGGAACCATCCTTAGCGCATGCGGCGAGGATCGCAACAGCCGCACACCGGCGCCGGCAGAGGTCCTTGCCGGGGTGAAGCGCTACGCTTCTCTCGCAGGAAATATGCCCGCTGACGGTCAAGGCCCGGTGAGCTGGGAAGTTTCGTTGATTGTACCGGCTACGACCTATTTCGGGGCCGGAATTCAGTCTTTCGACGGAGTCAAGGCACATGGTAATTTCTATAAATGCGGTGACAAGCTTCCGACGCCTCACTTCCTGTCGTGGAATCCCATCGGCACCCCAAATCCTGATTTCCACTGTCCAAAGTATTTTGGTGAAGTCGAGTTCGAATAAGATCCGAAACCGTAGATAACATAAAAAGCAGCAGGATTTCTCACGAAGCCCTGCTGCTTTTGTTTTCCTTGGGGCGTCAGCCCCGTCAAACTACACTTTTATATACCTGAACCTAAAATCCAATATCAAATAATCTAAAACCAAATA
>CAXHOY010000034.1:0-23837 GCA_964018265.1 uncultured Muribaculaceae bacterium
CCCGGCTTTTTTTATGCAGCCAGCTCCCGGACCGGTCGGACAAGTCAAGCCTTTGACGATCGCAGGTCGGACAAGTCAGACGGGTCGGACGGGTCAGACAAGCCAAGCCTTTTGGCGATCGCAGGTCGGACAAGTCGGACGGGTCAGACGGGTCTGACCTGTCTCTTTTTTTTGCAGGGCCGATCTGTGGTTTAGAGTTTGCGGTGTGCGTTTTTTTGCTTATTTTTGCGATGTTAATTACTACATTATGTGTTGATCATGAAAAATATTCTATTTGCATTTATTTTAGTTTTAGCGGCTGTCCAGTCTGCCTATGGCGTCAATCTTAAGGTTTTGGCTATAGGCAACAGTTTTTCACAGGACGCGGTCGAGCAGCATCTCTATGAGCTTGCAGCAGCTCAGGGTGACACATTGTTGATCGGCAATGCTTATATCCCGGGTTGCTCTGTTGAGAAGCATGTTGATTGTCTCGTAAATGACAAGAAAGTGTATTCATATCGCAAGGTTGTCGATGGGGTCAAGCATACGACACCCGAAACATCTCTAAAGGATATCATCACCGACGAGCCTTGGCAGGTGATCTCAATGCAGCAAGCGAGCCATTTCTCAGGTATGTCTTCTTCTTACGAGCCTTTGCATAAGCTTCATGGTCTTGTTGTTGATCTGATGCCGGTTAAGGATGCAGAGCTTGTATGGCATATGACATGGTCATATGCAAAAAATTCAACTCATTCGGGTTTCAAATATTATGGAAACAGTCAGAGTGCCATGGATGACAGTATCCGAGGCACAGTGACTGATATCGTCATACCGGAAGGCCTGACGAAGATTATACCGGCCGGTCCTGCAATCAGTTTCGGGCGAGAGGTTTTCGGCGATGTGATGAATAGTGACGGATATCATCTGTCGCAAGATCTCGGCCGCTATACGGCTGCTTGCGTTTGGTGTGAGTTTCTTACCGGAAAATCTGTTATCGGCAACAGTTATCATCCGTCCAATCTTACGGATGAGCAGGCTCTGAAGGCACAGCAGGCTGCCCATGCCGCCCTGGCGGCATATCGCAGGTAGTTGCGTCAGCGCTTTTCTTCGATGGCGTCGAACAGGTTGCGGCATGCTGATTCGAGCAGATCGAGCACAAGTTCGAAACCTTCGGCTCCTTCATAATATGGATCCGGAATATGGTCATATCTTGTGGCGAGATCAGCGAAATCGGCCATCATTATGACTTTATTCTCGGCTTCGATTGAGGGCGCGATATTGCGTAGGTTGCGTTGGTTTGAGGCATCCATGGCCACAATAAGATCGAAATCGTCGAAATCTGAAGGCGTGACCTGACGGCATCTGTGTGTGAGTTCATAGCCGCGACGTCGTGCATGAATGCGCATGCGGTGGTCAGGCAGATCACCGATGTGGTAGTTGCCGGTGCCGGCGCTGTCGATTTCATATCTGTCGCTTGCGCCTTCCTCGTTGACAATCGACAGCATCACACCCTCAGCCGCCGGAGAACGGCAAATGTTGCCCAGGCACACGAAGAGGATTTTTACTTTGTCTTTGTCTTTCAAGGCGTCAAATAGGCGTCTGTATTTGTCCTGTGTCATAAGATTTGTTCTTTGTTTTTTTTCTGACGGCAAAGATAGTGAATTTTCCGTTTCAAAAACATTTGCGTCCATATATCGAATAAACCGGACGCAAGTTGTTCCATCCCTCGAAGATACTTTGTATATTTGCAAGTGATAAACAAAACAGAAATGCCTATATAGAATAAATTTAAATCTGACATAAAAATAATAAAGCATTAGCTTAGCCTTGCTCTCTTAAAATCGCCAATTAAATAAGTCAGCAGTCGGGTGAATAAGTTGATGCCTGCGGTATGACCGTGGGCTTTTACTTGTTATATGACTGCAATGGTGTTTGGCGATACCTAAGAGAGCGTATGATGGTAATTGACCCGCGGTTCTTTTTTTCGAAGTGCAGTGGGCTGTATGAAATGAAGCTCTTTTAATTATGATAACAGCGTTATATATTCTCGTTTTGAGTCTGCTTGGTGCACTTATGATGTCGGTGCGAAAATAAGTCTGTTCGCGTGGTGCCGGATGACCTTTAAATAAAATTGGCATAACTCTCAACTAATTCGTAACTTTGAGACGAATTAACGATAGACGTATGGAAATAACACCCAATAATATTGTGTTGATATCAGCAGCGTTATTGTTGCTGAGTGTTTTTGCGGGACGCACCGGCAGCCGCTATGGATTGCCGACACTGGTGCTTTTTCTCGGTGTCGGCATGCTTGCAGGCGTCGATGGCTTTGGCATACATTTTGACTCGGCAGAGACCACGCAGTTTATCGGCATGGTTTCGTTGAGCATCATCCTATTCTCAGGCGGTGCGGATACTAAGATCAAGGATATAAGGCCTGTTCTTGGGCCGGGACTTGTACTTGCAACGGTTGGTGTGCTAATAACGACAGTCGTCACGGGTGCGTTTATCTATTATCTTTTTCATGTTTTCGCTCCTGATTATGCGTTCGGTTGGATAGAGTCGATGCTGATTGCCGCAATCATGTCATCGACAGATTCAGCTTCGGTTTTCTCAATACTGGGTTCCGCGAAGACTGATCTGAAACAAAACCTAAAGCAGACGCTTGAACTTGAGAGCGGGTCGAATGATCCGGTCGCTTATCTGCTTGTGATAATACTTATCGGATTGCTGGAGAACGGCAGTTCAGAGTCCGGCGGCAGTCTCTTGGCGACATCTGCGGGACTTCTGGTGATGCAGCTGTCGTTAGGTGCAATCGGAGGGCTTGTTATCGGCTATGTGTCAGTGTGGCTTGTCAAGCGTCTTCGCTCCGACAATGAGTTTATGTATCCTGTTTTGATGATTTCGTGTGTATTCTTCTCGTTTTCATTGACAGAATTGATAGGCGGCAACAGTTATCTTGCTGTCTACGTCTCAGGCCTTGTCGTAGGCAACAGCAAGCTGCCTCTCAAACGGACCATCACGACCTTTTTCGGGGGCTTCACATGGCTTGTGCAGATAATAATGTTTCTCACCCTCGGTCTGCTTGTCAATCCGTCGGAACTCGTCTCGGTCGCTGTGCCGGGAGTTGCGCTCGGTCTGTTCATGATACTGATCGCCCGCCCGGTGGCTGTGTTTATAAGTCTTCTGCCATTTCGTAAGTTTACGTTCAAGGCACGTCTGTTTGTGGCATGGGTCGGTTTGCGAGGCGCTGTGCCGATTATATTTGCCACTTATGCCTTGATCTCGCCGGCTGTCGAACATGCGGCATTCATGTTCAATGTTGTCTTTTTCATCACTTTGCTTTCACTGTTGATACAAGGTACGACAGTCACGACAATGGCGCGGGCTCTAGATTTATGCATACCGCAGAAGGAAACGGCGTTTGCCGGTGTAGAACTCCCCGAGAATATCACAGCAACCATGAAGGAAAAGGAGGTGACCTCTGATATGTTATATGAAGGCGAGACTCTCAGGACAATGGCCTTGCCTCCGAAAACATTGGTCATTATGGTCAAGCGAGGAGACGGAGGATTTGTGGTGCCGAAGGGCGACACACGTATGCGTGTCGGCGACACGTTGCTGTTGATCACACAGAAGTAAACCGGTTATGAACGGATTAAGACCCGTTATGGCAGCCTTCAGTCGCAAATTGCAACAGTCATGCAGTCTATTTCCGGTATATGGCCGGTGGGGTTTTCAATCCTGACTGAGTTGTCGCCTTTGTTTAGTCTGACGCATAGCTCAGAAGTCATGAGCTTGTCGGCAGCGGGGCAGTTGAATGTACGGACCGCGACGCCATTGACAACAATCGTGAATTCGGCAGTCTCGGCAGTCTTCCAATGGACGGTGAGTTTGTAATTGTCTTCTGAGGGTACATGGACATTATCCCATAGGAGATAATTGTCAGGTGAACCTCCGAGGTTCGTCGCTTTCATGCCGCCGCTGCATTGACCGTCAGCCTCATAATATCCGCTTGCTATGGCTTTGGGATTCGTTATCTCCTGATAGTTGCCGATAAAGGCAGTCTCGGCTTCGTAGAGCCGACGCATCAGTCTCTCCGAAGCATCAAGAACGTAGATGCGAGTCGCATGTGGCGCGAGATTCACGCTTAGTCGGGATGTGTATGTCCCAAGATCCTTGCGGTCGAAGATATCCCTGACGTTGACCTGGCCGGCAAGGTCGAGAGTGGCGAAGCTGACGTTGACAGATTTGTCCTCGTCGGTAGGGTTGAATACGGCGAGACATCGTCTGTTGCCCTGATAAGTCGCGATGTCTTTGACCAGTATGTAGCATCCGTCGGTAACATCGGCGACATAGGCCTGCAGGTGGAGCGGATCCTGATTTAGGGCGATAAGCTCGGGATTGGTGAGCAGTTTGAGCGTAGCAGGTTTTATGGTCGTGAGGTCGCAACCAATGAGCAGGGGCGATGACATCACGCACCACAAGCCGAAATGAGTGCGGTCCTCAATGTCTGACAGCGAACGTCCGACTTCGAGCATGTCCATGTCATTATAATGTCCGCCGCGGCAATAAGCCGATAGGTATAGGCTCTGGTTGATGATATCCTTAACCGAGGTCCAGTTGTCCTGAATGTCGTGGGAGATGCGCCATGAGAAAGCGACATCGCCCACCCAAGTGCCGGGATAGTTCCATCGGCAGGCATTGATGCGCACATCATCGCGTCCGGTGGCTCTGATGGCTTCGTTAATCGCTCTGTAGCGCTCTTGTTCATCAAGGTCGAGGTGTTCGGAGTTCTGGGCAGGGTCACCTCCGCAGAAGTCAATCTTGATGAAGTCAAAGCCTGTCTCGTTGAAGAAAAACTCAGCGTCCTGTCTGTCGTGACCATAGAAGCCGACACCTCGGGCTATTGTGTCGTTGTCGTAATAACTGCCACAGGTGTTGCGTCCGGCATCGCTGTAGATGCCGGCTTTAAGTCCGAGCGCGTGGATATGGTCGACGACAGGCTTGAGGCCGTTGGGGAAGCGGGCCGGATGAGTGAGCAGGCGTCCGTCGTCGTCTCTTCCTCCGAAATACCCGTCATCGATGTTGATGTGATTGTAACCTGCATTCTTCAGTCCGGAGCGGACCATTGCGTCGGCCTGTTTGATGATTAGGCTGTCGCTGATGTTGACACGATAGGTGTTCCATGAGCTCCACCCCATCGTTGGAGCGTCGGCGATTGCCGCTGAAGGGGTGTGTATGCATAAGGCCAGTATGGCCGTCACCGACCATGCTGAAACAGAAGTTGTCAGTTTTTTTAGAGGCGTTGTCATTGTGTGAGTCGGCTGATTATCGTGTCTGTATCAGTGTCGGGTGAAATCCATATGACAGAGTTGTCGCGTTTGAGCCAAGTGAGTTGTTTTTTTGCATAAACGCGTGTGTTTTTTTTAATTCTGGCTACGGCTGTGTCAAAGTCCATCGTCCCGTCGAAGAAGGCGAAAAGTTCTTTATAGCCCACTGTGTTGAGGGAGTTGAGGTGGCGCAGCGGGTAGACTCGTCTTGCTTCGTCAACAAAGCCGTCGGCAATCATGTTGTCCACTCTACGGTTGATGCGGTCGAAGAGTGTTTCGCGCGGCATGTCGATGGCGATTTTTACAATGTCGAACGGTCGCTGAGCCTTGCCTCCTTTGCGGAGCGAAGAATATGGCACTCCTGACTGCATTGATATTTCGAGCGCGTGGATCACGCGTTTGGTGTTGGCATGATCGACGATTTTGAAATAAGCAGGGTCGGTGATTTCGAGGAGTGCGAGAAGTCCCTCGGCCCCTTGCTCATTGTATAGCCGACGGAGTTTCTCGCGTATTGCGGGTGTGATAGTCGGCATCTCGTCTATGCCGTTGATCAGGGCGTCGACATACATCATAGATCCTCCGCACATGATCGCAAAGCCGCCCGATCGCTCGAAGATGTCGGGAAGCAGAGCCATAGCGTCAGTCTCAAATTGTGCCGCGCTATAATAGTCGTCGAGGTTGAGGGTGGCTATGAAATGGTGGGGCACCCGATTAAGCTCATCGGCAGTCGGAGCGGCAGTGCCTATAGGTATATGCTTGAAAAGCTGGCGCGAATCGGCCGAGATGATTTCACATCCGAGCCGTTCGGCCAGCTTTATGGATAAAGATGTTTTGCCTGAGGCTGTCGGTCCGGTAATGACTACGAGCAGCGGTCGCTGCCGGGTAGTCAACGCTGACCTACGATTTTGGCGATATGCACGATGACCTGTTCGGCCTTTTCCATCGAAGGAACAGGCACAAATTCATATCTGCCGTGGAAATTCAGACCACCGGCAAAAATGTTTGGACAAGGCAGTCCCTTGAACGATAGCTGCGCACCGTCTGTTCCTCCTCTGATCGGCTGCACTTTCGGAGTTACGCCAACCTGCCGCATGGCTTCTTCGGCGATTTCGATGATGTGCATTTCGGGCTCGATTTTCTCGCGCATGTTATAATACTGATCCTTGATTTCAATCGTGCAGCAGTCCGGGAATTCGTTGTTGATCTTTCTGGCGAGGTGTTCGAGCTCTTTTTTACGGCGCTCGAAGCGGTCGCGGTCGTGATCTCGGATGATGTATGTCAGAACGGTCTGTTCGACAGTGCCTTCCATGCCTACGAGATGGTAGAAACCTTCGTAATCCTGAGTGTGTTCGGGGGTTTCCCATCGAGGCAGCATTATGACAAACTGATTGGCTATGCGCATTGAGTTTATCATCTTATGTTTGGCATATCCGGGGTGAACGTTCCGTCCTTTGAATGTGACTTTGGCGACAGCGGCGTTGAAGTTCTCGAACTCGAGTTCGCCAATCTCGCCGCCATCCATCGTGTAAGCCCAGTCTGCACCAAAGAGCTTGACATCGAATTTATGGGCTCCCTGACCGATTTCTTCGTCAGGATTGAATGCCACACGGATTTTGCCATGCTTTATCTCGGGATGTTTCTTCAGATAGTCGACAGCTGATATTATTTCGGCGATTCCGGCTTTATCGTCAGCTCCGAGCAGTGTTTTTCCGTCGGTGACAATCAGGTCCTGGCCGACATAGTTGAGCAATTCGGGGAATTCCACAGGTGACAGAACGATATTGTCGTCGGCGTTGAGAGTTATGTCTTTGCCGTCGTAGTTCTGGACTATCCGTGGGCTGACATGGCGTCCGGACATGTCGGGCGATGTGTCGAGGTGAGCTATGAAGCCGACTGTCGGCACTTCTCGGTCGGAGATGTTTGAAGGCAGTGTAGCCATGAGATATCCGTTGTCGTCGAGCGAAATTTCTGTGAGTCCGAGTTCACGGAGTTCCTGCTCGAGATGACGTGCGAAAACCATCTGACCGGGAGTCGACGGAGTCATGTTGGTCAGTTCGTCGCTCTGGGTGTCAAATTTTACGTATTGTAGAAAACGGTCAGTAACGTTCATTTTGAGTGTTGTCTAAAATATTGAGAGTCTGGTAAACAGTTTTTTTCAGATGTTTTTTAGGAGTATGGTGGTCTTGAGGGTCGATTTTCCTCCGTCGGTGTAGATGAGGTGGAAGCCTTCGATGCCAAGCGCCTTATACATTTCGAAGAGAACCGGACGGAATGTGCCGAGATTGGCATATCGTTTGGTTAATACTGCGAGTGCGCGCGCTTTCAGATTGGCTGTGGTCAGACCTTTATATGCCGAAGCGTTGTCAAATTCGATGGTGTAGTCAAAAAAACCGCCTTTGAAGGAGGTGGATATTGATTTCACCTTGCCTTCTGCCGGGCGGAACAGTTCTTCAGCCGCAGCAAGCGCAGCGAGCAGGCCGTCGCGGGCGTCGGTGTAGTTGAACTGGCTGAGCGGCGTCTTGATCATCTTCCGGAATGCAGCCGGCGTAATTTCAAAAGTGCGGGTCTCGTTGTAGACGTCCGTGAGATTGACCGTCATCGGTAATTCCTCGGCGGTGAGGGCGTTGACTGTCGATTCAAGGTTTTTGTCGAGGTGATTTTTCACTTCGCATGCGGTGAAATATTCAAACAGGGGATCGGTCACCTGAGCGATGATAATGAGTGAGTCAGCCAAAGTTACGTCAACAGTGAACTTTTCAGTCGTATATTCGGCTTTGGCAGAAGCTATCATCTTCGGGTTCTCGCTTGCAAGTTCAGTCAGAGTGTTGTTCAGAATCTCGCATTGTTCGTTGAGGACGGGCACGTTTTTATTGCTGCAGCCGGTCATTAATATTGCCGAGCCTGCGATTGCCGTCAAGAGGGCTGATTTGAGAATATTCATGGTTGTTGCGGGTTTGGTTAATGGTTTCGGTTGATTAGTGCAAATTTACATCACATGGCTGACATTGACAACTTTTAGACGCGAATTATTCACGAATTATTAAACCAGCGCGATATAAAAATCCGGAAAAGTTTCATACCTTTGTGAGGCTGAATTTCAATCGGCCCAATATCCGGTGACAAAAGAAGAACGCCATGCAGTCATAATCGACAGCCTGATGAAGCACGAACGCGTCCAGGTGTCGGAGCTTGCCGAAACTCTCGAAGTGTCGGCAGTCACGGTGCGTAAAGACCTCAGCGAGCTTGAAAAGCAAGGTAAGCTCTATCGAAGCCATGGTCATGCCATCAAAACTGATCCATATATCAACAACCGATCTGTTATAGAGAAAGAGGCCTTGATGCCGGCGCAGAAAATGCTGATCGGAGCTAAGGCCGCAGAACTGATTACGGCCGACGATTCGATAATTCTTGCTTCCGGCACTACAATCCATGCTTTTGCCCGTTGTATACGTCCGAAACATCGTCTGACGGTGATATCGGCATGCCTTCGCGCGACTGAGATACTCGGAGCTCTTGACGATGTGGAGATTATTCAGCTCGGGGGAATACTGCGCCACAGTTCGTTGTCGATGGTTGGCGAATATGCCAAGGCGCCATTCTCAGAGTGTGCCTGTTCGAAGCTTTTTCTCGGTGTTGACGGCATAGACCCCGATTTCGGTATTACGACAACAGACATCCGTGAGGCTGAACTCAATAAGGTGATGATGCGTGCGGCTCAGAAAGTGATAGTGCTTGCCGACTCGTCGAAGTTCATGCGCAGAGGATTCAGCAAAATAGCCGACCTTAGTGATGTTGACCTTATCATCACTGACTCAGCCGTGCCCCAGGCTATGCGTGAGCGTCTTGAAGATCGTGGCATTGAACTCATCATCGCCGGCGAATGAGGCTTCTGTAGGCAAATCCCTGTACATTTCCTCCATTGACTGTCAGCTGAGAAAACTATTTGATATTGTGCCCTCTGAAGCATGCGGCATTGGCCGCATGCAAGGTCAGGCTTTGATGAGATTTGAAAGAGCATAAAGAGGGTATATCTCAACATTACGTGTTTTTGTAAAAATCCAAACAATTAAAACGGCTGTTTTTGTAAAAATCCAAACAATTGGGCGTGAAAAGCACGGAGACCGCATATCGCAACGGGGCGGTATGCGGTCTCTTGCAGGTTGTGGTAGAGGAGTTATTATCTCAGTATTTCCTTGGAGACATGGTTGCCGCGGCGGACGATGTAGATGCCGCTTCGGGGATTGCTCACACGCACGCCTTGAAGATTGTAGTAGACCGGAGTGACATCCGACAACATGTCATCGGTGGTGATGTCGTCTATCGAAGCGGTTTCCGGAGACACGTAGACGGCGAAACTGCTGCCGTTGAGACGGAGTGACATTGTGTTGCCGTTGAATGTCGGGGTAGCGCTGAAGCCCGGCGACGCAACCAGCAGACGATAGGCCGATGGGTCGAAAGAAGCCGTGGCGCTGACGGTCTTTGGCTGCGAGGTGATTGATGAGTTGATCAGGACGATGACTTCTTTAGAACCATTGCGGAGTCGCATTGTCCGTGCGGTCACAAGTGTTTCGTCGAGGCCTGAAGTCTCGAACTCGGCAGATGAGGTGAAGAGTTCAGGATTGCGTTGGCGCAGTTGGCAGATGGCCTGATATGTGTCATGCAGCGATAGTGCGTCCGGGTCGTCGAGAAGATTCCATACGACTGTCTTGGGATCAGTGTTGTTTCCACCGTCAGATTTAGTGTTCTGCTCGTCTCCGAGTTCGCCGAATTGCCAAATCATTTTTGGACCGGGGGTCAGAAGCATTTCAGCCGCGAGTGCCCCGAGACGGGCATAGCGGGCTTTGCTGACGGTGTTGTTCTTGGCATTGGCTATGGCGTAGTATCCGAGTCTCTGTTCGTCGTGACTTTCGGCATATGAGACAGTCGAGCCCCACGGGCGATTTGCGTCGGCTGACGACAGGAAGGCTGTAGCGCCGGCTCCGCCTTTCAGGACATCGGGGGCTTCGTTGTCGTTCCATCCTGAGACGAAACGTCCCGACGAGCGGTTGATGTTGGCCCATTGAAGCATGCCGCCGTTGCCAAGCTCGATTTCTTCTTGCGCCTGGGCGAGATCTTCGTTGATATGTATGCCGTCAGGTTTGACTGATTTGATAACGGCATGTAGTCGTTTCATACGTTCGATGCGTGAGCGGTTGTAACTGTCTGTTCCGCCACTGTATGAATCGTTGTCGCCAAGACCTTTCACGAGGTCAAAACGGAAGCCATCGACATTGTAGGCTGTCATCCAGTAGCGAAGGGCGTCGGCCCATTGTTGCTCGACAAGAGGGTTCCCGCCTTGGTTCCAGTCGTTGAGCACACTGTAGGCGTGGGGCGCTTCGGCATTGTAGAAGGGGTTGGATCCGATAGGATACATCTGATACCAGGGGTGCAGACCGTCACTCTGATTGAAGACAATGTCGAGTATCACGGCTATGCCTTGGCGATGGCATTCGTCGATGAAGTCCCGGTAGTCAGTGGGCGACCCGTAGGCCTTGTCAGGAGCAAAGTAAAAGTTGGTGTTGTAGCCCCATGAATTGTTGCCGTTGAACTCCATGATAGGCATCAGTTCGACTGCGTTGACACCGAGATCCTTGAGGTAGGGGATCTTTTCGATGGCGGCTCTGACTGTGCCGTTGGCGTTTGCTTCGCCGACTGTGCCGGTGAAGTCGCGCAGCAGCATCTCGTAGATGACCAGTTGTGAGTGGTCGGGGATTTTAAATCCGTCAGACCATTTATAGCTGTCGATATCGCCTTTATAGACAGCGAGCATTATGTTGTCGAATTTGTCGTAGGGGTAGGCGGGCATGTCGGGCCAGATGTTCCGGTCGAGCCACTTGTCGCTGTAGCAGTCGAGCACGAGGTTTGCATAAGGATCGGCCACAGCGGTCAGTCCGTCGACGAGATAATAATAAGGATAATACGAGCTGTCGTCAAGGCCGGTGACTGTAGTCCAGAAATATCTGTTGCCGAGGTAATCCTGATATTTCATGACATATTGTGAGGTGACTGTGTAGTCGTTCCATGAAGGCACAAGGATCACGCTCTCCTTGCCTGGAGCGGCAAGGCAGAAGGTGACGCTGCCGTCGGCATTTCGCACGGCTCCCTGCCGGGGTGTGCCTCCGGGGTATGTTTCGGCTGCCGAGGCCTCGGGATATGACACTGTCATTGACTCTGAGTATGTTTTGCCTTCGTAAACGGCTTCAGCCAGGACTTTATATGTTTTTTTGTCGGTGAAAGAGTATGTCTTGGAGAGGGTTGTCGCTGCCTGAGCAGAAGCGATGCTCGTGCCGTCGACGCTGATCGAGAGGGTGGCCGGCGCGGTGGCATTGACTGTGAAGGTGATGTCAGTGGGCTTGGAGATGACTTGCGATGCGGCATCGCTGTCAAGCGACATCGCAAAGCCGTCGGGACTGACTTCGGCAAAAATATCGCCTCCCGACGAAGTCTTACCTTCTTTCGAGCCGTCGGCATTGCGGAACACCATCGCTATGCGAGTGACATGTTCGTCGGGATTGGTGATGCCGAAATAGCTGCGGATGTCTCCGATGGTGAGAGTGTAGGTGTTGTCGGCGATGCGTGTAAGGTGGTTTTTTGACGTGTTGGCCGCGTCGGCGTTCGAACCGTCGCGCTCTGGCCAAGGAGTCACGGTGTAAGCCCAGTTGGAGTCAAGGTTTGTCATCACGCCTATGTGGGCGTAGACTTGGGTGGATTCGGGCAAGTCGGCGAGAGCCATGTTGCCTTTCTGGTCAGCGGCGTTATAAGTGATCACAACGTCGCGGGACGCTTCCTGTAATATGGCCGGCGATGTGGTCACGATTGCGGCCGAAGCTGACAATGACATCCAGGCTGCCGCAGCAGCGAGGATAAATACGGTTTTTTTCATGTATAGTTCTAATAAATAATATAATCTCTGCCGGCAAAGATATATAATTGTAGGTTTATTTGCAATAGTTTGTGCCATGAACGATGAGAAATTGGTCGATGATAAGCTCTTTTGTCATATTCTGATGTTGGTCTCAAAGTGGGAAAAATTGTTCTGCAAGGGAATCATGCTCCTTGTGTTAGGCCGAAAATGCTTAATTTTGCAAGGTATGAAATGTAGTATAAAGATATTTTTTTGCGTAATTGTGGCTCTGATGGCTGCGTCGTGTGACAGGTTTGAATATCATCCATATTCCGTAGGCATCAGCGGCGACCGCGATCTCAACACAGCCACTGTCGCACGCCTTGAGGCGGCAGGACTGAAGCCACCGTTTAAATTTGCTTTTATCTCAGACACGCAGGGATCGTATGACGAGACATCGGAAGCTCTCGACATAATGGCCGCTCGTGGCGATATCGACTTTATCATCCATGGTGGCGATCAGTCTGATTTTGGTCTGCCGATGGAGTTTGTCTGGTGCCGGGATATGTTTCTGTCATATGAGATACCCTTTCTGACGGTCATCGGAAATCATGATTGCGTCGGCAACGGTGAGGATACGTTCAGCTATATCTACGGACCCGATAATTTTTCGCTTAATGTCGGGCCGCTCCATCTTGTCGTGCTCAACACCGTGGCGCTCGAATATGACTATTCGCACCCGGTGCCGGACTTCGATTTCATCGAGCGTGACCGCATGCTGGTCGACAGCATAAACACTGTCCATCCCGACAGCCTTACCCACACTGTGATAGCCATGCATTCGCGTCCTTATGACGAGCAATTCAACAACAACGTGGCCCGGCCGTTCAACCATTACATCGAGCAGTATCCCGGCATGGGTGTCACCGGTGACGGACGCAGGAGTTTCTGTGTCAACGGACACAATCATTTTTTTGATATCGTTGATATTTTCGACAACGGCATACCCTACTATCAAAGCGCCAACGCCGCCAAGCGCATGTTTTTTGTCTTTACGATAACTGATGAGAGCTATGAATATGAGGTTGTTGAATATTAGGATGCTTGTCATCGCAATGTTTGTGTCGCTGCTTCCTGCGGTCTTAAAGGCCGACGAGGCTTCTGACAAGGCTTATGCCGAGATGTCGGCCTATCACGAACGTCTGTTGCGCCGTCAGCAGAGATGGGAAAAGCTTATCCCCAATCTGTTCACACTTCAGTATGCCGGCGACATCGGCATGTTCTCGGCCGGCTTTGGCTGGGATTATGGACCAAAGAACAAATGGGAGACCCACATCATGTTCGGCTATCTGCCACCTCGGCGCAATTATCAACATTACTGGACGTTCACATTACGTGAGATCTATAATCCGTGGAACATACGTCTCGACCGCTGCTGGAGCCTCAAGCCTCTGTCGGTCAATCTGTCGGTCAATTCGATTTTGCACAGTGACTTCTGGACTTCAGAACCCGACCGATATCCGAGCGGATATTACGGTTTCTCAAGCCGTGTGCGTTTTCATCTCGGACTCGGTCAGCGCTTGAGCTTCCATATACCCGAGGAACATCGCTATCTCAGCCGTAAGATTTCGGTCTACTATGAAGTCTCGACATGCGATCTCTACGTGAGACAGAAATTCCTCAACAAGTCAATCCCCCTGAAAGACATCATAGCCCTTGCGGTCGGTGTGATCTATACAATCTGATTTGAAAAAAATCGGGAGGAGCATGTATTTGTTTACAGCTTAGAAAAAAATAACAATATTCTTGCATATAAAGGGCACATAAGCAGAGAATAATTAGTAAATTTGCACTCTCAACCGCAAATTTACTTCAAATCATGTCAGAAATCAAGCAGATACGCACCGCTTTGGTCTCCGTTTACCACAAAGACGGCCTTGACGAAATTCTCCGAAAACTTCACGCCGACGGCGTAAAATTCTTATCAACAGGAGGCACCAGAGCCTTCATAGAGTCGCTGGGCATGCCCTGTGAGGCAGTTGAAGATCTGACGGGTTATCCCTCGATACTCGGCGGCCGTGTCAAGACATTGCATCCCAAAGTGTTCGGAGGCATTCTTGCCCGCCGTGACAACGAAGGCGATAAGGCTCAGATAGCAGAATATGATATTCCGGCAATCGACCTTGTGATCGTCGACCTTTATCCCTTTGAGGCAACCGTAGCGTCGGGCGCGTCTCTTGAAGACATCATTGAAAAAATCGACATAGGCGGTATCTCTCTTATCCGTGCGGCCGCAAAGAATTACAACGACGTTGTGATCGTGGCATCAAAGAAACAGTATCCGATACTCGCCGGCATGCTTGACGCCCACGGCGCAAGCTCGACAGCCGAAGAGCGACTCGTGCTCGCCAAAGAGGCATTCGGAGTGTCGTCGCTCTATGACAGCGCGATCTTCAACTATTTTGACAAGACGGCATGCGCTCCGGCCGAGCCTTCAGGCCTTCGTGTCGCCATCGACGGCTCGAAACCTATGCGCTATGGCGAGAACCCTCACCAGAAGGGCTACTTCTTCGGTGACTTCGAAGCCATGTTTGACCAGCTTCACGGCAAGGAAATCTCATATAACAATCTGCTCGACATCGACGCAGCCGTGTCTTTGATCGAGGAATTCGAGGATACGACCGTGGCAGTGCTCAAGCACAACAATGCCTGTGGCCTTGCCTCCCGCGGCACTATGCTCGAAGCCTGGCGCGACGCTCTGGCCGGTGACCCGGTTTCGGCGTTCGGAGGTGTGATTGTCGCCAACCGCGAAGTTGATGCACAGACTGCGGAAGAAATCAACAAGATATTTTTCGAGGTGATCATCGCGCCATCTTACAGCGAGGATGCGCTCGCGATATTGATGCAGAAGAAAAACCGCATCATCCTCGTGCAGAAACAGGGTCTCAAGTCGACCCACGCTTTCCGCTCGATACTCAACGGCGCTCTGATGCAGGAACGCGACACAAAAATCGAGACCGCCGAGGATCTCAAACTTGTGGCCGGTGACAGCCTGAGCGACGAACAGATCGCCGACATGCTTTTTGCGAACCGCATCGTGAAGCATTCGAAGAGCAATGCCATCGTGCTCGCCCGCAACCGCATGCTGCTTGGCAGCGGTGTCGGACAGACCTCGCGTGTCGACGCGCTGCGCCATGCCATCGAGAAGGCCAGATCGTTTGACCTCGACATCAAGGGTGCGGCTATGGCATCGGATGCGTTCTTCCCATTTGCCGATTGTGTCGAAATAGCTCACAATGCAGGTGTGACTTCGGTCATTCAGCCCGGTGGCTCTATCCGCGACACTGACTCTGTGGACTATTGCAAGGCCAACGGCATGACGATGGTGATGACCGGTTTCCGTCATTTCAAACATTAAAATAACAACTTACAGACTCACTCTCTCTCAAACAGACGCCAATGAGACTATTCTCTCTGACAAAAGAAATTGCAATCGATCTTGGCACAGCCAATACGATTATATACCACAACGACAAGATTGTGATCAACGAACCGTCGATTGTGGCTCTGGATAACAGGACCGAGAAGCTGATTGCGGTCGGCACAGACGCTCACCTCATGGAGGGTAAGAGCCCGACAGGCATACGCACCGTGCGCCCTCTGCGCAAAGGCGTGATTGCCGACTTCAACGCCGCAGAGCTGATGATACGCGGCCTCGTGAAGAAAGCGAGCGCCAAGAACAACTGGTTCTCGCCATCGTTGCGAATGGTAGTAGGCATCCCGTCAGGTTCGACCGAGGTCGAGATCCGTGCCGTGCGTGACTCTTCGGAGCATGCCGACGGCCGCGATGTCTATATGATTTATGAACCTATGGCGGCAGCGCTTGGCATCGGCATCGACGTCGAGGCTCCTGAAGGCAACATGATTGTGGACATAGGCGGCGGTACGACCGAAATCGCTGTGATTTCGCTCGGTGGCATCGTCAGCAACAAGAGTATCCAGATTGCCGGTGACGACCTCACGGAGGATATCCAGAACCATATGCGCCGGGCTCATAACATCAAGGTAGGCGTGCGCACGGCAGAGCAGATCAAGATGAATGTCGGCTCGGCTCTCACCGAGCTCGAGAACCCGCCTGAGGATTTTGTCGTGCACGGACCTAACGTGATGACGGCCCTGCCGATGGAAGTGCTCGTCACCTATCAGGAAATCAGCCACTGCATCGAAAAGACAATCTCCAAGATTGAGGCCGCCGTGCTCGGGGCGCTCGAACAGACGCCTCCCGAACTGTATGCCGACATTGTGCGCAACGGCATCTATCTTGCCGGTGGCGGTGCGATGCTCCGTGGTCTTGACAAGCGTCTCACGGATAAAATCGGCATCCAGTTCCACATCGCCGAGGATCCTTTGCTCGCCGTTGCCCGCGGAACGAATGTAGCCCTTAAAAATATTTCGAAATTCTCGTTCCTGATCCGTTGATGCGGGTGAGCGGACATTGACTTTCGTCATTTTTTTGCAACAGAACAAGTGAGTCGGCGCCGTGCGTGAGCTATTCGACTTCTTTATAAGAAACAGCAAGTGGTTTGTCTTCGCATTTTTTGCGGTGATAAGCCTCATGCTGCTTTTTCAGGGTAATCCTTACCAGCACCATGTGTGGCTGACGTCGGCCAACGCCGTGACTTCGACGGTCTATCGCACGGGCAATAACGTCACGTCTTATTTCAACCTTCGCGACATCAACGAGGATCTCAACCGGCGAAATGCCGTGCTTGAAAAAGAAGTGATCAACCTTCGCGAGCGCCTTCAGCAATATGCCGAGCTTGACTATAAGGATACACTTGTCGTTGACAGCGGTATTGACCATTTTGATTTTATCGTCGCCCATGTCATCAACAACAGCATCTCGCGTCCCTACAATTATCTGACACTCGACAAGGGAGAGTCAGACGGTGTGAGACCCGAGCTCGGTGTCATCGACCAGAACGGTGTTGTCGGCATCGTGAGTGTGACCGGACAGCACAGCGCGCGGGTCATATCGCTTCTCAATCCCGATTTCAGACTGTCGTGCAAAATCAAGGGCAGCGAGCATTTCGGCTCGCTTGTATGGGACGGCAATGATCCGACGGTGGCGCTTCTTGAGGAGTTGCCCCGTCATACGGTCTATAAGCCGGGCGATTCGATAGTCACAAGCGGTTATTCGGCTGTCTTTCCCGCCGGTCTGCCGGTGGGCATCATTCTTGATGACGACCGTGACCACAATGAGAATTTCTTTACTCTTAAGGTGCGCCTGCTGGCCGACTTCACGGCTCTGAGCAATGTGCAGATTGTCATGAACAATTATGGTGACGAACTGGCCCGTGTCGAAAGCAGGGACGCTTCCGGAACTCAAAAAGACAAGCGGAAATGACCAGGACCATATTGACCTTCATATTGCTTTTCGCTGTGTTGATACCCGCACAGGCGTTGATATTCAACAATCTCATATTGTTCAATGTGGCACTCCCGCTGGTGTTCATCTACTTGATCATCAGTCTGCCTGTGACACTGAGCACCAACTGGGTCGTGACGATTGGTTTTCTGACCGGTCTTGCAGTGGACATTTTCTCCGACACGCCCGGCATGAACGCTCTCGCCTGCACACTGCTGGCCTTTGTCCGCCGGCCGGTCTATCATCTATACATGTCATATGACGATGATCTGTCGGGCTTGCGTCCGTCGATTGCCACAATGGGGGCGGCGGCATATTTCAAGTATATGCTGACTATGGTGTTTATCAATTGCCTGTCAGTGTTTGTGATTGAAGCTTTTCAGTTCTTTAACCTCCGTCTGCTGTTGCTCCGCACGGTGTGCAGCACGGTTTTCACTTTCATTATAATCTACGCTATCGACAGCCTCTCCTTTAAACGGTCGTGAGAAAAAACTATAATTTAGAAAAAAGAAAATATGTAATCGGCGGCTTTATAATCCTGATTGCCCTGATCTATCTGGTGCGTCTGTTCGACCTGCAGATACAGGACAGCCGTTACAAAGCCTCGGCAGACTCCAACGCTTTCCTGAAAAAGACGGTCTACCCTTCGCGCGGGCTGATGTATGACCGCAACGGCGAGCTTGTCGTCTATAATCAGCCGGCTTATGACGTGATGCTCATACCGCGTGATGTGCAGCCTTTTGACACACTCGACTTCTGCCGGACGCTCAATATCACCCCCGAGGCGCTTGTCAAACGTTTCGCCGATATGCGCGACAAGCGTCTCAATCCGGGTTATTCGGCTTATACGCCCCAACGTCTCATCTCACAGCTGTCGTCTCAGGATTACGGCAGGCTGCAGGAGAAACTTTATCGTTTTCCGGGTTTCTTCATCCAGAAACGTATTCTGCGTCAATACAATCACCCGACCGCAGCCAATGTCCTTGGCAACATACGCGAAGTGTCGGCCAAGGATATCGAGCGTGATGATTATTATGCAGCGGGCGACTACACCGGAGACCTCGGGGTGGAGAAAAGCTATGAGCCTTATCTGCGCGGGCAGAAGGGAGTGGAGATTCTCATCCGCGACGCCCGTGGACGCATACAGGGACGTTATGAAGACGGAGCTCATGACATCGAACCGCTGTCAGGACGCGACTTGCGTCTGAGTCTTGATATCAAGCTGCAGGAATATGCCGAGTCGCTGCTCGTCAATAAGCGTGGAGCTGTGGTGGCGATTGAGCCTGCTACCGGTGAAATTCTCTGCATGGCCACAAACCCGAGCTATGATCCGCGTCTGCTGGTCGGCAGAGAGCGTGGCAAGAACTATAAGGAGCTTCTCAACGACGAGAGCTGGCCGCTCTATGACCGCGCGTTACAGGCATCCTATCCTCCGGGATCGACTTTCAAACCGACACAAGGTCTTATATTCCTCGAAGAAGGAATAATCGACCTTAATACGACATATCCCTGTCATGGTGGATACATCAACGGCGGTCTTAAGGTGGGCTGCCATCCCCATGGTTCGCCATTGCCTCTGTTGCCGGCTTTGCAGACATCCTGCAACGCTTATTTCTGCTGGGGCTTCAAGTCTATGGTCGACCGCCGCTCGAAGTACGGGTCGTCGGCTGCCGCCTTCGAGGTCTGGAAGAAGCACCTTGTGTCGATGGGCTACGGCTATAAGCTTGGTGTCGATCTGCCGGGCGAAACCCGCGGTTTCATTCCCAACGCGAAATTCTATGACAAGTATTACAAGGAGGGCCGCTGGAGTGCCAACACCATCATCTCGGTGTCGATCGGACAGGGTGAGGTGCTGGCGACACCGCTTCAGATCGCCAATCTTTGTGCTATGGTGGCTAACCGTGGATGGTTTATTACACCCCATGTTGTCAAACAGATACAGGACACGGTTATGCCCGCGGAGTTTCTTGAACGCCGTTATCCGACGATAGATCCAAAATATTTTCCGCCTGTGGCCGAAGGTATGCGTATGGCCGTCACAGGAGGTACATGCCGGCGTGCGGCACTCCCTGACATTGAAGTGGCCGGCAAAACCGGAACCGCACAGAACCCGCATGGCAACGACCACTCGGCGTTCATCGGTTTCGCACCCTTTGACAAACCTCAGATCGCAGTGGCCGTTTATGTCGAAAATGGAGGATGGGGAGCAACCTACGGAGTGCCTATCGGCAGTCTTGTCATCGAAAAATATCTCAAGGGAGAGATCGCTCCCGACCGCAAGGGCATGGAGGAACAAATGCTAAATTCGAAGATTTATTATGCGTCAAAGAAGAAGTGAGACATCGTCGATACTGCGCAATATCGACTGGCCTACGGTGATGATCTATCTTATAATGGTCATATGTGGCGTGGTCAGCATCTATGCCGCGAGCTATGACTTTGATGAGGCAAGCATGTTTTCGGGCGACGAATTTTCCGGCAAACAGATCAGATGGATCGGTCTCGCGTTTGCCCTGGGATTTGTCATCCTGCTCATCGACGCCCGCATGTATGAGACCTATGCCTATCCGATCTATCTGGCTGTGCTTGTGCTGCTTCTGATAACGCCCTTTGTCGCTCATGACATCAAGGGGTCGAGGTCTTGGATCTCGTTTGGTTCGATGAGTCTCCAACCGGCCGAATTTGCCAAGTTTGCGACAGCTCTTGCTCTGGCCAAGCTCTTCAGTGCCTATCAGTTTGTGCTTAACGCCCGTTTCTCAAACTATGTCATGGCTGTGGGGATTATAGTCCTGCCAGTAATCCTGATTCTGGCACAGAACGAGACGGGGTCGGCTCTGACATTCATGGCGCTCTTCTTCGTGCTATACAGAGAAGGCATGAGCGGACTTATTCTTTTCACGGCGTTGCTTGCCGTTGTGATATTTGTAGTGGTGGTAAAGTTCACTGAAACGGCCGTACTGGGTATCCCGACCGGCGAATTTGCCATAATGCTGATTATCATGGTGATCATGATCGGCATGTCTGTCATGTATTCGAGACGGGGCGAAATAGGCCGAAACCTGCTGATATGGTTTGCTGCTGTCGGAGTCACAGAGTGGGTGCTCACGGGACCTTGTGGACTTGAAATTCCCGCACTCGGCATAACTCTCGGTTCGATATTCATTGCCTGTGTCTACATCTCGATTGAGGCTGTCAGACGCCGCCGTGTCAAGTTGTTCATAGCGGCCGGTGCGGCAGTGTTTTCGGTAGCATTCATGTTCTCGGTCAATTTTGCCTTCAATCAATTGCAACCCCATCAGCAACAACGTATAAAGGTGGTGCTCGGCATTGAGGAAGATCTACGTGGCGCGGGATATAACGTCAATCAGTCGAAAATCGCTATCGGTTCGGGTGGCATCATAGGCAAAGGATTTCTCAACGGCACACAGACAAAGCTGAAATATGTGCCCGAACAGCATACAGACTTTATATTCTGTACGATCGGTGAGGAGAAAGGATTTATCGGTGCGGCTGCGGTCGTGGCTCTTTATGTAGCCTTGATATTGCGTGTGATCACAATAGCCGAACGACAACCAAAGACCTTCGGCAGGGTATATGCCTATTGTGTGGCCTCATATTTCATATTCCATTTCTGCATCAACATCGGCATGGTCATCGGACTCTGTCCCGTCATAGGCATACCTTTACCGTTTTTCTCTTACGGCGGATCGTCATTATGGGGATTTACAATCCTGCTCTTCATTCTGCTTAAACTCGATGCCTCCCGCCGCAACGAGACAACACGATGACTCCGGTCATTTCACATCATCCCCCGGCATGGAGAAGTCCAACGTTACCACACATACAAACGCAACAGCAACACGCCGTATTATAGAGCTTGAACTGTAATTATTTTAAAATCAATTAAATGTATGGTGATATAGGCCGATGTGTTGCAACATATATACAAAAAAAGAGAGTCGGATATGACTCCCTTGTGATCCGTCTGGGAGCAAAACATTTATGCTTATAGGCGTTGATTTTTAGAGAGTTGCGGGTTTTGCTTTTTCAAAGTGTACCGATTTTGGTACCGCTTTTGGTGCTGTTCAATTTGGCTTTGACGACAACCTCCTCCAGAATTTGAGATTTTATTGAGTCGTTATTTTGTGCTATAACTGTTCCTATCTGTGATAACGTAAGGAAAACGAATATTAAACCTTTTTTCATAACTGCCTACCATTGCATTATAAATAAACTACAGTGCAAAGTTCCGCATAAAAGTTGAGAAAAGACTTAACAAATGAATAGAGTCGAACTTATTTGTCTCGGGCAGAAGATATTTCTCTGCGCAGACGACTTAAATGATTGGGAGTTATGAGCAAGAACGAGGCTATATCTCTTAAGGCGACTTTTTCTACAATTGAAGGATACTTTTTCATCAACGCTAAATAACGCTCTTTAGGAGACAAGCGATATAGCGTTAGCAATCTTGAATAGCATTGATTAAAAAGTGCAAGATATATATTATTAAGTTCGCGCTTCTCAGATGCAAGGAGTCTTTCTTTTATCAATTTTAGTGGAAGTACATATACCGTGCTATTTGAACCGGCTACGATAGATACTTCTGAGGGCTTTCCGTGAAACGAACGGTTAAAGTCTACAATAAATTCATTTTCAAAAGCAAAATTAATTATAGACTCCTCACCTAACGAATTGATTGTAGTATATTTGAAATATCCTGATATTACAATACCAATTTCTCTGCAAACGTTACCTTGTAAAGTAAAAACTTCACCTTTCAAATATTAGCGAAGCACACCATTTTCAATACAATAATTGCGTATTGAATTAAAATCTACTTCGTCAATATATGAATTGAAGCCATTCATAAAAGAGCCAATTTATTAGTATATAATCTATATAAGGTAATTCGTTGGATGAATTTGAATTGCCCGACATCAGCCAACGGTAACTATTGGTTGTCCGAAAAATGAGGACAGCATACCGAGGGTGGCGATAGTGAAATTGTGCTGTCCGCTCAACCATTTGGTAATTTCGCTCGGACGGCGACCGAGAGCATCGGCAAACTGCTTCTTTGAAAGTCCGCGCTCGTTCATCAGCTCGTAGATGCGGTCGGAAATTTCAAATGAAAGTTCGGTTTCATTCTTTATCGGCTCGGGGATTTTACCGAGCATTTCTTCGAGAGATTTGGCAGTGCGTTTCATAACTCAAAAATATTGTCGGTTTCTATTGTTGACTCGGTGATTGTCACCGAGCCGTCATTTGCACCCTCGTTTAGAAGTTTCTCGAACTTCTGTAAGGTCATAACGTATGCCTTCAAGTTGGCATCTTCCTCGTAGGTGCGAGTTTTCTTAACGCCTCCGTTTCCGAGAATTAGTATTTTATCCGAAAGGCGCAGACAGTATAGCCGTAGTTTTTAAGCAAGTACCGGCAACGCCACAACGGAGTCGTTCACCTTTCCCTCGCGCCGGAAGTATCGCTCTTGTGCCCCGGTACGGGCAATTCGTGATACGACCGCTGCAATACGCGAGTAATCTTCGCTGTATTCAGCATTGTTTATGAATTTGGAAATAAATTTTTCAAATTCACTTTCCGTATCACGGAGGAATTGCAAAGTGTATATTGTGCAATTCTCGCCCTCGTTAATAAGGTAGAGTTCAACTTCGTTCATTTTGCGTTATGTTTCTTATATAACGCAAAGGTACGATAAAAATTTCACTCGCGAGTGAAATTTTGAGATTTTTTTAGAGCACCCCCGACATATAGAGGTTGAACGCATCACGGTAGGGAAATTTCTCGCAGCCGATGTAGAGAGTATCGAAAGCATCGGTGCCGTCGGTGCGGTGTTCGAGCAGGTCTTCCTCGCTCTCGGCGAGCTTTTCGCCGGACTTGTCTTTGTCGAAGCCGTTGCGGCCACGTCGCACTCCGGCTGACTGAATGGCGAGGATAAGGTCTTCGGAAGTGGTACACTTGGTACCAAAAGCACCTCTAACGTTCCCACACATACAAACGCAACAGCAACACGTCTTATTATCGAGCGTGCAACATAACTATCTTAAAATAAATTAAATATGTGGCAATATAGGGCGATATGTTGCAACATATATACAAAAAAAAGAGAGCCTGTTCAGACTCTCTTGTGATCCGGATGCGACTCGAACGCATGACCGTCTGCTTAGAAGGCAGATGCTCTATCCAGCTGAGCTACCGGACC
>CAXHOY010000035.1:0-23264 GCA_964018265.1 uncultured Muribaculaceae bacterium
GTCGATTGCGGCGGTCTTGAAAACCGTTGAGGGTCACACCTCCGGGGGTTCGAATCCCTCTCTCTCCGCAATAAACCAACTGAAATCGCTGTAACTCACAAAGTTGCGGCGATTTTAATTTTTACCACATACAATATTAGGTGCAAACTAAGCCACATGTTACAACAGGCTTAATTATCGGAATTATGAAACATCCATAATCTGTAATAATAAAATAAGTACACGCGTTTTACTAATATATCGGTTCAATACAGATTCTAATTAAAAAGTCATTGCTGATGAGCAAATATAATATACTTATTGTTGACGATGAGGAAGCTCTACGGTCAGGGCTTCAGACTTATCTTGAACTTGAAGGTTATAAGGTCGATACGGCATGTAGTGCTGAAGAAGCTTTGATGCTTGAAATTAAAACGTATGACCTTATCCTACTCGACATAATGATGGGAGGAATGAGTGGCATGGAGATGGCTGAAACATTAAAGAAAGACCATTGCACGGCCGACATTCCCATTATATTCCTTACCGCCAAAGGTTCCGACGACGATATGGTGTCGGGGCTGAATCTCGGAGCCGATGACTACATATCAAAACCATATTCAATAAAGAATGTTCTGGCACGAATTGCAGCGGTGCTCCGCCGGACTACACCGGAAAAATTCAATAGGATAACATGCGACCGCGCGACTTTAGTATGCACAGTGGATGGAACACCCTTGAAATTGCCAAGGAAAGAGTTTGAGCTTATTGCTCTTTTCCTTGAGAATCCGGGTCGCATATTCACCCGGGAGGAATTGCTTGACCGCATTTGGCCGGAAAAAAGTGTGGTTGTGGATAGGTCTGTTGACGTTCATATCACTCGTCTTCGTGGCAAAATTGCTCCCTATGGGAAAAATATAGTGAACCGTTCCGGTTATGGCTATGGCTGGCAGGATTAAAGTATCGTTCCACCTCAAAGTATTCCTTTCGCTCCTTGCATTATGCTGGGTGCTACTCACTGCGTTTACCATCTTTCAGTATCACCGTGAGAAGACTTTCCGCTCAGAGTTGATGAACATGGAATTGCAGATGCACAATGACCGCATCATCGACGACATGGAGAAGGGAGAGATTATAGAATCTGTAATCAACCGAATAGGATCGCCAATATCTAATCTACGTCTAACCTTGATAGACAAAGATGGGACAGTTCTTTACGACAACAACGATATGACACCGTTTCCGGAAACTAACCATAACAACCGCCCGGAGATAATCAAGGCTCGCAAGAATGGCAGTGGGTATTCTGTTGGAAGACATTCTCTTAGCGATGATACGGACTATTTTTATTCAGCAACACTTTTGCCGGATAGCACAGTTGTAAGAAGCGCGGCACCATATGACCATATACTTCGCGATTTTCTGAAGGCTGACAGTTCATTTCTTTGGATAATGCTTGGCGTGACAATAATAGTCAGCATAGCCGGATATTTCATTGCCCGAAGAATAACCACAAGTATATCCAACCTTAACAGTTTTGCTGAGAAAGCTGGGAAAGGTGAACGTATCTATGAGGACTGGGCTTTTCCTGACGATGAACTGGGCAATATCGCAGGCAACATCGTCAGGCTGTATGTGCAGAGAGACCAGCGACATCAGGAAGCTATTAAGCAGGAGAGAGATAAAATCAGACTTAAGAAACAGCTTACCAACAATATTAACCATGAACTGAAGACTCCGGTAGCCTCGATAAAGATATGTGCTGACTTGCTGCGCGATCATCCCGAACTGCCCGACAGCAAGAAATCGGAGTTTATTGAGAAGATATGTGCCAACACACAACGTTTGTCATCAATGCTTGAAGATGTATCGTCTATAACAAGAATGGATGACGGAGCAAGCGTAATAGAGAAAGAGAGTATCAACCTGAGCACTATAATAAAGAGTGTGGTTGAGAACGAAAGGTTACGCACTGATATGGAAATTATTGTTGATGTTCCCGATATTCAGATTGTCGGAAACAGCCAACTGTTAGAATCCGTGTTTCGCAATCTCATTGACAACGCCATCGCCTACAGCGGCGGAACTGAAATCCGAATAACCGGAAAAAAAGACGGCAGATTCTGTGTAAGAGACAACGGATGCGGTATCCCTGAAGAGCATCTGCACCATATATTTGAACGGTTCTACCGGGTTGACATAGGACGCTCTCGCAAGAATGGCGGCACAGGGCTTGGCCTTGCCATTGTCAAGAATGCTGTGGCACTGCATGGAGGCAGCATCAAGGTTTCAAATGACAGAGGTCTGCGCTTCGATTTCCGGCTTAGTTAACAAAAACGCAGCAAATAATTAATTTTTCGGCAACATATAATACGGAATTTTGCCCCAACAATATAACCGTATTATATGGATCTAATTTTCTTCGGAATAGTAATATTCCTTTTTCTGCTGGCAATATTCGATCTTTCGGTCGGAGTCAGCAATGATGCCGTAAACTTTCTTTCATCTGCGATAGGGTCAAAGGCTGCGACTTTCAAAAGAGTTATGACGGTGGCGTCCATAGGTGTGTTTATCGGAGCTGCTATGAGCAATGGCATGATGGATATTGCCCGTCATGGCATATTCCGTCCGGAGAATCTGTCGTTCTACGATGTTATTGCTATTTTTATGGCAGTTATGGTCACAGATATAATTCTGCTTGACATTTTCAACTCGTTGGGAATGCCTACGTCAACTACTGTATCAATGGTGTTTGAACTTCTCGGCGCTACGTTCGTGGTGGCTCTGTTCAAACTCGCAGCACCGGAAAACACACTCGGCATCGGTGAATTGCTGAACACTGAGAAAGCCCTCTCGGTGATTCTCGGCATATTCCTATCTGTCGCAATCGCGTTTGTCTTCGGGACTATTGTCCAATTCCTGTCTCGACTTATATTCACTTTTGAATACAAAAGCCGTATGAAATGGAAAGTGGGGCTGTTCGGTGGCATAGCTACTACCGCTATAGTCTATTTCATGCTCATCAAGGGAATCAAGGATCTCACAATAATGACTCCTGAACTAAAATCATGGATCAATGACAATACAGTTCTTATCCTTGGAGCTTGTCTCATCGGATTCTCTATCATAATGCAACTGCTTCATTTTATGAAAGTGAATATTTTCAAGCTTGTTGTGCTTTTGGGTACATTCTCGCTTGCAATGGCATTCGCAGGAAATGACCTTGTTAATTTCATTGGCGTTCCGCTGACCTCGCTTGCCTCCTATCAGGACTACGCGGCAAATGGAGGAGGTAACCTTCACAACTTCATGATGAGTAGTCTGAACGGACCAGCTCAGACGCCATTCTATTTTCTTATCGGCGCGGGAATGATAATGGTTGTGTCGCTCGCCACATCTAAGAAAGCGAGGCAAGTTACGCAGACCACTGTTGGCCTCAGCTCACAAAGTCAAGGCGACGAACTTTTCGGATCTTCACGAATCGGGCGATCTCTCGTCAGAGGGACAATAAACACATTCTCTTGGATTAGTGACAGAACACCCTCCGGAGTCAAAAGATGGATTTCACAACGTATGGACACCACAGTGCAACAAACCGAGGAGGGGGCAGCATTCGACCTTGTCAGAGGGGCTGTCAACCTGATGCTCGCCGGTATGCTGATAGCGTGGGGTACCTCTATGAAACTGCCGCTCTCCACTACTTTTGTGACCTTTATGGTAGCGATGGGCACATCGCTTGCCGACCGTGCATGGGGTCGCGAAAGCGCCGTTTTCCGCATCACTGGGGTGATCTCGGTAATAGGAGGCTGGTTCATCACTGCGGGAGTTGCCTTCATCGGAGCCGGACTTGTCGTCTGCCTGATGCACATGGGTGGAGTGCCGGTAATGATTGCCGGGGGATTCATTGCACTTGCTATGTTGATAAGGAGCAATATACGTTTCAACAAGAAGAAAAAGGAGGTGCAGAATGATACTCTTTTCCAAACCATACTTACTACTCACGACACTAAAGAGGTATGGACACTGTTAAGGATATACATCAATGAGAAGCAGAAGATGTTCTTTAATTTTGGTGCTAAAGTGTATAGTGACGTGATAAACGGGTTTTTAGGTGACAAAGGCAAATTGCTTTCATCGGCAGAAAAATCGCTTGTAATAGAGAAGGATGTCCTTAAAGGACAACGGCGAAAACTTACACTCTGTTTCAGGAAAGCATCACCGCAGATTGCGATGGAAAAAAGCACATGGTTTCATCTGAGCAACAACATGGCCATGTCAATGACCTATAACCTGCGGCGCATCAATGAGGTGTGCAAGGAGCATGTCGATAATAATTTCACTCCGCTTCCCATGCGTTTTCATGATTCGCTTTCGAGCATCCGCGATGAGGTATGTGCCATTTTCAATGATGCCGAAGAGGCGGTTGATGAGAATAATCCTGAAACGATTGATATTCTCCGAAAACGATGTGAGGCGGTCAAGCTGGAGCTCTCACGAAATTCCAAAGAGGTCTATGACCTGTTACAGAACGGAGACACTGCCGACATGACCGTGGCATACGTCTATCTCAATCTCCTTCAGGAGAGTCAGGAACTGGTCACCTCTTTGCGAAAAATGCTGCGTGCCGCCGGAAAACTGAATCTTGAACCGTCACACTACCGCAGTTTTACACACGTCAACACTACAAAGTAACTTTGTTAATTCATACAGTATATGATTGAAAAAGAATTGAACGGGCTTTCACAGAAAGAAGTAGAGGAAAGCCGTAAGGTGCATGGCATAAATGTCATGACTCTCCCTACGGGAACACCGGTGTGGAAAAAATTCATTGAGAAGTTCTACGATCCGATGATTATCATTCTTATTGTCGCCGGTTTTCTTTCGTTGGGCATATCATTCTACGAATGGCATTGGCTCGGACATGGCGCTGACGCTTTCATTGAGCCGGTGGGTATATTCTTTGCCATATTGCTTGCTTCAGGACTTTCGTTTTACTTCGAGCAAAAAGCCGACAAGGAGTTTGATTTGCTCAACAAGGTTAATGATGACGAGCCTGTGCAGGTATTCCGCGATGGCAACATGACGGAGATTGCAAAAAAGAATGTTGTTGTCGGCGACATTGTGATTCTCAATCAGGGAAATGATATTCCGGCTGACGGAGTCCTGATTGAAGCAAAGTCTATGAATGTCGATGAGTCCACGCTGACAGGCGAACCAATGTGTGCAAAGACCATAGACCAGTCACATTTTGATTCTGAGGCGACATTCCCATCAAACATGGTACTACGTGGTACACGCGTAATCGAGGGGCATGGCATCATGCGTGTCACAGCTGTTGGTGATGCTACTGAAAATGGGAAAGTGTTTACTGCAGCCACTATCGACAATGGCACAAAGACACCGCTTAATGAACAGCTTGATGGACTTGGCAAATTGATTTCCAAAATCAGCTATCTCCTTGCCGCAGTAATAGTTGTCGGCAGAATTATAATGTATTTCACAAGCAGCGCTGAATTTGAATGGATACCTTTTATGTCTTATATGTTACAGTCTTTTATGGTAGCAGTGACACTTATTGTGGTGGCTGTTCCTGAAGGTCTGCCTATGGCTGTCACCCTTTCTCTGGCTTACTCAATGCGCCGTATGCTTAAATCAAACAATCTCGTGCGCAAAATGCACGCTTGTGAAACGATGGGAGCGACTACGGTTATCTGCACAGACAAGACTGGGACGCTCACTGAAAATCAGATGAGAATATATGCAACTGATTTCTTGCTTCCTGAAAATGACAAAAATATAATATATCAAGGTATTGCTGTAAACTCGACCGCAGAGCTTGACCGCTCCGGCGACAAACCCAAAGTTCTTGGTAACCCCACCGAGGGCGCTCTGATACTATGGCTTGACGGTCAGGGACTGGATTATGCCAAACTGAGGTCGGAAGTGGCCGTTGTAGAAGAATTGCCATTTGCTACGGAGCGGAAGTACATGGCAACTGTTGTAGAGAATCACGAGGGTAAAAGAATACTATATGTCAAAGGCGCTCCTGAAAAGATATTCGCCATGAGCCGCAACCATAGCGGCATGACACAGGAACAGGCCGACAAGTTGCTTTCAGCCTATCAGAAGCAGGCGATGCGTACTCTTGGTTTTGCTTATCAAGAGCTTGCAAATGGTGAAAAAGCAATCGAAAACAAGGCTGTGTTTGCCGATAATCTTACATTTACAGGAATTGTGGCTATATCCGATCCCGTTCGCGCCACTGTACCTGATGCTATCAGAGAAGTTTTGGACGCCGGGATCAACGTAAAAATAGTAACCGGAGATACGCCGGGGACTGCTACTGAAATTGCTCGTCAGATTGGGCTATGGAACGACATTTCGGATGACGAGTCCAATATAATCACCGGTGAAAAATTTGAGACAATACCCGACAGTAAACTCCCATCACGAATCGGCGCGTTGAAAATCATAGCCCGCGCCCGGCCAATGGACAAGAAAAGGCTCGTGGAAGCTCTGCAAAAAAACAATGAGGTTGTGGCTGTTACCGGTGACGGGACCAATGATGCTCCGGCTCTTAAAGCCGCTCATGTCGGACTCTCAATGGGCGATGGCACATCGGTGGCAAAAGAAGCAAGCGACATTACTATAATTGACAATAGTTTCGCCTCAATCGGCAAGGCTGTGATGTGGGGACGGTCTCTCTACCTTAACATCCAGCGTTTTATCCTTTTTCAGATGACAGTCAATGTGGTGGCATGTCTGATAGTATTGTGCGGTTCATTCATGGGCTTTCAGTCTCCATTGACTGTGACACAAATGCTTTGGGTAAACCTGATTATGGATACGTTTGCAGCTTTGGCTTTGGCTTCGTTGCCACCATCTTCTCATGTGATGCATGATAAACCGAGATTACGTTCGGCATTTATAATAACACCGGGGATGTGGAGAGGCATAATCGGCACAGGTATGGTTTTCTTCCTGTCATTGCTCGGATTATTGTTCTATTTTGAACATGCTGATATAACAAGCCTGACAGACATCGGGCAAGTACCGTTACTTCCATATTCCGGACTAAGCGGATATGAACTATCGCTATTCTTCACAATCTTTGTTTTTCTGCAATTCTGGAATATGTTTAATGCACGTGCCTACGCTACCGGCCGTTCAGCACTTCATCTGAGAGGTTGCTCAGGTTTTGGAGTTACAGCGCTGATAATAGTCTTAGGACAGATTCTTATAGTGAGTGTAGGTGGGCGTTTCTTCAGTGTTGAGCCATTAAAACTCACTGATTGGTTGCTGATAATTGGATGTTCTTCCATAGTCCTATGGATTGGAGAAACGATCAGATTATTGACCAACAAGTCGGTTGGGCATGATTGACCGCTGCAACATTACACACTTGGTCGTTGTTATGTAAGTGTAATTTATGGATGATATACTTATTATTTGCGGATTGATTTTGCTGAACGGCATTTTTTCAATGTCGGAGGTTGCACTTATCTCCGCCCGAAAGTCGAAATTATCGACTGATGCTAAGAGAGGACACAAAAGCGCGGCTGTCGCTCTCGCGCTATCCGAAGAGCCGGAGCGATTTCTTTCTACCGTGCAGATCGGGATTACACTCATTGGAATTCTGACCGGTCTTTTTTCCGGAGCGACCATCGCCAATGACTTCGGAATGATACTCATCGCATGGGGTATCAAACGCTCCATAGCAATGGGTTTATCAAAAGCACTGATTGTCACCGTTGTAACCTATCTATCAATTGTTATTGGTGAACTTGTTCCAAAGAAAGTCGGTATGAACATGGCAGATACGATAGCTCGGCTTGTTGCGCCGGGAATGAAATTGCTGTCTATAATCACATACCCGCTGGTGTGGGTTCTATCAGTATCTACCGCAGGTATATCCAAGATGCTAAGAATTGACAAAAAAGCCTCGGTTGTCACCGAAGAAGAAATAAAGACTCTTATCAGAGAGGGTGCCGAAGGCGGCGAAGTCAAGGAAGTGGAACAGGACATTATGGAACGAGCTCTTGTGCTCGGCGACCTAAAAGTAGAGTCTATAATGACGGTTCGTGGAGATGTGGCGACTCTGTCAGTAAACATGACTTCGGACGATGTCATGAACCGGATTTCTCAGGAACTCCATTCATCATATCCTGTATATGACGCCATAAAGTCTGAGATTATTGGAATTGTGTCATTAAAACAACTTATCTTATCGCTTAATAGTGAGAACTTCAATCTTAGTGACATAATTATTCCGGGGCTTTATGTGCCTGAAAACATGAGTGTCTATGACGCGCTCGACATGTTCAAGGCAAAGAAAGTTCATTCGGCTCTTGTCTGTGATGAATACGGCGCATTCTGCGGGGTGGTGACTCTGCGCGACATCCTTGACGGACTTGTAGGTAACTGTCCGGATGAAGTTGAAGAACCCATGATTGTGAAACGTGACTCTAAAGAAGAATGGTTAATCGACGGCAAATGCACTGTGTATGATTTCCTGTCGTATTTTGACAAAGAGGACTTGTATATGCCTCAATCATATACTACAATAGGAGGCATGATAATGAATAATCTTCAGAGAATTGCCACAGTTGGAGATGTAATTGTATGGAATGGCTTACGCATTGAAGTGATTGATATGGACAATACAAGAGTCCACAAAGTTGCCGTATTTTTGGACGCTATGTAGAATTATAGCAAATAGCTTATTGCGAAACCTGATGAATTGGTTATCATCCCTCTCGTTTAGAACAGGATTGTATGTGCTCGGATTTTGTGTCGTTTGCTATATCATATCATTTGCGCAGATGCTTCTCCCATTTTCAGCTGCAATAAAGGGGATCGTCGGTGTAACTTCTTCGTCATGTAGTTCAAGCTGCGAGAACGTCTCATCGACTGCTGTGGCTATTTTTAGCAACCGTTGATTGATGTCAGAAGCCGAGACTCCTTCGGAATTGTCGCTGCAGTTAAAATATTAGCATTTAGTTAAAAACAAGAGAATGTCGTTTTTTAGATTTGAAATTGATTTATTAGTCTTATTGTTCAAAACTTCAAGATTATAAATCAAGATATGTACTTGATATGGAGGTAGACTAATAGTTAGACCGTCCAGATTACAAATATTACACTTAATATGATAGCGAGGATGTGCAAAACCCATCTCCACCAACATTTTTTGTATTTGACATCTTCAATGATACCTACGGTACCGCAGAAAAACAGAAAGAGTGCAACACTAAGGCAAAGCCAAAAGTCGAACTGAACCATTTGTAAGTAGTTATTCATAATCTTGTTTTCTTTTCAAATCAATCAATTCAGTCTATTAGTTTTAGCCAACGACATAGATGTATGCCTGGCGCACTTGTCCCACAAAGAGGCATAACTTCGCGAGCAATATCCAGAGACAATTGTGAATAAGGCGTCTATAGCATGCAAAATGTATAACCGGTTTAGCGCTAACCCCGACGGCATCAAGCTTAACCCCAACATCAACAAGAACCCCCCCGGCTATGATACAAAAGTATCGCGCCGAAACAATCGATATCAAAGATATGGACTTCGAGGATGTCGATCTCGAATTTGATGTGTTATTTCCAGATGATAAGAAAGCGGAAGAACACTAATTCATAACGAGGTCAATTATTAGAGCAACCGCTATAAATGCAAGAGCTATTCCGTTGAACCACACACCAAACGTGCGGACTTTTGACGGCTTTTGATTATAGGATATAATCATATTCATCGCTGACAAAACACCGAGAATAGCCATTATGATTTTGAATGATGTTCCCATTGATGTGTCTATTCTTGAATTAGATACCTTGTTTACCTCAAACAAAGAGGTCGTAAATACCCCAACAGATGAATGAGGCAACAAAAATCACGATAATCGTGCGTAATGGCTTCGATTTGATAAATTTGTATTTGTCGCAAAGCATATATAAAAGCTCTGCCACTACCGCGATTATAAGGTAGACATACCAATGTTTAACCATAATGTACTGATTTTTAAGTTTTCTTATTAGACGCAAACTTGCGCAAAAAATTACAATGGCCGACAAGAAAGTTTACATTAACAAGCCCCAACGACTTACGAAGTCCGTGAGTATGCAACTGCAAATTTTTAATGTCTTTAATAAATTTTGCATGCTTGCCGTTTTTTCGGGTTGTTATGGTCTTCAGGTGTGTTTGGAGAGATATATCATGTCTTTGAGGGTGATGCCTTCCTCGACTATCGGATCTGGATAGTTGTCGGTAAAGAAGTCTGCCACGACGTGGGACACGGTGTAGCCGTTTGATTTATAGAAGTCGAGTGTTCCCGGCGTTTCGCCAGTCCCAAGGATGATCTTGTGGCCTTTATAAAGGTTCTCGACATGACGCAGCATAGCGCTGCCTAATCCTTGACGCTGATGCTCCGGCATAACTGCGAGATTTTTGATCTCCACTATGCCGTCAGAAGCGACCAAGACCGCACACACGGCACATGGCCGGCCATCGCGTTTCGCAACAAACAAGCGGCAGTCTGCGATATATCGGTCAATCATCGCCTCCGACTCATCTCCAATGAGCAAAAGCGGCATAAGAGAGTCAAATGGAGGCTTAGCTTCAAATATTTCCATAGTCTTCGGAGCTTAGAACATAAAAAGATTCATTTTGAGTCTTGTGCGAAAATCTAAAATCACATTTCTCGGCCTTCGCAGTGTCTTTGTCATATATAAAGCGCTACGCGATGACAAAATTATGCTACTCATCTAAGACGCTTTCATATCTCGTTGATTTTATTGCATACTTGCCGCACATGGTCAAGTCCATAGAGAAGTGCATGGCTGTCTATACCCATCCACATGAAAAGTTTATTCAAGGTTTGGTAAGCATTAAGTATGTAGGCTGTACCAACAAGCGGTTGTCTACGTGCAAAGCATATAGGTTCGTGGTGCGCGATGCGGTTGCGAAGGATATTCACACCATCTAATTCGTTGAAGATATATGCTTGATTATATTGCATTTCGCTTGATGAGCGTGGTTTATTTGGGAATACATTCAGTAATAGCTGCCCGGTTGCTCGGTACTGTGGATTGGCAAACATATATTTCCACACACCAAATTCCATTTCAGCCAAAAGTTTATGGTGTGTGTATTCTCCGTTGCGGTTCAGTCGATTGTATGCCTTTCTGATTATCTTCGCACTATCTCGACAACTTGGAATGTCGAAGATGCCGCCGGGCAATATTGCGTCACGTAACCAATCACTGCCGAGTCGTGCAGTCAGTTGGCGGTCAATAGCATTGCGAAGTGCGACCTCAAAACAGCACAATAATGTAAATGCCTCTTGCGACAATTTGAGGTTTAGACGGTAAAGCGTCATCGTCTTTCGAGTGTCGTTTCCACATGCCGCGAGGTATCTGCTGAGTCTTTCTGCTGAGAGAATACGTTGAAAATCTGTAAATTTCACGTTTACTTTGAAGAATTTTGAGCCGAGATTTGTTTTATAATAAAATCCGCACTAACTTTGCAGTGTTGATTCCCGGTAGCCCCTGACTCGTCAAGCTATCGGGTTTAGTTTTATTATATAGGTGCAAAGTTAATTATAATTCGACTCATTACAAAGGATTAAAAGAAATATCCTGGCGATGCGGAACAACGGGTGCGTGAACAATCGGGCGGTTTCTTAACTATGCCATTCTTTGAAGACATTCTCCGGCTGCCGAATGAAATTGACAACGTCGGCCCTTGAACTTTCTTATACACACAGCGTAAAAATCGCGTTTTATGACTACTTTTGCAATCATTACAATTATCCTGATATGGTATGACAACACAAGATACGCTTAACCGTCTTGCAAACGGCGACTGGGTGCACGCCGGAGCCAAAGACTCGCCTGAAATATCACATATACTGCAAGCATGCTCTGAAAAGTGCTTCGAACTCAACTCCCTGCCCCCTTCAAAAGCCGAGCAACGCAATGCTCTCATCAAGTCTTTGTTAGGATCGATTGGAGATGGATTTATGATACATAGTCCTTTTCGCTGTGATTTCGGCAGCAATATCCATATAGGCAATAATTTCGCATCAAACTACAATCTCTCGATACTTGATGAAGCACAGGTCACAATCGGTGATAACGTGATGATAGGTCCCAACTGCTCGATAATAACAATCATTCACGCCTTCGAGGCCACTCAGCGAAACGCAGGTCTTATGAAGGCAAAGGCAATAACGATAGGCAATAATGTGTGGATTGCTGCCAATGTTGTCATTTTGCCCGGTGTAGAGATTGGCGATGGAGCGATCATAGGAGCCGGCAGTGTTGTCACCAAATCCATAGCAGCCAACACTCTTGCCGCGGGTAATCCCTGCCGCCCCATACGCTCAATATCAGATTACGACCGGATATAGGATCTGCACCGCAACAGCTATCAGCACCGAGAGATGCAAGGCTGATGTCATATTCTTTGATCCAGTAAAGTGATGTCAGAGAAGATCCTCTCTTTCGCGTATCTCAGCGTCGGTCATAGTATATCCACCGAGCGAACCTTCTTTTGCCTGAATGCAGATATAGCACATTGGCTCTTCAGAAATACATTTCAGATTGCGGTCACAATTAGTAGCCACACGGATTACAGAACCCTCGGCCACGTCAAACACCGAGTCATCAACCTGAAATCTGCCGGCACCTGACAGGATTATGTAATTTTCTTCATTCTCTTTGTGGCTATGGAAGAATGGTACGGCTGCACCTGACGGCAGAGAGCCGAATGATATCTCACATGATGTCGCACCGGTGGCATCCTTAACAAATTGCTTTCCCTCGAAAGCTTTGACATTACCGACAGAAGCGTGTACGAACTTTACTCCAGTGTTAATGATTTTCACTTCACTCATAATTTGATCTTTTGTTGATTAATAATAAGTTTGTTTTTTGACTGAATACATAGTTTCAATTAACTTTGCATTTGAAAGTCACTCTCTTTTCGATGGCGCAAAATTAATATGCATCTTTCACATTTGCAAGACATTACAAATATGTAACATACTTACTCCCAAGTAACTAATTTTGATAATGAAGACTTTACAAACATACGAACACCTAAAAAAATATAGTGCGGTCAGCGAATGTCCGGTGAGAAACGTCGTCACACGCTTCTCCGGCAAATGGTCAATTCTCATCTTGTGTGTTCTTGCCGACAACGGACCGACTCGCTTCAACGTCATATGCAAAGTCATACCTGACATATCGTCGAAAGTGCTTTCTGAAACACTGAAAAGTCTCGAAGCCGATGGTCTGATCGCGCGCAAACTTTATGCCGAAATACCTCCACGGGTTGAATATTCGCTCACCGACCTCGGTCAAAGCCTAATGCCGGTTTTGTCACAACTTATCAATTGGGCCATAACCAATTATAACCGTATCACACAAAGATGATAATATGGAATCCGTGGCATGGCTGCCACAAAGTCAGCGAAGGATGTGAACACTGCTATATGTACTACCTTGCTGGGAAGCGAGGCATAGACACGTCTGTGGTTGTCCGCACCAGCAATTTCGACTTGCCGATGCAACGAGACCGTCACGGCCTCTATAAGCTGAAACCGGGCATGCAGATATATGTAGGACTATCGACAGACTTCTTTGTCGAACAAGCCGACGAATGGCGGCGGAATGTCTGGAAAATGATACGCCAGCGGCCCGACGTGGCCTTCATGCTTCTGACCAAAAGAGCAAAACGCATTAGCGAAAACCTGCCTGACGACTGGGGAGAGGGCTATGACAACGTAATGCTGTCAGTGACCTGCGAGAACCAACGGCGGGCAGACGAACGACTGTCGATATTGCTTGACATACCGGCCAAGCACAAGGGTTTTATGGTCGCACCATTTATCGGATCCATCGATGCAGAAAGATATCTATCATCCGGACAGATAGAAGTTGTCATATGCGGAGGCGAGAACTACGACGGAGCTCGTCCATGCCACTATGAATGGGTTAAAAGTCTTTCCGAACAATGTTCCCGCCATGACGTGACGTTCAACTTCATTGAAACAGGGACTATATTCGTAAAAGATAACAAAACATACCGTTTGAAATCAAAACGGCTCCAAAGCAATCAGGCCAACAAGTCCGGACTGAGCCACTATAACGGCAAACCTATTTTCAAACTTACGACAGCCAATGGCAGTCTGTTCGATGGTCCGACCTACTCGCCTCATTATCGTGAAGACTGCGCCACATGTGGGTCTCGGATGACTTGCAACGGCTGTTCGGAATGCGGCAATTGCGGCAAATAATCCCGAAGAACAAGTCATTTCTTTTTAGGCAAATACTTTGCCTTGACGATTTGATATGAGCGCGTGATCATCTCACGTATCTCATCATCAGAAATATCGCCACCAAAGAGAAGTTCTATCCAATATTTACGGTTCATGTTTCTATGGCTTGAGCATGCCGCACGAGTCTCATGAAGCTCAGCAATGCGTTCGGGATCACCTTTCACCGTGACACCCGTAAAACTGTCCATATCACACATACAGAACATGTGGTCGCAGACATAAAACACCAAAACCGAGTCAAATCGCGCCGCAAACTTACCGAACGGGGTCTTCTGAGTGACGCCTTCAAACGAAAGGCAATATTCCATCAGCTCCTCTATATTCATGATTTATACACGTTTATTCCTTATTAATTTCTTTCAACCTTGCGATGAAGCTATCGCGGTCGACAGGAGATATTTCCATCAGTGGTAATTGCAAAGATAAGGACATTTCTTGAATGCCTATGTATTTATAGAGTTCATAACGCTTTAGCATTATATTTTAAATTATAAAAAGGTGCGACAAATAATGCCGCACCAAAGGTATTAAGTATTTCTGATTAAAATAATTTCAGATCCTTATTGTATCAGAGTTCTGGTTATATGCTTTGGCCACACATTTCCACTCACCATTGAGTTTAAGCAGCAGTAGGAAATCGGTGAAGTCAATTCTGCCACCCCACCCTTCTTCGAGTACCCGGACAACAGCTACGGTTTCCTCAACAGCGAGGACATCTATACGGGCCTTGAAGTTCTCTCCAGCGGCGACAGAATCCACATTGTGATAGAACTGCTCGATGGAACCATGCTCCAAAGTTCCGTCAAGAATGCCAAACAGGACTGCATAGTCGGTGAACAATTGCTTTGCATGAGAGCTGTCACCCTCGGCAACGCTCTTTACAAACTTCTCAGCGGCCTTGGCCACTGCCTCGTATTCTTTGATCTTGTTTCTCATATCTTGTTGATTTTTAATTTCTTTTACAGCTGCAAAGGTAGTGCTATAATTTATTTGTGTCAAGTACCGAATAATTTTTCATATACCGAATAAATTTTCGGTACTCTGATTATCAACGATATTGATTATCTTTGTGGCAGACTATTTATTTGAAACCATAAACAAACAGCAAAAAAGAAGAAAAATGGCATACGAAAAGAAGATACCCGTTGACCTTGATTGCCCGCTCAGGCTGACAATGAGCCTGATTGAGTCGAAGTGGAAGTCATGTATTCTTGACGAACTCCGCAGCGGCGAGGCCATGCGTCCCAGCGGGATTCACAAATGTCTGCCGGAGGCTGCTCCAAGAGTGCTTGACATCCAGCTGAAGGAGATGGTGGAGGATGGACTGGTGACTAAAACCATTTTTCCGGAATTGCCTCCGCGTTCAGAATACCGGATAACCGAACTCGGAAAGACCCTTCTTCCAATCATAGATGCGATGCTCAAATGGGGCGAAGACCACTTTGAAATCTTCGAGAAGAAATATGGGAACAAAAGGTAGTTTTATAGCGATACTTATCAGTGCTGTGCTGTTTATGACGTCATGCACACATTCCGATACAATGGTAGAGAAAGAACTAATGGCAGAAGACGGTATAATCCGACTGTCAAAGATAGAGGTATACCCCGCATATATTGAAGAATATCTGAAGTTTGCAACAGAAGTTGGAACAAAATCACTGCAAACCGAACCCGGAGTGCTGACAATGTATGCCTTGCAGGACAAGGACAACCCGTGCATGATTACAATATTGGAGACATACTCCTCGCAGGAAGCTTATAAATCACATATAGCTTCCGTACATTTCCAGAAATACAAACAGGGCACGCTTCACATGGTCAAGAGCCTTGAGCTTTGCGACCAAACGCCCTTGAATCCTGACAACATAATCACAAATACCATTGCTCCATGAAACCGGTGAGAAAGGCTGATTGCGAGACTGAGAGAGCGACCATAGGCAACCGTTGTATCACAGGTGCAAACAGCATAGAGACAAAAGATGTTGCGTCTGACTCTGTTGCCGCCGGCAGTCCGGCACATGTTATTAAAAAGTCATTCAAAATCCGTAAAAGCAACGTATCCGATCTTGACACTATATTGGACATCTTCCATCATGCCAAGCAAAGGATGCGAGAATCAGGCAACACTTCCCAGTGGATCAACGGGTATCCTGATGCAGAGCTTGTCCTGCGTGATATAGAGGGAGGCAATAGTTATCTGATAGAATCAGACAAGGGTATATCAGGAGTATTCACGTTTATAGTCGGAGATGACCCGAATTACTCGGTTATTGACGGAGAGTGGCCGGATAACACGCCATATGGGACAATCCACCGTATCGCTTCAGCCCCGGATGCAAAAGGAGTAGCTGATATCGCACTTGATTTCTGTAAACGAGCCGGGATGAACATCCGCATTGACACTCATGCCGACAATGCCCCCATGCTCGGATGGATAGCGAAACGCGGTTTCAGATATTGTGGCATAGTCCGCGTTGAGGACGGCTCGCCACGCAAAGCATTTCAACTGTCAATAGACAAACGGCAAATCTGTCAGCTCCATTGATTTTGAATTTTCTTCGGCAATCTGCCTCTCACGTATGAATATGCCTGATCAATCAGACTCTTGGCAACCGCATCCGGTATGGGTGTCTCGTCAAGGTCAAACTGAATCATGTGGCGTTTGTGCCAATGCCATGCCTGACAGACGTATGAATATTTGTCGATGACTTCATCAAACTCATCAGGATTCCATTTCAGCTGAACCACGTTGCCAAGCACAAGGGCGAGGCAACAGAAGATCTTACCGCCGATTCTGAAAACAACATATTCCGGTCCAAACGGCATATCTTCTGTTGCGTTTTGCTTTGACAGACAATAATCGCGGACTTGTTCAATATCCATAAGACTTTCGATTTTCAGCAGACTGACATTACTTACATGTGCCGCCAATCAAATAAGGGTTGGCCAACGACTCATAGATGCCGTCAAACTTCATGTGAAGAAGCGGCCCGTTCTTGATAATATCGCGCAGCGCATTGAGTCGCGCCACATTGGGGCTGTGCTCAAACCAAAGCCGCAGGTAGCCGCCTTCGGCATATTTCTCTTGGAGATGGCCGAGAGTGCGTTGCCAATGTCCTTCCTTGTCGAGTTCGGGGTAGTTGGCGAGTCCATACTGCACTGTCCGGAGGATGATGGTGTCGGGGTCGATAAAGCGGTCGGCCTCGGCGACTATATTGCCATAGATGGTTCTCGGTTCATGGTCTGATGATGCACGGTGGTCCTCGCACGCCTGTGCCATCACCTCAATCTGCTGCTGGCTGAACCAAGCGCGCAGTCTCTTGTCTTCACGAACAATCCTGCCTGACACAAGATGATGTGTCTTGCGGTCTGCGGCCAATCCTGTATCATGATATGCCGCTATCGCGTAGACCATATTCTTATCGACATCGAGGTCTGCGGCTATAGCCATACTCTGCTCAATCACCATATCAACGTGATTGCGCTGATGCGCTGCATCAAATCCGTCATACAGCGGCAGTATATTGGTCTCAATATAGTTTATGAGAGATTCGTCCATTATTTTACTTTTTTTGAGGTTTCATCCGATTATGTCGGCAAATGACGTTTCATTTTCAGTATATAACTCATTATTGCCAAATCGCTTTTAACTTCACCCTGTAAAAGATATTTTTCTTGATTTAAATAAAGAATCCTGTATATGTCCTCAGCTTTGTTCTCATCATTGTCAAGAAACAGCGCAATCGCACATTGGATTCTTAACTTTGAAGACATAACGTTCTTGTAGCTCCCAATATAATTTCTCAGTTTGGAGTCAAGTAATTCAGACGCTTGTTCTCTCCGACCGGTCACTAACGAACAAAACGCCAATTCACAGGCAATTTCATTTACATACAATTGCATTATTTCAGGCTTGTGTCCATAAAGTTCCTTAAATTTTCCATACGCAACTTCAAATTTCATTTCATCTATGAGTCTTGAAGCATACAACAATGGTATTGATACCTCAAGAGGATTCTTGAAATCTATATCAGTACGCCAATCAAACCAGTCATCGGGCATATCTATCGGGCGCATACCATCTTGTATCAATGCATTTGAACGAAGTTGCAACACTATAGCCCGCTTGCTTAACAGATTGCGGTTAAGATAGATGATATTATATCCATCGTTGCTGATTCCGTTTAATTTCATCGGAACGCCGTTCATCAGTATCAAAAAAACATCAGTAAGACAAAAGATTGCCAATGCTTCAGACACGAATGGTTGAAAATGTAAAAGGAATAAGGGCAAAATCAACAATAGAACCACAATATTCGCCAACACGCCGCCGGCGTTATACCATACTGCGGGGATATTTTCCAATGGCAAATCGGGTGGAATAAGCAGACATTGACCTCCCGTACCGGCTACGGCATACCTTTTAACTCTAATTTTGCCGTCAGTCTTGATGAAAGTCAAATTGAATATCCGGAATGAAACGAATTTATACCCAGTCAAAAGCCCGCAAATAAGATGTCCGGCTTCGTGTATTGGTATAAGAATGGCAATGGCTACAAAGAAAGAAACTATCCCGACACTGGCCGCCATGATTGTTTCGACACCTTTCATCGAGAGCATATTTTGGATGAACTCAGCAAATGTTGTATCTGTAAAAAGAACAATGAGTACAGCGGCGATTGCGAGACCGGCCACAATGCCAATCAATAATCCAACTATAAGTTTCAGTATGGATCTCATCAGCTTACTTTACAATGATATTAGAATTCAACTCTTTGAGCCTCTGCACAAACCTATCGCGGTCCTTGGGCGAGATTTCCAACGGCATGGAACTTTTGAGAATCTTTTTGTCTGAAAATTTGATTGAGATGCGTTTCGTTGAGAGTGCAGGAGCTGATAATATTCCGCTTGATTTCTTAAGCTCAGATATTTTATCAATCGGAAACCATTCCCACTTATAGAAGCAATTCCGCACACCAAGTTTTCCATCACAAATCCGGTACTTTACACTGGCAAACATGACAATTTCAAGTGTGCCGAGCAATGCAGCCAATATAATCCCGACAATAAAAATCTCGCCATCAATTATAGGGCCGATAAAGGCTACTGCGACCGTGAACACAACCACAGCCGGTATCCACCAGTCTATCTTTGAAGAATACGTTTCCCTATCCATATCTCAGTTAATATTTCCGTCAGGAATACAAATTTAGCAAATTTTCCATGCTCGTCCATAAGACCGACAGGATTACGTTAAAAAACTTAGCTTGCCACGTTTCGCCACCACCCAGCACTCCCGCTCGGTGGCATGATAGTCTATCAGCCACTGCCGGAACTGCGCCCGCTCTTTGATGTCGAGGATATTTACGGGTGTCATTTATTAAATGTCTGTTTTAATAACCACGCCATATTTTGTCCGAGATTACGCATATTTGCCATTCCCTCTTCATCATTGAGGACATCGCCAATCTCTCTACCATAAACCATATTCCAGTATGTAGAGCCAACTACTATCATTTCTTTGTTCAGCATAAAATGATTCATCGTATCTACAGCTGTCATACCCCCTGCACGGCGTACAGCGGCAACAGAAGCACCTACCTTATGCTTCAACAATCCGGGATTGGTAGCAACCACAACACCGCCACGGTCAAGAAACGCTTTCATTTTTGACGATACGTCAGCGGAATACACCGGAGAACCAAGTATGATGCCGTCTGCGTCAACCATGCGATTGAATACATCGCTGAAACCATCACCCTTGAAAACGCAGTCTCTCATGCCCTTACAAGCGAAACAAGCGCGACACGGCAGAATATCAATATCCGCCAACTGAATAAGTTCCGTTTCAATACCGGCGTTATTCAGTTCTTCAAAAACCGTATTGATTATTATCGTAGTGTTGCCTTCTTTGTGGGAACTGCCGTTAATACCTATTACTTTCATAGAGATTTTGTCAGTTTATCCATTATAGAAAATCATGTATTTGTTGAGATTCAACAAACTCCATTTCTATGCAATACCAAATCTCACCGAGGCAAGTGTAGCTTTCAGTCTCTTCTTTTTGAATTTGCTTGAATCCCGCAGCTTCATAACAATGTATTGCAGATGGATTATTTTCAAATACACCAAGCGATACTTTAGTCGCATCTAATTCTTTGTGGGCATAATCAACCACCATGCCGACAAGTTTTTTACCCAATCCGAGACCTCGCTTTGCATCATCAACTATTACGAATCCAAGTCGCCATTCTGAATTTTCAGGGGTTGACTTTCTGAGTGTTATATAACCAATGACTTCGGCGGCATCAACCATAGTAAGAGCGATTGATGAATGTCTGTCTATGAATTTGTCATGAAATGAGTTAATATCATTAGCCGTGACAGGGTAACGCGAATACCTGTCGGCACACCATAGACGCATTTGATACTCGCTTTTCAGCCATCCGGCAATAATATTTGCGTCAGCCGGATGAAATTCTCTCAATCGCACGTTCATGGTCTGTAATCACGCTTTATTTCATTGATTGACTTGCCGCCGATACCGAAATTTTCATCTGGCAGTTCCTTGATTGTTACAGTGAAGAACTGCTCCGGGATATGTGTTATCTCTGAGGCTGTCGCCGTAAGCCGCTCAATCAATTCTTTCTTTTGTTCTGCGGTGAGTTTTCCGCTTTCGATGGATATGTAAGGCATAATACATATTTTTATTTCGACAATAGATTACAAAAATCATCAAAAAGCAAATGATACTCACAACCTTTCTTTTCTCCTAAAGTAACAAAAATCAAGTTTTGGGTAGGATCACAAAATAGAACTTGACCGAATAATCCTATAGCGAAAAAGCGACGTGTAACTATGTCCTTGCCGTCTATGCGAGTGATGATGTTATTCCAACCTAAAGAATAAGCTTCGTTGTCCAATGAAGAATGAGTTGAGCGATCCACCCATTCTTTACTAACAATCTGCTTGTTATCATATACGCCACCATTTATATATAAACGTCCTATTTTAGCTAAATCTCTTACATTAGATACCAGTCCTCCATAAGCCTTCGCCTGTCGATGTTTATTGTCATCAAGAGAAATAAATGCGTCGGTTTCCATATCAAGCGGTTGCCACACTTTTTCTTGTAAGTAATGGGCGTAAGGGGTGCCGACAGCCCTCTCAATTGCCACTCCTAATAAGGCAGTAGCCATTGAATTATAATAATGCTCAGTTCCTGGTTTTGATTTGAAATGGAGAGAATTGAATTGATCGACAACATTTTTTCCATAATAAAGCTTCGCCATTTTTGAAAATGGATTCCAACCATAGCTTTCCTGAAAATCAAGTCCAGTACGCATGTCAAGGAGATGCTCAATAGTTAATTCCCTAAAGAGTGGATTGGCATTGTCAAGTTCTGGTATAAACTTGGTTATCGTGTCAGAAATAGACATATAACCTTCATCTATTGCAATTCCACATAGCAACGCTGTTACAGCCTTTGATATTGAGAATATATTCGAGGGTGATAATTTTGAGAAGTTTCCATAGTATTGTTCAAGAAGAATAGTATCATTGCGAACAATCAATAACGCGCCATTCCCTCGAACTCTGGAGAAATACTCTCCAATAGTTTCGCTATTAAAGCTACCGCCTGCGAATTTAGATTCTTCAAAATAACTGTCATGTATAGCTGAAGTTATCAAAACGTTCTTTATAGTGTCATTGGCAAATATTGTATCAACTGCAAAATTTCGGCAAGTGTCAGTTGAAGGACTGCCAAATTTAATTGACTTGAATGCAGTACATCCTGTCAATCCCATTAAAATAAAAATGGGGATGAACATAACCACAAGAGTTATTCCTATCCATCTTATAAGTTTTCTATTGGGTGCCTCACTCATTGTTGTGCCTATTGGTCATTATCTGCTCAAAGTTGTCCTGTCCCCACTTGATTAACGCTTCGACATGAGGCAATAGTGTTTTACCTAAATCAGTAATGGTATATTCCACACGAGGCGGTACATCCGGGAAAAGCTGACGCTCGATTATGCCGTCAGTGGTAAGTTGCTTCAACACCTGCGACAGCACTTTCTCAGACACAGACGGGATATTGCGGTACAGTTCGTTGAAGCGCACCGGCTCGTTCTCGGAAATTTTCACGAGCACGACCAACGCCCATTTATTTCCGAGCCATTCAAGCATCGGAGCGGCCTTGCAATATTCGTAGTCCAATTTTTTTGCCATATCGTGTCTGTTGAAAAGGATTGAAAATGAGTAAAACAAACTTTTCGGTAATGGTCAAACCTTTCGGTAAGTTGTTGTTTAGGCTCTGATTCTCACCTAATTTTGCACTACAAAATTAATAAAAATCGTTGATATATGATATATCCTGAGCTACATTTCACGGGGCAAGTATGGCGACCGCCATACGAGGCAAACTCTCAATTGCTCCAAATCACATCAGGCTGCACATGGCACAAGTGCAAATTTTGTAGCCTGTATCACGGCACACCATTCCGTATGTCGCCATTGTCGGAGGTGGAGGCAGACTTGAAAGTAATCCGACAGTGGCAACCACGGGCACGCCGTGTTTATCTGACAGGAGCCAATCCGTTTGCTCTCAGTTACAACAAACTGATGGATATTGCCATACTTCTGCGCAAGTACCTTCCTCACTTGGTATCATTCGGGATGTTCGCCAGAGTGACAGATATTGCGCCCAAATCGGTAGAGGAATTGAAGAACCTGCGTCACATGAAACTCGACAGCATAAATATCGGTATCGAGACCGCCCACAATCCGACTCTTGAAAGGATGAACAAAGGCTATCATGCCAACGATATTCTTGAACAGTTGTCAAAACTTGATGAAGCGGGAATACACTACAACGTGTTCTACCTCAATGGACTTGGAGGAAAGGGAAAAGGAGTTGAAAGTGCAATCGCCACAGCAG
>CAXHOY010000036.1:0-17795 GCA_964018265.1 uncultured Muribaculaceae bacterium
GCAAAAAATGTATGTGGAACACTGAATATCTGTACAAAGTCTTTAAGGATAGTTAAATCTCATGCGTCAGCCCTGAAGTTTTGCCGATTTTTTTTGCTCTTTGCTATTATGGTAAGACGATTATTTGCGGGGGCACAGGGTTAGCCGCGTAGCGGCGTTGACTCTGCGTCGTCTTCGACGATGTGACGACGCGGGGACGTAGCGAAGGTCAGCCGCGTTAGCGGCGTTGACTCCGCGTTAGCGGGGTGTCGGTGTTAGCCTATGGCAAGCCTCGCGTCAGCAGGCGCAGCCATAGGTTTCCGTGACGCATTCCCCTCGCCCCGGCTCCGCGTAGCGGGGCGCCTGATCGGTAGGCGTGGTTTGCCGTGTATAATTTAATTGAGGGGTGATTGGGCGCCCCGCGATGCGGAGCTTTTTTGGGAGAGGCGTGTGGCGTTGGGTCCTATGGCTGCGCCTGCTACGCGAGGCTTGCCATAGGCTAACTTCAGCGCCCCGCTACGCGGAGCTGACGGCGCTAACGCGCCTGCAACCCTGCTTCGGCTCACGCATCCCACCGAGCGGTTTCATATGACTTCTATCGGTGCTAACGCGCCTGCCACCTTGCTTCGGCTCTCGCATCCCACCATGCGGTTTCATATGACAATTTCTGACAGCGATAAAGCGCTTGCCACCTTGCTTCGGCTCTCGCATCCCACTTCTAATGGCTATATTGCGCCTTTAATCGGTCAATCGTTGGTGAATATATAGCGTTCGTCATATTGGACACCAAACTTTTCGTACATCATCTTGACCTCGTCAACAAATGCAAGCTTACGGTGATGCTCAGCCTGATTATTGACGTATCTTTTGACGGCATCGAGCTGCGATGGAGAATAAGAAAAACATGCATATCCCCGTTGCCACGCGAAACGGAAAGGAATCATATGGTTGTCATTGATCAATTTGGTAGATGCGGTTTTTAATTCCCGCACCATGTCGGGTATCGGCTGCGACGGTTTGTAGTCGATAAGAAGGTGAACATGATTGTCAATTCCTCCTATGGCTACGGGATAATGACCCATAGTCTGCAAAAGCGAACTGAAATAGAGGTGAAGACGCTGTTGCATCAAGGGTGTAAGAAATGACTCACGGCCTTTGACCGCAAATACAATATGTAGGTAGATTTTAGCATAGGTATTAGACATGCAGCAAAAATACTACATATATAGCTGCCAACAAAATATTTATGAACTTTTTTCAATTTTCGCACAGGCAAAGTGAGAGAGGAATGTTTTTGGGGAACGACATTTCGCAGCGTACAGCGACGTCAGGTGGGAGGTGGGGGTACGATTTTGCGATTTGAAAGGTGATTGTTTGCGGGCTCACAGGGTTAGGCGCGTTAGCACCGTTGACTCTGGGTCGTCTTCGACGATGTGACGACGCGGGGACGTAGCGAAGGTTAGCCGCTTTAGCGGCGTTGACTCCGCGTTAGCGGGGTGTCGGTGTTAGCCTATGGCAAGCCTCGCGTAGCAGGCGCAGCCATAGGTCTCCGTGACGTATTCCCCCGCCCCGGCTCCGCGTAGCGGGGCGCCTGATCGGTAGGCGTGGTTTGCCGTGTATAATTCAATTGAGGGGTGATTGGGCGCCCCGCGATGCGGAGCTTTTTTTTGGGTGGGGGCGTGTGGCGCTGGGTCCTATGGCTGCGCCTGCTACGCGAGGCTTGCCATAGGCTAACTTCAGCGCCCCGCTGACGCGGAGCTGACGGCGCTAACGCGCCTGCCTCCCTGCTTCGGCTCACGCATCCCACCGAGCGGTCTCATATGACAATTTCTGACGGCGCTAAAGCGCCTGCAACCCTGCTTCGGCTCACGCATCCCACCGAGCGGTCTCATATGACAATTTCTGACGGCGCTAAAGCGCCTACTTTTGACTTCTCACTTCTGGCTTTTGACTTTTTTTCGCGTCTCGCGTGAGCGTGGCGCGAAAAAAAAGGGCTGTATCTCGCGATAGAGCCCTCTAATAATCTACAATCTATAAAAACATATATATTTTGAAAAAACGGTTCATCGTCAGGAGCCAAGAATGGCTCAAACATGATTACCGCTGCAAATTTACAACATTTTCAGGCTGTTTGCAAATTTTTGCAAATGTTTTTTGAGTGAGGCCGCAAACGGCAGAAATCACAAGACGAAAGGTGACGGGTCACGCGGTCAGGCGCGTCAGCCCCGTTGGCTCCGCGTAGCGGGGCGCCTAATCGGTAGGTGCATAGCGGCGTCTACCATTATAGTGCTTCGTCCGGAGGACGATGAATCTGAACAGCCTCATGCAGCGATAAGTCGGAGACTTAGCCTGCGTGAGGTTTCTTGTAAACCCCGTATTTGGCAACCTTGGAGAGGTTGAACATCCGTCAGATCCCGCCCCTCCATGTAGGCGCCATGTGCATCCCCTCGTCTCCGGCGACTTTGGCTGCTCGGTCGCAACATGGTTCAACCTCTCCAAGGTTGTGGTGTGGGTGCGTTTCGCGGTCCTCACGTAGGCTTGGTCTCCGACCAATCTCTACATGAGGTTAATCTGATGCATCGTCTCCGACGATGTGCTGACGCGGAGCTGACGGCGCTATCGCGCCTGCCTCCCTAATTCAGTCATTATCTGCGGACAGAGTGTATGGTTAGCCGCGTAGCGGCGTTGACTCCGCGTTAGCGGGGTATCGGTGTTAGCCTATGGCAAGCCTCGCGTCAGCAGGCGTAGCCATAGGTCTCCGTGACGCATTCCCCACCCCGGCTCTGCGTTAGCGAGGGCTACAAAAAAAGTCAGAAGTCGTACAAATGCACGACTTCTGACTTATAACTTCCCCGCAGGGGGATTGATTATTTCACGAGTTGTTTTGTCACCTTGTTGCCACGACGGACGATATAGATGCCGTTGTCGGGATTTGCAACCTGTACGCCCTGCAGGTTGTAGTAAACGGCAGGAGCATTGTCATCGCCGACGGTTATATCGTCGATACCGGCAGATGTGTAAGTAAAGTTGAATACGGAATTGCCAACCATAGTCACATTAGAGAATAACACCTCGGTATCGTTTGCTGCCACGCCATAGGGGTTTCGCACAGAGAGGTTTGCTGCTGAAAAGTCACCCGCCGAGAAGGTGAATGCTTTGGATGTTCCGGTGAAGTCGCCATTTTCATAGCCTTCGCCTGCGGCATTGTAGTATCCGAGAGTGTTGAAGACAACGTTGCCGAGGTTAAGGACAGCAGCCGAAGCTACGGAATAGTAGGAAATATCACCTTCCTTGAGCTCGGCCGAGAACATCGCATCCTCGTGGTAGAGGTCACTTGGATTGGCGTTGTAAACAAACAGTTCGCGGTGTTCGATTTCGTTCTGTCCGACTGTTTCAGTCGAGTATTTGCGACCTGCAACCACTACTTTACCTGTGGATGAATCGTAGCCTACAGCCGATATGCTGTTGTCGGCGACACGCATTGAAGAAGCTGTCGGAATAGAACGAACATCTGAATCACGCCATTCGATGTCTTGGCTGAATATAAACGATGGAGTAGTCTCATCTGACACGAGGCGGACAGGCTGATTGCCATTGGCGAAACGCGCAAGTTGGCCGCTTCCTACGAATGCTCCGAATACAGATCCCTGGATAAATCCGAAGCGGGCCGACCAGCAGGCACTGGTGTCAGACACTTCATCGCCGTTGGCGCCGGCATATGCGACTTTCATGATGTGAGAGCCTTCAGAGAAGTTGTTGGCATCGAGAGAGAAGATTGAAGCTGAAGCAACGTCCTGATACATGAATGATGCGTAGAGTACGTAGGGTGCGTCGAATTGCATGTTGGCAGTTTCGGTCACACCGGTGTAAACGGCGCTTGCATATAACTTCGAATCTTTGATGCCGATCTGCTTGATTTCAAAGTAAACATCGCCATCGCTGTAGAAGTATATGTGTTCAACTGAAAAATCACCGATGAGAGGCATGATCTCGGGGTGGATCTGAGGGATGAATTTCACGAGATCGAGGAGCTGGCCTTCGGGGTTATATTTTGCAATAAATGCGGCATTTTCTTTAGTTGTAGGAGCGCCATCGACTGTCATGCCTTCTTCAACTTTAGAGTTGCCGTCGGTTGATCCGAAAGTGACTTCATCGGCAAATGAACCGGCAACATAAAGGTTGCACTCATTGTCGAAAGTCAAGGCTGAAACAGTGGCCGAGCCAACGAGACTCACTGACCATCTGATTGCCGGCCCTTGGTATACGGCGATATATGAGCTTGTGCCGACGGCTTCAAACTCATTTCCATTGATGTAGCAGTCTTGATTGTAAGATCCGGCAACAGCAGAGTATCCCGAACCGTTGTTGCTGATGGCAACCGGAGCGTTGAACAGAGGTGTGTTATCTTTAAAAATACCCCCGATTTGATTTTGCCATTGCAACTGATTGAAATCTGTTGCAGATGCACTCATTGCAGCAACTGCAGCAACGATTGAAAGTAGAATTTTTTTCATACAATAAATATTTAGGTTTAAAAGAATGTCGGAATAGTCGGGTTTCCGACGCGTGGATTGCGCCGGAAACCGCAGTAAGGGGGAAATCAGTCAGCAAGCCCGGGATTGGCTTCGATAGCCTCGGAGGGAATGCGGATTGCTTATTTCACGAGTTGTTTTGTCACCTTGTTGCCGCGACGGACGATATAGATGCCGTTGTCGGGATTTGCGACCTGTACGCCCTGCAGGTTGTAGTAAACGGCAGGAGCATTGTCGTCACCGACGGTTATATCGTCGATACCGGCAGCACTGTTGTCGCCATAGAGAGTATAATCAACACCAGTATCTCCAACTGTGGCAAAAACAAGAGAAGAAGCAGAAGCCGCAGCAGCTGTCGCTTTGTAGTCTGTAGCGCTTATTGCATCAGCAGCATAGACATAAGTCACACCGTTGCCGGCAAATTCGCCTTTCAGGTGACCATTGACGGCGTTCTGATAGTAGCATTCGGAAGTCATGTATATGTCACCGTTTGCTGTGAACGCTGCGTCTGAGATCTGATAATAAAAGTCGCCTTCCATTATTGTGGCAGCCTTGATGGTTGTGTTGGCCACATCCAGTGCAGGAACGGTTGCAACGAAAGCCTCATTGAAATATATTTCAACCTCATTCTCATCCTTAAGCTCGGTTGTGACATTGTATTTGCGGCCGGCGATATAGCCATTTCCACCGATAATCTTAACACCGGCAACCGCGTTGAAAGACTTTATCATCGCGTCCGCTGTCGGTACCAGTTTATTGGCTACAAATTTGCCATCCTTAAAGGTTGAGAAAATGAACATCGGAGTGCTCTTCTCCTGCTTAAGATCAAGGACACCACCTTGGTAGCTGAGTTCACCGATTCCGGTATAGGCAACCAACATGTCGCTGCCGTTGATGTCTAAACGGGCGTTCCACACCTCATATGTGTTCTCTGTATAATCACCGTTGTTGACTGATGAAGATATCTGATCAACAATCTTAATGTTTTCAAGTCCACCGTCTAACGTAAACACAGCCGCGCAAATATTGTCGTCATACATCATGCCGATGTAGTTTACATAAGACGCGTCGAAAGTGATGTCTTCCACCTTTGTGATGCCTGTATACACTGCAGAAGCGTATACTTCACCGCCGACAGCCACAAGATCTGTAATCTTGAAATTCACGTCACCATCTGTGTACCAATAAAACACTTCGGACTCCCAGTCATCGATAACGGCAGCAAGCGCGGGCTGAAGTTCAGGGATAAAAGTGCGAACGGCAAGGAGTTTGCCGTCAGATGCATATTTTGCGATAAAGGCAGCGTTCTGTTCCACTGTGGGGGCACCATCGAGAGTCATGCCGTTTTTAACGACAGTTTCGCCGGCAGTGGTGCCGAAAGTGACTTCGTCAGCAAACTGACCTGCAACATAGATATTGTTGTCAGCATCGGCAACAACATTGTTGATTGTGGCAGAACCGATGATTCCGACTGCCCAGAGAGCGTTGCCAGCGGTGTCATATTTGGCGATGTAGGCGCTTGTGCCTACGGCTTCGAGCGAAGTTCCTGCGATGGTTACATCTTCGTTGTAGGCTCCGGTGGCAATGACATTGCCGGCAGCATCCAAAGCCACAGGGGCATTGAAGACTGCGTTGCCGGCAGCAAAAGCGTTGTCGACAGAAGCCGACCAGGTCTTGGAGAGGTCGGCGACCGCTGCGTCAGCAGCGCCGAATGCGCAGACAGCAGCAAGAGTAAGTAAAATTTTTTTCATACAATAAATATTTAGGTTTTAAAAAGCGTCGAAAAAAATCGGGTTTCCGACGCGTGGATTGCGCCGGAAACCGCGGTAAGGGGGAAAATCAGTCAGCAAGCCCGGGATTGGCCTCGATGGCCTCGGAGGGAATGCGGATTGTGTAGCGCGGGTCGTCGTGTTGGAGCACATAGCTTGTGCCGCGGAAGGTGCGTTCGAGCTGCGGCCGCGTTGTGCGCCGGAGGTCGAACCAGCGGTGGCCTTCGAAGGCGAGTTCGCGGGCACGTTCGGTGAGGATTTCGTCAAGGAGCCCGTCGGGTGTCATCGCCGCTACGGCAGTCTCCTTGGCAGCGCCACCGTCGGTGAAACGTGAGCGCTGGAGAGTGAGCAGATACTCGGCTGCGTCGTCATAAAGCCCCTCACGGCATGCAGCCTCGGCAGCATTGAGGAGGAGTTCGCCGACACGCATTGAGCATGTGTAGGTGTTGCTGCCGCCTTTTATGAGGAGGATGTTTGACGATGTCACCTGATTGAAGTAGGCGCGGCGGCGACGGTCGGTGTTTGCATAGAGCCGATAGAAATTGCGGTCGACCTTCAGCGCTCTTGCAAACTGGGCGCTCATCACCTGCTCGAGGGCCAGGATATTCTCGGCCGAGTCGTAGGCGTTAGGCAGTTCGGAGCTCAGGTCGGAAAGAGTGTTTTTGAGGGCAAGGACGCGGTCGGCGGCCTCACGAGAGCCTTTCCAGTCGCCCATGTAGAGCAGCACCCGCGAGCGGAGAGCATCGACCGAGAGCGTCGTGAAGCGATAGTTATAGCCTTTGGGCCATGACTCCACGTTGAGATAGCCTTCGGCCGAGGTGAGGTCGGCGAGGATCGAGGAGTAGACCTCTTCGAGGGTATTGCGTTTGAGAACAGACTCCACATCGCTGTCGAGTTTGAGCGGCACGGCCTTGGTTGCGACCGGGTCACAGGCTGTGTAGGCCGGAGCGTGAAGGTTGGCGAGGACGAAGTGCATGTAGGCGCGGAGCATATATGCCTCGCCGACCATCTGACGGATTTCGTCGGAAGATCCATCTGTCATCATGCGCTCGGATTCGATGACATAGTTGGCTATGAAGAGGACATGGTAGAACTGGCGCCAGCTGAATGTGGCCGTGTTTTCGTCGGGTGTATCGTCGTTCCACAGCCAGATGTCGAGGTATGAGCCAAGGTCGTTGCTCGACATTGTGGCGTCGAGCAAGACTTCGTCGGAACGGAATGTCGCAAGCCCGCGGTCGTCGGGCACGGTGCGGTAGGCTTCGGTGATCAGCGACCGGAACTCGGGCGCGGTCGTGGGTATGACTTTACCCACAGGCTGTATGTCGAGGAAGCTGTCGCAGCCGGTCATCATCACGGCCGATGCAGCCAAAAGAACGGCGAATAACTTAGGAAATTTCATATCTAAACAAATTGAGGAGATCAGAATTTAACTTGGAGATTGAACGTATAGCTCTTGGGTATCGGCTGAGCGAAGGGGTTGCCCATGGTCTCGGGGTCGAGGAAGTTATGGTAATCAGCGCCGAACACCGCGAGGTTGCGGGCTTCGAAAGCGACGCGGACCGAAGAGAGACCTATGCGGGCCACGATTGGCGTCGGGATGTTGTAGCCGAGAATGACGCTCTGGAGGCGGACGTGGTCAGAACGTTTGACCCACGAGTCCATCATCGAGTAGAGCGAGAATTCGCCATACTGAGTGCGTTCGTCGGAGCGGTAGCCCTCGGGCATGAGCGCGGGGAAATTTCCGGTGGGATTTGATGGCGACCAACGGTCGAGGATGTCGCGGTTGGTGTTCATGCCGCGGTCGAAGAAGACAGGGTTGTAGGAGGGCTGGATGCGGGTATACATCATGAGGTTGAAGGCGAAGTTGACGGTGAGGTCAAAGTCGCGGTAGTTGAAGTTGTTGATGAAGCCGCCTGTCCAGAGAGGGTCGCCCGAACCGATATATGAGTATCTGTCGCGCTGTTCCTCGGCAGTGAGTGTGCTCGCACCGGCATTGTTGAGTTTGAGGAACTCCTTGGCGGTCACTTTCCGGCCGTCTTTGTCGAGGAATAGCGGGAAGCCGTCGGCGTCGAGTCCTGCGGTGCGGTAAGCGAATATGGCGTTGACCGGATATCCTTCGCGCGATGGAGTCGTCTGATTGAAGGGCACGGTCTCCTGAAGGACGGTGTTCTCGTTGTAAGCGAGGTTGAAGTTTGTGGTCCAGCGGAAATCCTTGTTGGCGATGTTGCGAGTCGAAAGCGCGATCTCGACACCACGGTTGCGCATGCTGGCCCAGTTGACCATCGTAGAGATAAAGCCTGTCTCGAGCGGCAGCATCTTCATGGCGATCAAGTCATTGCCTTTGCGATAGTAAGCATCGGCCGAGAGGGTCAAAATGTTGTTGAACATGCCAAGGTCAATACCGGCATTGGCGGTGTGGGTCTTTTCCCAACGCAGACGGCGGTTGGGAGGTGTGCCGAGGACGATAACGTCTTCGGTCACTCCGGGGAGGATCGAAGTGTTGTTGTAGTCGCCCATGACGAAAGACGAGGTCGATTTGTCGATGTTGCCCTGTATGCCGTAGCTCAGGCGGACTGCAAGGTTGTTGACCGCCGAGGCGTCGCGCATGAAGGCTTCGTCGGATATGCGCCAGAGACCGCTGAACGAGTAGAGCGGGAGGAAACGGTATTTCTTGTCGACACCGAAGAGGTCGCTGCCGTCAAAGCGGACCGAAGCTCCAAGCGTGTAGCGGCGCAAGAGCGAGTAAGACGCCGTGGCATAGAACGATGCATATGCGTTTTCGCTGATGCTCTCGGTGTGGAGCGGGAACGTGCGGGCCCATGATTCGTTGGGGAAGATGACCGGTTTGCTCGTCAGGGTCTTGCGGTCGTAGCCGTAGGCAGTCGACGAGAAGGAGTCATACCATGTCTTGCGTATTTCGGTACCGACCATGGCTTCAAGTTCGTGGTCGGGGGCAAGACGTTTGCTGAATTCGACCTGAGCCTTCCAGTTGATCTGTTTACTTGTCGAAGTGCTCTGCATGTGGCGGCCACCATCGGGAAGGAAGGTTTTGCGTATGCCGTCAGCTCCCATTATCTCCGTGCGGTAGAATTCCTTGCGCATCGCATAGGTCTCTTTTGACGCGAACGACTGGGTGTCGACCTTGTCATACTGGAAGCCTACCTGGGTGACAGCCTTGAGATAGTCGGTGAAGCGCAGGTCGAGGTCGATGAGAGCGGTGACGCCTGTGGTCTCCTGCGAATAGTCTGTGTTGTTACGTTCTTCGAAGACGTTGAACTTCAAGTCGCTGTCCTCGCGACCCTGGATGTCGGTGTCGTAGATATATTGTCCGTCGGCATCATATGGGAGCTGATAAGGATTGGCGCGACGCGAATAGTAGACAGGGTTTGTGAAGCCGTCGTTGTCGGTCAGATAGGAGTCTTTTTTGCGGCGGTTGGCGAAAACTGATGCTCCGACCTTGAATTTCTCGCTGAGGCGATATTGAGTCTTGACAACGATGTTGAAGCGGTTCATCGACACACCGGGCACATTGCCGTTTTCGTCCTGATAGCCCAAGGATGTGTAATAGGTAGCCTTCTCGCCACCACCTGAAATGCTGAGATTGTATTCCTGGCTGAATGTGTCGCGGAAAAGGATGTCGTTCCAGTCGGTTGAGACTGCGCGCAAAGCGTTGATCTGGGCCTGGACATCGGGCGAAAGAGCGCTCCAGCCACCGGCTTTGAAAGCCGCCGTCTGTCCGGCCGCCTCAATGATGCGTGCCACTGCGCCTTTGTTTTCGCGATATGTATAATCAGAGCCGAGCAGATCGAGTTCGAGTCCGATTTTCTCGTCGGAAGAGAGAAGGTTGAGACGGTCGATGTCGGGTTTCGGCGAATAGGACAGGCGTGTCGAGAATGTCACCTGGGTTTTGCCCTGCTTGCCGCTCTTGGTGGTGATGACGATCACACCGTTGGCGGCGCGGGTGCCGTAGATGGCTGTAGCGGCCGCGTCTTTGAGGACAGTGATGCTCTCGATGTCGGCCGGGTTGAGTCCGGCGATAGACGACTGATAGAGGTTATCGATGTCCTTGAGTTCTTCGGTCGAGGGCATTTCTGTGCCGTTCATCGGCACACCGTCGATGACCCAAAGAGGATCCTGAGTGCCCTGGAGCGATGAGGTGCCACGGATGCGGATTTTCAGCGGAGCACCGGGCGAACCGCTGCTCTGCAAAGCCGAAAGACCTGCGACCTGGCCTGCGAGAGCCTGATCGATGTTCATGATCGCACCGATTTTGTTTTCATCGACCTCCATCTTGGTGATAGAGGCCGTCAGTTTGCGTTTTTCGATGGCCTGATAGCCGGTGACGACAACGTCGCTCAGCACAACGGCCGAAGGGTCGAGGACAATGTCATAGTTGTCGACACCGTCGACAAGGACTATTGTCCGCGGGTTGAACCCGAGCGAACGGCATTCGATCTCGGTCACTGCCGACGGCACGACGAGCGAGAACTCACCGTTGATGTCAGTAACTGTTCCAAGCTTTCGTTCGCGGCTTCCGGCTTTCTTGAGTTGGGTTTCGGAAACAGAAACTGAAGCTCCGATCAGTGGCTCTTTGTCCTCGGAGGAAAGTATAACACCGGTAATGGTGCGGGATGCACCGGCGGCAAACGCCGGAAGCACGGTCATCAGCGCCAAGGCTGAGAGTATGATCAATATCTTATGTTTCATCGCACTGTTGGTTTGGAATAGACCGGGTGATTATGAGGGTGATTGAAATAGGATTGAAAAAAGGAGATTGGAGAATGAGAAAATGGTTTATCGAAGTCACCGCATCAGTTTTTAAGCTGGGCGATGCCGAGAGCGGTGTTGATACGCATGATGAGGTCTTCGTAGTGATAGCGCGCATCGCGCGATGCGCCTGACATGCGCGACAGCAACAGGGTGCGTATGCGCATCAGTTCGCCGCGCTTGAGAGATATGGCGTCAGACACACGGTTGCCCTGGCTTCCATAGAAGTTGAGTGTGCGTCGGCCTGAATTGCGTTCTCCGATGGCCTGACGGCCGTCGGCTTCGTGGCGGCAATGGCTGCAGAACTGACGCGAGGGGTCGTTGAAGAGGAGGGCTGCGGGATCGGCATCGTTGAGCGAGCGTAGCGCACCGTCCTTGACGCCCCTTGTCTCACTTGCGGCGATGATCAGGTTGTCGACGAAGTTTTTCTGCACCGAGCGTTCGCGCACATCGGGAGTCTGACCACTGATGGTTTTTGCGAAAATACCGTTATGGAGCATGTCCATCATATCACCGGGCAGGAAGGCCTTCTTGCCGTTCATAGCCTCGTTTTCATACATGCGTATGATGCGGTTGTCGGAGAGGAGGTCCCAGAGAAGATAGCTCTGGGCATTCTTCAGGATATAGTTGGGTGAGTTTTCCTGACGGCCGATGGGTGTGTTCTGTACTATGAATGTGTAGTTGGTTACGTCTGCGTCAAAGAGCCACGACGGCTGAGTGAGCACCTCGTCGATTATAAACTGCACGGCGTCACGCTGACGGTCAGTCTCGACAAAACGATATGTGGGCTGTCCGTCGCCGACGGTTGTGTTGTCGACATAAATGCCACCGATGTTAGACAACACATGATAACAGTAGAGCTGCCACTGGCTGATGGCTGCGGCAAAAAGACGCGACGCCTCGTCATAGTCCTGACCGCGGAGGCCGCTTGTTGTCCATTTTACAATATTAGGCATGATGCGTTTCAGATTGGCGATGCCATAGCGGGCAGACTGCATCGCATTGTCGCCGAGGTCTTCGCTAAGCGCACGTGGATCGATGGCCTCACGCGCGGGCTGAGCCTCGCTGTAGCGGAACAGCGGTCCTTCGTAGCATTCGATGAGCTGCTGGAGCTGATCATATTCGTCTTCGGGATTCTCCTTGCCATACCAACGGTAGCCATAGTTGATGGCCATGCGGTCATAGGGACCGATATGTGGCGAGAGCACCTCGACACCGTCGCCCGGCTGAGCGACATAGTTAAAGCGGGCATAGTCCATGATTGACGAACCGGTGCCGCCAAGTTTCTCAATATATGACTGGGAGCGCAGAGAGTCGGTCGGGATGGCCGCTGAGGCTATCATGTTGTGACGCAGGCCGAGCGAGTGGCCGACTTCATGGCAAGCGACAAAGCGCATGGCGTCTCCAATCAGTTCTTCAGGCAGCTCGAGCTGACGGGCGCGAGGATCGACAGCTCCGGTCTGGATCACGATCCAGTCGTGAAGCAAATCGAGCACATTGTGCCACCACATGATGTCGGCTTCGAGAATTTCGCCTGTGCGGGGGTCCATGACACTCGGGCCCATGGCGTTGGATTTCTCCGAGGCCGCATAGTTGAGCACCGAGTAGCTGACGTCGTCGAGATCGACGTCCATCGTGTCGGTGAGCTGTTCGCAGCGTATGGCATTCTTGAAGCCGGCAAGTTCAAAGGCCGAATTCCAGTCTTCGATGCCCTGCTTGATGTATTTGCGCCACTGGCGGGGAGTCGAACTGTCGAGCCAGAAAACGATAGGTTTGGCGGGCTCGACGAGCTTGCCGGCAAGATAATCAGCCTCCTCACCGGCTTTGGGTTCGAGACGCCAACGGGTGATGAAATGACCGCGGCTCACACGCTGCTGGTCGTCGCCATAACGGATGTTTGACTCGGTGAAGTAGCCCACACGCGGACTTGCATAGCGCCGTGTCATCGGCTTCTCGGGCAAGAGGACGAGAGACGACCCGACCTCGACAGTGACATAGACTGTGCCTCCCGGCTCGGAAACACGTGTCGTCAGCTCTGAAATGGCATGTATGTTATTGTCGAAAGCCTTTATCGATTTGATGCGCGAAAGATCACTGTTGGCCGAAGTGCCGATGTTGATGTCGGAGAAGACATCGTTGAAACTTGTCTTGGTGCCGTCATAGATATCGTTGATGCGGACGACCACTGAAGAAGAGTCGTTGCTATAGGCCTCGATCTTAAATGAAGCGATGATCGGCGAGATATAGTTATGGTCGACCGAGCGGGCGATAGCATCACCATCCGGCACGAGCGGCAACGGGCGTGACTGACGCACCCTCACCTTCTTGTTTTCCTTGTCGAGTTCGAAGCGCACCATCTGGTCAGAGTTGCTGAGACCACGGTTGGCACCGGCTTCGTTGAGCTCATGCGGCACCTTGACAAACTTATTGATCACAAGCATTTCGCGCCCCATCATCGAGTCGGGGATCTCAAAATAATAGTTGCCGTCTTTATGCAGAACATTAAACATGCCCCTGCCAATAACATTTTCGTCACCGGTAAGGCGTTCATATTCGGTGACCGTTGCCGTCTGCTCGGCAGCATCCGATTTGTTTTTTTTCTTTTTACCGAAAAAGAGGAACGAACGATCGTTTGAATCATCTGCGGCATTGCCTGAAAAAGCAACGCTGGGAGTAAGCGTAATCGCGGTCAGAAGCGCGACATTCAGTAATTGTTTTATGAACTGTTGGCCTTTAAACATGATAACAATTAGTATGAGCTACGACAATCCAATGCAAATCAAGCAGATAGCCTACACCATAGCTCAATCTCAAGGATTGTTTTCGCGATATATTACTTCAGAATCTAATACTTGGGACGCAAAGATAGAAAAAAACTGTCACATATCGCTATCAATTAAGCATTTTTGACTCATTTTGCCATCATTTCTTAACAAGCGTAGAACGCTTTGCCAGACACCGAGGGACCGTAAGACAAATATGTTTCAAGCGCCGGCCTTGAATCACATCCGGCAACACACACAAAAATGACATTAAACGCCCGAACGCACAAGCATCCTGCGCGCAGAGTGGTTAATATTTGTTAAATAATGCGGATAAATGCAAGCTAATGTAAAAAATGATAATATATTAGCGTTCCGAACCATGCACCCAATGCGATACACGGTCCGGATGAAAACCTTAAAGTAATCTTAACCAAGAAATATCTTAAATTTAAAAGTAATGACAACCTTAGATTTAAAGCCCAAGCACCGCAGGATCAGCTTCTGCAAAGTTCTGACGATGTTTGTAATCTCGCTGATCATATCAGCGCAGACAGGAGTCACTCAGGCACAGGAGACAGGCAAAGCCCTGAAAGTCCATCTATCCTCGGGCTCACCGCAGTTTTTCATGCTCTCGACTGAGCCAGTCATCACCTTCGAGGGTTCAGACTGTGTGATCACCTCGGACAATTTCAGCACACGCTACAGCATGGACGCAATCGCCTATGCCGAAATCGTCGACCACACCGCATCAATCGACGAGGAGATGAAAGCAACTCTGACCGTCGATCTGAGCGACCCCAATTATGCCGTGATCAGAGGCATGAACCCCAACAGTGCGACAAGCTTAGTCAATCTTGCGGGAGTGGTGCTCGGCCGCACATCAGCCGACGAGTCAGGCACAGCCGTCATCAGCCTCGAAAATCTGCCCGCAGGCATTTACATCATCTCATCCAACGAAACAACATTTAAAGTCATCAAGAAATGAAAAAGACCGCTATAACCGCATTTTCAGCACTTCTGTCAATCGTAGCATTCGCCCAGAACTACAATATGACAGTGACCAAACACAACGGACAGACAATATCAATTCCTGCAGCCGACATCGAGAAAATCGAATTCGCCCAAGGCCAGGGTGTAGGTTCGATATTTGAAGTGACCCCTCAGAGCACGACAGTCCCCTACTTCGGCGGCAATGTCAGTTTCAAGATCAACGCCAACTGCCAGTGGACCTACAAGACCGACAACTCGGCCATACGCGAAGTATCGGTATCCAATACACAGCTGGTGCTTGACTTCCCTGCAAAATCGACAGATGAAGATGTAACGTTCAGCATCACCTTCCAATACTCCGGTCAGGAAACCGGCCTGGCGATAAAACAAGACAACTCACCCCGCGCCGACCTGCTCGACATCGAGTTTTTGGCAGACGGCACCGGAGTCGACGTATCGCCCATGAAACACAATGTCATCACCAAGCCGAGCGCAAGCCTGCTGACCTACTACAACGACATCCACAAACGCTATGTGGCCAGCATGCGCAACAGCATGGGTGAGGTTGTCACCACCGGCTACTATCGTGTGAAATATACCAAAGGCGGTGAATTTATCAACCGCATAGCAGACGGATGTACGTTCGAATCAATCATCAAGCTCAACGAGCCCGACAACCCCTCGAGAGAAGTAAAATGGTTCAGCTCGATGCAGGCCGGCGGCATTGGTTTCATCCTGCCTATACATTCATCCGTAGCAGGCACCACCAACATCACATTCCTTCCCAACGTATCAACCACCGGCAGTTCAAACTGGCGCTGGACCTACAGCTCGACCAAACCCGAAGTAGGCAAATACTACCACGTGGTCGGAGTGTGGAACAAAGAAGAAGGCAAAGCCTATGTCTATGTCAACGGCATGCTCGGCGGCACACAGAGCGCTCCAGGCAACTATGTCCCAGTGGCCAACGGCGCAGAGTCGTTTGTCATCGGCGGTGACCCCGGAACCAACGACACCGACTGCGACGCATCATTCAACGGCGAGATCGTCACAGCCCGCATCTATGACAAGGCTCTCAACGCAACGCAGGTTGCAAAACTGTGGGAAGCGGCCAAATTCGAACAGGTCGAAAATCCCATCACCATCTCAGACCTGACATTCCTGTCCAACTGCCAGGTAGCGCCCGGCGCCAAATATTCAATCTACGGCAAAGGCTTTGAAAACGGCGACGTCATCGAACTCATCGACACCAAAGGCAACGTCACCCCGGCCGCCACGTCAGTAGCCGACGGCCGCATCATCGCCACAATCCCCGAAGGATTCACAGCGGGCACATATAATATTGTATTGAAGCGTGGCTCAAACAGCGCGCCCCTCTTCCAGGCAACATTCACGATCGGCTCGGATGTCAGCAGCTTCCAGAGTCCCAAAGTGATCGCACACCGCGGCGAACACACCGGTGGAGCGACCGAAAACTCAGTAGCAGCACTCAGCAAGGCTATGGACTCGAACTACTATGGCATCGAGTTCGACACATGGATCACGACTGACGGAGTCGTTGTTGTCCACCATGACGGAGTCGCCAACGGCATGACCTTCCAGAACTGCACCTACGACCAGATCAAGAACATCAAACTCGCCAACGGCGAATCCTTGCCGACCTTCGACAGCTTCGTCAAGAAATTCAAAGAAAAGATGAACACCTCATCGTCGAAGATGATAATCGAAATCAAGTCTCACAACAGTGCCGCGCGCAACAATGCATGCGTCGATAAGGTCATGGAAACCATCGAGGCTGAAGGCCTGAAGGACCGTGTTGAATATATCGCATTCAGCTGGGACAACTGCCGTCGCATCGTCTCAAAAGACCCCAATGCAATGGTCGGCTATCTGTCCGGCGACCTCGCACCGTCGGTTGTCCTCAATGCAGGAGTGAAGAGCATCGACTACAGTTATGCAGCATATGGCTCACACCCCGAATGGATCAAACAGGCCAAAGCTCTCGGCATGGTTGTCAACGTGTGGACCATCAACTCCAGAACCGAAATGCTCAACTATATCAGCCAGGGTGCCGACTATATCACCACAGACGCTCCGGCAACACTTGCGGAACTCTGCAAAATGGCATTTATCGAAAAATAAACGGCTCCCGGACTGATAGCCGGATACAGATTTTTAGCGCAAAGGTCTCCAAACCAACAGGAGACCTTTGTTTATTAATATACTTTAACAGCGATGATAGTTTAAAAAGTGCTAAATTTGCAAAAAAATTCAAGAATAAATCAATCAAAAAAATTAGAGCTTGTTTAAAAACTATTGTTAACGGAAGTGAGTTTCCTGAGAGTAATTACCACAGCAGCCACCATGAGCATTTCATTGGCAGAATCTGTTGTTTCCTCGTAATTTCGGCATAACCGTCTGAAGTTTTCAAGCCATGCGAAGGTTCTCTCCACAACCCATCTCTTCTTTGCCGGGACAAACTGACCGGAGTAATTTGAATGTGTTATTTCGACATCAACTCCAAAATCATGTTTGGCCGCCTCAATGAAATTACCCCGATAGCCCCTGTCTGCATATATCCGCTTTATCCAAGGGAAAGCAATGACAAGCATTGCCAAAAGAGCGTATGCGGATTTGGAATCATGTATATTGGCAGGAGTAGTGGATGCCTCTAGAATGTCGCCGTCCTTGTCTGTTATTATGTTGCGTTTCACGCCTTTGACCTTCTTGTTACCGTCAATTCCCTTTTTGGAGCGAGGCAGGGCGGAGCGGGAACTTGCGCTGTCGATAGCACCAATGGCAGGATGCGGAGACTCGCCTCTGCGAAGCCTTACCGACTCCACAAGACTGTCCTCAAGTTCGGGAAAGGCATCCATCGCTCCCCAGCGTCTGAAATAGTAATAGACGGTCTGCCACTTGGGGTATTCTGCCGGAAGCAACCGCCACTGACAGCCGCTTACATCGATGTAAATTATCGCGTCAAGTATGAGGAA
>CAXHOY010000036.1:17925-22936 GCA_964018265.1 uncultured Muribaculaceae bacterium
CACCAAAGCATAAATGCCTGAAATATTGACTGATGCTTATTTATTATTCACATTTGTTTTTAAACAAGCTCTTATAACACACATCCCGACTATGAAATTCCAACATTTCTGCATTCCGGCTCTTTTAAGCGCAAGCCTGTTGGTGTCGTGCGTAGATGACAACTATGATCTGTCAGACATCGACACAACAGTGCGAGTTGATGTCAACGACCTCACCATCCCCCTCAACCTTGACGAGATTCTGCTCAGCAGCATCATCAAGGAAGGAGACCGCATAAAAGTTGTCAATGGAGAGTATGCCGTGACCCAAGACGGCTCGTTCTCATCCACATCAGTCAACATCAGCGACTTCACAATCCACGCGCAGCAACTGCAGCCGACATTGTTGACAATGCCGTTTGTTCCCGCCGCCGCCGGACTGGCAGAAGCCGGACACTTCGCCATCACACCCGAGGCAAAATCGTTTGACTTCTCGTCAAACAGCGTGCCCTCTGAAATCACCTCCATAACCGACGTTCAAGGCAGACTCGAATTCAACTTCTCATTCAATCTCAGAGGCATCAGCAGCGTGGCTCGCAAAGTTGAGCTCAGCGACATCCTGATCCAGCTCCCCGCAGGGCTGCACCTCGCTGATGCAGCCGGCGGCAGCTACAATGCGACAAGTGGCGAACTCACCATGCCCGCCACCTCAGTCACCAGCGAGAACTACACCTTTAAAATCGTTGCCGACAAAATAAACTTCGAACAGCTCGGCGCACAACTCAACACAACCAATCACAGCATCGAAGTCAGAGGCGACTTCTATGTCAAGAGCGGAAAAGTGACCGTCAACCGCGCCGACCTCATCGGCACAGAGCCGACCACCCTCGACCTGTCGATCCAGTATAACATCCCCGACTTCCCTCTGACAAGCTTCTCCGGCAGTCTCAAATACAACATCACGGGCGTCAACATCTCTGATGTCGAACTCAACGACCTGCCCGATGTGCTCACCCAGCCCGGAACAGACATCACACTGGCCAATCCGCAGATATATCTGCATGTTGTCAACCCTCTTCAGCCCTACAAACTCTATGCCGAGACAGGCCTGACAATCTCAGCCATCCACGGCTCGACCTCAACGCCCTACAGCATTGACAACGGATATTTCACAGTCGGCAACAACAACTCGAACGGAGTCTACAACTTCTGCCTCGCCCCCAACGATCCGCAGAACAAGCCCGCTGAATATGCCGACGCATCTTTCGTGCAATTCTCCGACCTCGGCAAGGTGCTCAGCGGCGACGGCATCCCCAACCGCCTGTCAATCTCACTCGACAATCCCCAGCTGCCCGACCAGCCGGTCAAAGACCTGCGTCTCGGCACAGACCTCGGCGACGTTTCGGGCAACTACGAATTCATCGCCCCCATAGCCCTTGCGCAGGGATCAAAAATCGTCTATTCAGACATTCTCGACGGATGGGACGCTGAAGACCTCAAGGATCTCACAATCACCAATCTCCACATCAAGGCATCGATCACTTCAGAAGTTCCTCTGTCAATCGATTTCAAAGCATATCCCGTCGACGAAAACAACAATCAGATCAACAACGTGGAAATCAAAGGCGCACAAATCAACGCGACTTCCGATCCTCAGGACGTAGACATTTATATCACCGGTACGATCCGCGACCTCGCAGGCGTACAGTTTGAGGCTGTCGCTGTTGCCGGAGCGTCAGAGCAAGTGCTCCGCCCCGACATGACGATCAAAGTCGCCAAACTCCGTCCGACAGTGACCGGCTACTATGAATCAGAACTCTAATCGCCTTTAACCCTCACACATTACATTCCTAATCAGATCAACGACATGAAATCGATTATAAAACATACATTATTCGGAGCAGCCATGCTCGCAGCCCTCACTGCGGGAGCACAGAACACCCGTTCGGGCTATTTTGTCGACGACTACACCTACCGCTTCCAACTCAACCCGGCCTTCGGCAACAGCCGCGGCTTCGTGTCGATGCCCGCCATCGGCAACATGAACGTTGGCGTGAGCGGCAACCTCCACGTGACAGACGTGCTCTACAACATCAACGGCAAGACAACAACCTTCATGAACCCCGGTGTCGGAACACAGGACTTCCTCAACAACATCAGCGACATGAACAAACTGCGCGTCAATGCCAAGTTTGACATTCTCTCCGTAGGTTTCAAGGCTTTCGGCGGCTACAATACCTTAAACATCAACGCCCGCACTGAGTTCGGTGTCAACCTGCCTAAGTCTATTTTCTCACTGCTCAAAGAAGGCGTCTCAAACAAATCATATGCCATCGACGACCTCCGCGCCCGTGGCATGGGTTATGTCGAAGTCGCACTCGGTCACTCTCACGACATCAATAACGAATGGCGTGTCGGTGCGACAGTGAAACTCCTTTTCGGCGGAGCATATGCCGACGCTCACCTGCGCCGCGCCACCATGACCCTCGGCACAGACTCATGGACCATCGAGTCAGAAGCCGAAATCAACACCTCGCTCAAAGGCCTCACTTATGACACAGACCTCAACGACCGCACCAACAACCGGTATGTCAGCGGCGCCGATGTCGACGGCGCAGGCATCGGGGGCTTTGGTCTTGGATTCGACCTCGGTGTCATCTACAAACCGGCAGCGCTCAAGGACTGGACTTTCTCAGCCTCATTACTCGACCTCGGCTTCATCAACTGGAGCAACGACATGCTCGCTTCGACCAACGGAGTGAAGAAATTTGACACCGACGCCTACGTCTTCAATGTCGACGACAACGCAGACAACAGCTTCAACAAAGAATGGGACCGCATGCAGGACAAACTCTCAGCCCTCTATGAGCTCGACGACATGGGCGACCAGGGATCTCGCGCCACTGCCCTCGCCACAACATTCAACATCGGCGCCGAATACACCTTCCCGCTCTACAGACGTCTCTCTTTCGGTCTGCTCAACACCACCCGCATCAACGGCGCTTACTCATGGACCGACTTCCGTCTGTCGGCAAATGTCGCTCCCGTCAAATGCTTTGACGCTTCTGTCAACCTTGCAGCCGGCACATTCGGCACAGGCTTCGGATGGCTTCTCAACTTCCACGCTCCGGGCTTCAACCTCTTCCTCGGCATGGACCACACACTCGGAAAAGTCTCCAAAGAATTTGTACCCCTCTCGTCAAACGCATCGATCAACTTCGGTCTCAACTTCCCCATCAGATAAGACTAAAGACCGAACACAGCCATAAAAACAGCAGGGTTTCTCACGAAGCCCTGCTGCTTTTTTTTGTCTTCGGTGTATGCGTACCTGCATATCAATTTGCTTGTATAGCTGAATAGTTACACATGGATTTAGTACCGTTAAAATTCATTAAATTTAATGTGAGATTGGAAATTTGTTAAATTATTTTTATATTTTTGCCGCAAATTCAAGTATAGTCTTAAATGCCATGCGATTACAAAATCTAAAAATTTTAATGGCGAATCTATTTGTTGCAATCCTGACTGTTATGAGCAGTTGCAGCATGTCCGGCAATCGAGATTGGCCATTGGAAGACGCGCTTGCTCTCGCAGGTTCAAATCGTCCGCAATTAGAAGCGGTATTGGATTATTTCGCGGATGATTCCATCGGATTGGAAGCAGCAAAATTCCTTATCCGCAATATGCCAGGTTTTGCAATCATCGATTACAACAATATTTATTTGTCAATAACAAAAGCCAATTATCATGTTTAAGATTAGGAACACGCTATTATGCTTGTGCTTGTCGACTTTATTGTTTCCGACGGCTCTAAATGCACAGGTAGGAGAAGCGGGAGTTCAACCGAAAGCCACATTAATAGGAGTCGATAAACTTCCTGAATCTGCCACTCCGGAAGATAAATTCTGTGCGTATAGCAATCAATTGAAAGAAGTTGATGTCTATCTTAAAAAGCCTGAAGGATATAAGTCAATTCCGATGGACGCACAATGCAGGTTGTTTTTTTTCACATCGATAGCAAATCCCAGTGCCTATTATCAGATTGGCTTGCAGTCTTCAGATGGGAAAGCCATGATGCTATTTCCTATGGTTCTTATGAATTTCGGAGTTCAAAGCCTGCAACAGGGACGAGATATCGAAAGCGACTTGAGAATATACAATAGTGATAGGAATCTTGACATAAACCCCATGATTGAAGTCATATCGAACAAAGATATGTCGAGGTTCGCCAACGCTGACACTGCTGTGATTTATAGTTTTGAACTATCAGAACCATACGTGCCGTTTATGGAGCGTTACAATCATTGCGTGGGTGTTTATTTGCGCAAATATGGCCATCCCGCATTGCTGCTTAAATTAGTGCTTGATGACGAGGGGTATAAAGATAAGGATGCTTATCTTAGTGAGTTGCTCAGCTCAGTCCGCTATGGCGATAACGAGACATGGCTCACTCCCTTTGAGAAGGAAATCAAAACCCCTGACCTTAGCTTCCCTTCCGGTGAGAATTATCAAAGGCTGTCTCCAAATTACAAATTTGGAGTTCCGGAAGAATTGCGCAAGCGATGGAAGGCCGAAAATGATTCGCTCAATAGTCTTCAGTACTAATAGACGCGCACCGGCGATGTAAGCAATAGCTCTAAAGGCTGAGTTGCAAGTGCGCAACGTTCGTCGTCTAAGAGCATAAACAAGTGGCCGTGGCTGGAGTTCGCCGGTTATAGTTAAAAAGAGATTGGGCATCTCACGATGTCCAATCTCTTTTTGTCATAGGGGCGTCAGCCCCGTCAAACTACACTTTTATATACCTGAACCTAAAATCCAATATCAAATAATCTAAAACCAAATACCAAATATCTTTTATCCTAAATCAATCAATAACTTTAATCCTATTCTATATTTTTATTCTTTCATTTATGGGCTGCGCGGCAGCCGGGGAGCAGCGGCGGAGCGGAGTCGCGGTGCGTTCAGCGGTAATCCGAGAAGCGCTCCTGGAGTTTCTTGCGGGCGAAGAAGATGCGGCTCTTGACTGTGCCGA
>CAXHOY010000037.1:0-22008 GCA_964018265.1 uncultured Muribaculaceae bacterium
CCTTTAAGTTTTTTCTATATGTCATATTCGATAGACGGTTATATTATAGATGCGAAGGCAATAAGTTTTCGCCTAAACACAATGATATACGGATACATTAGAGTAAGCTCTGACAAACAGACAGTCGAGAATCAACGCTTCGAGATAAATAACTTTTGCGAACGTGAGAATCTTGCCATAGATGGCTGGATCGAAGAAACTATTTCGGGTACTAAGGCCTACAACAAGCGTCAGCTTGGAGCATTGCTCAAGAGAATCAAGAAGAACGATTTGATTATCTGTGCCGAGCTTTCACGTCTTGGACGTAACCTCTTCATGATTATGGAGATTCTAAATATCTGCATGACTAAGGAGGCTAAGGTATGGACTATAAAAGATAACTATCGGCTTGGTGATGACATTCAAAGCAAAGTTCTTGCCTTCGCTTTCGGCCTCTCTGCTGAAATCGAGCGTAATCTTATCTCCCAACGCACAAAAGAGGCTCTTGCGAGAAAGAAAGCCGAGGGAGTTGTCCTCGGTCGCCCCAAAGGCCGTCGCAGTTCTCCCGATAAGTATAAATTGAGTGGGAAGGAAACTCTTATCCGAGAACTTCTCAAAGAAGGCATATCGAAACGTAAAATCGCAAAGATATGCAAGGTTGACCGCAACACACTCGCCCGCTTCATAACTATTATGGAAGAAAAATGAGCGATTTCGTGCGGCAAAATGCCGCTGATACATCGTTTGACACTTCTGATTCTTGGGTTATATTAACCCCCATAGAACAAAGCATCAAACGTAAGATAGAGTCAGTTGGCATTCCATTAAAGGATTGGGATATTCAAATCAACTATGGCATTAAGACCGGCTTTAATGATGCCTTTATTATCAGCACTGAAAAACGTGATGAAATTCTAGCTAACTGTACAGATGAGGATGAACGTGAAAGGACTGCTGAACTAATACGACCCATCCTCCGCGGCCGCGACATCAAACGTTACGGCTATGACTGGGCACGACTCTATCTAATTTGGGTTCCTTGACATTTCCCTTATCACTTAGAAGCGTCTATAAAAGGAGCTTCTGCAAAGGTCGAAGAAGCCTTTAAAGAGGACTATCCTGCTGTTTATAATCAACTTTTACAGTATAAACCTCAGCTCTCCGCTCGCAACAAAGCCGAAACTGGAATCCGCTATGAATGGTACGCTCTCCAACGTTGGGGTGCAAACTATTGGGTCGAATAGGAGCATCAATACTTTGTATTTCATCATTATCAAATAATGATTCACCTGAAAGAATATATGTGTTTAGGTCTATGCCAAGAACATATTCTGTAAGTGTCACATGTCGCTCTTCTACCATTAGTTTGTAAAGAGTTCTCTTGTCATTATTAATATCGTGAAAATATAGTTCTGCATTAATTCCGTCAATATAGTGGAGATGAGGTTTGCTAACCACCTCAGGTATTTCACCAAAAATACATGTCGCGAAATTATTGATCAATCTTATGAATAACTCAATAAGAGTGCTTTTACCAGAACCATTTTCGCCAACAATTGCCGAAAATGCAATGTTTAATCTGCTTGGAACATGACTTTTGTAAATAATATCCTCTATGCGGTTGGATATGATTGTCACACTATTACCATCAGGTGAGAACTCAAAACCCTGAACGAAATAATAAAATGTGTCGGTAGCAAGTTTCTTAGCTCCGACACATTCCTTTCTTAAAATCCTTAATGCTATAGGATAGAACATTCTCTTATTCCATCATATGTCATTTGCGGCTTTAATAGTGTCGACTATATAGCGGACGTCGTCGTCGGTGACGTAGGGGCCGGCGGGGAGGCAGATCCCGACTTTGAAGAGGGATTCGCTGACACCGTTGACGTACGCGGGGGCATTTTTGTATACCGGCTGCTTGTGCATCGGCTTCCAGAGAGGACGGGCTTCGATGTTGGCCTTGTCGAGGTAGACGCGTAGAGCCTCTACATTGTCGTTTGGCTGGCAGTCTGTTGTGGCAGTCGAGGCTGCGTGGATTACGCCTGCTGCGCCTCCTACGGCTCCGGTGATGATTGTCTTGTAAGCGTTCTCCTGACCTTTTATGCGCAGGTCAGGGTCGAGAGTGGCCGTACACAGCCAGAAGTTAGAGTCTGACTCCGGCCAAGGATTGCAGTGCATTTCGATGCCCTTGACATCCTTCAGCAACTCACAGTATAGTTCCTGCACATGTTTATGGTGGGCGATGTGGTCGTTGATGATGGTCATCTGGCCGCGGCCTATGCCGGCACAGATGTTGCTCATGCGGTAGTTGTAGCCAATGGCTTCGTGCTGGTAGTAGGAATAGGATTCGCGGGCCTGGGTGGCATACCACATCACGGTGTTCTTGTCCTCGGCGTTGTCGCAGATAAGTGCACCGCCACCTGAGGTGGTTATCATCTTGTTGCCGTTGAACGACAGCACGCCATATTTACCGAATGTGCCGAGTACCTGTCCGTTGAAGCGCGAGCCGAGTCCTTCGGCAGCGTCCTCGATGACAGGGATCTCATAGCGTTTGGCAATCTCCATGATGCTGTCAATCTTATAAGGCATTCCATAGAGAGCCACGGGAATGATAGCCTTCGGCTTTTTACCGGTCTTGGCGATGCGATCCTTGATGGCCTCTTCGAGCAACTCCGGGTCCATGTTCCATGACTCACGTTCAGAATCGACAAACACTGGAGTTGCGCCCAGATAAGTGATTGGATGGCTCGATGCGCAGAACGTGAAGCTCTGCACCAATACTTCATCACCGGGGGCAACGTCGCAAGCAATCAGCGCAAGATGCACCGCAGCCGTACCAGCCGACAGTGCAACCACCGTTTTATTTAGGTCAGAAGTATTAGTTATGAGTGAAGAAGCATCACTTGTAACTCCGACCTCCGGCTTAACATCGTTCACGAAATTTTCAAGGTCTTTTTCAAAACCATTGACATTAGGGCCAAGAGGCACAACCCAATTAGTATCAAACGCCTCCTTAATAAAATCCTGTTCCTTTCCGCTCATGTGAGCCAAGCAAAGCAATATTCTATTTCTCATAATTATAGTATAGTGAAATTCGTTTTATTAATATGGTGTTAATGATTATTCTGCATGATAGTATGATGCAAGTTGAATAAAGATATCCTGCGAGAACTTGGATAGTGGCCGTTTGTTTATATCCTCGGGGTGAGTATAGAAACCTTTCATATGTCGTTCCAAAGTTGTCAAGATGGTATCTTCTGATTTTTTTAATTGTCTTGAAAATTCTTGTGATATTACAGTGAAATTCTCATTATAGTACCTGCTGAGATAAAGCGCGCACTCCAATTCTTGCACAATATCCAAGTGTCGAGCATACCTTTTTACCAATCCGATCTGAGCTAAAAAGGCCTTTAGTTCTGAGTCACCATGAGTTTCAATCTCAATTTCCAAAAGGTCATTTGACGGATTTATCGGATTTACATATGCTGAAAATTTCTTTATCTTGAAATGAAACTTATCCGATAAATTAACGGTGTATGGATGCAGTCTTAATGGTAGGTCTGTATTATTTTTTATTTGATTGCAGAATGGACATGATGGTATAAGATTGTATAATGACATACTCAGAATTGGATACTTTTTCTTTCCAAAAAAGTGATCGAATTGGAGAAAAGCATTAGATCCGTGTAAAGAAATTTCACCATCATTTCTCGGATTACGCCCGATTGCTATCGTATAGTGTTGGTTACAGTACATGCAGGTTTTCACGTTTATGATGACTGCAATTCTATTAAGCAATGCGACTCGGGAACGCTCGTATCCAAATTTTTCTAATATTTTACCACTAATCTCATTAAATTGCACCGAAAGCCCATCGCGTTCACACTTAGATTTGAATTTATCCCATAATTTTCTATATCTATCTAATATGTTTGGCGTTGCGATTAGAATACCATCAAGATGCCTTTTAATGAATTTTATATAGTCAACAAAAACATTAAGCGAAAGATCAGCCTGAATTTCTTCAATCAGATTAGCCAAATTATTGGATATGCTCTCTGAAAATAATTCTATAAAAAAATCTTCGATATCCTTTCTGTCTCGAAGTTTTCCGTCAGCACCCAATATTGGCTTATTCCAATCCAACTTGTACATTATTTTCTATTAGGATTCTAATTGGCGGAGCCTCTTCTTTAACCGAGCAATCTCCAATTCCGGAATATGCGCTTCAAGACGCGATATCAAGTATTGTTTGATTCTCTTATCTCCAATCATCTCAATCCTGAGTTTAATATCCTTAATCCAATCAATTTTTGACATTCCTCCAATCTCAGGATTATATCTATTCACATTCTCAATGTCAGTGCTTAACTGTTCGATTTTGTGTCTTGCGAATTCCCCAATCAATCCATGCTCCATGAAGAAAGAATTGCCATAGAGGTCAAACACATTTGCTCCGAATGTCTCGAATCTTTTATCTTCAGGCAAGTTATGAGAATAATCATCTTTTGATGTCAAAAGATTTACCCCGTTCAAAGGCATGTCTGAAAGCGTTATCGGTGAATGAGTAGTATATATAACCTGTATATTATTGTTATCTGCAAGGTCCGATAGGTATTGAATGAGATTGAATATAAACTTACGCTGCCATTCTGGGTGAAAGCTTAGTTCTACCTCATCAAGGATAACCAATGTAGGCTTACGTTCTAAACCGCTAGGCATCGGTGTCTCGTATGCGTATTTCAAACGAGAATAGAGATTAAGCATCGCTAATTCTCCAGAACTTAGCACTGCAATTGGAGAATGATAATCATGGGAATAAGATAAATCAAAAAATCGTTCAGTAGTGAACAATTTTGATTTCATAAGGCTTACGATATTTTCTCGTAACTTCGGAAATAAATCCGCATAAAGATTAGGCTTTCCGGCAGGTTTAAAGTCTGGACCCTTAATTATTTCGGTGCAGTCTATTATTGGAATTCCGGATATCCAATAAAGTCTGTCATACAGAAACGACATGGCATTCTTTAATTCGCGGAAAAAATCCAAGAAAAAGATGAATGAACGATGGTAGCTTGTAACGGTAGCAACACTTTCCGATCTTCGTCTGGATTTCTTTTGAAGTTCTTGCTCGCAGATGGAACAAATATGATCTATCCAGTCTTGAAAATTAAGATTAGTATTCCTGTAATCATCTGTGAACCATTTTAATGCTGTCTTAAGCTCCCTGTGCTCAATAAAATCCACCCTTGAGATACTGTAATAAAAGTTTAAAAGTGAGCAATGGATGAACTTTGAGATTCCGCGTTTATGTTTTTCTCCATCAACGCACAAATTCGGATTTTCCGCTACGGATCTAACATCCTTAAGGAATGTATATTGGAATTTGACTGGATTTCCACTGCGGAATTCCGGTTCTATCTTTTCCAACTCCATCCTAAGATATTCCAATCGTCGTGATATGTTTCTGTCTCCTGAACTATTAGGTTTGAAAATAATAAATCTTGGCAAGTGTATTCCCGGCTTTCCTTGCTGATTACTATATAATTTTTGAAAATGAGGGTCAAGCAAAAGCTGACATATACGCAAATCATTTTGAATTGAATAGGCTGACATGTGTTCGCCTATCGTTGCGTTGAAATTAAGTGTATTAAGATTCTCAAAATGTTCTATGTCTTTTAAGAACAACCATCTGTCTGATATATTCCGTTCGCCCAAAAGTTCCGCATCAACCGGTGACATCTCATGATAAATATCAAAATGTCCCGAACTGTAGATTGTTGGTATAGATAATAGACGCTTTAAACTTCCTTTATCAATTTCGTTTGTGTTTATTGTTTCGTGGTCAATAAAGCCCTCGATGCTGACTTCCGATATTTCCACATCATGATATATCTCCAGCTTATTATTTTTCGAGAAAACTAAGATGCCATCTAATTTTTCTATTGCAGCTCCCTCAACTACACGATCAAGCAGCCATCTCAATGCAGATGATTTTCCATTGCCATTCTTCCCTACGATAGCGGCAATACCTGATATTGAATTGGGAAGAAAGTTCTGAGGCAAAACACAGTGTCTACAACTTAATACTTTAGCGTCAGGTTCGTAGTTCAAACTATACGACAAGCTAAAATTCAAGTTCACAGATTCAAGACATCTATACCGAGGAATATAAGCATAAACGAGAATCCTATCAGTAATCAATTTATTTGATAATTCTTTCTGCATCATCAACACTACTTTACGTCAAGTATATGTTAAAATGGATTCAACCAGAGATCATAATAAGTTATAAGAGGTCTTTTGCTGGTGCAATATAGTCGTCATGCGTCAGCTCAGACATAAGTAAATCATTATTCAGTAGCGTGAGCATCGTCATTATTTCTCGCTTTGATTTGGGGGTTATCTGCGCCCCATCATCTGTATATGTAAGCTTGCCTATCTTGCTTTCCTTTCTTCTGGCAAAATCAATGATATTAGGGATAGGAACACCAGTAAATAAGACGCGAGAGGTTGAAACTGCCTGAACGAATTTCTTCGCAATCTTTGTGTCGCTTTTGATGAGCGTCTCAATCTCATCCATATTCCCAACAAGATTCACTCTACGAAGATTTTCGATGTTCCTCACAGCCTCATTTTCTATTATTTTTGTAAGTTGTTCGTTCTTCTCAAATTGTTTGGAGTTGAGGATTATTACATAACCATTGGTGAATAACAAATCTATACCTGGAGTAATCTTTAGGAGGTCTTGATCGCAACGCGTGAACCTATCATTCATTGACCATAAATAAAAACTTTTCTTGATAGCAATAACCTCAATAGAATAGAAATATTTTAGCATGCGCACTGTATTTTCGCCATCAAATAATACAGCCATAGTAGCGCGTATATCCTGTAGTGAATTATTTGACAAGTCAAAATCCTCGATCTCATCCTCATTTGGCATCGCCATTAAAGGAACAAGCGAAGCTGGATATTCCTGCAAATCGTAGATATAATAACAATTACTCCGGTTGTCAGCTACAGAGTAATTCATCAATGCGTATTCATCCGTGAGCGTTTTGTTGCTCAGAAGATCAGAATATTCCAGACCAAGCTGATCCAAGTCTTCTTGATCAATGTTAAGCAGCCGTAGTGTATTATCTTTTAGTAGTACATAGATTTTGCATTCGAGATTTTCATTCTCAGTAAACTGCCTTATAAATTCTTGAATATCTTCTTTATCCATGATTATTTCTTATATGCAAACCAAATTTCGTTTGTCAACTTAATATGTTTGATACTGTCGCCTTTAACCAATGACGATTTGGAAATTATCACGACATGATTATTTCCCCCATCTTTGGCATATTCGACCTCATACATTTTAAATCCCAACAAAAGCAAAGTTGGATTCATGTGAAACAAACCTCCTTTAACGTACATCACGCCGATAATAATGAACAGTAAGACCAATACAATCTCGTGAGACGGAATGCTTAGCTGGAAACTCACCAATGGCACAAAATAAGATGCGAGAAATGCCAACGGATCACTCTGCTTGGAAGAAATATTCAAAATTTCAACAGAAAAATTCTGTGTTCCTGTTAGTCTACCTCTCGTTAGAATTAAGTAGTAAATAAATCCTAATAAGAATATGAAAAGGAAAATTGACGTAAGCCAAGGATGAATTATCATCTCCTTAAAACCGATGAAGTGTGAATCCAATCCAAATTCCATCGGCAAATTCAATGACAAGATGACAACAATCAATGCCAACAGCCACATTGATAGTATATACATCCCTGTCTTATGAAACAAACTACGTTTCATCATATTCAAATTAATTCATTATCATAGTGCATCTTGCGACCGAGGACGGTGCAGAATATCATTTGAATGTCTTTGGTGAAACTGTAGTGGTGGAGATAGTATAGGTTGATGCGGACTTTGTCGGGATAGATAACCTTGTCGTTATATTCCTCTGCTATTACTTGCATTGAGCGATTATCGCCTTCAGCTTGCTTCTTTGTGACGTATTCAGAAATCATCTCGTCTTCAAGACGGTATTTCAGTGTGGCGGGACCTGTGATACCGGGTCTTAACTTCAACACTTCTCTGTCCGCGCCTTTGAGTTGATCGGCATAACCGGGTACATCCGGACGCGGCCCGACAAACGACATATTGCCAACAAGGACGTCCCAAAGCCCTGGCAACTCATCGAGCTTGTAATGGCGGAGTTTTGCCCCAAACGGAGTGATGCGATTGTCACCGGCAACACTCACTGTCGAACCGCTATGCCTCACAGTCATAGTGCGGAACTTGTGGCAGGTGAATAGTTTGCCATCTTTTCCCACGCGCTTCTGCTTAAAGAATACCGGCCCTCCGGGCATCTTAATACTGATAAGAATGGCAACAACAAGAAGAACAGGCCATAGCACTAATAGCCCTATAAGGGCCATCAGCTTATCAAAAATCCATTTTAAGGTCATGATAATAATTGGTAGTTTGAATTACATTTCCCAAATCAATTTTGGGAACTTGATAATATCCTGCTTAAACAGCGTCAATGGTGGTTTATGAATTTTGTCTTCTGTCGTTGGGAAACATAAAACAACATCCAAAAACAGGTAGAAAACCTCGGCATAAATATGCTAAATAACTTACTAATCTGATGCGGCTAAGTATTATTGTAGTAACGGCTCATAATGATAAGATCGGTCGCCTCGTCTTTATGATACGTATATTTAAGCGTTACATCTTTCGCAACTAAAGAATACTTATCATGTAAAATAACCTTTTACCCAGTTGAGTTTCCTTCAAACTTAATGTAGTTTAGATGGAACAGAAATAATTAGCTATCAACAATAAAAATTAATAAAATTCAAGTTAGAGTTACTTGCGTCTGGCAAGATTTCGGAATACCCACCCCCTGACATTGTTCGGCATCAGAATCTGCACAATGAAGCGGGTAATGTAATTGTACAGAAAAGTTGGACAGGATATTAATCCTTTTTGTAGCATTAATTTTTTAATGCCTATTTCGCTGTTAAAATATTTTTTACCTCCTCGTCGTGAATATTGATCAGCACCAGTACGAACATTTACCAATACATCGGGAAGGTTAGCAAATTTACATCCGGCAAGCATCATTCGAACCCACAGATAGTAATCTTCATTCCAAAACCAATCTTGATAGTTGCCAGCTTTTAAAACAGCTTTCTTTCTGAACATAACCGTTACATGATTCAGAGCACATCTATTTTTCATGTAATCATATATTCCCTCGTTATCTTGAGGAACTACACGAGTCCCACATACGTTGTCCGGGGAATCTATGAATTCAGTCATTTGCCCTCCTACAATATCACATTCGGGATGACCGTCAAAATATTTTAATTGCTTTTCAAATCTGTCCTCTGAACATATATCGTCAGAATCCATTCTAGCAATTAATTCGCAAGACGCATTTTCAACTCCAATTTTTAGAGCATTGCCAAGACCCTTGTTTTCGTCCAAACGGATAACCTTGAATAAATCTCCATATTTATTTTCGTACTGTTGCAATAGGAGTTCAAGTTCATTTGGAATAATTCCATCACGAACTAGAATTATTTCAGTTGGATTTACAGACTGATTTACAAGCATACTGTCAAGAGCTACCCTGACAAAATGCTCCTTATCGTTCTTATATACAGATGTGATTACGGAAAAAGGTTGCATAGTTCATTTATAACTGTAGCCACCGTTAACCTCAATGAGGCTACCATTTACAAAAGGGTTGTCAATGCAAAAGCGGTAAGCATCTACAATCTCGTCGACAGAGGCGAATCTGTGGATAGCGGTCTTGCGGTAAATATTTTGTTTAATTTCTTCCGGTTTTTCCTTTTGCCAGGGAGTCTCTACGAATCCAGGTACGATAGCATTCACAGTTGTACCAGTTCCCTCAAACTCCTTTACTAAATTTTTTGTCAGCGCATGAATGGCTGCTTTGGTAACACCATAAGCTAACACCATAGCATGAGGCATAAGGCCCATTTGGGAGCCGGTGAAGAGTATACGGCTATCGGGAGGAATAATTGGAAACAATTCACGAACCATTATATAATGGGAGTTAACAGCAACTTCCATCATTTTATCCCAATCTGAATCCAAAGTATCGGTGAATGATTTGCGAATTGTTACTCCCGCATTGCATACCAGACAATCAATATGGTTTGTCTTTGATTTGACATAGTGAATAAAGTCATAAACCGCCTTGCGCGACGTCTGATCGGTTTCAATAGCTTCGAAGTTAGTCATTGGTTCTTCGATTGATTTGCCTACGTAAGTAGCAAATACATAGTAACCTTTTGCCAACAACATTTTAGCGACACCAAGACCAATACCTGAGGTGCCTCCGGTAACTACAGCATATTTCATATTTCCATAAAGTTTTTTCGATTTGTGAATTGTTCCATGATTTTAGCCATACAGACAGATTCACGTCTTCTCAGCCTTGATGTTGAGTACCTATGATTTATGATACAAGAGATGAACTCTTGAATTTCATATCTCAAACCGGCGCCATCCCACTGATAGAAGAATTTCTTATTCTGATTTTGATCTTCATACCTCAATTCAAAAAAGTCTGTTTTCCACCAAGGGGCTGGAACATAGGCATAGCCTTTAGTTCCTGAGATGACGAGATTACCCTCAGTCTTAACACCGAGCCCGACCTTGAATGAACATACCGCATGAGGATATCTAAATACCCCCTTTGTGTACATGTCAACTTCATTTTGGATACGGGAATATAGATTAAGATTCTCATATTCAGTTCCAAGAAGTTTGATTATCGGCAATAGCGGATAACTGCTAAGTTCATACATCGACCCCCCGGCTTGAGCAACATCAAACTCTCGAAGGGACATATCATCATCCCAAAGTTTAGAAAGAGAGGCTTCAACATCGACCACTTCACCAATCACACCACTTTTAATCATCACCATTAGATGATTAAATGCAGGGCAATGAGCTGTCTTATTTGCCTCCATTAATATAAGCTCTTTCGATTCTGCAAGTTTGAATAATTCGGTCGCTTCCTCTTCTTTAAGAACCATCGGTGTCTCACAAAGAACATGTTTGCCTTGATTGAGAGATTCCTTTATAAGATTATAATGTGTTAAATGAGGAGATGCAATATATACTGCATCTATATTACCATAAAAGTCCGCTAAGTCTCTGTTACATGACTTTATATTGTGTTTCGCGGAAAACTCGCAAGCCTTGGCATAATCTATATCATAGGTTGTAACTATTTCTATCCCGCTAACAACATCGGCCTCAGATGGGAATCGGTCAGCAACACGACCACATCCGATTATACCAAGTTTGACATTAAGAGTTGTTTCCGATCTTAATAGTGTAGAACTAATGCCTTGAGTTCTTGGAAGGTAAACTACCTCACAAAACTCATTAAGATAATCAAATTTTCCTTCCCAATCGCTTCCTATGGCAAATATATCTGCATTATACTTCTGAATATCGTCAATTTTTTGACCAACATAGTCCTCTATGATAATCTCGTCGGCAAAACCGGTAGCCTTTACTGCCTCTACACGTTCAAGCACATTATTGCGGACATTCAATTTCCCTCTACCACTGTCGAAACTATCGCTCGTAACTCCTACAATCAAATAATCGCCCAACTCTTTTGCACGCCGCAGAAGGTTAATGTGACCCTGATGAAGCAGATCATATGTACCGTATGTTATAACCTTTTTCATTCTTTTATATTTTGCCGATCCAACGGATATATCTGTCATAGAGTGGACGTAAAAGGTCTTTAATATCGCTTTTTAAAACAACATTAAGATCCCCATTGCGCCAGATTCTATTTCTCTCATTTATCATCCTTTCACGAATAGCAGGAAGAGAAGACCAAAATGGATAGTGATATTCTTCGCTGCTTACTACGTATAGTTTTCGATCAGGGTCGAAAGTTTTATCTTCCATAAGAGAGAATTGTTCATTCGGGTCATACGCCAAATCATACAACTCCTCATGTCCGTCTTTCTTGGTATAAATGTATTTGTAATTCTTATAAATTATTGCAAGTTTACGACTCTTCTGAGCTCGATATGCGGTGTCACAATATATGAATTCTCTTTCAGGAATTTTGTGCTCAAAAAGAATACTGAAGAGATCAACGGATGAAACGTTAGAAGTATATTTTCCCGTTCCTCCTATCCTCGGAGTTATTAAGGGAATTCGAGCAGCCCGATTATAAACATCAAAGCCGTAGGCCAATTTTCCACGAAACCCGTTAAGGTTTCCATGGTCAGCAGTTAGAGCGATACAAGAATCCGGGACCAGCGACCTAACCATTCCAACATATTTGTCAAACATATCGATATCGGACCCATATCCCGCTCTACCTCTGACCACGTGTGGTAAATGCAGCCATATAAAGGTGTTTTTATCATTGTTCAGAAGATTGAGCAAAAATTCCTTTATCATGCCAAGTACATCTTCAGCCATAGCGTCGTCATTTGTCACTTCTCCATCAGTTTTTTTATGAAAACTTACTCTTTCACGAAAGCCGTCGATATTATGAATCTTGACATCATCATGGAAATAGTCAAAGTATTCAGGCAAAAAACCCCAATCTTCATCCCATACTATATGGCGCTCAACATAACCAAGTTCTCTAAGGCGAGTAAACATGGTTGATCCCTTAAAATCAAAGCCACACCTTTCATACATTTGAAAGTTCGTCTCATGTGCGAATTGACCGGTCACCATACTATAAAAAGCCATGACTGTAGATGGAGCCGCACAATAATAATTTGTAAAAACCGTTCCCTTAGAGGCTAATTCGTTTATGTTTGGAGTTTCAAACTGCCCCGGACAACTTCCATATAATGGTAGGTAATCCGTGCAAAGAGCATCCTTGGAAATCAATACAAATACTTTGCGTTGATTCATTGTATTAAGTTGTTATAATCTTATGAAATTTACTTAAAAGAAAAGTTAGGTAATAACTACCAGAACTTAAAGATTTAATGAATACACGCTTAAAGATTGGCAATGATGAGATGTATTCATTATGTCTCCAATTCGGAAATCTGGACTCGAATTCTACTATTATTCTTTGGGCATAATCCTTTTCATATGAAAGTTTAAAAAGATTGAGAGAAGCACCATACAACAAATTTTTAATTCCTATAAACTCTGTTACTTGCTCATACAAATCAGGCATATTTGTGCAAATATGATTGAATGATTTTTTTAAAGAATCTATTACAGATAACGATGGAGTTGTAGATGCGGAGCCAGAACGACAATAGTAATTGTACATCGGCTTTTTGATAAATGCGAAATTACGAGAGTTGACAATCAATAATGGAATGATCGCCATATCTTCACCATTCCTAATATCCGGCTGTGGTATTTCTGAAATGATTTCTTTTCTGACAATAAGTGTACAGAGGGAATCGATACCCAATAAAAGCACATCTTTCTTGTTATGGGTATTTTCAAAGGTGACATCTAAAACATGTTTTATATTTTTACTGGAATCAAAAACAAGTTTATAACCGCAGAATACCATATCGGCATTGTTGTTTGATTGGGCTTTGACCATTTCTGATAGATAGGATTCATCGTACCAATCATCAATATCACAGAAAGAAATGAAGTTTCCGGAGGCTTTAGAAATACCTTTGTTTCTGCTATGAGCCGGACCATTATTTACCTCATTTTGTAATAAATTGATTGATAACGTACCTTTTTTCTTCCATGCACCAATCTTAGCTACAGTATCATCAGTTGAGTAATCATCTACTACAATCACTTCAAAATCTTTATATACTTGCTGTTCTAAAGCAGTAAAGCATCTATCTATATACTGTGAAGCGTTGTAGCATGGAATTATAACTGAAATTTGAGGCATAGTCGGATTATTTTTCATTGATAAAATCAAATATTTGCTTACCAACAATCTTATAATTCTTCTTGTCAATAACGAATTGTCGGGCAGACGAAGCTAATTCAAGTCTCTCCTTTACTGGTGTGTCGATTATTTCAATAATTTTATCAGATAAAGATTGTGTATCTATATGCTTCGAATCAAGCGAATAACAGTATTTATAATACTCTCCAGGTATTCCCTCCAACTGATATAATAATGTCGGTGTACCTGAGCCGAAGTATTCCATAGTTTTGGAGGGAAACGAATACCTTGTGAAAGGATTCCCGTCTGGGATTCGTGGATTTACGAGAAGTGATGCTTTAGATTGCAGATTCAAAACTTCAGCCCTTGATAATACACCTAAATGCTGTATACGACTATCTTTACGGGATATTTCCTTTATGTAGTCGGTGCAATCCCCAAATCCGCACAGTTGTAACCTTATAGAAGGATTATCTATAGAAAAAACTGCATCAACAAGATTCTTTATCCCAAATTTTTCATAAAGCATTCCTCCATAAAAAATTGTAAAAGTCGTGGAGTTTTCTTGATGCTCTATTCTTTTTGATACCTTTTCCTCATAAATGCCTTCACTTACGATATAGCTTCCCTCTTTGCAGCCTACAACTTCTTTCATGTATTTTGTGAGAAGCACATACTTATCGAAATATTTGAAATATTCAGACGCGGGACGGTTGAAGCGGTTTCTCACAACGGAAATTAATGATGACACTATATTCCCATGTGTGTTGACATCCTCCGGCAGATCAGGAATAATGTCGCATAATTTAATCCTGTCTGGAAATTGGTTCTTTACATCTATAGCAGCGTGCATAAGTTGTTGCTTGATGCCATATACAATTATGTATATATCATCCTTAGAATTCCTGACTATATCCAGCAACTTTCTTTTGGTATTCCTATACTGACTGATGAACGTATATTCCATCATCAGGTTAAAGGATAAATTATGGATCGTCAGTCCATTTTCTTCAATGTACTCACCCTTATGCCTAAATTTCTTATAACGTAAAGGGAAGTAGAACAATGCCGGAACATTAATTATTTCCAAGTCCGTAGAATACTCATTTAAACCTAAGGCAATAGCATATTGATGAGCGTCAGCGGCAGCCGCAAGACCCGCTCGGCTTTTGCTTAGATAGTAATCAATTCTACTCTTGGGGTAGAAATGTGATAGATAGATTAATTTCATCGAGAGATTCGTTCTGGAATAGAAGAGTAGGATGTAAGTCTGTTAATCATCCCTGCATAGAGGAAATATACAAACATATAAAGGGGAGCCCCTTCATGGATAGGCTCAGTCATCAATGTTGCAATAAAAATCGGAGTAAAAACAAAGGCGAAATAAGATATTATGCCCATTTTTTTTAAGCCGACAACCAAAGTCTGATATAAATTTCTAAGAGAAAAGACAATAAGCAAGATAAAAGGCATTACACCCGATATTTTCCCATAATCGATCCAAAAGTTGTGTGCAAAAGAATGTATTGCATTTTGATATGTCGTTGAACCATATGGGTTGTGTTGAATCTCTTCCAATCCCCATTCCCATCTCACGGTTCTTAATCCAACATTGCTCACATTACTATAATCAGTGTTTCGATCCGCAAAAACTTGATATAGTTCGGAGTTTTGGGTATATGTATAGCCCAAAAATAATACGAGAAGCATTGCACAAGACTTGAATGAAACACCCCAACTAAATAGTAATCCAATAATGAGTCCGATGCAAAGTATCGCAATACCGGTTCGAGAAACATAGTGTAAAGAACACAATTCGCAAATGACCGCCGCAATGACTAATAATAGTTTTGTCTTATTTTGAAGTTTATTCTTTGGTTTGATAAAAAAGAAAGCTATCGCACCTATGCATAATGATATTTCTACAGTTCTTTGCGTTACAGACCTTTGGCCATCATCATTCCCGGAGAAACTCGTAAGGATGCGATCTGGATTAACAAGACCCACCTCAAAAATGTCTATTATCGTGACAACAATATGAGGCAAAGCCATAGAAATGATAATGAGTGCAAACACATACAGCATTTCACTCTGAGTTCTACATTTATCCACGATATAACAACCAATGTAATAGAAGGTGAATGATGTTACAGTGTAGAACAACACCATCTGAATAGTGATATTACCGTTGAAATATCCGAAAAGTACAAAACTAAGGACAGCAGCAGCCATCAGAATAAATGTAAAATTAGTGAAAGCGAACTTATCTCGATACATAAAGCATAGATACAATCCGGCTAAAGCAGTTGTCCATTGGTAGATTCCAAACAACATAATGGATACACAAAGTATTATCAGAAATTTCTTTCCTATAGATGTTTTTTCTATCAATGAAACCATTACTTTCTCTTTTGACGTTTCAATATATTTATCAATGTTTCACGTTCCCTCTTGTTTAAACCTATCAAGAAAATAAGCGTGGACACATATATTAAAGCCATAGCAATCATCATTACCGGATTGATATAGCCCTTTAGAAATAGAATGATTACGAACAAGGAAGTTACTATAAAAGATGGTATATAGGATTCTACTAAAAGTTTACGATTCTTGAATCCAACCACCTTATTCAATATTATTTGACGTACAATCAATACTATTACGGAAAATGCTATATAGACTATCTGAATATAGTATGCAGGATAACCGAACCACAACGTTACGTAACCAGCAACTATTGATATTAGGAAAATGGTATTTACAATAAGTTGATATGACTTAATTTTACCCGATGCAAAAATCATTTCAGGAATACCGGCATTAAGTGAACCGATAAGAGCATCTATGATGATAAGATAGGTAAAAACAACTACATATTTAGGAACTTCTCCCAACCATATTGTAAATATAAATTCCGGAGCCACTATAAATGGAGATGACACCAAAAGCATCAGGTAAAAAGCAACTTTTGATGAAAGCACAACCAAATTTTCACACTTATTTATGTCGCCTGCTGCATAGGATTTAGTAATTTGTGGAGCTATAGATTTGGTTACATTATGGGCAAATGTGAGTAGAATGCCATTGACAGTGTTAGCAATTCCATATGCCGTATTCATGATAGTATTAAAGAATCGGTTTATAATCAATGCTGCGCCTTGCGTCTTACCAACGGTAGCCAATGCCCCATATCCTACCCATACCGAAAAACTGAAAATTTCTTTATATATTTTTTTTTCAGTAATCCATCGAAACTTAATATAGGCAGGGAAAATTTTATGGCAATAAAAATAAAAAAGTATTGTCGGTGCTCCGGTCGTAAAGCCTAATATAAGAGCATATACCAGCAATTTATCAGAAAAGTGATAAATAAGTATGAAACTTACTATCATTCGGAGAACCGCCCCTATAATATCGGCACTGCAAAAAACAATAAATCTTTCCTTTGCCAACAACAAGCCATTGTAGGGGACTCCAATAAACGAGAACGCCGAGCATACTAATGATATGTAATATACCATCAAAACGTTATCAATATTGCCCTCATAGTTGATATAATTCAATATATACAATCTGCCAAGGGGGCCAAGAACAACAATGGTAAGAATTGCAATCGCAATATGGATTATGAGATTGACGTTGAAAGTTTTGTTTATCAGCTCAGAATTATTCTTCCCAATTGCGGTCGCAATAAATCTGTTTGAAGTGCTTAACATTATCGTATTCATTATGGCTATAAATGATATTATACCTCCAACGACAGCAAACAAACCAAAATCATCAGAACCCAATGCCTGCAGTGCAAATCTGGTCGTGAACAGTCCGCATAAGGCTGTCACAATCAATCTGACATACAGAATGATTGAATTAAGAAGTATCGCTTGTGGAGTATTCTCCTTCATTTGTTATATTCCCGTATTTTACGACCCATATAATCCAAAGCCTCCTGTTTGAAATAGCTCAACCAACCTCCCATTGGGGTAAGAGTGATTTCACCGAAAATCACACGATCATCGGTATCGTAGAAATCAACTCTTGCATACGCCAAACCCTTAGATAGGATACCGGCATATTGTAATATTTCGTCGAGATGTTTGGGTTTGGGAAACTCCTCGTCAGAGTAATGAGCATCATTTACCACCATGTGGAGATTGTTCCATTCGATGTCGTATATGACTCTACGACCTGCGTCTGTGGCAGTCCGTTCAAAACAGCATTGTATAAATACAGGTCGGCCGTTTACACAATGGACTTTATAATCTACTGGGAAAGAACCATCTTGATTACATGGAATCAGTTCTTCACATAGTATAACTGGATGAATTTTCCTATAATGTTGCTCGAACCTTAGTTCATGAGGTTTCCTAAGCCAGTTATTAAGTTTGCGAACTGAATCCTTCTTATTCAACTGGTTTTTATCTTGGCAAATGATATTCATCGCACAGGAATGGTTGCATTTAAGGGCGAATCCTTGTGGGAGAGAATCGAAATCTATGTTGGCTGCGTTTTCCCACACTCCATATAACTTAGTGAGAGTGTTTGAAAGTCCCCTTTCACTGACATATTCACGAACTCTATATTTGTCGGCAAGGTAGGCATGTTTGTTATGGCGACCGAATAGATTATCCCTGAAAATATAATCGGAGTAATCCATCTTATTACCAAACAGCCTTGGTATACGTCCTTTCATATCTCTAAAATCAAGGAAGTATCTTACCCTCCAAGGAAGGCAATTCAAAAAAATTTGTTTTGTAGCCATAACTTTAATTTGAAGAGTTGGATGTGACATCCTCAATGACATATCGATAAGTCTCGTTGGCATTGAGATGATGTAACAGTTTCATTTTCTTTTTTTCTTCGATACCACTGTCTCTTGAAAACAGATATTTTAATGTAAACTTAAGCTTATATATAAATCTCGCATTTGGACGAGCTCCATTGAATGCAATGTTATATAAGGAGGAAACAACCTTATTATATGCATCAATATTTTGAGTTTTAAGCCCTATCAAGTATTTATCTTCACTCAAGTGATTATTGAGTTTTTCAACGTCCGTCGTTGGATGGGCGCTTGTTTCAACAACAGTTCCATTTTCAATTCCGTGATAGATTACATCGTATTGAGGTGCACCTTTGCCAAAAGTCAATTTCAATGAGAATGCATTGTTTTCTACATCGGAAAATCTATCTGCTTTTTTATGGCGGGGGAAGTAGAAATTCCCTAAACTATAGGCTATCAGGCTATCATTGTATCTTTCAACGCCTTGTGCTATATGCGGATGAGAACCTATTACACAATCAGCACCGAGATCACAATAGTGTCTATACAACGAGCGGAATTGGCGAAGTGGTAACTGATAATGTTCCAAACCTGCATGGACGAATATTATCAGATAGTCGCATCGAGAACGTGCATCCCGGATTAACTGCTCAACGCGATAGTGTCCAATCCATGCGTATCCATATGATTGGCTTTCATTTCCAAAATACCCGGATTGGGCTTCACACAGATTGATTAATGAGAATTTCTTTCCTCCAATTCTAATATCCTTCGATGTATAAATTTCTTTTTCCGGAAATGACGCACCTACATGCGATAACATATTTTTTTCGATAGTGGATATTGTTCTCTTTAAGCCGTCTTCACCGTAATCCGCAATGTGGTTATTGGCAAGCAGCAACATATCAAATCCCGCATCTTTCAGTAGTGGAACCGTTTCTTCCGTTTGTTGCATTTTCATAGCAGGACATCCATCCATCGCGACTACACCTTCAAGATTGCCGATGGCATAGTCACAACTCTGAATATGTCTGACTATACTGCCATCAATAAATTGTCTCGTCGCGAATTGGTTGATTATATCACCGCAAACGAATAATGAGATAGAATTTCTAATGGAATCAGACATGCAGCTTCCCTCGAATTTTAGAAATTAAAATTCTTAAAGACTCCTTTATTAAAAGATTGAAATTAAATCCTTTAAGAAAGTAGTCAATCAGATACCTTGAATAACCCGTCCCCTCTTGTTTTGCATGAAACGATGTATCGTAAAGGAGAATTCCCTTTCCTGCTATATTTTGGAGGATATTCATCTCTAAAGGTCTCATCTCAATTCCGAAGGACTTGATGATTCTGTAAGGGAGATGTTTGGAGGACAGTATATATCTTTTACCTTTTATATTGTCATTAAATCCGTATAAATCAAGACATAATTCATCTTCATTAATTCCAATGGATTTGTAAATGCTCTTATTGTTATAATAGACATCGTATGTGGTCAACTTTGTTTCCTCTGGCATACGATAGTCTATCTGATTTTGCAAAAGAGAAGCCTGTACGAATGTACCTGAACTTCCATGTTCACCACCGGCGTCATTGAAGTTTGTGGTATGTGAAACATTAGGATATAACACATACTTATCCTTCTCAATTATATAAGTATAGAAATACTTCGACCACGCACGAGTCCAGTTCTTTATCTGACGCGGCATGTCGCATTCCTGTATTCTATCGTCTGTAATCTCTGGAAGTCGCTTTTTAAATTCTTGCCACATACGTCTGTTCCAGCATTCTCCCCAAGAACAAGTAGCCTGAATTTTCAGAACATCATAGCCGCTTTGCAGAGGCTCAAATGGCAACCCAACATAACCATTCATTTCATTCCTGTAAAGAGCAATCTGAGCTATGTTTTCATTATCACCATAAGCATCCAAAGCCTTTAGAACATAGTTATAAAATTGCGTACTAACGTAGAGATCGTCTTCAAGGATAATCACGGCCTTAAAGTGTTTTGTCAAGTCTGCGCACTGAAATATATGATTCTTTAATCCCAAACGTTCCTCTTGGATATCCACATACTTAGTTCCATGGGACCAGGTATAATTCTTCACAAAATCATACAATTCCTTATTGCCGCTTGCATCGATACTTATAACTAGTGGAATATCTTCTGAAGGGTAGTCTGCCTTTTCTATTGACTTTAAAAGTCTCTTAATCCCTACGAGCCTATTGTAGCCCACAACCACTATGGCTACACTATTAGCATGTTTTTTATCAATTGTTACCATACTACTTTGCTATACATTTAACAAGTGGAACAATCATCTCACGCAGAGTCGGTTTAGTTTTCAAAAGAAGTGGATAGTAATGAAATAAATCGCGGTAGCGTCCAAGTTCCGCACTATAAGTGCAAATGTCATAGACATGATTCTTAGCACGCTTGAAATCTTCATCGAATACATCCTTAAATGATTCAAGGAAGTATCTGGCAAATACAATTCGCTGTTGCTTTTGTATGTCTGTTGTCAAACGAGTACCACCGTGATTGACATATATTTTTATAAGTGCTTCCGGAATATAGTCAACCTTATACTTTTGACAAATCCGTGCACATAATTCCCAATCACTCCCTGTAAGTCCACAATTATCGTTGTATGTTCCTCCAAATTCTTGAAAAACATTATTGCGAATCATCAAGGTTGGAGTTCCGCATATATTAGGACCCGTTACAACCTCAACATGTACATCCCCTCGAAATTCATGTTTGTGAATATAGATAGGATCTTCCGGACTTTTACTGTCATAATATTTCATCCAACAATATACAATCCCAAATTCTTCAGATAATGTTTCAAACTTTTCTACCTGCTTTTCTATCTTGTTGGGCAGATATTCGTCATCGTCATCAAGGAAAGTTACATACTTGCCTTTTGCAATTTTAGAACCCTCCTTCATCTGATATGAACACCCATTCTTATTAAGTTTGACATACTTGATGTGAGAATCGTTGTATGATTTAACAATCTGTTCGGTATTATCTGATGAATTACCATCAACTATGATATGCTCATAATTCTGATACGTCTGCCTTTGAATGCTTTCAATGCACCTATGTATCAGTTCACCTCTATTATACGTAATTGTAATAATAGAAACCAATGGAGGATATGTAATCATTAAATATGGGAATGGTATATAATAGGGACTGTTTTTAGAATTTACGCCAGACCATTTTGTTGACCACGCCAGTGTAGGACTGGATGAGCTTGACGATCTTGGTCGAGACGCATTCGTCGACGTAGTTGGGCACGGGGAGGCCGAGATGGCCGTT
>CAXHOY010000038.1:0-17201 GCA_964018265.1 uncultured Muribaculaceae bacterium
TGTATCGCCTATCGAAACTTTACAGTTGACTATGTTGCTCATGGGGGGGGATACCAACCGCTCCTGTCCGCTGACCCGACAAGCCAAGCCTTTTGGCAATCACCGATCCGACAGGTCGGACAAGTCAGACGGGTCAGACAAGCCAAGCCTTTCAGCGATCGCCGGTCGGACGAGTCGGACAAGTCAGACGAGTCAGACAAGCCAAGCCTTTTGGCAATCACCAGTCCGACCTGTCTTGCTTTTTTGCAGGATCGTTCAGGTATTAGTAGTCGAGTTCGTCATCTCCTGATGTGTCGTTGGGATTTTCGTAGCGCTTAAATCCTTTGACTGCAGCTTCCCACAAATTGCCTTGGTTCATGTAGCTCAGTTCAAAGGCTCTAAAGCCATCGGAGTAACGTAGACAAAGATATGCAGCGTCTGCCATCTTGTCGGGGTCGTCCATAAATGCATAGGCCGGTATAGCCACAACGCATTTGCAAGCCCCCATGATATATTCGGGCCACTGTCTGCAGAATGTCTCGATACACCATTCGTTTGCGGGATTTTCGTATTCCCAGACCTGTGTTGTATATGCACCGGAGACAAATGTGTCGAGAAGTTCGGCGCATCCGGTCTGATTGTAGTTTTCGGTATATGGATAACCCTGCGGAATATAGTTTGTGCTTGCCCAGTTCTGACCATTGCCGTATCGGGAGGGCCAGTGAGACGACGCCCACATCTGAATCTCGCAGTCAGGGTTGATTGCCTTGACTGCTTTTTGTATCTTCTCGGTGACCATTTTTACGGTTGCCGATCTGTATTCGACCCACTGCGGAAATTTCGGACCCGGAGCTCCGGTTCTGCATTCGATGATTTCCTGAGGATCAGGTTTTGGTTCATTCCAATAGCGGGCATATGCCTCAAGATCGACATCTCCTAAGCCATACCATCCTTTATCACTCTCACCATATCTGAGGTAGTCGAGATTTATGCCTTTGAGATCAGGATAGTTGCTAACAAGTTCGCTGATGACGTTGACTATGAATTGCTGGAATTTCGTTGACGCTGGCGACAGGTATACCGGTGTTATTTTTGTTTCTTCGAGATCGCTCACAAGCCGGTCGGAGCCGATGTCATTGCGCACTTGTATTTCATTACGCCACTCGTCGAGGTTGTCATATAGAAAGCCTTCCTGGATGCCGTTTTCATAGTTTATAGCCCATCCGCAAGTAAAGATTGTAGCAATGATGTCAATGCCGAGTTCTTTGCCCTTCTCTATGAAATATCCGAGATAGTCATCATAGTCACGCTGAACGATTATGTTGCCATATGAGTTGCAGTAGTCGAGTATGTCACTTTTATACAAGGCACGTCCACTGCCGGGTTTTACGTCAAGATATATGGTGTTGAAGCCGTATTCTTTCATGCGCATAAGTTCTCGGTCGATAGCCGACTTTGATGCGAGATATTCAAAGTTAGCCTCACTGTCTATTGAGACAGCTTTGACTTTGTTTAGGTCGACTGTCTCATTTTCATATGGCGGAATCGGAGGTATCGGTGCCTGAGAGAGCCAGTCGTTTGTTTCGTTGTCTTTGCAGGATGAGAGTGCGATCATAGACGCTGCAACTCCTGTCAACATTATATTTTTAATCTTCATATTCAGATTGTTTTATTCGCAAGCGGTTATTCATAACATGTTAGGCGATAGATCGAGATGCCATATCTTCCGTTGTAGTAGGCGAGCCATGCCTCATGGTTGTCTTCGTCATAGAACCAGTCGCCCGAAGTGCCGAAACTCCATGATACTCCGATTTCGATGCAGAATCCTGTTCCGCAACCTGCCACACGGCTATGAAGGTCGTGGGCATCAACGACATCGTTATGACAGTCCCAGTCTGTTGCCATCATAACCATCAGATATGTCTTGCCGTTGATCAACAAGGGGGAGACATAGGGATTTCGTGCTCCGTAGCGTTCGCAGGCCATGCCGTTGGCCGGTTGCCAGTATTGTTCGAAATCTCCGTTGAGGACGTTTGGCATCAGGCAGCGGACTTTGCCGGAATAGGCATTGGTTGAAATGTAGCAATATCTGTTTTCGGTGTATCCGGTGGCAAACGATGGTCTGTCGATTGTGCTAAGAGGTGCGATCATCTGCCATCCGTTGTCAGCGTCACTTGGCAAGCCGGTGCTGACTGTTGCGATGTTGGTGGCTGCACCGTTTTCAATGTGGATCATGTAGTGCTTGCCTTCTGAATCGCGAGGGGCAGGGGCCGATATGTTGGCTGTCGAGTGGATGTCGCCCATAGCCTGCAGATAGTTAGATCCATCGATAGCCGAGCATATATTGTTGTCAAGACGTAACAGAAGCTTAGGAGCATCAGTCCAGTTGTCCCAATAGTAGATTTCGCTGTTTGCTCCGTCTGAGACCGACGCGAGCAGTGTTCCCTTTGAGTCTGAGGTCATGGCCCTGACGTCAGTTGACGCAATCGTGCCGAGGTTTAGATTTCCGGCATATGACAGATCGTCTCTGTTGTAAATTCTAAAGGCGAGTTGGGGAGTGGCGATGTCTAACTCCGGGAAGTCCATATGTGGGTCTGAATATTGTCTGGCGAAAAGAATCAAGTGTTTGTGACCGCAAAAGGCTACGTATCCGTTGAGGTCTCCATGAAGACGGGTGTCGTAGTCTTGTTCGACAAACAGCTGTCCCGGATATCCGAGTTCTGAAAAGTCTTTGAAGATCATTCTCTGCCCCAGGGTGTATCCTTCGCCATAAGGCACAACGTCACTTACTCCATAGGTGACGATGTAGCTTGTCTCTGTTTTTTTGTCGCGGGAAGTGACGGTGTATCTCACGCCGCCTTTTTGTGCGAAGTTCTGAGCTTGGGACGGATCCGGAGAGACTGTGGCTCCGAGCGAGAGGTAAAAAGTTGGTGTAACGCCGTTGAGCTCCTCTTCAGCATCCACCGATGGATTGATCTTGATATAGATAGTGTCTCCGGACATGCGCGACCTGTAGATTGTGCCGGAGCGGCCTTTTACGGTCAGAGAACCTATGCCATCCTGACCTACAATGAAAGCATCTTTGCCGTCATTGTCAAACATGTCGTCGCCGCATGAACACAGAGATGTCAATGAAAGGGCAAAAGCAAGGAATAGAATATGGAAGTTTGGTTTCATGGTTGAAGTCATTGTGCATAATAGCCCATGATGCGATAGTTGCGCACCGAACCTATGCCTGATTTTACACTGATAAGAAGACCACCGGGATTGTCTTCGGTCACGAGAATGTCATGTCGCTTGTTGGTCAGCGACGGATATATTACCGCATCATAGTAGATTGATGCGCGTAGGAAGACAGATGTGAGGTCGAAAGTTTTACGTTCTTCATAAGGCACGGTCACGATAATCACGCCTGATCCTCCTTCGGCATCAGCGAGCGAGAAACCGGCGGGAAGTTCGTTGCCGTCTTTGTCATATTCGATTATTCGTCCCAAGATGCGCGGGATGCTTCCGTGGTTGGTCGCATCGCAGGCCAGTTGAGAAATCAGATTGTCGGAATGGACAAATTCGGGCATCGCCTTCTCGCATCCCGCTCCAAGACAGGTGACAACAAAAAGTATAAAGGGTATGATGATTCTGAATTTCATTTGGGTATATCTTTTTATTGGGTTACCATCCTTCGTTGTTTGTGCAGAGTTTGTTGTTAGACAGTTCGCCGACCGGAATCGAGAAATATCGGTAGCGTTCGTCATAGATGCGAGTGCTTCCTCCGTCGCAATCAACGGTCTGGTAGGTCACCGCTCCATTTTCATAGCTGATTTTGACGCCATGCATCATAGTTCCGCCAAGAGTGGCTTTGGCAAGGTTCCAGCGGCGCAGATCCCAGTATCTCAGCCCTTCGGCGGCAAGTTCTTTGGCTCGTTCGTCACGTATGAGAGCCATGGCTTTATCTACAGTCGAGATGTCGTCGCGTGTTTTATCTGTCAGACCGACGCGGGAACGGATGGCGTTTATACATGCGAGTATTTTAGACTGATTCCCGTTTAAATCAGTCATCACATATGCTTCAGCCTGATTGAGTAAAACCTCAGCATACCTGATCACTATGTCGGGCGTCCAACTGCCATCTTCGCTGTCGCCGAAGCGGAGATTGTCTTCCTGCAGGAATTTACGCAAATAGTAGCCTGTGCAAGTCTTGCCGCCTCCGGCCCCGGTGCGGCGGAACTCGGTGTATCCGTCAGCTCCGTCTACTCCTGACTCTATCGTGCGGCCACGCCACGCGGCCCCGTCATAGAGTATTGTGGCCTGGAAACGAGGTTCGCGGTCGCTGAACGGGTCAGCATGTCCGTCGCTCTGCCATGTCGACCAGTCGAATGGGGTGCCGTCCTTCCATTCATATAAGTCGGCAAGCTCGGCGGTAGGAAGCAGCCTGGCGTCCGCCCCTTTGCTGTTGAGGGCGAAATCTCCACCGGGTGAGACTTTTGAATCCCACAGATGATGGCGCTCGGCGCTGTTCTTGACATACTGGATAGCATAAATGACTTCAGGCGAATTGACACCGTCGGGTGTGAACAGATGTGCAAAATCAGAGTCGAGACCGACACCTTGGCATTTCCCGCATTCTTCCGCCGCTTTAGCTGCGATGTCCCATCGTTCAGCATATAGAGCTATGCGAGACATAAGCGCTAACGCTACTTTTTTTGTCGCGCGGCCGCGCAGCCAGCCAGAGCTTAGATTGTCAGGCAGATGATTGGAGGCAAAATCGAGTTCGTCGAGGATAAAACCGTAAGTGTCTTCCTCGCTGGCACGCGCCATCGGAATATCGGTCTCATATGCGCCGTCGCTTATGCCGTGAGACCCGGATGTCTCCGTGCGAAGTGGCACACCACCGTAGACACGTGCCAGAAGAAAGTAAGAGTATGCGCGGCAGAGGCGTATCTCAGCTTCGCGTTTGAGAGCTTCTTCATGAGTGAAGATGGAGCCATATCTTCGTAGATTTATCAGACACATATTGGCCGCGCGGATGAAATCGTATTGCGCGCTCCAACATTCAAATGGTCCTGCTCCATTGACCCCTGAGGTCAGTCCGTAGAACAGATGCTGGTTGTAGGGTGCATTATAGAGATCCCATGATGATGATTTGATCAGATCGGAGAAACAGTCCCAAAAGCGTACGTCACATCCTGCCAACTGAGTGTCGTAAGAGAAAATCTGGTATGAAGCTGTGATGTAGGCGTCGCTTGACTCTACTGAACTCCATATGGCTGCGTCTGAAACCGCATCGGTGCGGTTGACATCGAGAGTGTCGACACAAGAACTCAGAAGTGTCGGCAAGGCTATGCTTATTGCAATGTTTTTTATTCTTGTCATTTTGCGATAGGTATCAGAATGAAACATTAAGGCCTAACGTATAGGTTTTCTGCTGAGGGTAGTAGCCGTTTGATACAGACGGGCTCTCAGGATCGATGTATTTGAAATGGCTGAATGTCAGAAGATTTGTTCCTGCCAGGTAAATGTTGATCATAGAGAATGGCGTGTTTTTCAGCCATTTCTGAGGAAAATTGTAGCCGATCTGAAGATTTTTCAGTCTCAGATACTCACCATTGACGAGCCACCAGTCAGATAGTTGGTCGTTGTTGGGATTGTAGACAGTAGAGAGTCGCGGAAACTTTGCATCCCGATTTTCCGGAGTCCACGCCTGCTCTATGAGATATTTCGGTGAGTTGCCTGTCATGAATGGCTGGCCATAGACTGTAGGAGCGATGACACCGCTGTCATATTCGCCTTGAAGCATATAGTCGCAGTGAGAGACGCCCTGCCACACGGAAGTCAGATAGAAGTTCTTGTAATTCAGATCGATGTTAAACGAGAAGTTGATCTCCGGAAGTTGTCCGTATCCGATCACGACATAATCGTCTTTCCACTCTATTTTACCATCGCCGTTGACGTCCATGTATATGATGTCGCCGGGTTTCAGGTCGCAAGGAGATGGCGGTACAGGGTATGTGTCGATCTCTTCTTGAGTCTGGAAGAGGCCGAGAGTTTTGAAGCCTATTCGCGCACCCAATGGTTTCCCGAATATGCCGCGGTGGTTGGGATAGTTGTCAGACACTTTTGCTCTCAGAAGTTTGTTGCGGGCAAAAGAGAACGATCCGCGCACACGATAGCTGAAGTCGCGGTTGACGGTGTTCTGGTGGGTCAGCGTGATCTCGAATCCTCGGTTGTCGACAGCTCCTGTATTGGAAACACTTGGATAGAAACCTCCCAGAGATAGAGGGTAAGAGCCGCTGCTGCTTTCGAGGATGTCAGTGGTCTTTTTGTAGAAAACATCTATTTCGCCAGTGAGTCTGGAGTGGAACAGCGAGAAGTCGAGTCCGAGGTTATATGTTTTGGTGTGCGCCCATGTCAGGCCGCGGAAGGTGTAGACCGGATTTGCGTAATATTGTGAATATAATGCATCACCGAGCACAAAACTGTTGGTAGCCTTTGAATAAGTGGTGTTATAGAGGAATGGCGTCACATCGTCAGAGCCTGTCTCGCCATAGCTCAGGCGTATTTTCAGCAGATCGAGCCAGTTTATGTCGCTCATGAAGTTCTCTCGTGACATCACCCATGCTCCGGACAGAGACGGGAATGTTCCCCATCTGTTTTCGGGAGCAAAGACATATGAACCGTCGCGGCGCATGGCCAGATCTACAAGATACTTCTCATCATATCCATAACTCAATCTGAAGGCATAGGATGCCATTCCGGTATATTGGAAATGGCCTTGAGGCAGTTCGACACCATCCTTGCGGTTAGGAGCTATGGTGATGTCGACCGGATAGTCACTGATGTAACCTTTGGCCCAGGCGGCAAGCATATCGTTGTAGTTGCGCGATTTCTCATAAAAAGCGAGGAATGAAATGTCGTGACTGCCAAATTTGCGATTATAGCTCAGTGCGGGCCGGAATTGCCACGTCCAGTAGTTGTCAGAAATTCTTTTCAGCGCTTTTTCCATGCCTATGCCATAGGATGTCTCTTCCCGGGCTTCAAGCGTATTGTTGTTGAACGCCAACAGTTTGTAGCCTTGGGTGAATGTGCGGGATTCGCCGTGGTTATAATCGTAGGCGAAGAAAGCCGAAATATTGAGACCTTTGAGAGGCTCCCATAGATCTGACAGGTCATATTCGAGTTTGAACGTCGAGTTGAATATCCAGTTGTCGAGTTTGGCATATCCTGATTTCTCGAGGGCCGCAACGGGGTTGACATTGATTTCTTCGCCTTCCTTCCAAGCGAGAGTGTAGCCGTTCCACTCTTTTTTGATGACCGGGGCTGTGTTGGAGGCCTGTCTGATCGGGTTTATGGCGCTTTGTTTATAGAAGAGGTCTTCGGCCGGTGCGTTGCGGTTTGTCTTGATGCCGGACATTGTCACTGCAAAATCAAGATTTTTGGCCACCTTGATGTCGAGATTTGTACGGGCGTTGATGCGGCTGTAATCGGTGTGCTTGACTGTGCCTTCCTGGCTCATATAGCCCAGCGAGGCATAGTAGTTTATCCGGTCAGTCGAGCCTGAGGCCGACAGGTTATGCTGCTGCATGAAGGCCGTGCGGAATATTTCATCAAACCAGTCGGTCTCGCCCCAAGGACTGTCTGGGTCGTTTGATAGCACCTTTTGCTGGATTTCAGCACTGTAGAGCGGATCAAATCCGTCCATCATCAACGCCTTGTTTTTGTAGTACATAAATTCGGCGGCGTCAAGATATTCAGGAAAAGCTGTGTTATTGATGGCTGAGACAGATCCGGAATAATTGATCTGTGGTTTTCCTTGTCCTTTCTTGGTTGTGATCAGAATCACACCGTTTGATCCGTGTATGCCGTAGATGGCTGCTGCGGCGTCTTTGAGCACAGAGACAGATTCGATGTCGTTGGGGTTGACGAGGTTCATGTTGCGCTGGACACCGTCGACAAGTACCAGCGGAGACTGCGCGCCGAAACCGCTCATGCCTCCGCGGACTAAAATAGACGCATCGTCTTCGCCAGGAACGCCATTTGTCTGTATAGTCGTGAGCCCGCTGAATTTCCTGCCAGTAAATTTGAAACACTCTGCATCGGAGCGGCCAGAAGATCCTTGCCGCTGACACTCGACACGGAGCCGGTCAAAGAAACTTTTTTCACTTTGCCATAGCCGATCACCACCAGGTCGTCGAGCTGGGAATTATGGTCGTCGAGTGTGATTTCGAGATGATCGTTGTCAATGCCTATTTGCTTAGTGTCGTATCCTATGCACGATATTGTCAATTTCTGACCTTTGGACGCCTTTATGGAAAACAGTCCGTCGACATCCGTAATGGTTCCGAGTGATGTCTGGTCAACTTTTACAGTAGCCCCGATTACCGGTTCACCGTTTGAGTCTATTATTCTTCCACTGACGTTTTGGATTGTGTTTTGTTGATTGCTTGCCGTAATGTTGTCAGAGGGATATGCGAATAGATGTATCCCTGATGTGCCTGCAGGTGATAGGAAGAGCAGAACGAGACAACTTCGAAGAAGTCTGATGAAATACATGGCGAGTAATGTGATGATGCTTAGAGATAAAGCAATGTGATAAGGTGAATGGTATTATTTGTTTAGGTTTTTGCAAATATAGTGTATTCAGATTTTAATCCACAATAATATTAGTAAATATTAGCCAAAATTAAATAAATTATACATTTGGCCTTTGGCCAATATTTTTATAGTCACAGCAGGTGGACAAGTTTGATACTGCAGCCCGTAGAGGTGTGGTTTATAGTTTCAGAAGCCGGGTGATTTGCGGCAGGATTGGGCGGTCGTTGTCGTTGACGATGGTATTGACTGAGTCGTGAATTTCAGCGGGGGAGAAGTTCTGGGCTTCTATGCGGGCTATGACTTCCTCGCGGCTGCAATTGTTGCGGCTCATTACGCGTTGGATACGGATAAATTCTGGTGCGATTACTTCCCACACTTCATCGACAATATGATCGAGACCGCTTTGATAGAGGATTGCAGTCTCGACAAAGATTGTGTCACGATGGTCAGCCTGTGTACGCCATCCGGTGATATCATCGATGACGGCCCGGTGGACGATGGCATTCAGAGTCTGTAATTTCTCGCTGTCAGCAAATACAATTGATGATATGTGGCGCCGGTCAATGACTCCGTCAGCAGAGACAGCGTCAGGTGAGATCTCTGAGCAAAGACGTTGTTTGATGACTGGATCGTTGTCCATTAGTCTCTTGGCTTCGAAGTCGGTGTCATATACATCGTAGCCCATGGTGCGTAGAATGTTGCTGACTACTGATTTGCCGGCCCCTATGCCGCCTGTTATGGCTATCAGTCGTGTCATCGTCTTTCGATTATGTATTCTGCCGAGTCGGCAGCGAGGTGCACGTTCTGAAGTTCTGACGGCACATCCCGTAATTTGAGTTTGATAAGGTGACTCTTTGATGATGGAGAGATGGTGTTATAGTCGGCAAGCACTCTGAAATGGGGGTCACTGTTGTTGTATAGGCTCATCGGAACCATGTACAGGACTTCTGTCTGCGCCGGGAATGTGATGAGTTTTACTCCGGCCGGTACATTTACGGGTTCGATCACGACTTTGCGGGTCTTGCTGATCAGCGGTTCTACGTGGAAGGTGACGTCGACGCTGTCGGGGATTACACGACTCCTCCCGGGGGCTATGAGACGTGCCTTTATGGTGGTGTTCTGGTTGAGATCGGTGACGCGTATTGGTTCGGTCGAGATGGCGTTGATGCTGTAAGGTATCCGCGAGGTGGAGTAGACAAGCACGGTGTCAACCGAGAGTGTCGGGCGGCTTGTGATTGTCGATTGAGGCCCGGCTGTAGCCTTATAGTCGATGACGATAGGCAGTGCCACGCCTTTGCGGGTAGTGAATGCAAGGTTAAGTGAGTCGGGAGAGGCGACCAGGATTGACGCTCCGCCGAATGCCTGACGGGCGAGCGCTTTAATGTCAGCATTGCGCAGCAGGATAGTATTCTGACTTCTGAAAACCCTGAAGTCGATTTCGAGTTCGGGTGTTCTTCCAAACGACTGTTTGAGGATTTGCGTGCCTTTGGCTCTGAGGCTGACGCTGACAGTGGATGGCGGGGTTGAGATGACTGTGACTGTGTCTGGCACGTGAGTCAGTTTCACCGGCATTCTGACGTCGTATTGGTCTTCTTCGTTGAGCGACAGTATGCTCCAGAGAATTGTCGCAATGACAAGAAAAACCAAAAAGACAAGGATGTCCCGTCCGCGCTGGGAGCGGAAGACATCCTTGACTTTGTTTATGTATGGCCTGACATCCATGATGGCCCGGTCTTGTGTGAGGGCTGATTATTTTTTGTCAGCGTTTTCCTGGGCTGCCTGATTGGCGTCGGATGCAGAAGGATACACAGACCCTTTGTCTACGCGGATGCGTACACCGTCAGAAACTTCAACGAGAAAATAAGTATCGGAGATGTCGCGGATTTTGCCATATATGCCACCGGCTGTGACAACGTTGTCGCCTTTGCCGAGGCCTTCGCGGAATTTACGGATTTCTTTCTGACGTTTCTGCTGCGGGCGGATCATGAAGAAATATAAGATGGCGATAAGAGCCACAATCATGATGATGCCTGAGAAGCCGCCACCCTGGGGTGCTGCTTCCTGAAGGAGGATAGTGTTTGTAAGCATGGTTATTGTTTTATTATTGAGTTATATATTATTGTTTTGTTATGATGCCTTCTTCGTTGAGATAGCGCACTACAGAGAAGAGGATGCCGTTGATAAACTGTCCGCTGCGCGATGTGCTGTAGCTGTTGGCGATCTCGATATACTCGTTCATGGTGACGGGCACAGGGATTGCAGGATAGTTGATGAGCTCGGCTATGGCGGCGATCATCACGACGATGTCCATGAACGCCAGGCGTTCGGGATCCCATTGCGATGCGTTGATGAATCGGTCGATATATGAGCGGTATGTCTCGCGGTTTTCGACGGCCAGACGGAAGAGATCGGGTCCGAAATTCTCGTCTTCATCGTCTTTGTATTGAGGCAGGAATTTGAGCTCGCTGTCTTCTGATCCAGCAAATTGTTTGAGCGTTTTGGTGACGAATGTGCCCATGATCGGCAGGTCGTCGTTCCAGAAGATTGATTTTGTCTCAAGTGCTTCGGCCAGATCGTCCGACGGCAGGATGATGCTGCGGACAACGCTGCGCCAGAACTCGCAGTCGGCTGTGTAGTCATTGGCCGGCGATTCCATGTAGTCGGCGTAGAGCTTGGACTCCAGGATGCTGTCGAGCAAAGAACGGACGAGCGACGGATCGTCAGCCCAGCTTACGGGATGTTCGGTGAGGTAGTCTTGCAGAGCTTCGGATTCATGGAGACGTGCGATCAAGCGGTTGTCGATAAATCGTGTGTCGGGATTGAGCTCTTCAGGTGTCGCGAGATATTTGGTCTTGGCGTTGTCGAGTCTTTGGGCTTGAAGCTCGGTAATCTCCATCATCAGCACGAAGATGCTGTAATAAAGCTCATAAGCCTTGTCGAGTGAGGTTTTAAGTTCCTTGCCTGCATTGACATATGTCATGCGTGAGTCCTGATATGATGTCAGTGTGTCCGAGAGCTGACGTATGCCGGAGTTGAAACCGGCGATTGTGAAGTCAGGATTTCTACGCAGCACTTCAAGCACCTGGTCGTCTTTGGCCAGGCTTGTGTTTAAAACCGTGAGCCAGAAGCGCACGTCATCTGCAAGGCTGCGTGATTTGATTTTCTTATAGTCGCGGTAGGCAGATGAATTGACGATTTTGTCAGACAGATTTTGAAGAATGGCATCAAAGCTTTCGACTGTCGCACCTGAGCGCAGGATGATGCTCTTGATAGTGTCGTTGTCATAGAGAGCCTTTCCCACACGGTTATTGCCTATGATGCGGTCAATGTCTATGGCAGGACTCAGAGAGCCGTCAGCACGGCGGAAACGTATACCTGAAAGTTCAAGAATAAGGAAAAGAAAATCCAGATAAACCGCGTAAGCATATTTTTTGTCCTTGGAAGTTGTTTCGGGTGCTGAATCTATTTTAAATTCGCTTCGTGTCAGCAAGTAAGAGTAGAGCATCTGCACTACTTTTATTCTTATAAGAATGCGATTTACCATATTCCTTTTAATGTGCTAATAAATTTCAATGCAAAAGTACGAATTAAATGCTTATGAGCAAAAAAAAGTTCAAGCATTGTCGCTAAAGTCAATTTTCATGGACTTGCATTGATGATCTTTGTCTCCATGGAGTCTCCGGTGTCTTAATACGATGTCGGCGGGCATCGAATGCCCGCCGACAGATGATTGAATTATGATTGTGGAGTTTACTTGCGGATTAGTTCTTTGGTGACCTTGTTGCCGCGACGGACGATATATACACCGTTGTCGGGGTTGGCTACCTCTACGCCCTGGAGGTTGTAGTAAACCGCGGGAGCGTCGCTGTTGTCGATTTCGGCGTCAAATATGCCTGCGCCGCTGTTGTTCTGCCAGTTGAGGGCGGGAAGACCGTTAAAAAGGTCTTTCTTGTTGAAGGCTTCCCAAGCTTGGATGCTTGCGATGGCGGTGGCGTCGAATGCGGGAACGACTGTGGCAGCACCGACTGTGGGCACGTTGGCAGCTTCGCCTGTTCCGAATGCGATGACATTGTTAAATGTGATGTCGGCCGGATTTGCGGGGTCACATGCCACGACAAGAGCTGTGGTCGCGCCTTTGACGCTTGCAGAAGCATAAGAGTTTGTGATGTTTGTTGCGGTGGCAGCCTTGCTGATGAAGCCGGCCGAGTAGCTCTGGCCGTCGATTTCAACCTGGACATAAGAGTTGGTGATGTTGACAGATTGTCCGGATGTACCGAACATGCCGCCTGCGATTGTGCTGGCGCCACCCTTGATTGTACCTGTTACGAATACATTGTCGATATTCATTTCAGATGTGGCTGTTTGTGCGGCTGTGCCTGCGAAACCACCGAGAATGCCTGCTTCATACCAGTCGGTCTCGACTTTAGCGTCAACGATGCCGAGGTTCTTGATAGTTCCTGAAGGAGTACCGAAGATAGTGGTGTCATAATATGCGTTTGCACCTGTTCCTGCAATACGGTCAACCGGAGCGAAGTTTGAGATGATGTGGTAGTCGCCGTCATAGTAGATTGACTTGTTGTACTCAGAGTCGTAACCTGTGAGAGCTGTGTATTCTGTGACTCCGGCCATGTCGATGTCGGCTGTCTGCTTGAAGTAGACGAGCTGTCCGACTACGGTCTTGCTGTAAGCGTTGCAGAGTTCTTCGGCTGTAGCGATGAGATAGGGGTTTTCTTTCGAACCGTCGGGCTCAGGCTCTCCTGCAGTTACGGTAAACATTCCGCCGTAGCCACCGGGAAGAGTGCCGGAAACGTCTTCTTTTGATGTTGTGGACACATAAATATAGATGTTGACAGATTCGTCGTCAATGGGTTCTGCTGAGATTGTCCCCATGCCGTAAGCATTGGCGAATTCAGAACCTTGCCATGAAGCTACACATTTGCCGTTGTCAAGGTCGAAGATGCCGAAGGTCATCACTCTGTGCCATGTCGGAAGGATGTCTGCTTTGGGATTTTCCGGATCTACATAGCTGCGGACGATATATTTTTTGCCTCCCAGACTGAATACTGCTGATGTGTTGTACATACGGTTGCCGAAGCCGGTAAGCAACTCATCACCGCATGCGAGGGTTCCATCAATCATAGTCGGTGTATTGCTTGCACCTATCGGCAGATAGAATTCTTTTTCGGGGGTGCCGTTTGCAAGCGTCTCGTCGATAGTGAGATACTTCGGCGAGGGGACGAAAAGTCCGTTGCTGGCGAGACCGGGAACTTCAAATGATTTGGCAGTGAGGGAAGTGACCTTATTGCCGTCGCCTTTGAAGTGGAACATGATTACGTTGTCGCATTTGCCGGTAGTTGTGGCATAGCCGATGCCTCCTTTCACACTGTTAACATCTCCGACGATGTGACCGAGTATATCAAGACGACCATGGTTGCCGAGATCTGATAGAGGTGTAGATAGTTCGATGTCGGTAATTTTGCCGTTGGCATCAATCACACCCCAGTGCTTCAGGGATTTGTCTGCGTCGATGAAGCAATATCCGTAGATTACGTTGCCGGCGTCGTCAGTGGTGATGGCAGTGCCGTTCCACTTGGCGTCGGCGGGAGACGCGTTGTTGCCGTCCCATCCGGTTGCTGTTACGTCAGGGAGTTTGGCATATGTTGTCATTTCGACACCATTCCAAGCGACGATAGCATTTTCTTTGTGGTTGTTCATAAGCAGTGAGCCATCTTTGCCGACTGCAAAACGGCATACTGTCGCTGAGCCAGGATTAGACGCGGTTGGTTTGTCCCAACCGCTGTCGATACCGGGAATGGGGTTGGCTACACCATTCTCGACACCATTGACCCAAACCGGTTTGATGATAAGTTGCGCACTTGTTGCAAACGGAAATACTGCCAAGGCTGCGAGAGCCAATGTCCGTAAAGTTTTCTTCATGGAATAAAGATTTTAAGTTGTGAAAAATGTTAGTTGGTTCTTACAGGATGAAATATGCGCAAATATAACGACTTTTATATGTAATTTCCAAATCATTAGCCGTTTTTTTACTATATGCCAATGCGAAGTTGAAAAACGTTGAAAATGTAGGCAGTGGATTGGAGTATAAAAACAATTATGCCCGTTTTTCCTCCGGTCTCTTATGCGGGCACGCCATGAAAACAAAGTCGGCGGGCATCGAATGCCCGCCGACAGATGATTGAATTATGTCTGTAGTGTTTACTTGCGGATTAGTTCTTTGGTGACCTTGTTGCCGCGACGGACGATATATACACCGTTGTCGGGGTTGGCTACCTCTACGCCCTGGAGGTTGTAGTAAACCGCGGGAGCGTCGCTGTTGTCGATTTCGGCGTCAAATATGCCTGCGCCGCTGTTGTTCTGCCAGTTGAGGGCGGGAAGACCGTTAAAAAGGTCTTTCTTGTTGAAGGCTTCCCAAGCTTGGATGCTTGCGATGGCGGTGGCGTCGAATGCGGGAACGACTGTGGCAGCACCGACTGTGGGCACGTTGGCAGCTTCGCCTGTTCCGAATGCGATGACATTGTTAAATGTGATGTCGGCCGGATTTGCGGGGTCACATGCCACGACAAGAGCTGTGGTCGCGCCTTTGACGCTTGCAGAAGCATAAGAGTTTGTGATGTTTGTTGCGGTGGCAGCCTTGCTGATGAAGCCGGCCGAGTAGCTCTGGCCGTCGATTTCAACCTGGACATAAGAGTTGGTGATGTTGACAGATTGTCCGGATGTACCGAACATGCCGCCTGCGATTGTGCTGGCGCCACCCTTGATTGTACCTGTTACGAATACATTGTCGATATTCATTTCAGATGTGGCTGTTTGTGCGGCTGTGCCTGCGAAACCACCGAGAATGCCTGCTTCATACCAGTCGGTCTCGACTTTAGCGTCAACGATGCCGAGGTTCTTGATAGTTCCTGAAGGAGTACCGAAGATAGTGGTGTCATAATATGCGTTTGCACCTGTTCCTGCAATACGGTCAACCGGAGCGAAGTTTGAGATGATGTGGTAGTCGCCGTCATAGTAGATTGACTTGTTGTACTCAGAGTCGTAACCTGTGAGAGCTGTGTATTCTGTGACTCCGGCCATGTCGATGTCGGCTGTCTGCTTGAAGTAGACGAGCTGTCCGACTACGGTCTTGCTGTAAGCGTTGCAGAGGTCTTCGGCTGTAGCGATGAGATAGGGGTTTTCTTTCGAACCGTCGGGCTCAGCTGCCACTTCACCTGCTGTTACTGTGAACATGCCACCGTAGCCACCGGGAAGAGTACCGGTTGCGTCATCCTTTGATCCGGTAGCAACATAAATATACAGATTGACTGTTTTGTCATCTACAGGTTCTGCTGTGATTGTTCCCATGCCGTAAGCATTTGAGAATTCAGAATCCTGCCATGAAGCGACACATTTGCCGTCTTCGAGATCGAAGATGCCGAAGGTCATGACGCATTTCCTTGCATTCAGGATTTCAACAAATGGATTTTCGGGTGTTACGTAGCTGCGGACAATATATTTCTTATCAGCGAGCGCGAATACAGCAGATGAGTTGTATTGACGGTTGCCGAAATCGAACAATAATTCGTCACCGCTTGCAAGCGTACCGCTTGTCAGAGTCTCCGAATTCAGTGCTCCCATCGGTAGGTAGAACTCTTGTTCGGGCTTGCCGTTTGCGAGTGTTTCATCGATGGTCAGATACTTGGGAGAAGGGATATACAGACCGTTGCTGGCGAGATCTGCGACTTCAAATGACTTGGCAGTTAGCGAAGTGACTTTTTTGCCGTCGCCTTTGAAGTGGAACATTACAACATTGTTCGAACCTGAAGTGGTAGCATAGCCGATACCGCCTTTCTGGCTGTTTACATCTCCGACGATGTGCCCGAGTATGTCGAGACGACCATGGCTGCCGAGGTCAGAGAGCGGAGTAGAGAGTTCTACATCAGTAATAGCCCCGTCGGCATCAACCACGCCCCAGTATTTCAGCGATTTGTCTACATCGATGAAGCAATAGCCGTAGATCACGTTGCCGGCATCGTCAGTTGTGATGGCAGTGCCGTTCCACTTGGCGTCGGCGGGAGACGCGTTGTTGCCGTCCCATCCGGTTGCCGTTACATCAGGGAGTTTGGCAAAAGTGGTCATGTTTGCACCGTCCCATGCTACAATGGCATTTTCCTTATGGTTGTTCAAGAGGAGTTTTCCGTCTTTGCCGACTGCAAAACGGCATACGGTTGCAGCTCCGGGATTGGAAGCGGTCGGTTTGCCCCATCCGCCATCAATACCGGGGATAGGATTTGAGACGCCGTTTTGGACACCATTCACCCAAACGGGCTTGATGGTCAACTGTGCGCCGGAAGTAAACGGTAATGCGGCCAAGGCTGCGAGAGCCAATGTTCGTAAAGTTTTCTTCATGGGATAAAGATTTTTTTGAGTTTAATAATGTTAGTTTGTTCTTACAGGAAGAATTATGCGCAAATATAATGACTTTTATATGTAATTTCCAAATCTTTAGACGAATTTTGAAAAAATATAATAAAAATGCCGTGCAAGGCGTTGGCTTGCACGGCGCATTTGATGGTTGGTGTATCTGTATTTTATTCAGAAAGCGGATTCCAGCCTTGGGCTCGAAGGGTGATCTC
>CAXHOY010000039.1:0-6850 GCA_964018265.1 uncultured Muribaculaceae bacterium
TTCCGCAAAGTTAATCATTTTACAGTTGACTATGTTGCTCTGGGGGGGGAATACCAACCGCTCCTGTCCGCTGACCCCAAAAATCACGACGTGGCATAGTTGGTCTGCGCTTTTTCTGTATAATATTCTGCACAGACTGATGCAGACTGCATTATATGACAAAGAATTTCAATACATATATTGAACATATTGATGTCGATGCTTGGCGTGAGATTTGCGTCAACAAGGGCACACTGCGACATTTTGCCAAAGGAGAGGAATTTGTTTCTATCGGCAAGGTTGGTAGTTACATAGGGTTTATACAATCCGGCGCGCTTAAATATGTGGCACGTTCAGTCGATGGTACCGAGCATGTGATGGGATTGGTATTTGGTGAAGGATTTGTTGCCGACTGGCCTTTTTGCATATACGGGCAAAAGTCTAAACTGGCGATAGTTGCAGTATCAGATTGTGATATTTACTGCATTCCGACCAATGATGTCAATGAAAAGATTCATGCCGAACCTAATTTCAAAGATATTGTGATGCACTCGACTGAAGCAATATATACAACCGTTTATGACCGATACGTTGATTTATATGTCAAGACACCACAGCAGCGTTACGATGAACTTGTCAACCGCTACCCAGACCTTTTCGACCTTTTTTCACTGAAAGACATCGCATCTTTTCTAAAAATCACGCCGACGCATCTTAGTCGATTGCGAAGAAATAACGGCAAACAGTGTTAAAAACCTTGACTCTCAACATATGTTGAGAGTTTTTATTGGTTGTAACTTTGCACGACTAATTAAAGACTTTCATGAAAAAGTATTTATATCTACTGCTACTGCCAATTCTGGTAGTCATCGTCACAAGCTGCGACGATAAAGATGACAAACCGACAATTTTAATAAACTACCTATCAGGAAATTGGGAGGTGGTTGAGTCTGACCATTCTGAATACACTACGATTTATAATATATCTGCTGAAAATTTGAGTTTTCCGTCGGCTGGCACTGTCGGTTACAGTGGCTCATTAACAACTTATTATCTTAAAGAGGACAACTCACCTATACAAGATAAAGAATATTCGTGGAAAATTGTTGCTATTGAAGATGTTTACTATCCTCTTATTGAGTTGATTTGGCAAGCAGACATTGATGATAAAAACGGAGACGAACCTAATAATAGGTTTTATTATCGGATTGAAGAACTCACGCCGACTTCTATGCGGTGGCATATTAAAGGCATCTTTGGTGAAGAGACGATAAACTTTATTCGTCGTACAGATGTTGACGGTAAATAAATTTTGCTTTGCAAAAATAGACGGCAGACAGTGTTAAAATCCTTGACTCTCAACATATGTTGAGAGTTTTTATTTTTATTGGTTGTAACTTTGCTCATTAAATCATTGACCGGATGAACCGACAATCAATCATAGCATTTCTGATGGTATTACCACTGATACTTTGCGCTTGCTCGTCCCGAGGAACACCTCGGTCAATCGGATTATATGCAGGATAGGCAGACCAGTTAGATTATAATGTTTGCCTATCCTTTATTGCTATGTTATAGTGGATTAAGAGATGGGGCGAAATTTTTTTGCAATTTTCCATGCAGTCTTTTCACAGTAGTTTCATCTAATTTTAATATATTTGATACGAATGGATATTGTGCAACTCGTAAAAAGAAGCCAATCAGGGGATAGAGAAGCCTTTGGACTTCTCTATAATCTCTATGCGCCTTCAATGATGAAGGTCATAGAGGCGTGTGTCCATAACCATGATATTGCACAGGACATATTGCATGACGGCTTTATCATAGCGTTCTCTGCTCTTGATAAATTGATTGAGCCTATAAAATTTGAGTCATGGCTCACAACCATAATGAGGAATTTGTCACTACAATATCTTCGTGAGGCTTCAAACCACATAACTGTTCCCATGACAGATACATCAGGTGAAAGTCTTTATGAGGATAGCACTGTTGATAATGCCCTCTCGTGGGACGAACTTAGTAATATTATCGACAAACTACCGGATGGATACAGCAAGGTGTTTCGACTTGCGGTATTGGATGGATTGTCCCATAAAGAGATTGGAGAAATTCTTGGAATTGCTCCCCATTCATCATCATCCCAGTGATCCCATGCTAAAGCAATGTTGCGTAGGCTTATAACCGAATATCGTGTTGGAATGGGTATAATCGGCTTGTTTGCTGTGATTTTCTCTATTATAATGATTTGGTTCGGCGTAAACCGTAAAGACACAACAAATATAAATTTGATCGCCAATGAACCAGACAGAAGTAAAACAAATGAAACTAATGGAAGAGAGTCCATATCAGATACTATCCCGGTAGATAAAATAAAGCCGGCGACAAGTGTAGAATATCATAGAACTGAACCTCAAAGAGATAATCTCGCGGAAGTAAAACTTCCTGAAGATACTGTGTCTGTTATTCCTGATAAATCAGAACATAACATACCTGAGGATACAATACCGAACATACCTAAAATACCAACTGTTAAAGACAACGAATTATTAGCTGATAATAATGTGTCTATAAGACATAATGAAGGCAATAATTGGAGCCTTTCACTTGCATATAGTGGCAACATGGGTCAGAATACTGATAGTCGCTACCGTATGCCTATCGGTCCCGATCCGGACCTGCCATCTGAAAAACCTGATGAAATTGAGGTAAGTGAAAAATCCAGACATTATATGCCGCTGACAATCGGACTGTCTTTGAATTATGAATTATCAAGCAGATGGAGCGTTGAATCCGGCATAAGGTACACATTCCTTAGAAGTGACTTTATGCGTGAAAGTGAGATTGAAAAAACTGAAATCAATCAGCGTATTCACTATATAGGCATACCTCTGAAATTCAACTACCGCATATTTGGAAACAATAGATTCTCCATTTATGGACAAGGTGGGGCTGCACTTGATATTCCTGTTAATGGCACACAGTCAATTATGAAATGGGAACAAGGTTGGAATAAGCCAGAATTTGACCGTACTACAATCTCAGTACCCCTACAATGGTCGATTGAAGGTGGAGTTGGATTACAATATCATCTGACACCATCAATCAGCATATACGCCGAACCATCGTTCCGCTACTATTTCAATCCGGGAACAGACATAAAAACCATACGTCAAGACAAACCGTTTGAGTTCACAATACCTATTGGAATAAGGTTGAATTGGTAATGACAGTTAATGTAATGCAGTCTTAATGTCCTCGTTGCATCTATTGGGTAAATTAATGCCCAAAGATGCAACAAAGACATTTTGACAGACATCAGTATTTCAAAGAACTTGCTAAAACAAGTGAGAAATACTTTATACCATATATCATGCAGTATCATGATATATGTAAGGATACGGCTATTCTTGAAATCGGCTGTGGCGAAGGAGGTAATTTGTTACCCTTTGCCAAGCTCGGTTGCAATGTTTTAGGCGTTGATATTTCCAAGAACCGGATAAATGAAGCAAAACAGTTGTTTTCACAGGAAAATGTGTACGGTACTTTTATCTGCGACAATATCTTCAGAATAACCGGATACGATAACAAGTTTGACATTATCATCTGCCATGATGTAATTGAGCATATTGCCGACAAATACGCTTTACTTGAAACAGCATATTCATTTCTAAAAGACAACGGAGTCTTATTCTTAGCTTTCCCTGCATGGCAAATGCCGTTTGGTGGACATCAACAAATATGCCGGAGTGCGTTGCTTTCAAAAGCACCGTTTATTCATCTTCTTCCGGGTGCTGTGTATAAACACATTCTAACTTACGCTGGAGAATCCGAGGAGATGATCAATGAGTTGATGTCTATCCGAAATACCAGCCTTACAATAGAGGCTTTTGAAGAGATTGTATCCTTGACAAAATGGGATATAGCGGATAGAACTCTCTACCTTATAAATCCTCATTACGAAACTAAATATGGTTTGGCTCCCCGGAATATACCGGATTGTATTTCAAATATCCCATATCTACGCGACTATGCAAGCACAAGCTGTTTCTATTTGCTTAAACCTGTGGAGAATTGCCTCAACTGACTACTTTTTTTAAAAAGCAATATATCCCATGCAGTCTTTTAATCAGTATTTCATCTATCGTGTGAACAAAAATAAAAAGACATGAGATTAATGACCCTCCTTATTGCAACGATGTTGTTGGTGTCGTGCGCTGATGACATTGACGCCGGCGTACAGCCGCCATCAACTGCCGTGACAATATCCGGCACGCTGCCTGTGATGTATATTGAAACTGAAAATCGCACACCGATAACATCAAAGACGGATTATCTTGATGCCAAATATTGGCTTGACCCGTTGGAAAACAGTGAGTACGATGCTTTGGGCTCAGAATCAGAGCCACTGCCTATGCAAATACGCGGGCGAGGACATTCATCATGGAAAGGCGCGAAGAAACCATACAAAATAAAGTTTGCAAAAAAGACATCGGTCATGGGTATGCCGAAGAACAAGCATTTTGCCCTATTAAAACCAACGGAAAACACTGTGGCAGGTTTACAGTTGGGTCGGCTTATGAACATGGCTTGGACTCCCAGTTTTCGCCCGGTTGAAGTAGTGCTGAACGGAGATTACATCGGCTTATATTTCCTTACTGAAACCATCCGCATTGATGAAAACCGGGTAAACATCTACGAACAGAAAGACCAAGAAACGAATCCCAATATAATACCGTATGGTTGGCTTGTAGAGGTTGACAACTATCATGACGAATGTCAAATTACAATCCCGGAATGTAGCAGATGGAATCTCACTCTCCGTTACCATTCTCCGGAGGATTTATCTTCCGGTCAGTTGCGGTGGCTGACAAATGAATTTAAAGCTATAAACTCTGCTATATATTCAACCGACAAGACCTCAACGACTTGGGAAGAGTATTTCGATGTAGAAAGTATGGCACGCTTCTTCATCTTACAGGAAATTATGGATAATCCCGATGGATTTCATGGCAGTTTCTACCTTCATAAAGATATGGGAGATAATGCCAAGTGGGTTGCGGGGCCAATTTGGGATCTCGTTTGCTACAACCGGGATAAAACCGACTATACTTTCCGAATGAAAGTGCATTACGGATTTACACCGCATTGGATAGGAGAGATTATCCAGTATGGTAATTTTTGTGATGCAGTGAAAGATGTATGGGGCGAGGTATATCCATCGCGTTTATCTGAAATATACGGAACGATTGATGATATTGTTCTTCCGCTTGCTTCAGCATGGGAAAAAGACTGTGAACGGTGGAATGAAGACCCGACACAAACCGCCCAACTCAGAGCTGATAGGATTAAGAACGCTCTAAGAAAAAACATAGAATGGTTTAATAACCATCTTCCTGTAAATCAGTACGCATCATCACCGCAAATAACTGAAACAGCAAATGATGAGCCGGTAAAGGTATTCAATCTTCAAGGTATATGTATCGGCGTGTACGAGAATGAATCGCAAGCACAAAACGACCTCAAGAGAGGAATATATATAATCAACGGTAAAAAAGTTAAAATAAACTGATTTATGAAAATAATCGCGATAATTATGATAATTGCCACAATGGCAGTTTCTTGTTCCAGTGTGGAAGATCTCACAAGCAAGTATCCAAGTGTAAACCATCTTGAAAATACGGGTTGTAAAACACATGAATTAGAAATTGTAAATTCTGACGCAAGTGACTCTGATGCTGATTTTGAGCATGGAACAATTCAAATCTGGTGCGGTGACATTCCTATGAAAGTAATTTGCCGTTTCAATTCGTTGCAATATCCGTGTGATTTCGGCAAGGTAAATATTCAAGTATCGTACACTGATAAAACCTTGACAATAGTCGAATTCCCATCATCTGACCAAGCTGATTGCTTATGCGAAGTAGATGCTTCTTTTGTAATTGAAAATTTACCTGATGAAGATTTTATAATAAAAGTCTATCATGGTGATACTTTTGGCAATTACAATGCCGACAAGCCGAATTTTGTTGGAGATACTAAGTCTATCGCCTCAGGCGAAAAACTTGAATATTCATATCGATAATTCATGACATTACCTGATTGTAAAATATAACGTACTAACACGCAATGACATTCTTTATTCCCTCGGCAATATTGTCGGGGGACATTTTTGAAATAAAGATTGGGAAATCCAATCTCACCAATATTAAACTAAATGAAGCAATGAACAAGATTCTCATTGTAGATGCGTCCGCATCCGACGGGAGAATTATGGCAGGCTTGTTGACACGAGCCGGTTATGATCCTGTCGTTGTGGATAGCATCGAAGCCGGAAAAGTTGAGGCGGCAAAGCTGCCTCCCGGCGCGGTCATCGTCACGGCAATACGATTGTCGGACGGTACCGCAAAAGAGTTTATTAACTGGCTGAAGACCGAGGGATACAAATTCCCTGTCATAGCCATAGTGGATAACCTGAACACTGACGCTTTGATGTGATGCGTGGCGGTGGAGCTGTCGATGTGGTTCAGCGGCTTGCGCTTGACAAGCAACTGATTGAAACGGTTGAAAAGTATGCCCGCCCTGAACACGTCGTACTGACACTCGGCAATCAGTTGTTACCACGCAAAAGCGAGGTATGGCAGAAGATTGAGGAAAAGATAACGGCTATTGCTGCGACCAACGCCAACGCAATCATCTTCGGAGAGTGCGGTTCGGGCAAGGAGCAGGTGGCACACCAAATCTACCTCAACAGTTCGCGTGAGCAAAAACCGATAACTGTGGTCGATGCCGGAGGTGCGGCTCTCGTAGGTCGGCACAATCCCGAAAATGAGCGCAGTGAAATCTACAACCGCATAGAGGGATACTTTCACAA